>JAYTVT010000032.1:0-78320 GCA_043743835.1 Betaproteobacteria bacterium
CGCAATTCGGGCACGCCGGCCGTGTTCTGGCTCGACCCGTACCGCCCGCACGAGAACGAGGTGATCAAGAAGGTCAAGCTCTACATCAAGGACCACGACACCAGCGGGCTCGACATCCAGATCATGTCGCAGGTGCGCGCGATGCGATTCACGCTGGAGCGCGTGGTGCGCGGGTTCGACACCATTTCGGTCACCGGCAACATCCTGCGCGACTACCTGACCGACCTGTTCCCGATCATGGAGCTCGGCACCAGCGCGAAGATGCTGTCGATCGTGCCGCTGATGGCCGGCGGTGGCATGTACGAAACCGGCGCCGGCGGCTCGGCGCCCAAGCATGTGCAACAGCTGGTGCAGGAAAACCACCTGCGCTGGGATTCGCTGGGCGAATTCCTGGCCTTGGCCGTTTCACTGGAAGAACTGGGCATCAAGACGGGCAACAACAAGGCCAAGCTCTTGGCCAAGACGCTGGACGCCGCCACCGGCAAGCTGCTGGACAACAACCAGTCGCCGTCACCCACCACCGGCAAGCTGGACAACCGCGGCAGCCAGTTTTACCTGGCCTTGTACTGGGCTCAAGAACTGGCCGCGCAGGATGAAGACAGCGAATTGAAGTCGGCCTTTGCGCCTTTGGCGAAGGCCTTCAGCACCCAGGAAAAGACCATCATCGAAGAACTGTCGGTGGTGCAAGGCAAGGCGGTGGACATCGGCGGCTACTACTTTGCCGACCCTGAAAAGTGCAAGGCGGTGATGCGGCCCAGCGCCACGCTCAACACGATCCTGGCGGGCGCGCGCGGCTGAGATCTGATGTGCTGGCCGCCGCCGCCAGCCCAGCCACCCGCAGCGTGTGCTGCGCGATGACCGCTTCTTCGTTGGTTTGCAGCACGCGAACCTGCACCGCGCTGTCAGCGGTGCTGATGCAGCGCGAGCCGGATGCGTTGGCGTTGGCGTCCAGCTTCAACCCCATCCAAGCTGCTGTCTGCACGATGCGGGCCCGAAGTGGTGCCGCGTTTTCACCGATGCCACCGGTGAAGACCAGCGCATCGATGCCACGCAGCGCCGCCGCCAGCCCGGCGAGTTCGCGCACCGCGGATTCAACAAAGTGATCAATCGCCAGCGCCGCCAGCGGGCTGCTGCTGGCCATCAGGCTGCGCATGTCGGCCGACAGGCCCGACAAACCCAGCAGGCCCGATTCCTTGTTCAGCAAACGCTCGATGCCGTCAGCGTCCATCGCATGGTGCCGCAGCAGGTGCAGCACCACAGATGCATCGATGCGTCCGCAGCGGGTGCCCATGGTCAGGCCGTCCAGCGGGGAAAAGCTCATCGTGGTGGCCACCGAGCGACCCTGCTGGATGCCGCACATCGACGCCCCATTGCCCAGGTGCGCCACCACCACGCGGCCGGCCAGCAGTTGTGGCTCTGTCCGTGCCAGTTGGCTGCAGATGGACTCGTAGGACAGGCCATGGAAACCGTAGCGGCGCACGCCAGCGTCGTGCCAGCGCTGGGGCAGGGCAAAGCGCTGATGCACGTCGGCCTGGGTGCGGTGAAAAGCGGTGTCAAAGCACGCCACCTGAACCACGCCGGGGAAAGCCAGACGAGCAGCTTCGATGCCATTCAGGTTGTGTGGCTGGTGCAGCGGCGCCAGCGGTGCCAGGCCCTGCAAGGCTTGCAGCGTGGTGGCGTCGATGGGCCTGGGCTGGTCGAAGTCCGGGCCACCATGCACCACCCGGTGGCCCACTGCAGCCACGCGCCAGGGGCCGCCGGTAGCTTCTACAGTGGCCAACAGTTGCTGCATGGCCTGGGCGTGGCTGAGTGCGCCCGGGCTGGTGCCCAAACCCTCGACTTGCCCTGACAAGACAGGCTGGCTCAGGTCGGTGCCTGCCGCAAACAGCGCGTACTTGACCGACGAGCTGCCGGCGTTGAGTGTCAGTACGCAGTCGCTCATGGCGGGCTGAGGGTCAGACGTAGTCCTTGTACTTGTCCAGAAAGCGGATCGGCTTGGCCAACGCGTCGCGGCGGAAGGGGTCACCCAGCTCGCGGGTGCACATGATCTCGATCACGCAGGTCTTTTTCTGGTTCATCTGCAGATCGATGGCCTTCTTCAGCGCGGGGCCCACGTCTTCCAGGCGGTCGACCACGATGGCCTCGCTGCCCATGGCCTTTGCAATGCCGGCAAAACTCTGGTTGTCGAGCTCGCCGGCCACAAAGCGGCGGTTGTAGAAGTCGACCTGGTTCTTCTTCTCAGCACCCCACTGACGGTTGTGGAAGACCACCGCCGTCACCGGGATGTTGTGGCGCACGCAGGTCATGATTTCGCTCATGCTCATGCCCCAGGCACCGTCGCCAGCGTAGGAGATGGCCGGGCGGTCGGGTGCGGCCACCTTGGCGCCGATGATGGTGGGAAAGGCGTAGCCGCAGTTGCCAAAGCTCATCGGCGCGAAGAAGCTGCGCGGTTCGTCGAAGCGCAGGTAGCTGTTGGCCACCGAGTTGATGTTGCCGATGTCGGTGGACACCATGGCGCGTGGCGGCATGGCCTTTTCCAGTTCGCGCAGCACCTGGCGCGGGTGCAGGTACTGGCCGCCCGAGAAGGGCTTTTCTTTGCCGTTTTCTTCGATCATGTCCAGGCTGTAGGCGTCGCGCTCGTGGGTCCAGCCGTCGAGCTCTTTTTCCCAGGCGGCTTTTTCATTGGCGATCTTGGTGGCACGCTCGGCCTTGCTGGCGTCGCAGCCCAGGGTCTGGCCGCCGATGCGGGCCAGCAAAGCCTTGGCCACCGCCTTGGCGTCGCCGTGGATGCCGACGGTGATCTTCTTCACCAGGCCCAGGTTGGTGTGGTCGGCCTCGATCTGGATGATCTTGGCGTCCTTGGGCCAGTAGTCCAGCCCGTGCTGTGGCAGCGTGCCAAAGGGGCCCATGCGCGAACCCAGCGCGATGACCACGTCGGCCTGCGCGATGAGCTTCATCGCGGCCTTGCTGCCCTGGTAGCCCAGCGGGCCGGCCCACAGCGGGTGTTTGGCCGGGAAGGCGTCGTTGCGCAGGTAGCCCACGCACACCGGCGCGCCCAGGCGCTCTGCCAGCGCCTTGCACTCTTCCACCGCGTTGCCCATCACCACACCGCCACCAGCCAGGATGACCGGGAACTTGGCCGTGGCCAGCAATGCCGCAGCGGCGTTCAGGCTGTTTTCACCACCGGCGCCGCGTTCCACACGCATGGGTTGCGGAATCTCGCAGCTGATCTCGCCATAGAAGTAGTCACGCGGGATGTTCAGCTGCGTGGGGCCCATTTCAGAGATGGCGCGGTCAAAGCAGCGCGCGGTGAATTCGGCCATGCGCTTGGGGTTGACCACGTGGCCCTGGTACTTGGTGAACTCCTGGAACATGGGCAGCTGGTTGGCTTCTTGGAAGCCACCCAGGCCCATGCCCATGGTGCCGGTCTCGGGCGTGATCATCACCACCGGGCTGTGCGCCCAGTAGGCGGCGGCGATGGCGGTGACGCAGTTGCTGATGCCCGGGCCGTTCTGGCCAATGACCACGCCGTGGCGCCCCGACACCCGCGCATAGCCGTCGGCCATGTGCCCGGCGCCTTGCTCGTGCACCACGGGGATCAGCGTGATGCCGGCCGGGGCAAAGATGTCCATCGCGTCCATGAAGGCCGAGCCCATGATGCCGAACATGGTGTCCACGCCCTGGGCCACCAGGGTTTCGACAAAGGCTTCGGACGGCGTCATCTTCTGCACGCCGGTAACGGCGGTGCGCATGTTGCTGCTGGGGGCGGTCATGTTGGGGTCCTCTTGGCGGCTCGGAACGAAGGGCTGGAAATGGCCCGCAAATTTTGGTGGTGCAGCCCCAGGGTGTCAAGAAAAACTCGTTTTACGGAACGGATTGATCTATTTTCCTGAACAACCCTATCATTGCAGCATGCAAGCCCCGCGCCGCAGCCCCGCTCAAACGCCAGAGATCGACGGCGAAACGCCGGCCCTGCGCATGATTGCACTGCTGGAGCTGATCGCCGCCAAGGACCTGGGCCTGTCGCTGCAAGCGCTGGTAGACGCCACGGGCCTGCCCAAGGCCACGCTGCACCGCATGCTGGCGCAACTGGAAGGTGCTGCCTTCTTGCAGCGCGGCGCCGACGGCCGCCAGTACCGGGCCGGCACCCGCACCCGGCGCTTTGCAGAAAGCCTGCTCTTTCACAGCGTGCACCACGGTGCTCGGCATGCGGTGTTGCGCCACCTGGTGGATGAGCTGGGCGAAAGCTGCAACCTCACGGCGCTGAGCGGCAGCGAGGTGGTCTACCTCGACCGCGTGGAGACCCAGGCCCCGTTGCGCTTTTACCTGCAGCCCGGCTCGCGTGTGCCGGTGCACTGCTCGGCCAGCGGCAAGCTGCTGCTGGCACAGATGACACCCGCTGAAAGACGCCAGCTGCTGCAGCACGCGCCATTGGCGCGTTATACCGAGCGCACCGTCACCGACTTCGAAGCGCTGGAAAGCGAAGTGCGCAGCGTCAAGCGCCAGGCCTACGCCATCGACAACGAAGAATTCCTGCCCGGCCTGCTGTGCGTGGCGGTGCTGGTGCCGGCAACGGGCCGGCGGTCCAACCTGTGCGTGGCCGTGCAGGCGCCGGTGATGCGCTTGCCCTTGGCGCGCGCCACTGACTTGCTGCCGGCCCTGCAACGCGCAGCGCTGGCGCTGGCCGCGATTGACGGCGAGGTTGCCGGCACAGCCAGCAAGGCCAGCAAGGCCAGCCCCGCCAAAGCCTCGAAGCGCAAGGCCTGAACCGATTTGACCGACCTGGAACCCACCGGGCACATCCCATGACTGACTTGGCTTCATTGCACCCCACCGCCACCGTATCCGTGCGCGATGTCTTTGGCATCGACAGCCCGCTGCAGGTGCCGGCCTTTGTCGAGCGTGACGAGCACGTGCCCGACATCGACCCCGCCTACCGCTTCAACCCCGACGTGACGCTGGCCATCCTGGCCGGCTTCACCCGCAACCGCCGCGTGCTGGTGCAAGGCCTGCACGGCACCGGCAAAAGCACCCACATCGAACAGGTCGCAGCGCGCCTGAACTGGCCCTGCGTGCGTGTCAACCTGGACGGCCACATCAGCCGGCTGGACCTGGTGGGCCGCGACGCCGTGGTGCTGCGCCAGGGCCAGCAGGTCACCGAGTTTCAAGAAGGCATCGTGCCCTGGGCGCTGCAGCGGCCGGTGGCCTTGGTCTTTGACGAATACGACGCCGGCCGGCCCGACGTGATGTTTGTGATTCAGCGCATCCTGGAGCGCGAGGGCAAGTTCACGCTGACCGACCAAAACCGTGTCATCAGCCCGCACCCGCACTTTCGCCTGTTTGCCACCGCCAACACCGTGGGGCTGGGCAACTTGAACGGCCTGTACCACGGCTCGCAAAAGCTCAACCACGCGCAGATCGACCGCTGGAACATCGTCGCGTCGCTCAACTACTTGCCTGCCGAAGAAGAAGCCGCCATCGTGCTGGCGCGGGTGCCCAACCTGGCCGCCGACGAACGTGGCCGCGCGCTGGTGGCGGCCATGGTGGCGGTGGCCGACCTCACGCGCAAGGGCTTTGCGGCGGGCGACTTGTCGACCTTGATGTCGCCGCGCACCGTGATCACCTGGGCCGAAAACTGCGAGATCTTTCGCCAGCCGCAGGTGGCCTTTCGCCTGTCCTTCTTGAACAAGTGCGACGAAGCCGAACGGCCGGTGGTGGCCGAGTACTTCCAGCGCTGCTTCGGCACCGAACTGGCAGAGTCCTTCGCCACCGGCAACACGGGTTGATGGCGCAGGCCCACGCACCCCACCAGGCGCACCAAGCCGCAGCCACGCGCCATCAACAGCGCGTGGAAGAGCTCTGCGGCGCTTTGCTGCGCGCGCTCACCGGCCAGCGCGACCTGCACTTTCGGGCGCGGCGCCTGCACCGCGGCACGCGGCTGGTGCCCATCACCGCGCCGCATCTCTACCCGGCACCTGACGCCGAATTCACCTGCTTCCGTGGCGCTGCCGACGGCTTGGCGCTGCGCTTGCTGCACTCCAGCGCCGCGTTGCACCAGGCCCACGCGCCGCCGCCCGGCGCAGCCCGCGCGGTGTTTGACCTGCTGGAACAGCAGCGTGTGGAGTCGCTGGTGGCTCAGACCTGGCCCGGTGCGCGCGCCAACCTGCGCCACCGGTTTGAGCGCTGGTCGGCGGCCTTTGCGGCGTCGGACCTGATCGAAACCAGCAGCGGCATGCTGCTGTTTGCCTTGGCGCAAACCAGCCGTACGCATTTGACAGGCGAACCGGTCTTTGAAGCCACTGAAGACGCCATCGAAACCACCCGTGGCTGGCTGATGCAAACCGCCGGCCACCACCTGCGCCAGCTGAAACAACAGCGCCATGCGCAAGCTCAGTTTGCGCCCCACGCCAAGGCGCTGGCCGTGTTGCTGGCCCAGATGCTGGACGACTTGCGAGCCGGCGCAGGCGATACCACGCCAGCCGACGAAGACCCCGCGCTGGGCCTGTTCACGCTGCGTGTGGACATGGGCGACGCGACCGATGAAGCCACCCTGGTGGCCGACCATGGCAACAGCCGTGTGCTGGAAGCAGCGGGCCACCGCTACCGCGTCTACACGCGTGAGTTTGACCAACAGCAGCCGGCCCAGCAGCTGGCCCGCGTGGAAGAACTGCGCGACCTGCGCGACGCACTGGACGCGCGCGTCGCCGCATCCGGACTGAACCTGGGCCGACTGGCCCGCGACCTGCAAACGCTGCTGTCGCAGCCCCGCCCAGACGACTGGGACAGCGGCCAAGAACAAGGCCGCATCGACGGCCGGCGGCTGGCCCAACTGGTGGCTTCGCCCACCGAGCGTCGGCTGTTCCGCACCGAACACCTGGAGCCGCAAGCCCGATGCGCGCTGACGTTGCTTGTCGACTGCTCGGGCTCGATGAAGCAGCATGCCCACAACACGTCGCTGCTGGCCGACGTGCTGGCGCGCGCGCTGGAGCAAGTGGGCGTGGCCGTTGAAGTGCTGGGCTACACCACGGCGGCGTGGAACGGCGGCCGCGCGTCCAAAGCCTGGCAACGCGCCGGCCGACCGCCCCACCCGGGCAGATTGAACGAGCTTCGCCACCTGGTTTTCAAAGACGCGGCCACCCCCTGGCGCCGCGCGCGCTTGAGCCTGGCGGCCTTGCAAAAGCCCGACCTGTACCGCGAAGGCGTGGACGGTGAAGCGGTGGACTGGGCCTGCAAGCGCCTGCGCGACGTGGACACCACACCCAGCGGCCACGAGATCGATCGGCGGCTGCTCATCGTGCTGTCCGACGGCAGCCCTATGGACACCGCCACCCACCTGGCCAACGACCCGCACTACCTGGACCACCACCTGCGCCACGTGGTGGAACAGCAAGAAGCGCGCGGCGGCGTCGAAATCCTGGGCGTGGGCGTGGGGCTGGACCTGAGCCCCTTCTACAGCCGCTGCCACGCCCTGGACCCCGGCGCCGCCATCAGCCACGCCACCTGGGCCGAGGTGATGGCGCTGATCTCGGGCCAGCGCCACCGCTGACCGTGCCAACCGAAACAACCCCAACGCCCACCCTGGAGAGCATCAATGGTTTTGCTTGAATTTTCCATGGCCCCACGCGGCCACGCCGAGAGCCTGAGCAACGATGTGGCCCGTGTCATCGACGTCATCGACAAAAGCGGCCTGCCCTACCAGTTGACGGCCATGGGCACCTTGATCGAAGGCGAGTGGGCCGACGTGATGGCGGTGGTAACGGCCTGCTTTGAAGCGCTGAAAACCGACTGCCCGCGCATCAGCGTGCACTTGAAGGCCGACTTCCGCGCCGGGCACAGCGGGCGCTTGTTGGCCAAGGTGCAAAAGGTGGAGCAGCACCTGGGGCGCAAGCTCAGCACCTGAGGCTGGCTGCGCGAGCGCCGCCGACCACCGCCCAGAAAGACAATGCACCGTGAACCCCGAAACCGTGGATGTGTTGATCGTGGGTGCCGGCCTGTCCGGCATTGGCGCGGCTTGCCATTTGCAGTTGCAGTGCCCAGATCACACCGCGGCCATTGTCGAAGCGCGAGCCGATCTGGGCGGCACGTGGGACTTGTTCCGCTACCCCGGCATCCGTTCGGATTCGGACATGTACACCTTGGGCTATTCCTTCAAACCCTGGGTGGGCGAGAAGGCCATTGCAGATGGCCCGTCCATCCTGCAGTACCTGCGCGACACCGCGGCCGAATACGGCGTGGACAAGCGCATTCGCTTCGGCCACCGCGTGCAGCGTGCAGACTGGTCCACCGCCGATGCGCTGTGGACGGTGCAGATCGAGCGCGCCGGCGGCGAAGTCTTCACCCTGCGCTGCAATTTCTTGCTGATGTGCAGCGGCTACTACCGCTATGACGCCGGCTACACGCCCGACTTTGCCGGCATCCAAAGCTTTGCCGGCCGGGTGGTGCACCCGCAGCACTGGCCCCAGCAGATTGAGCTGCAAGGCCAGCGCGTGGTGGTCATAGGCAGCGGCGCCACAGCCGTCACCCTGGTGCCAGAGCTGGCCAAGCTGGGTGCGGCGGTGACCCTGCTGCAACGCTCACCCACCTACATGGTCAGCCGGCCGTCCATCGACGGCATGGCCCGCTGGCTGTTGCGCCACGTGGGGCCGCGTGTGGCCCACGGCCTGGCGCGCTGGAAGAACGTGCTGTATGGCCAGTTCATCTTCAACCTGGCGCGCAAGCGGCCCGCCGCCGTCAAGGCCCGCTTGATCGGCATGCTGAAGCCGCAGCTGCCTGCGGGCTACGACATCCAAACCCACTTCACGCCCCACTACAACCCTTGGGACCAACGCATCTGCCTGGTGCCGGACGGTGACCTCTTCAAATGCATCCAGAACCAGACGGTGCAGATCGTCACCGACCAGATTGACTGCTTCACGCCCACGGGCATTCGGCTCAAGAGCGGTGCCGAGCTACCCGCCGATGTGGTGGTCACCGCCACCGGCTTGCAGGTGCAGACCAGCAGCGCCTTGCCCCTGCGCATTGACGGCGAGCTGGTCGACTTCTCCAAACGCGTGGGCTACAAGGGCATGATGTTTGGCGGGGTGCCCAACTTCGCATCGGTCTTTGGCTACACCAATGCGTCATGGACACTGAAGGCCGACCTGGTGAGCGAATTCATCTGCCGCCTGCTGAACCACATGCGCAGCCACCACCAGCGCCAATGCATGCCCAGCCCGCCCAACCCGGCCATGCCTTTGTTGCCGTGGATCGACTTCTCATCGGGCTACCTGCAGCGCGTGATGCACAGTCTGCCCAAGCAAGGCACACAAAAACCCTGGAAGCTGAACCAGAACTACCTGAAGGACCTGATGTGGCTGCGCTACGGCTCGCTGCACGACGGGGTGATGCGGTTCAGTTGATCGACAAACCTGCTGCGGCAGTTCACTCAGGATCACCCCCATGAAGCACATACGTCACCTTCTGGTTGTTGCTGCGTTGGTGGCCTGTTTCGGCCCAGCCCGGGCCGATCTCTCAGCCGTTGAAAAGCGCATCGTCGAGGCGGTCAAGGCACAGTCTTCCCAAGCCCTGGTGCTGCTGGAAAGGTCCGTCAACATCAACAGTGGCACGCTCAACACCGAGGGCGTTAAATCCGTCGGCCAGATCTTCCGCAGCGAACTGGATGGCCTGGGCTTTGCCACCCGCTGGATCGACCTACCGCCTGAAATGCGCCGCGCTGGTCACCTGGCAGGTCGGATCGAAGGCACACGCGGCAAGAAGCTGCTGCTGCTGGGCCACCTGGACACCGTGTTCGAGCCCTTCAGCCCGGTGGCCGCCTGGCAGATGGACGGGCAACGGATTCGCGGCCAGGGCGTCTCTGACATGAAGGGCGGTTTGGTGATCATGCTCGAAGCCCTGCGTGCGCTGAAGGCGGTTGGCGCGCTGGATGGCGCCAGCGTTTCAGTGCTGCTGACCGGCGATGAAGAGAGTGTTGGGCAGCCCATCATGCAGTCGCGCGCGGCCATGGTGGAGATGGCCAAAAACAGCGACATCGCCTTGTCGTTCGAGGGCATGGGGCAAGACCTGCGCGGCGAAGAGTCCATCGTCATCGGCCGGCGCGGGTCGGGCTCGTGGGCGGTGACGGTGACCGGTAAGCAAGGACACTCATCACAGGTCTTTGGCCAAAACGCCGGCTTCGGTGCAGGCTATGAGATGGCGCGCATCGTCAACGCGTTTCGCGAGCACGTGGTTGAGCCGGGCCTGACCTTCAATGTTGGGGTCATGCTGGCAGGCATGGAGGCCGACTTTGATGTGACCCAGGCGCGCGGCACCGTGGCCGGCAAGAACAACGTCATCGCGCCCAAGGCCATCGCCCGCGGCGATCTGCGCGCCCTGAACGCCGAACAGCGTGAGCGTGCCCGCGGCCGCATGCGCGACATCGTGGCGCAAAGCCTGCCCGGCACTTCCGCCACCATCACGTTCAGCGAGTCCTACCCACCCATGGCGGCCACGCCGGCCAACCAGGCCCTGCAAGAGATGTATTCGCAGGTCAGCCTCGACCTGGGCTTGGGCAAGGTCAGCGCGGCCAACCCCGAATCGCGGGGTGCTGGTGATATGCAGTTTGCGGCGCCCTATGCCGCCACACTCGACGGTTTGGGTGCGACGGGAGGCGGTGAACACTCGCCGTTCGAGTTTCTGCGCCCAGAGTCCATCCAGAAGAACGCCATCCGGGCGGCCATCATGATCTACCGCCTGACGCGGTGATGGCGCCCAACTTCATCTTGCGCGCGCTGGGGTTGCCACAAGAGTCAACACCAAGCGGTGCCCCTGCAGCCACCCTGCGCCTGGCCTATAAGGACTGGAGCCAAGTCTGTGCGCCCACGCTGACGGGCCAAAGGCTAGCGCAGCGGGTGGCGCCAGCGCAGACCACTGAAGCGGCTGAAGTCATGATCGGTGCTCACCCACTCGCAACCGGACTCGATGGCCAGTGCGGCCAGGTAGGCGTCGGGCACCAGATTGCCTTTGGCGTCAGCATGGACACAAAGCTCCCTGAAGATGCCCCAGTGTCTGGGGCCTGGTGCCACGGCCACGCAGTTGGGGCGTCCGCGCAGTTGCTCTGTGAACTCCAGCGCATCGGCCAAAGGGGTTGGTATGGAGAAGACCTTTGGATGGGTGACCACCCGCACAAAGCCGCTCAGCACCAATTCCGACAAGCCGTAGGCTGCGTCGCCATTGACCAGGGCCTCGACCCATTGCCTGCAGCCCGCGTGCTGTGGCGAGTCTTCGCGGTGCGCGTAGACCAGCACGTTGACGTCGGGCAGCAACATGTCAATCGCGCATCAGATCAAGCAGGGATGCGCTGTCGTCCAGGTCGACACCTGCCCGCACGCCGTTGCCCCGAAAGGTCTTCAGCCGTAGGGGCTTGCTTCTGGCGGCGGCCGGCTTTTGTGCCAAGGACTCTCTCAAGGCTTGCTCCAGCACCGCTGTCAGCGTGGTGCCTGAGTCCAGGGCACGCTGCTTGGCCTGCTGAAGAAGGTGCTCGTCAAGGCGGACGGTGGTGCGCATACATCGAAGCATATCAATAGCGCATCAGTATGTCTACGGCGGTCTTGCTTCCGGCAAGGGCAGTGCTGCGCTGATCAGCAATACAGGAAGAGCCCTCGCTTTGGCCGCCCGGCCCTCAGTTGCCCGACCCCAACCAGGTCGCCAGCTTGGGAAACAGCAGCACCAAGCCCACCCCCACCAGCTGCAGCACCATGAACTGCACCATGCCGGCGTAGATGTCCTTCAGCGGCCACTGCGGCACCACGCCTTTCAGGAAGTAGGCCGACAGGGCCACAGGCGGCGACAGCCAGGCGGTTTGCAGGGTCATGGCCACCAGGGTGCAGAACCAGATCATGTCGATGCCGGCGGCCTGCACGATGGGCAGCACGATGGGCACCACGATCAGCACGATGGGCACCCATTCCAGCGGCCAGCCCAGCACAAAGATCACGGCCAGGATGACGATCAGCATGGCCATGGGCGGCAGGTTCATGCTGGTCAGCAAGCCGGCCATGAATTCGGCGCTGCCCAGGCGTGAGAACACCGAACCAAAGAGGTTGGACGCCACCACCAACATCAGGATCATGCTGGACACCTCCAGCGTCTGAAAGGCCGACCGGCGCACCTTGGCCAGCGTCATGCGGCCCGAGCCCAGCGTCAGCACAAACACGGCAGCGCAACCCACGGCGCCCGCGTCGGTGGGCGTGGCAATGCCAGCCAAGATCACTCCCAAGGTGGACAGGATGACCACGATGACCGGCAGCACGCCAATGGCCAGGTCCTTGAGCACGGCCTTCATTGACGTGGCGCGCAATTCGGGCGGCAGTACGGGCCCCAGGGCCGGGTTGATCCAGCAGCGCACCAGGCACCAGATGGTGAAGATGGTGGCCAGCAGCAGGCCCGGGATGATGGCGGCGGTGAAGAGGTCGGTGGCGGGCACGCCCACCACCGGGCCCATCACGATGAGCATCACCGAAGGCGGTATCAGGATGCCCAGCGTGCCGCCGGCGGCGATGGCGCCGGCGCTCATCTTGGTGTCGTAGCCGCTCTTGATCATGGCCGGGCCAGCCATCACGCCCAGCAATGTGACAGCCGAGCCCACGATACCGGTGGCTGCGGCAAAGATGGTGGCCGTGATCAGCACCGCCAGGTAGAGCGAGCCGCGCACCCCCGACAGCAGCTGCTGGATGCCGGTGAACATGCGCTCCATCAGGCCCGACTGCTCCAGCAAGAAGCCCATGAACAGGAAGAAGGGGATGGACGCCAGCACGGTGTCCTTCATCACCGAAAAGGTTTGCAGCACCGCCAAGTCAAAGACCACCGGGCCCAGCGCGATGAAGCCGGTGCCCAGCGACACCGCACCCAGGGTGAAGGCAATGGGGAAACCGGCAAAAATGATCAGGAACAGAAAGGCCAAAGCCACCAGACCCAGTACTTCATTGCTCATGCTGTGGCCTGCTCTTCCAGCGGTTTGGGTGCGTCAGGCCATTGCCCGGTGCGGGCGGCGTGAATGCTCTTGAGCAGCTCTGACACGCCCTGCACGGCCAGCAACACGCCTGTCAGCGGCATCACCAACTTGAAGGGCCAGGCCACCGGCTGCCAAGGGCTGCTGACGAAGGTTTCGTTGGTGATGAAGGACTTCCAGAAATAGCCCCAGCCGGTCCAGACGAACACGGCCACGAAGGGCATGAACATGATCAGGTAGCCGGTGATGTCAACCCAGGCCTGCGTTTTCACCGACCAACCGCCATACCAGGAATCGGTGCGGATATGACCCTTGCGTTGCAAGGTGAAGGCCGCGCCCAGCATGAAAAAACTGCCATACAACATGAAGGTCATGTCGTAGGCCCACAGCGTGGGTGAATTGAAGCCGTAGCGGGCCACCACCTCGTAGCTCAGGGCCAGCACCATGGGCACGATGAGCCAGGCCACCAGCTTGCCAGAGTAGATGGCCAACTGGTCCAACTGGCGCGCGCGGCGCACCAGGGCAGATTCGTTCAAAGCGGCGTTGTAGGCCATGCAAGTCCTTCAAGGGTTCATCCAGCCCAGGGCGGCAGCGCGCAGCTGCCACCCTGGTGCTCGGAACAGCAGAGCCGCTATTTGGCGTTGCCCGAGTCGACGGCCATGTTGTAGTAAAGGCCGTTGATGCGCGTCCAATACGGCACCACGGTCCTGGCAAACGCGCGTTGTGAGTCCAGCACTTCCTTGAACAAGGGGTTCACGGTCGACTCCTTGTCGTAGACCACGTTGGTGGCGCGCACAAACTCCTTGAAGAACTCTTTGGGCGTCTCGTGGATGGTTACGCCGTGGTCCTTTTGCAGCTTGTTCATGGCCACCGCGTTGCGGTGCACGTTGAAGGTGTAGGTCTCGGCGATGGTGGCCAGCACCGCGCCTTCCATCACCGCCTTCAGGTCGGCGGGCAGCTTGTTCCAGGTGGCCTTGTTGATCAGGAATTCACCCACGTCGGTGGACTGGTGCATGCCCTGCAGGTAGTAGTGCTTGAAGACGTTGTGAAAGCCCAGAATCATGTCGTCGGCCGGGCCTATCCACTCGGCTGCGTCGATCACGCCGCGCTGCGCTGCCGGCACGATTTCGCCACCCGGCATGGCCACCGCGTTGATGCCCATCTCCTTGAAGATGGCGCCAGTCAACCCGGGTGGTGAGCGGTACTTCAACTTTTTCATATCAGCGATGGAACTGATGGGCGACTTGAACCAGCCCAAGGGGTCCGGCCCCATGGGTTGCATCATGAAAGCCTTGACGTTGACCTTCAGGCCGTCGTTGAAGAGCTTTTCATACAGCGCGTTGCCGCCACCCTGCATCAGCCAGGCCATGTGCGACATCTGGTCCATGCCGGTGCCCGCGCCCGCGGCAGGGTTGGAAAAGAGCGCGGCCGCCGTGTTCTTGCCCGACCAGTAGTGGGTCCAGGCAAAGCCGCCGTCCACCACGCCCTTGTCCACGGCGTCCAGGATTTCAAACGCATTGATCACCGCGCCGTCGGGCAGGATCTCCAGCTTCAGCCGCCCGTTGGACATCTTGTCCACGCGGTCGGCAAAGTGTTTCATCAGCTCAAAATAAATGCTGGCGGTGGGCACCGCGGTCTGGATTTTCAGGCGGGTGGCGGCCTGCGCCTGGGCTGTGCTGCCGGCTGCCATGGCCACCGTGCCGGCCAGTGCAGCGGCGCTGTTGCCCAGCAGGCTTCTTCTCTTCAGGTTCGTCATCATGTCTCCTTCAGGTCAAGTGAACAACGGGCGCCTGTGTGCCACCCACCTCATGCGCGGCGCTGGGTCTTCAGCGTCGGTTTGCATCCTCTTTGATCATGTGTGCGGCCTTCTCGGCCATCATCACCACGGGGGCGTTGGTGTTGCCTGAAACCAGCGTGGGCATCACCGAGCCGTCCACCACGCGCAGCCCGGCCACGCCGTGCACGCGCAGGCGTGCGTCCACCACGGCGCCGGCTTGCGGCTTGGGCCCCATCGCGCAGGTGCCGCTGGGGTGAAAAATGGTGGCACCGTTGTTGCGGCAAAACTCCAGCAGTGCGGCGTCGTCCGCGGCGTCAGGGCCGGGTTTGACTTCGCGCCGGATGAAAGGCTGCATGGCCGGGCTGGCGGCAATGGCACGGGCGGCCTTCAGCCCAGCCACGGCGGTGCGCCGGTCCAAGTCGGTAGACAGGTAGTTGGGCTGCATCTCGGGCGGTTGCAGAGGGTCGGTCGACTTGATGCGCACATGGCCGCGCGACTCGGGCCGCAGCTGGCACACCGACATGGTCATGCCCGAAAACGGGTGCACCGCGCCACCAGCCATGTCGGCTGAGAGGGTGGCCACGTGAAACTGGATGTCGGGTGTTTGTTCATCGCCGGGCAGCGCGCGCATGAAGCAGCCGCCCTGGTTGATGCCCACCGCCAAGGGCCCGCTGCGGTGCAGCAGCCATTGCAGGCCCAGGCGCGCCTGGCCCCACCACGAGCGCAAGGCGTCGTTGGTGGTGGGATGTGTGCATTCAAACGTCAGCCGCATCTGCAGGTGGTCTTGCAGGTTTTCGCCCACGCCTGGCAGGGCGTGTTGAACGGGTATGCCGTGTTGTTGCAGCAGCGCTGCCGGGCCGATGCCTGACAGTTGCAGCAGCTGGGGCGACTGGATGGCACCGGCGCAGAGCAAGACTTCGGCGTTGCAGCGCGCTTCTTTCTGAACGCCGCCTTGGGCATAGCGCACGCCCACCGCGCGGCCGTTTTCCATCAACAGGCCGCTGGCCTGGGCTTGGGTTTTTACGTCCAGGTTGGGGCGGCTGCGGGCGGGCTTCAAATAGCCTTTGGCGGTGCTCCAGCGCCATCCCTTCCAGGTGGTGAGTTGGTAGTAGCCAGCGCCCGCTTGTTGGTGGCCGTTGAAGTCGTCGGTGCGTGGCACGCCTTGGTGGCCAGCGCCTTCGATAAAGGCTTCGATGAGCTCGTCTTTCGTGCCAATGTCGGACACCGACAGCGGCCCATCACCACCATGAAAGGCGTTGGCGCCGCGCTGGTTGCGCTCGGACTTGATGAAATAGGGCAGCACATCGTCGTAGCCCCAGCCCGGGTTGCCTTGCGCGGCCCAGCGGTCGTAGTCCTGGCGCTGACCGCGGATGTAGATCAGGCCGTTGATCGAGCTCGACCCACCCAAGGTCTTGCCACGCGGCCAGTAGATGCGCCGGCCGTTCATGTTGGGGTCGGGGTCGGTGTGGAAGCACCAGTTGTATTTGGCGCTCCACATCGTCTTGCCGTAGCCGATGGGCAGATGGATCCAGAAGGAATCATCAGCGGGGCCGGCTTCCAGCAGCAGCACCCGGGTGGCTGGGTCTTCTGACAATCGTGCAGCCAACACGCAACCTGCCGAACCGGCCCCGATGACGATGAAATCGTATGGGCTTGTCATGCGCTGCAATGTGCTTGTGCCTGGAAGTCTTGGGCCGATCTGATGCTGTTCTTTGGCTCGCATTGATCCTAGAATTGTTGATTTCGGAACACAAGGTTCCGTTTCATGTGTTTTCCCTGATGAAAACCAACCCCTCCAAACCCTTGGCTGCACCTGCTGCTGAAGACACCCCTCAGGCCGCGTCGGCAGCAGCGCGCAGCCTGGCGGTGCTGGCGGCACTGGCAGCCGAAGCGCGACCCATGACGCTGGCCGACGTGGCCGTACGCCTGGCCCTGCCCAAGGCCACCGCTCACCGCCTGTGCGCCCAGTTGCTGGAAGCCGGCTACCTGATGCGCGGGCTGGACGAGCGCGAACTGCTGGTGGGCCCGGCCTTGCAAAAGCTGGCGCTGGACACGCTGAACCACGGCACCGTGCGCGGCCTGCGCCACCAGGTGCTGACCGACTTGGTGGGCGAGGTGGGCGAAACCTGCAACTTCACCACGCTGGACGGTGCCGCCGTGCTCTACCTGGACCGCGTGGAAGCCCCTTGGCCTTGGCGGCTGACGCTGGACGTGGGCGTGCACGTGCCGCTGCACTGCACCGCCAGCGGCAAGCTCTTCCTGGCCCTGATGGCCGCCCGCAAGCGCCGCACCTTGTTGGACGGCATTGCGCTGGCGCCGATGACCGAGCGCACGCTGACCAGCGTGAAAGCCCTGGAAGCCGAGTGCCGCGAAATCGCAGCGCGTGGCTACGCGCTGGACCGCGAAGAGTTCATACCCGGCCTGGTGGCCGCCGCCGTGCCGGTGCGCGACAGCCATGGCGACGTGCGCGCCGCCATCGCCGTGCATGCGCCGGTGGCCCGCATGGGTGCGCAGCAGGTGCTGGACCGCCTGCCGGCGCTGCAGGCCGCCGCGTTGCGCATGGGCAAGTTGTTGTGAACTGAACCACTTCGACTTGCGGCGCTTTGCTGTCGCTCGCTTGACGGTCCGTGGCGGGACGAGGGCAAGCGTTCACCACGCCCAGGGCTACCCTGGATGTCGCCGCACTGCCACCAGGTGCAGACTCGGGGGTCACAGCCCGGCCCAGGAGCCCACCACGTGAAAACGCACCTCTCTTTGCCCAGATACCTCTTGCTTTTGGCAACTTTGCTCGCGTCGCCGTGGGCGGCCTGGGCGCAGGCCGGCGCTTACCCCGACAAGCCCATCCGCTTCATCGTGCCTTACCCGCCGGGTGGCGGCACCGACGTGGTAGCCCGCATTGTGCAAGGCAAATTCCAGCAGGCGCTGGGCCAGCAGGTGGTGATCGAGAACAAGGGCGGCGCCGGTGGATCGGTGGGCACCGAGGCGGCTGCCAAGTCGGCCGCCGACGGCTACACCGTGCTGTTCACGCTGAGCTCGCACACCATCAACCCGGCCATCTTTGCCAAGCTCAATTTCGACACCGCGCGTGACTTTGAACCCGTGGGCACGGTGGCTTCTCTGCCGCAGATCTTGGTGGCCAACCCGCAGTTTGCAGCCAGCACCGTGGCCGAGATGACAGCGCTGGCCAAGGCCAAGCCCGGCACGGTGCAGTTTGCTTCGGTGGGCAATGGCTCACCGGGCCACTTGGCCGGTGAGCTGCAGGCCCTGCGCACGGGCGTTTCGCTCACACACATCCCTTACCGGGGCGGCGGCCCGGCTGTGACCGACACCATGGGCGGGCAGGTGTCCACGCTGTGGGTGTCCATTCCCGCCGCGGCGCAATTCGTCAAACAGGGCAAGCTCAAGGCGCTGGCGGTGTCCACGGTCAAGCGCAGCGCTGCTTTCCCGCAGGTGCCCACGATGCAGGAAGCCGGTGTGGCCGACTTCGAAGTGGACAGCTGGTACGCCATGTTTGTGCCAGCCAAGACGCCGCGTGCGGTGATCGACCGTTTGAACAAGGCGCTCAACGAGGTGGTGGCCGACGCCGAGGTGCGTGATCGCCTGCTGGCCCAAGGCGCCGAGGCCGTGGGCGGCACACCCGAAGCGTTGGGCAAGGTGGTGGCAGCTGAATTGCCTAAGTGGGCCAAGCTGGCCAAAGACGCCAACATCAAGCCCGATTGAAGGCCTGCCCAACGCCATGAAAGTCAGCAACAGCGAAGCCGGCAACACAGAAGCCCGCGCCACGGTGGCCGAGTTGGTGAAACGTGCACGCGCCGCCCAACGCATCGCCAACACCTACGACCAAGCCCGCACCGACGAACTGGTGGCCGCTGCCGGCTGGGCCATCATCGAACCCCAGCGCAACCGCACGCTGGCCACGCTGGCCGTGGCCGACACCGGCATTGGCGACGTGGAAGACAAGGTGCGCAAGAACCACCGCAAGACGCTGGGCCTGCTGCGCGACCTGGCCGGTGCCAAGACGGTGGGCGTCATTGCTGAAGACCGCGCGCGCGGCATCGTGGAAATTGCCCGGCCAGTGGGTGTGGTGTGTGCGGTGACGCCGTCCACCAACCCGGCGGCCACGCCGGCCAACAAGATCATCAACGCGCTGAAGGCGCGCAACGCGGTCATCGTGGCGCCGTCGCCCAAAGGCTGGAGCAGCGCGGCCCGGCTGGTTGACTTCATCCACGAGCAGTTCCTGCGCATTGGCGCGCCGGCCGACCTGGTGCAGCTGCTGCCGTCGCCCGTGGACAAGGCGTCCACGCTGGAGCTGATGCGCCAGTGTGATCTGGTGGTGGCCACCGGCTCGCAAGCCAATGTGCGCGCGGCCTATGCCAGCGGCACGCCGGCCTTTGGCGTGGGCGCGGGCAATGTGGCCGGCATCGTCGACGAAACGGCCGATGTGGCGAAGGCGGCGGCGCACGTGCTGCGTTCCAAGACCTTTGACAACGCCACCAGCTGTTCGTCAGAGAACAGCCTGATCCTGGTGGGCGCGGCACAAGAGCCCATGCTGGCAGCCCTGGCGTCGCTGGGCGCGGTGATGTTGGATGCCGCACAGAAGGCCCGCCTGCAGGCGTTGATGTGGCCGGACGGCAAGCTGTCTTCTGCCGCCATTGGCCAGTCGGCGGAGCGCATCTCGCAGCAAGCCGGTTTCGCGCTGGGTGCGCCACGCATCCTGATGGTGGAAGAAACGGGCGTGGGCGATGAGCACCCGTTTTCGGGCGAAAAACTCAGCCCCGTGTTGGCCATCTACCGCGTGGCCACGTTTGACGAAGCCGCACGTTTGGTTGAACGCATCTACAACTTCCAGGGCGCTGGCCACTCGGTGGGCCTGCACACCACGCAGCCCCAACGCGCGCTGGCTTTGGGCCTGACACTGCCGGTCTCGCGGGTCATCGTCAACCAGGCGCACTGCATTGCCACCGGGGGCAGTTTTGACAACGGCTTGCCGTTCTCGTTGTCCATGGGCTGTGGCACCTGGGGCCGCAACAATTTTTCGGACAACATGACCGTGCGTCACTACATGAACGTCACGCGGGTCTCGCAGCCCATTGCCGAACAGGTGCCCAGCGAAGAACAGATCTTTGGCGCGTTCTTCAACAAATTTGGCCGCGCATGATCGCGCCGAGTCGAATCCAGGCGCACAGCGCCAAGCCAGCAGTGGGAAAGGCCTGTTCGTGACCTCAACCACCGTCCGCGCGCTGCTGGATCAGCAGGCCTTGTTGCAACCGCAGGCACTGCTGGCGGTGGACACCGAGAGCGACGCTCAGTTGAGCTTTGGCGATCTGGCCGGGGCGCTGCCCGCGATGGACGCTTGGTTCACCCAAGCCGGCGCCGCAGCGGGCCAGACCGTGGCCGTGGTGATGCCCAACGGTTTGGGCACGCTGCGCTTGCTGTTGGGAGCCATGGCCAGCGGCCGTTGTGTGGTGCCGGTCAACCTGCTGTCACAGGCCGATGTGCTGCGCCATGTGCTGGACCACTCGGACTGCAGCGTGGTGGTCTGCGCACCTGACTGGACAGTGCGTGTGCAAGCGGCGCTGGACTTGATCGCGCGCCCTGTTGCCCTGCGCTGGGCAGACCCGCAAGCGTTGACGCTGGAAGGCGAGCAAGCCCATACGCCAAACAGGCCAACCACACCAACTACGTCTAGCGTGCCCAGCCCGCAGCCCGGCGACCCCGCGCTGCTGATGTACACCTCGGGCACCACCGGTCAGCCCAAGGGCGTGCAGCTCACCCACGCCCAGCTTTGCGCCAATGCGCTGGCCATTGCCGCCGAACACCAGCTGAGCTCCACCGACCGCGTGTTGGGTGTGCTGCCGCTGTACCACATCAACGCTTTTGTGGTGACCATGCTCACGCCCTTGGCCACCGGTGGCAGCGTGGCCATGGCGCCGCGCTTTTCGGCCGCGCGTTTTTGGGCCCAGGCACAGGACCGCTACTGCACCTGGCTCAACGTGGTGCCCACCATCGTTTCGTTTTTGCTCGAAGGCCCCGCGCCGCCGCGCGAGCAGGTCGCCCGCTTGCGCTTTTGTCGCTCAGCCTCAGCCGCATTGCCGGTAGACCACCTGCATGCCTTTGAAGAGCGCTTTGGCATCGGCATTGTCGAGACCATGGGCCTGACCGAAACCGCAGCGCCGGCGTTTTCCAATCCGCTGGACCCTGCGCTGCGCAAGCCCGGTGCGGTGGGCCGCGCTTCGGGCTGCGAGGCCCGTGTGGTGGACGCGCAGACCCTGCTGCCACTGCCCGATGGCACCACCGGCGAAATCACCATCCGTGGCCCGCAGGTCATGCGCGGCTACTACAAAGACCCGCAGGCCACCAAGGCGGCCTTCACGCTGGACGGTTGGTTGCGCACCGGTGATCTGGGTCGGCGCGACAGCGACGGCTTCTTCTTTGTGACGGGCCGCATCAAGGAACTGATCATCAAGGGCGGCGAAAACATCGCGCCGCGGGAAATTGACGAAGCGCTGCTGCGCCACCCCGACGTGCAAGACGCTGCCGTGGTGGGCATCCCCGACCGCCACTACGGCCAGGAGATCATGGCCTGCGTGGTGCTGCGCGCTGGCGCACAGGCCAATGAGGCGCAGTTGCTGGCGTTTTGCGAAGCCCAGCTAGGGCGCTACAAGACGCCCAAGGTGCTGCGCCTGGTCAGCGACCTGCCGCGTGGCCCTTCGGGCAAGGTGCAGCGGCTGAAGTTGCGCGACCTGGCGCCGCCCGGCTGAAGAAGGCGCTTCAGCCGGCGCTGGCCAGTTGTTGCTCCAACTGGTGCAGCACCTGGTAGCACGGCAGCACCTGCGCCACGCTGGCCCGGGGTTCGCGGCCTTCACGGATGGCGGCGAAGAACTCGCGGTCTTGCAACTCAATGCCGTTCATGGACACGTCCACCTGGCTCACATCAATGCGCTCGTCTTTGCCATTGAACAGGTCGTCATAACGCGCGATGTAGGTGCCGCTGTCGCCGATGTAGCGGAAGAACGTTCCCAGTGGCCCGTCGTTGTTGAAGCTGAGCGACAAGGTGCAGATCGCGCCCGTGCTGGCCTTGAGCTGGATGCTCATGTCCATCGCAATGCCCAGGGTGGGGTGGATGGGGCCTTGCAGGGCGTTGGCTTGCACGATCTCGCCACCGCTCTGGTGGCGAAACAGGTCGACCGTGTGCGCGGCGTGGTGCCACAGCAGGTGGTCGGTCCAGCTGCGCGCCTGGCCCAGCGCGTTCATGTTGCTGCGGCGGAAGAAGTAGGTTTGCACGTCCATCTGCTGGACCTTGAATTGACCCGCCAGCACCCTCTGGTGCACCCATTGATGGCTGGGGTTGAAGCGGCGCGTGTGGCCGCACATGGCCACCAGGCCGCTGCTCTGGGCCAGGGCGGCAACGTCCTGGGCGTCCCTCCAGCTGTCGGCCAAAGGGATCTCCACCTGCACGTGTTTGCCGGCCTTCAAGCAGGCGATGGACTGTGAGGCGTGCATCTGCGTGGGCGTGCACAGGATGACGGCGTCCAGTTCTTTCAGCGCCAGACTGTCGGCCAGATCGGTGGTGACGTGGGCGATGCCGTACTTGTCGGCCACTTCCTGGGTCTTGGCCAGGTCGCGGCTGATCAGAGACACCACCTTGACGCCGTCAATTAAGTTGATCGCGTCCAGGTGTTTGATGCCAAAGGCGCCGGCGCCGGCCAGGGCTACGTTGATCGTCATGTCAGTTTTCCAGAATCAGATGGCCCACCGCGGTGTTGCTGGCGGGCACGTGGTAGAAGCGGTGCGCCACTTTGGGCGGTGTGTCGCCCATGGCCCCGCGTGCGATGAGCCACATCACCAGTTCGATGCCTTCGCTGCCGGCTTCGCGCACGTAGTCGATGTGGGGCAGGGTGGACAGGTCTTGCGGGTCTTGGATCAGGCGGTCCAGAAAGCGGTTGTCCCATTCGCGGTTGATCAGGCCGGCTCGTGGTCCCTGCAACTGGTGGCTCATGCCGCCGGTGCCCCAGATGTGCACGTTCAGGTCTTCGTCAAAGCTTTCCACCGCCTTGCGGATGGCGCGGCCCAGGTTGTAGCAGCGCCGGCCCGAAGGCACGGGGTACTGCACCACATTGACGGCAAAGGGAATCACCGGGCAGGGCCAGGCGAAGCGGTCTGCCGGTGGCTGCCCGCACATCAAGCTGAGTGGCACCGTCAGGCCATGGTCAACGTCCATCTTGTTGACGATGGTCAGGTCAAAGTCGTCCTGGATCACGCTTTGGGCGATGTGGCTGGCCAGCTCGGGGTGGCCTTGCACCGTGGGCACCGGGCGCGGGCCCCAGCCTTCGTCAGCGGGTTCAAACTTCGCTGCGGTGCCGATGGCAAAGGTGGGGATCATCTCCAGGCTGAAGGCCGTGGCGTGGTCGTTGAAGACCAAGAAGATCACGTCGGGCTGGTTGTCCTTCATCCACTGCTTGGAGAAGTCGTAGCCCTGGAACACCGGCTGCCAGTAGGGCTCGGTGTGTTTGCCCAGGTCCAGCGCCGCGCCGATGGCGGGCACGTGGCTGGTGTAGACGCTGGCGGTGATGCGGGCCATCTCAGCGCCGCCCGGCCGCCCGAAGGCGCTGAGCAGCCAGTTGCGAGACGCAACTGGCCTTCGTGCCGTCCAAATCCGCATTGGCGGATTTGGAGCCGCGGCACTCAGCCCCTTGGGGGCCGCGAACGAAGTGAGCTTGGGGCTTCATGTCAATGTCCCCCCACCGCTGCCTTGCGGCTGGTGTTGCGGTTGGGCGCTGCCATCTTCGCCCTTGAATCGGTTGCCCTGAATCGAGCGGCCGCCCTTGATCATCATGTCGCGGTATTCCTCTTCGCTCATGCCGGTCATGCTGCCGGCCATCTGCTGAAAACTCTTGCCCAGCGTGGCACCGATCTTGGCCAGAAAGTAGATGTTGCCGCCGGTCGCGATGCAGTGGTTGAGGTCGCGCGCCAGCACGGCCTGCTTTTGCTCTTCGCTCATCGGCCACTCGTCCAGGTAGGCGCGCATGTCGGCCTTGAAGCGTTCGCGGTTGGCGGCCTGCATCAGGCTCATGCAGAACTGGTTCAGGTGGTAGCCCTTGCGGCTTTGCTCGGCGTCGAAGATGGTGGTGCCGGGCACGTCAAGGTATGGTTTGTCCAGGGGCATGGGCTGGTGTCCTTCAGGGGGCTGCGGGGTCGGCGTGGGCTCAGGGCTGGCTGCAGCTGAAGCTGGCCGCGTCGTCCAGCGAGCCGCTGCCCTTGTAGCGTGTCACCTGCGGCCAGGGGCACAGTGCGCGGCTGCGGCCAGCGGCCCAGTCGGACGGCAGCTCGGCGTTGGCGCCACCAGCAGCACCTGGGCCACGAGCGCGCGCGGGCAAGGTGGCAGGGGCTTCGCCATGCTCAACCCAGCGCACCAGCGGCGTCAACGCGTCAAACTGGTCGGTGGCGGGGCCGCCACCGCAATGCGCCATACCTGGTACGGGGAAGTAGCGCGCAAAGTCGGCGCCGCCGCCGCCCAGCGCACGGTCGAGGCGCTGCATATAGGCCACGGTGTCGTCGGCCGAAAAGATGGCGTCGCCAACGCCGTGAAACAGCAGCATCTTGGCACCACGTGCACGCAGCGGTGCCAGGTTGACCGGGTTGTCGTTGCCCGGCGGTGTGATCACGCTGCTGGCCGACGCGGTGAAGGCCGCGTCGGTGGCGAAGATGGCTTGGTAGCCGTCTTCAATGTCCACCTTGAACGGGTCGAGCGAGCGCGGTGGCGTCATGAAGATGTAGCCAGCTGCGGGGTCGAGCACCTGCGAGTTGACAAACTTCCACTGCGCCCAGTTGGCCGCGGCGATGCCGGTGTCCCACGGAAAGCTGCTGTAGATGGTTTGACCGCTGGGGGTTTTGCCGCCGGTGAAGACGGCCGCAAGCAGGCGCTTCTGGGCCGGGCTCAGACACTGGCCGTTGCGCTCGGCGCTGCAGGTGGGCACGTCGCGCTCCAGGTTGAACTGTGCCTGGCAGGCTGCGGTGTGGGCAACGATGCCGTCGGCCGCGCCGTCCAGGGCGTCGCAGCGTTGCAGCACCGCGCGCGCCACGGTTTGGCGCTCGGCGGCGGTGAGCGCTGAGCCCAGGTCTGGCATGCGCGCCGCCGGGTTGAACGGGTGCGCCGTGGTGGCGCCGGGTGTGGCCAGGGCCTGCCACTGCGGTGCGGCCCACAGCTGCGCCAGTGCGGCGTTGGGCAGGCGGTAGCCCGGTGCGCCCACCAGATAGCCGTCGTAGGCGTCGCCGTGGCGTGCCGCCGCCACCAGGGCGTGGCGGCCACCGTTGGAACAGCCGCCGATGTAAGACCGATCAGGCTGCTTGCCATAGGCGGTGCTGATCAGCGCCTTGGCCATGGGTGTGAGCGTGCCCACGGCTTGGTAGCCATAGTCGGCGCGGGCCTGGGGGTCGGCACCAAAGCGCGGATTTTGGCGGCCGGTGTGGCCGGCATCAGAGCTGATGACGGCAAAGCCCTGGGCCAGTGCGCCGGTGATGGGGCCACCGCCCAAAGCGCCTTGTGCAGGCTGCACCACACCGTCAATGCCACCGTTGGCCTGGTAGAAGAAACGGCCGTTCCAGGCTTGTGGCAGGCGCATCTCGAAGCCGATGGCGTAGTCCTGGCCGTCGCTGCCCTTGCGCGGGTTCATCTGGCCTTTCACCAGGCAGTGCGCGGGCGCTGCGGGGCCACCCGGCACCACGGCGCCTGCGGCCACGGTGGCGGCGCTGAGCAGCTGGGTCTGCGCAAACTGGAACTGCGCCGCCAGCGTGTCGCAGCCGCGCAGCGCGGCGCCGGCGGCGGCGCTCAGGCGCGCTGATGTGGCCGGCTGCGGTGCGTGGGCACAGGCGGCCAGCAAGCCCAGCACGGCGCTTGCCAGCGTGGTGACTTTGAGAACTTCAGAAATGGCCATGGGGGTCTCCTGGGGATTTGTTGTGACGGCGCTGGCGCAGCGCGCGCAAGGTGTGCAGGCAGTGACTCAGGCCTCTTCGGGCCAGTACAGACGCATGGGGTTGCTCACCAGCAGTTTGCGCTGCAGTTCGGGCGTCACGGCGATGTGCGGGATGAAGTCCACCAGCAGGCCGTCATCGGGCATGTGGTCTTTCAGGTTGGGGTGCGGCCAGTCGGTGCCCCACAGCACACGGTCGGGAAACTGTTCGACGATGCGGCGCGCAAAAGGCACCACGTCGCGGTAGGCCGCTTGTTCACCGTTCAGCGCGCGCGGGCCGGTGAGGCTCAGCCGCTCGGGGCAGCTGACCTTGCTCCACACGTTGTGGTGCTGCGCCATGAACTTCTGGAACAGCGCAAATTCGGGCCCGTCCACGGGCTGGCTCACGTCGGGCCTGCCCATGTGGTCCACCACCACGGTGGTGCCGATGTCGTTGTGAACTGCGGTGAAAAAGTCCCACAGCTCGGGCAGGTCCACCGCTTCGAAGTAGATGACCACATGCCAGCCCAAGGCCTTGATGCGGCCGGCGATTTCGAGCAGTTCGTCCTTGGGCGTGAAGTCGACCAGCCGCTTGACGAAGTTGAAGCGCACGCCGCGCACGCCAGCTGTGTGCAGGTCTTCCAGCTCGCGGTCGGTGACGCTGCGCTTGACGGTGGCCACGCCGCGCGCCTTGCCGCCACTGCTGGCGCAAGCCTCCATCATCGCGCGGTTGTCAGCGCCGTGGCAGGTGGCCTGCACGATGACGTTGCGCGCAAAGCCCAGGTGGTCGCGCAGCGCAAAGAGCTGCTGCTTGCTGGCATCGCAGGGCGTGTACTTGCGCTCGGGTGCAAAGGGAAAGGTGTCGGCGGGGCCAAAGACGTGGCAGTGTGCGTCCACGCTGCCTGGGGGCAACTGGAAGCGGGGTTTGGCAGGGCCGGCGTACCAGTCCAGCCAGCCTGGGGTTTTGGTGGGTGTGGTCATGGCAGGTGATCAGGCGTTTTCAAAAGGCATGCCGGCGTACTGCTCGGCCAGTGCTGCTTGTGCGTGGGGAGATGACTTCAGGTAGTCCAGCTCGCTCTCTTGCGCGCGTTGGTCGAACTCGGTGCTGGTGGGGAAACGGTGCAGCAGGTTGGTCAGGTACCACGAGGTGCGTACCGAGCTCCACACGCGGCGCAGTGCCATGGCGCTGTAGCTGTCGATCAGGGCGTCGCTGCCGTTTTGGTAGTGGGCCGACAGCGCGCGCGCCAGGTAGAACACGTCGGACACCGCCAGGTTCAGGCCCTTGGCGCCGGTGGGCGGCACGATGTGGGCCGCGTCGCCGCACAAGAACAACTGGCCATGGCGCATGGGCTCGGCCACGAAGCTGCGCAAGGGCGCGATGGACTTTTCGATGGAGGGCCCGGTCTGGATACGGGTCGCGATGTCGGCCGGGAAGCGTGCGGTCAGCTCGCTCCAGAAGCGGTCGTCGGACCAGTCCTCGACCTTGTCGTCCAGCGGCACCTGCACGTAGTAGCGGCTGAGCGTGCTGCTGCGCATGGACGCCAGCGCAAAGCCGCGCGGGTGGTTGGCGTAGGTCACGTCGGGCAGCGGTGCGGTGCGCGACAGGATGCCCAGCCAGCCGAAGGGGTAAGCCTTCTCAAATTCGCGCAGGTGGGTGGCCGGGATGGCCTTGCGGCTGACACCATGAAAGCCGTCGCAGCCGGCGATGTAATCGCAGTCCAGCCGCAGGTCTTCGCCGTTGTGGCGAAACAGCACGTGGGGCTGGGCACCGGCCACATCCATCAGTTGCACCTGGGTGGCTTCGGTCAGCACCGTGGCGCCGCGGCGGTCGGCGGCGGCAAAGAGGTCTTCCTGGATCTGTGTCTGGCCATAGGCCATGAAGCGCTTGCCCAGGTGCTTTTGGCAGTCGATGTAGAAGCTGTCGCGGCCGGCCCAGACGATGCGCATGCCGTCGTGCGCGTGGCCCTGGGCGTCCATGCGTTCGCCCAGGCCATTGGCACGCAGCACGTCCACCGTGGTTTGCTCGAGCACGCCGGCGCGGATGCGCGCCAGCACGTAGTCGCGGCTGCGTGCTTCCAGCACCACGCTGCTCACGCCTTGGCGGTGCAGCAGTTCGGACAGCAGCAGGCCCGCAGGGCCGGCGCCGATGATGGCAACTTGGGTCTTCATGTGGGGGCCTTGGGGGTGGCGGGTGTCAGGGTGGACAGGATGCGGTCGGCTTCCACGCGCCAGTCGTCGCTGCGCGCAAAGCCCGGCTTGCCACGTGTGCCGAAGACGCCGGCGTCGCCCTGTTCGGCCACCCAGGTGTCACGCTGGGCCGTGCCGTGGGCGCTGAGCGGCTGCAGCCCGGCGTCGCGCACGGTGCGCGCGGCTTCCTGCATTTCTTCGCCTCGGCGGCGGCCGTGTTCGATCACGCGCTGAAACGCATAGGTGGCTTGTTTTTGCCAGTCGACGCCGGGATAAGTTTCCTGCAGCGACGCCAGAACAGCGTCTTCCACGCCGTAGTGGCGCGCGGTGGTCAGGCTCTCGATCAGCATGGCCTCCAGGCCCTTGATCATCACGCTGCGGCACAGCTTGGTGGCGCTGGCCACACCCAGCTTTTCACTGGCCACCTGGGCACAAAACCCCAGGCCCGTGAGCATGGGCAACAGGGCCGCGGCGTGCGGGCCGCCCAGCAGCAGCGGCACGCGGATGCGGTAGCCGCTGATCAGCGTCATCACGGCGCCTTCAACATAGCGCCCACCGGCGCTAATGATGCAACTGGCGGCCTCGGCCTTGGCGCCGGGCGATGCGGAGTTGAAGTCGAGGAAAAAGGTGTTGTCGATGGCGCTCGCACAGGCCTGCGCCACAGCCAGCGTTTGGCTGGCCGTCACGGCCGAGATCACCAGCTGTGTGCCTTGCACGGCCTCAAGGTGCGAGGCCGCCAAGACGACGCCATACCGAACGGCGTGTTCGCGCAAGGAAGCTGCGTCAGCGCTGTTCAGCTTGACATCAAAGGATGTGACTTCATGGCCCGACGCGCGCAAGTCCTGCGCCAGGATCTTGCCCACTTCGCCATAGCCGATGAGTGCAACGCGCACGGTCTTCAGTCGATGTAGCGCAGGCCGGCCTTGGCCAGCGGTTCGCGCATGTTGTACATGTCCAGGCCCAGCACACCCGCGGCCAGCTTGGCGCGCTTGTCGCCTTCCAGCGCTTCGCGTTTGGCGGCCGCTTCTGCAGTGGCTGGCGCAGAAGCGGCGGGCACCACCACCACGCCGTCGTCGTCGGCCACGATGACGTCGCCCGGCGTCACCCACATGCCGGCGCAGACCACCGGGATGTTCACCGAGCCCAGCGTGGCCTTGATGGTGCCTTTGCTGCTGATGGCACGGCTCCACACCGGGAAGCCCATCTCGGTGAGGTCTTTGATGTCGCGGCAGCCGCCGTCGATGATCAGCCCACGCGCGCCGCGGGCCATGAAGGACGTGGCCAGCAGGTCGCCAAAAAAGCCGTCGGTGTTGTCGGCGCTGCAGGCGGCCACCACGATGTCGCCCGGTTGGATCTGCTCGGCCACCACGTGCATCATCCAGTTGTCACCCGGGTGCAGCAGCACCGTGACGGCAGTGCCCGAGATGCGTGCGCCGCTGTAGATGGGCCGCATGTAGGGCTTCATCAAGCCGACCCGGCCTTGGGCCTCGTGCACGGTGGACGCGCCAAAACGCGCCAGTTGATCGGCCGCGCTGCGGTCGGCACGGGTGATGTTGCGTTTGACCACGCCCAATTCATACATCTCAGATCCCCTTGCGTTTCAGTGCGGCGTCCAAACGCGGGTAAACACGGCGCGCGTTGCCTTCATAAACCTTGTGGCGGTCGTCGCCCACCACGATGGTGCTGGCTTCGATGTAGCGTTTGGTGTCGTCGTAGTAGTGGCCGGTTTCGGGGTCGATGCCGCGCACGGCGCCGATCATCTCGCTGGCAAAGAGGATGTTGTCCACCGGTATCACCTGGGTCAGCAGGTCGATGCCGGGCTGGTGGTAGACGCAGGTGTCGAAGAAGATGTTTTTCAGCAGGTGGTCTTTCAGCAGCGGCTTTTTCATTTCCTGCGCCAGGCCGCGGTAACGCCCCCAGTGGTAGGGCACCGCGCCGCCGCCGTGCGGTATCACAAAGCGCAGCGTGGGGAAGTCCTTGAACAGGTCGCCTTGCAGGCACTGCATGAAGGCCGTGGTGTCGGCGTTGATGTAGTGCGCGCCGGTGGCGTGAAAGCAGGCGTTGCAGCTGCTGCTGACGTGCACCATGGCGGGCAGGTCGTACTCCACCATTTTTTCGTAGATGGGGTACCAGTGGCGGTCGGTCAGCGGCGGGCTGGTCCAGTGGCCACCACTGGGGTCGGGGTTGAGGTTGATGCCCACGTTGCCGTATTGCTCCACACACTTCACCAGTTCGGGAATGCAGGTGGCAGGGTCCACGCCCGGGCTTTGCGGCAGCATGGCGGCAGGAATGAAGTGGTCGGGGAAGAGTTGGCTGACCCGGTAGCAGAGCTCGTTGCAGATGGCCGACCAGGTGGCGCTGACTTGAAAGTCGCCAATGTGGTGGGCCATGAAACTGGCCCGCGGGCTGAAGATGGTCAGGTCGCTGCCGCGCTCTTTCATCAGGCGCAACTGGTTGGTCTCGACACTTTCGCGCAGCTCGTCGTCGCTGATCTTCAGGTCGGCGACCTTGGGCCTCAGTGCGGCGTCCTGGATGCCGGCAATCTGGGCGTTGCGCCAGTTTTCCAGCGCCTTGGGCGCGGTGGTGTAGTGGCCGTGGCAGTCGATGATCATGGTGTGTCGGCGGGGTGTTGGTTGTGATCAGGCGGGTTCCATGCCGTGCCGCCGCTTGGCGGCTGCCGCCTGGGGCGAAGCCAGAAAGTTCAGCAGCTGGCGCGCAGCCGCGGCGCGCGGGTCGTTCGCGTCCAGCGCGCTGGACAAGGCCCCGCAAAACGTGGTGATGATGGCCATGTCGGCGGGCAGGGTGCCGACCACCTGAATGCCATCCAGGTTCATCAATTCGCTCAGCTGTTGAAAGCCCAGCGCCACCTCGCCGCGCGCCACCAGCGCACCCACCGGTACGCCGGGCGGGGCCTGGACCAGGCGGCTCTGGATGTCTTGCGTGATGCCCCAGGCCTCAAACTGCCGCGCCAGTTGCACGCCACTGGGGCCGGTGGACACGCTGATGCTGGGCGCATTCAGCACCGCTTGGCGCACCGCTGCGGCGTTGTGCAAGGAAGGTGCGGGCGAGCCGGCTGGGACCGCCACCGCCACTGGCGATCGAAACAGGTCCACGCGGCTGCCGCTGACCAAATGGCCCGAGGCCATCAAGCGGTCGATCGCGTCGGCCGCCAGCAGCACCACGTCAAAGGCCGCGCCGGCCTGCACACGCTGGGCGGCCACCACGCCGCCCACCGACTCGATGGCCACCACCTGCCCGGTTTGTTGTTGGAAGGCGGCGGTCAGGTCGGCCAGCACCTGGCGGGTGGCCATGGACGAAATGCCGGTGACGGTTGAGTTCAAGGTTTGACTTGGGTGGGTTACACGGCGCTGATGGTCCTGAAGGTCCTGAAGGTCCAGTGGGTCCCGTGGGCCCTGAAGGCCCTGACGTGGTGGCCGTCTTGCCCGCGAGCCATCATTCTTGGGCAATCTGTCTCATGCATCAATGCGATTGCTTGACTATCTGAAATGCCACAATGGCATGGCTGGCGCCAACGAATCGCCACCGGAACGCCATGGACCTCAAACAGCTGCAGTACTTTGTCCAGGTGGCCGAGCTGGGTGGTTTCACCCGCGCGGCCAGCGTGTTGCGGGTGGCGCAGCCGGCCCTGAGCCGCCAGGTTCGCGCTTTGGAGGTCGAGCTGCGCCAGCGCCTGTTTGACCGCAACGGGCGTGGCGTGACGCTGACCGCCGCCGGCACGCGCCTGCTGGCCCACGGCCGCGGCATCCTGCAGCAGGTGGAGCGCGCCCGCCTGGATCTGGAAGACCAGCGCGGCGCGGCCTCGGGTTTGTTGTCCATTGGCCTGCCGCCCAGCGTAAGCCGCACGCTGACCGCGCCGCTGGTCGAGGCCTTTCGCGAACGCTTTCCCCGGGCCACCCTCAGTGTGGTGGAAGGGCTGTCCACCTACACCTTGGAGTGGCTGGCCCAAGGGCGCATCGACTGCGCGGTGGTCTACAACGCCACGCCAGCGGCGGCCATCGACCTGGTGCCCGTGCTGCAGGAGCCCCTGCTCCTGGTGTCGGCGCGCACCGCCCGTACCCCTGCGGCCTTCCGGGGTCCGGCAGTTTCGCTGGCACATCTGTCCACCAAGGAACTGGTCATACCCAGCCGCCCGCACGCCATCCGCATGCGCCTGGAAACGGTGATGGCCGAAGCCGGCTGCAAGCCGCTGGTGGGCTTGGAGATTGAAAGCGTGCCGGCCATGCTGGACCTGGTTCAGCGCCATGCGCTGCACGCGGTGCTCAGCCTCAACGCAGTGCGCGCCAGCGGGCGCGAGCAGGCCTTTGTGGTTCAGCCCATTGGCCTGGGCCCACGCCAATACCTCAGCACCAGCCTGTGGCTGGCCACTTCTGCGCTGAGGCCACGAGGCCCGCTGCTGGACCAAGCGACCCAGGTGCTGCTGGAACTGCTGCAGCAAACGCTGACCCCCAAGGCCTGATCCCGCCGGCAGCCACCCTTCACCTGAAGGAGGCGGCGTCAACAAGGCCACACGGGATGCGCCTTTTTCAGGTCAATTGCTGCGTATGCTCTTCAAGGTGCACCGCAGGTGGTGTTCTGACCTGCCTGTCCTTCCAATTCACCGAGGAGCCCTTCTTGAAGCCCGCCCACACCATGTTGAAGCGCCTTGGCGCCTGCACCCTGGCCGCCGCAGCGGCACTGTTTTCTGTGGCCGCCCATGCCGAGAACCACGCCCTGATCATGTGGATCGGTGACTACGGCGACCCCAAGAACGACCTGCCCGGCATTGACCTGGACGCGGCCAACGCCCGCCTGATCGCCCAGGCCATGGGCGTGCCCGACCGCAACATCACCGAAATCAGCAACGCCCGGCTGACCAAAGAAGGCATGCGCAACGGCCTGGTCAAGCTCTACCAGACCATCAAGGACGGCGACAAGGTCTTCATCTATTACTCGGGCCATGGCGGTCAGGTGCAGGGCCACGAAACCAGCGCCAAGTGCAGTGAAGTGCTGGTGGCCCGCGATGGCCTGGTGCTGGATGCGTTCTTGCAAGACGCGCTGACCACCATTGGCAAGCGTGCCAGCCAGGTGGTGATGATCAACGACTCGTGCTTCTCGGGCGGTGCCGCGACCAAGAGCGCACTGCCCAGCGGTGAACCCGGCGACCGGGCCAAGTTCATCGCGCCCGACGCCAAGGCCAACTCGGCGGTGACCCAGGGCTACGCCTGTGGTGACCCGACCAACACCACCAAGATCACCCGCAGCCTGGGGGCGATGAGCAAAGATGCCCGCGGCCCGCAGGTGCTTTACATCGCGGCGTCCAACGACACCCAGGTGTCTTTTGCCACGCCCAAGGGCAGCGTTGGCACGCTCGCCTTTGCGCATTGCATCGGTCTGGCCCACGCCGATACCGACCGCAGTGGCCGCATCAACGGGGAAGAGCTGCGCGAGTGCGCGCAGGCCTACATCGACAAACGCCGAACCAAGCAGACCATCACCCTGCAAGGCAACGAACGTTTGCCGCTGTCGTTTGTCAAGGCTGAAGCACCAGCGCCTGCCGCGGCACCCGCTCCGGTGGTGGCCCCAGCCCCCGCAGCGGCGCCTGCGCCCACCGCGGCACCTGCGCCTGCAGTGGCGCCCGCTCCAACCGCGGCACCCGCACCGGCCACGGTCAATGCGGCCCAAGCCCTGCATGACCTGCAAGCCGGCGCTGACCGCAGCGTGCAAGTGCAGCTGGCCCTGGCGCGGTCCAGCTTGCGCATCGGCAAAGATTTGCTGGAGTTCACGGTGAGCACCGGTCGCGAGGGCTACCTTTACCTGCTGCAGGTGGGCAGCGACGGCAAGACCTTCAACCTGCTCTTTCCCAACAAGGTCGACGGTGAGAACTTTCTGCCGGCCGGCACCCACCGCTTTCCGCGCCCCAGCTGGCGTTTGCGCGCCGGTGGGCCGGTGGGCAAGAGCCACGTGTTGGCCATTGTTTCGCCGGAGAAAAAGGACCTGTCACGCGGCATGGACGGCTCTTCGGTCTTCCCATCCAGCAGCGCCAACCAGCGCAACACGCGCACGCTGGTGGTGGAAGCCACGGGTGCCGATGGCGGTGGCTCTGGACGTTATGGCGCCAGTCAGGTGCTGACGGTTACCGAGACCGCGGAATGAAGGGCGGACGGCGACTGGCTTGTTTGCTGCGGGCCGGCATGATGGATCCCCGATTCACGCTCCACAGGTCGTCGGCCGCAGCCGCGCTTGTGCTGCTTGGCTGGAGTCCCATGGCGGGCTCAACCTCTGCCGTTTTGCCGCCTGCCGTTTTGTCGCCTGCAGTAGCGAAGGCATCGGCGGCGGACAGCGGCTCACCTGCAGCCCTGGCCCTTGCGCTGGCCGACCTGGGCGGTTCCATGCTGAACCAGTCCAGCGCCGTCAACGCGGTGCAGTCGCCCGTGGCGACGGCCGTGGCCCTGGGCCTGGTTCAAGCGGGTGCCAACGGGCCGTCCGAACAAGAGATCGAGGCACTCTTTGGGCCCCGCCCTGAGGGCGGGCGGGCGCTGCGCCAGGGCTTGCCAAGCTTGCTGCGCCAGATGCAGGGCGAGCCCGGAACGGCCTCGCCCTTGGCGCTGGCGGCGCGCATGTGGGTGGATGAAAAAGCGGTTGTGCCCAAGGCCTACAGCCAGCGGCTGGCCAGCCGCTGGCAGGCTGACTCGCAGCGCCTGGCGTTTGCCCAAAGCGAGGCGGCGCGTGCGCAGATCAATGGCTGGACGGCCGAGCGCACCGCCGGTCGTGTCAAGGACCTCTTGCCGTCCGGCAGCATCCATTCGGCAACCCAGATGGCGTTGACCTCGGCGGTGCACTTTCGCAGCCCTTGGGAAAAGCCTTTTGACCCCGCACAGACCACAGCCCGTCCTTTCAAGACCGCCGCCGGCGACAGCAAAACGGTGCCAACCATGGTGGACGAACGTGCCGTCCTGCAGACCCGGGCGGACGGCCACCTGGTGATGGAAATCCCCTTTGCCACGCCCGCGGGCCGGCCCGGCTTTGCGCTGCTCATCGCGGTGCCAGACGAGGGTGCAGCGGGCCGAACGGCAACCAGCTCGGGTGCGCAGCTGGCTCGCTGGCGGGCCAGCATGGCGCCCATCAAGTGCGAACTCAGCTTGCCTCGTTTTGCCATCGCACCGCAGTCGGGTTCACTCAAATCCGTGTTGCAGGGTCTGGGTGTGAAGACCGTTTTCACCGACCGAGCCGACCTGCGCCCGATGCTGGGTCGAGGCGCGCAGCTGATGCACTTGGATGACGTGCACCAGGCCGCGGGTATCACCGTGGACGAGCAGGGCGGCGAGGCGGTGGCGGCAGCCGCTGCCACCGTGCGCAGCAAGTCCATCGCGCTGCCGGTGCCAGCCTGCGCGGTGGACCGGGCTTTCACGTTTGCCTTGGTACACCAAGCCAGCGGAGCGCCTTTGTTTGTGGGCCGGGTGGGCGACCCGGTGCTGGCACCTTGAAGGCCAGCTGCTCACAGCCAGTTGCGGACCGACCTGCCGACTGACCTGCTGACAGGCGGTGGTGGTGCCCGAGTTCAGCGTGACGACGCTGGCAACGGGCACAGCGGGCCAGGGCAGGCTGCAATTTGTGCGGTGGCGTGTTGGTACCACAGGCTCCCGGCAGCAGACTGCGCTTGGGGTAGTCCTTCGCGCTCGGTCATGAACGCGGGCAGCAAGCGGCGGGCCACGGCTTGGCGTTCTTGCGTTGGCACGGCTTGCCACTGTGGGTCTTGCCAACGCCACAAGCGCCCGGCGGCGTAGGTGCCAGCGCCTCGACCGGCTTCGCGCCCGTTTTGCCAGCCACTGTCCATCAAGCTGCACGCGGTGCGCCCGGGCTCTTGAACCAGGATGGTCAGCGACTGCCACTCGCTGACCCTGCGGCATGCTGGCGCAGTGGCGGGTCCGGCCAGCGGTTTGTCGGGGTTGACCACGCACAACTCGTGCGAACTGACGCCCAGCCCGTTGCTGATGCCCAGCAACCTGGCCACCAGCCAGCGCGGCCTGCCATCGTCCGATAGGTTGGCGGGAAGCACTTCAAAGGCTGCAGCGCCAGTCATGGGCGAGACCTCGGTTGGCCACCGCTGCACCACCTGGCCACCATTGCGGTGTTGGTATTGCCAGGCTTGGGGGGTTTTGCAGGCACACAGCAGCTGTTCGCCAGCCGCCGCGCAGACCGCCCGGGCGCAGCCCTGCAGTTGGCGCGGCCGCGGTGGCTCCCAGCGGGGGCCGACGGTGCACATGCGGTCGGCCACGGCATCGGCTGGCGGTGCGGCCCAAGTGTTGGGCAAGCCGAGGGTCGCCGCAGCCGGCAGCCAACTGCAACGCCGCAGCCAAACGAACAGCTGGGCAGACGCTGTCGCCATCAAGGCGTCGCAGCGACTTTCTTGGTGTACTTGTCGTAAGCGTTGTCCATGGCGCGCAGCAGACGGTTCAAGGTGGTCTTGAAGTCGCCCGGCACGACCAAGAACATTTCGGCCGCAAAGGTGGGGTCGCCGTCACTGTCCAAAAAGGCCTTGATCACCTTGACTTCGTTGCTGGCGGTGTTGACGCCTTCCAGACGCCGAATGCGGGCCTGGGGCGATTTGTCATCAGCCGAAAAGGCCAGGACCATGCGGAAGTAGGTCGCATCGTCCGCGTCGACATAGATGACGTAAGAGCGGCCTTCGCGGCGGAAACGCACGTTGCCGTTTTGCGTCAACTCAGGACGAAACCCTTCGGTGGCCAGGAAGTCGGAATAGGTGGTTTGCAGCTGCTGCTTGGTGTAGGTCTGGGCCGAAGCGGCGCCAGCGCCCAAGGTCAGCGCGGCGCACAGGGCCAGCGGGCAGGCGAGTTGCGAGAACATGGATTTTTTGTTCATGAAGGGCTCTTCTCTGGGAGTGACGGAAAAAGGGTTGATCAGAGTTTTTGCAAGGCGGCGCGTGCAAGGTCAACGTAGCGGCCGTTCGGGTAAGCGGCCAGGTAGGCTTCGTAGTCGGCCCGGCGCTTGCTGGTGGCGGCGCGGTCCCACAGCTCGAACTCTGCCTGCGGGTTGTGGGCTGCTGTGGGTTTGGGCGCGGCCACGGGCGCCGGTGCTGGTGCTGGGGCAGCAGCCATGCCCGCGATCTTGGTGCGGGCCTGGGGCGTGTAGCGGCCCTCAGGGTATTGCGACACGAACCGCTCCAGCGCGGCTCGGGTGCCCACTTTGACGGCGGCTTCCCAGTCGTCGAATTCGCGCTGCGGGCTGTAGCCACCTGGGGCAGGTGCTGGGGCCGGCGCCGGCGAAGGTGCCGGTGGCCTGACCACAGGCGCCGGGGCCGGCGACGGTGGCGGTGGCGCGCTGAAGACAGGCGCCGGCGCAGGGGCTGGGCTCGGGGGCGCGAACACCGGGGCCGGCGCAGTTGACGGAATGGCTGAGCCGCTGGGGTAGAAGAAAAAGTCGGTCGACGACTCGTCCACCAGTGACGGCCGTTGCGCATGGTTGACGCTGGCCGCCGCCGTTTCCACACTGAGCTTGACCCGCTTGAGCATGTCGCCGGCCGACAAGCCCGGGTTGCGGATCTGTTTGATCAGTTCACGGGTAAACAGACCATTGGGCACCGTGTCGGCGTTGTTCAGGCGGTCCAGCGCTTCTTGCCCCTTGGACGCGGCCATGATGATCATGCTGCCCTTGGGAGGCTCGATGCGCCCCAGCCCAGAGCCCGGCGGCAAGGACCGGCCGTTGGTGGTTTCGCGGAAAGGGTCGTTGCGACAGGCGTCGATGATGACCAGCGAAAAGCGGGCGCGCTTATTCAGGTCGTCAACCAGTTGCTCCAGCGACAGCCCGTCGCGCGAAATGGCCCGTTCGCCGGTGACCTTGATGTCCACGGGCAGCAGGAAGGGCCCCATCTGCGGCGGCTGCGAACCGTGGCCGGAAAAAAAGAAGACCACCTCATCGCCTTTGTCGATGCGGCGCAAAAAACCATCGAGCTGGTCGTTCAAACCGTCTCGCGTGGCGTCCAGCACCCGGGTGACCTTGAAGCCGGCAGCCTCAAGTTCCCGGGCCAGCGACTGCGCGTCGTTGCGTGCATTGCGCAACTTGGTGATGCTGGTGTAGTTGTCGTTGCCCACCACCATGGCCAGGCGCGCCGCCTGGGCTTGCAACAGCAGGCAGGCGGCTGCAACCGCCGTGCTCAGCACCAGGCGTGGCAGGCGGGGGGCTTTGGCGAACCTGGGCGCCAGCCGTTGGGAACTCATTGCGGGGCCTTTCTGATTTCAACGCGGCGGTGCGTGCCGCTGGTGTCCTTGTTGTCGGCCAGCAGCCGGGTACTACCAAAACCGTAGGCCGACAGGCGCGGCTCGGCCACGCCCTTGGCCATCAGGTAGCGGCGCACGGCCAGCGCACGGGCACATGACAACTCCAGGTTGATGCGGGCGTCGCCGGTGGTGTCGGTGTGGCCGGCCACCGCAAAGCTGTCGCTGGCCAGTTCAGGGCGCTTGAGGGCTGCGGCCAAGGTGTCCAGCAGCGCGCGGTCGGGCGCGGTGAGTTTGTCCGACGCGTTGGCAAACTGCACGCTCAGGTTGACGCCAGGCGTGGTGTCGCCAGCGTAGGGCACGACTTCCAGGTTGCGCTTGTTGGATCCGGAAGGGGCGGCCGGGTTTGCAGCGGCAGGGGCTGCTTGTTCAGCGCACAGGCTGGACCCCACGTCGGGCAATTGGGTGCGTTTGAAGGACCGTGTGGCGGGCCCGCTGCTCAGCGCGTTGACGAGTGCGTCCACCGTGGTCTGGCTCATCGGCTGCTGGGCGTCGGCGGGCAAGCTGACCGCCAACAAGGCCGCCAGGCCGACCGACACGACTGCCGTCGGCAAGGGCCAACGCGAGACAGCGGCAAGAAAGTGCAGGTGTTTGGCGGTCATGGTGTGGGCGAAGTTGAAGCCGTCGGGACAAGATCGCGGTCGACAAACTCGTCGATATCGATCCTATGTTGGCCTACGCAAGAATAACGGTGCCAAAGGATCATCGGCGCTGATGCAGCGCGGTGTCGTGAATTTGCCTCAGCATTGGTCGCCCCTCCAGGCGCGCCCGTGGCCAGGGCGCAAGTGAGCCCCTGGCCCGAGCGGACCAAGCCAGGGTGGCGTTTGCGGACCGGTAAGCTAGCAGTATCCCGGGTGGCCGCAGGGCCAGGCCACCTGCACCATCATCTTCGAACTTCCGATCGATCACAGGAGCAAGCGACCATGGCAACCCTCAACGTCAATGGCCAGGTGCGCCAGCACAACGCCGAGGCCGACACCCCCTTGCTGTGGGTGCTGCGTGAGCAACTCGGCCTGACGGGCACCAAGTACGGCTGCGGGGTGGCCCAGTGCGGGTCTTGCACGGTGCACCTGGACGGCGCGGCAGTGCGCAGTTGTGTCTTGCCGGTGGGTGCAGTGCAGGCCAGCCAGAAGGTCACCACCATCGAAGCCTTGCACCCGCAGGGCCTGCACGCCCTGCAAAAAGCCTGGGTGGCCAACGACGTGCCGCAGTGCGGCTACTGCCAAAGTGGCATGCTTATGGCGGCAGCCGCCCTGCTCAAGAGCAAACCGCGGCCCACCGACGCCGACATCGACGCGGCCATGACCAACATCTGCCGCTGCGGCACCTACAACCGGGTGCGTCTGGCCATCAAGCAGGCTGCGGGCGAGATCAAGAGCGCCGGCCTGGACATCGTTCACGTGGTCAGGAGCGTCTGATGAGCACCCTCATGAACCGTCGCGAGTTTTTGGGTACCACCGTGGTTTCCACGGCCGCAGCGGGCGCTTTGGTCTTGGGCTTTCCCACGGGCGCGGCGGCCCAGGGCCAGGCGCCAGAGGTCAACGCCTGGGTGGTGGTGCAGCCCGATGACAAGGTCATCATCCGTATCGCGCGCAGCGAAATGGGGCAGGGCACGCTGACCGGCCTGGCGCAGATGGTGGCGGAAGAGCTGGAGTGCGACTGGGCCCGAGTCGTCACCGAGTACCCCACGCCGGGGCAGAACCTGGCCCGCAAACGGGTTTGGGGCAACTTCAGCACCGGCGGCAGCAACGGCATACGCCAAAGCCAGGACTACGTGCGCAAGGGCGGGGCAGCGGCACGCATGATGCTGGTGCAGGCGGCGGCCGACGAATGGAAGGTGCCCGCCAGCGAATGCAGCGTGGCCGCCGGTGTGATCAGCCATGCCGGCTCAGGCCGGCGCACCACCTATGGCAAGGTGGCCACGGCGGCGGGCCAGCTCAGCGCACCCAGCAACGTGGTCCTGAAAGACCCCAAGGACTGGAAGCTGGTGGGCAAGCGCCTGGCCCGCCTGGATACCGTCGACAAGACCAACGGCAAACAGATCTACGGCACCGACTTGCAGCTGCCGGGCATGCTCAATGCATCGATCCGAGCCTGCCCCGTCTTTGGCGGCCAGGTTCGCTCGTTTGATGCCGCGCAGGTGATGGGTATGCCGGGCGTGAAAAAGGTCGTCAAGGTGGGGCCTGATGCGGTGGCCGTGGTGGCCGACACCTGGTGGCGAGCCAACAAGGCTGTCAACGCCTTGACCATCGACTGGGACCTGGGGCCTAACGCCAGCGTGCAGCAGGCAGCCATTAACGCCAGCTTGACGGCCGGCCTGGACGCCGAGCAGGCCGTGGTGGGCAACAGCCGGGGTGACGCCAAACAGGCCCTGGCCAGCGCAGCGCGCCGGCTCGAAGCGGTCTACAGCTACCCGTACCAGAACCACGCCACCATGGAGCCGATGAACGCCACGGCGCGCTGGACGCCTGAGCGCTGCGAAGTCTGGACGCCCACCCAAAACGGCGAAGCCGCGCTGGCCGCCACCGCCGCTGCGGCTGGCTTGCCGCCCGCGCAGTGCGAGGTCTACAAGATCCACCTGGGTGGCGGTTTTGGGCGCCGCGGCGCGGTGCACGATTGGGTGCACCAGGCGGTGGCCATCGCCAAGGAAATGCCCGGCACCCCAGTCAAGCTGCTGTGGAGCCGTGAAGAAGACATGACCCATGGCCAGTACCACCCCATCACCCAGTGCAAGCTGACGGCGGGGCTGGACGCGCAGGGCAAGCTGACGGCGCTGCACATGCGCATATCGGGGCAAAGCATCCTGGCCAAGCTGTTTCCGCAGGCCGTGCGTGATGGCAAGGACCCGGTGGTCTTCCAGGGGCTGAACGACGGTGGTGGCGAAGCCATGATTGGCTACACCTTCCCCCACCTGCTGATCGACCACGCCATGCGCAACCCGCATGTGCCGCCGGGCTTCTGGCGCGGCGTCAACCTGAACCAGAACGCCGTGTACATGGAGTGTTTTGTCGACGAAATTGCCCACGCCACTGGCAAAGACCCGCTGGCGCTGCGGCGTGAGCTGATGCAAAGCCACCCCAAGCACCTGGCTGTTCTCAATGCCGTGGCCGAACGTGTCGGCTGGGGCCAGCCGGCGCCTGATGTGGGCGGGCAGAAAGTCTTCCGTGGGCTGAGCCAGACGCATGGCTTTGGCAGCTATGTGGCAGCCTGCGCCGAGGTCAGCGTCAGCCGCGAGGGTGTGCTCAAGGTGCACCGCATCGTGGCCGCCACCGACCCGGGTTATGCCGTCAACCCGCAGCAGATCGAAGCCCAGGTCGAAGGCAGTTTTGTCTACGGCCTGAGTGCGGCCTTGTTTGGCGAATGCACCGTGAAAGACGGCGCCATCGTGCAGAAAAACTTCGACACCTACCCGGTGATGAAGATGGCCGATATGCCCAAAGTGGAGACCATCATCGTGGGTAGCGGTGGCTTCTGGGGTGGGGTGGGTGAGCCCACCATCGCGGTGGCCGCGCCGGCGGTGCTCAATGCGATCTTTGCCGCCACCGGCAAACGCATCCGCACCTTGCCTTTGAAGAACCAGAGCCTGAGGGCCTGATGACGGTGTGGGCCGCGCTGCTGGTGGGCACCGCGGTGGTGGTGGGCGATGGCATGCCGCAGCCCTTGAGCAACAGCGCCGGGGACGCCGAGCGCGGCCGCAGCATCGTGGGCAGCCGGCAAACGGGTTTGTGCATGCTGTGCCACAGCGGGCCGGTGTCGGCCGACTTCCCGCTGGCTTCGCAGCAGGGCCAACTGGCCACCGACCTGCACGGGGCCGGCACGCGTTGGTCCGAAGCACAGCTGCGGCTGCGCATCGTTGACAGCCGGCTGATCAACCCCGACAGCCTGATGCCGGCGCTGCACCGCACCCAAGGTCTGCAGCGGGTGGGCCGCGCCTGGCAAGACCGGCCTGTGCTCAGCGCCCAGCAGGTCGAAGACGTGGTGGCTTACTTGAAAACCTTGCGCTGATGGACCGCAGGCAGCTGGTGCTGTGCGGCCTGTCCGCCGTGGTCGGCGGCGCGGCTTGGGCTACGCCGCAAGCCCTGCAGGCGGCGATCGTCGTTTTCAGCGGTGGCACGCCCGTGCGCGAAGGCCGGGTGAAGCTGGACATCTCGCCGCTGGTGGAAAACGGCAACACCGTGCCCGTGATCGTCTCTGTCCCCGGCCTGGACGCCACCGAGGTGCGCCGCCTGGCTTTGTTCACCGAGCGCAACCCGCAGCCCGAAGTGGCGGTGTTTCAGCTGGGCCCCTTGGCCGGGCAGGCTTGGGTGGCCACGCGTATTCGCCTGGCCACCTCGCAAACGGTGGTGGCTGTGGCGCAGCTGACCGATGGCAGCTGCTGGCAGCACCGCGTGCAGTTGGTGGTGACGCTGGCGGCTTGCATCGAGGGCGACTGAACATGAGCACCTTGCGCGCCATCGTCACGGCACCCGCCAGCGCGCGTGTAGGTGAAGTGGTGGAGGTGCGCGTGCTGGCCCAGCATCCGATGGAAACCGGCTACCGCCGCAGCAGCGAAGGTGAGCTGTTGGTGCGCGACCTGCTGCGCCGGGTGGAGTGCCGTTTTGATGGCGAGCTGGTGATCAGCGCTGAATTGCACGCTGCGGTCTCGGCCAACCCTTACCTGGCCTTTCAGCTGAAGGTGCCGCGCAGCGGGGTACTCACCGTCAGCTGGTCCGGTGATCGTGGGCTGGTGCACACCGAGTCGGTTCGCATCGCCGCCACATGAGGGTGCCAAGTGGACCCGTGAACGCATGGCGCCGGGCTTTTTGGCGCAGTGGCCCGGGCTTGTCACTGAGCCTGTTGCTGCTGGCAATGGGCAGTGTGCAGGCCCAGCGCTTGTCGGGCTACGCCTTCATGGGGCCTTCCAGCCAAGCCTTGCAGAACGACGACTCGCAAAACCCCGCCTTCCTCTGGGTCAAAGATGGGCAGCAGCGTTTTGAGGCCGCCTGCACGCGCTGCCACAGCGTGGCCAGTCTGCGCGGGGTGGCCACTCGCTACCCCGCCTGGGACGCGCTGGACGGCAAGCCGGTGACGCTGTCGGCACGCATTCAGCTGTGCCAGGTGCGCCACGTCAAGGCAGCGCCTTGGGCACCTGAGAGCGACGCGCTGCTGGGGCTGGAGGCTTATGTCGCTCACCAGTCCCGTACCCTGCCGATTCAAGCCGCCCGTGATCCGCGCTTACAGGCAGCGTTGTCCCAAGGTGGGCAGCTGTACCAACAAGGCTTGGGGCAGTTGGACCTGTCTTGTTCCCAGTGCCACGACACCTTGGCCGGGCGCCGCCTGGGCGGCAGCACCATTCCTCAAGCGCACCCCACCGGCTACCCGCTTTACCGTCTGGAGTGGCAAGCCGTGGGCTCGCTTCAGCGGCGCTTGCGCCACTGCATGAGCGGCGTGCGTGCCGAGCCCTATGCTTATGGCAGCGACGAACTCACAGCGCTCGAGCTGTATTTGATGAACCGTGCCGCCGGCCTGCCGCTTGAAACCCCAGCCGTGCGACCTTGAAGCATCCATGACATCACCCACGCCCCTGCAAGAGACCCAAGCCTGGCTCGAAAAGGCTGTGATCGGCTTGAACCTGTGCCCCTTCGCCAAGGCGGTGCACACCAAAGGGCAGATCCGCTGGGTGCTGTCCACGGCTGACCAGCCCCTGGCGCTGCTGAAAGAACTGGTCAGGGAGCTGAAGCTGCTGGCTGAGGCCGACCCGGAACAGGTGGACACCACGCTCATCGTCCACCCCCAAGTGCTGCAGGACTTCGAGGATTTCAACGACTTCCTGGGCGTGGTCGAAGACGCCTTGACCGATCTTGGCTTGGACGGCGTGCTGCAGGTGGCCAGCTTTCACCCGCAGTTTCAGTTTGCCGACACCGAAGCCGACGACGTCACCAACGCCACCAACCGCTCGCCATTTCCCACGCTACACCTGCTGCGCGAAGACAGCGTTGAGCGTGCGGTGGCGGCTTTCCCCGAAGCTGAGCTGATCTTTGAACGCAACATGCAAACGCTGCAGGCGCTGGGTTCCGAAGGCTGGAGTCGCTTGCTGGCGCCCTGAGTCGACGGGCCAGCTGCCTCGTGCCTGCCATCTGCGCAGTGCAACCTTGACTTCAGGTGCGCCCGCCTTGGCCCAAGGAGCGTCTGCGCAATGAGCGAATCAAGGCTGAAAACCAGGCCGAGGCACGTGCCGGGCTGACACGGTAGATCCAGTCTCCCACCCGGGCGTCCCCCCCAATCAGCAGCCTCGAGCGCCCTCGCAGCAAGGCCCGCACGATGCGTTCGGCCGCCGCCTGCGGGCTGGTGCGGGCCAGTTCGGAAAACTGGCGCTGCAGGTCCTGGGCGTTGTCGGCCAGCGCCGAGATGTCGCCCAGCCTGGCATTCACAGCAATCTGCGTGCGGATGCCACCGGGGTGCACGCACAAGACTTGCACACCCTGGTGCTGGCCTTCGGCCCGCAACTCCTCGCGCAGCGCGTCCGAGAACGCCCGCACGGCCGCTTTGCTGGCGTTGTAGAAAGCCTGCGTGGGTGACGACAGCATGGCGTAGATGCTGGAGATGTTGACGATGACGCTGCCCGGTCGCGCGCGCAGCTGCGGCGCAAAGGCGCGGCAGCCATGCACCACGCCCCAGAAGTTGATGTCCATCAGCCACTGGGCGTCGTCCAGAGCGGTGCTCAGCACGGGGCTGACCAGGGCCACGCCGGCGTTGTTGATCAGGATGTCGGTGCCTTGCAACTCCAGCGCTGCCCGTTCAGCCAACAGCGCCAACTGTGCAGGCTGAGCCACGTCGCAGGTTTGGGTCAGGCATACCGCGCCTTGTGCACGCAAGGCCATCGCTGCGGCTTGCAGCCCGCTGGCGTCCACATCGGCCAACAGCAAGCGCGCACCGCGCGCCGCCAGGGCGTGGGCCAGCGCCAAGCCGATGCCCGAGGCGGCGCCGGTCACCACGGCGGTTTTGTTCTTCAAGTCGTTCATCGAAGTCGGCCTTGGTCGCTGTGCACCCGCTGACTGTACGCAGTTGGCGGCAGCCGGTTCACCCTGGGCCTGCCGAGCCAAGAGCAGCCGGGTACAGTGTCGGGCTGCCCTTGAACCGCTGGAGACCCCAACATGACCCCGACCCCCTACACCGACACCCGCCTGCTCATCAACGGCCAGTGGTGTGACGCCGCCAGTGGCAAGACCCTGAACGTGGTCAACCCGGCCACCGGCAAGACCATCGGCAAGGTGGCGCATGCCGACATCGCCGACCTGGATCGTGCGCTGGCGGCTGCGCAGCAGGGCTTTGAAGCCTGGCGCAAGGTGCCTGCCAACGAACGCGCCACCACCATGCGCAAGGCTGCTTCCTTGGTGCGTGAACGGGCACCCGACATCGCCCGGTTGCTGACCCAAGAGCAGGGCAAGCCGTTTGCCGAAGCCCGGGTCGAGGTGCTCTCAGCCGCCGACATCATCGAGTGGTTTGCCGACGAAGGCCGCCGTGTTTATGGCCGCATCGTGCCGTCGCGCAACCTGCTGGCGCAGCAGCTGGTGATGAAGGAGCCGCTGGGGCCCGTGGCGGCTTTCACGCCCTGGAATTTCCCCATCAACCAGGTGGTGCGCAAGCTGTCGGCGGCGCTGGCCAGTGGCTGTTCTTTCCTGGTCAAGGCGCCCGAAGAAACGCCGGCCTCACCGGCGGCTTTGTTGCAGGCGTTTGTTGACGCCGGGGTGCCTGCCGGCACCGTTGGGCTGGTTTTTGGTGACCCAGCGCAGATTTCCAACTACCTGATCCCGCATCCCATCATCCGCAAGGTGACCTTTACCGGGTCGACCCCGGTGGGCAAGCAGTTGGCCGCGATGGCGGGTGCCCACATGAAGCGGGTGACGATGGAGCTGGGCGGTCACGCACCGGTCATCGTCGCGGCCGACGCCGATCTGGCGCTGGCGGTCAAGGCTGCCGGCGGTGCCAAGTTTCGCAACGCGGGCCAGGTTTGCATTTCCCCGACGCGCTTTCTGGTCCACAACAGCTTGCGAGAAGAATTTGCCCAGGCCCTGGTCAAGCACGCTCAGAGCCTGAAGCTGGGCGATGGCCTGACGGAGGGCACCACGCTGGGCCCCTTGGCCAACCCGCGCCGCCTGGCTGCCATGGCCCATGTGATGGCCGACGCTGCAGCCAAGGGCGCCAAGCTGGCCACGGGTGGCGAGCGCGTGGGCACCGAGGGCAATTTTTTCGCGCCCACCGTGTTGACCGACGTGCCCTTGAACGCCGACGTCTTCAACAACGAGCCCTTTGGCCCGGTGGCTGCCATTCGTGGCTTTGACACGCTGGACGAAGCCATCGCCGAGGCCAACCGCCTGCCGTTTGGCCTGGCGGGCTACGCCTTCACGCAGTCGATCAAAAACGCGCACCAGCTGGCCCAGCGCCTGGAAGTGGGCATGCTGTGGATCAACCAGCCCGCAGCGCCTTCGCCGGAGATGCCTTTTGGCGGCGTGAAGGACTCGGGCTATGGCTCGGAAGGTGGGCCCGAGGCAATGGAGGCTTACCTGGTGACCAAGGCGGTGTCGATCATGGCCGTTTGAGGCGTTGGGATGGGCCCGGCCAGCCCTCCTCGGGCTAGCCGACGCTGAACAGGCGCTGCACCAGCAGCGCCGCGATGCCCAGCATCACCACGCCAATCAGGCCGTCCAGCACCTGCCAGGCCTTGGGCCGGGCAAACCAGGGTGCCAGCCAGCGCGCGCCAAAGCCCAGCGCGGTGAACCACACCACGCTGGCGCTCGCCGCGCCGGCGGCAAACCACCAGCGGGCTTCGCCCCACTGTGCGCCAACACTGCCCACCAGCAGTACCGTGTCCAGGTAAACATGCGGGTTCAGCAAGGTAAAGGCGGCGGTCTGCAGCAGCGCCTGACGAAGGGTGATGCCGTCTGAGCCCGGAGCCGCCAACAGGGCTGACGGCCGAGCGCAGCGCCACAGCGCCCGCACCCCGTAGATGGCCAAAAAAACAGCGCCGCCCAAGGTCAGACCCGTGGCCAACCAGGGGCGGTTGCCCAGCACCTGGGCCAGCCCAGCCACACCGGCCAGCATCAAGAGCGCGTCGGCCACCGCGCAGAACAGCACGATGGGCCCCACGTGTTCGCGCCGCAGCCCTTGGCGCAGCACAAAGGCGTTTTGCGAGCCGATGGCGACGATCAGCGTCAGCCCCAGGCTGGCCCCGGTGATGGCAGCGGCGGTGGCGCTCACGGGACTACCTTCGCCCTAGAAGGGCCGCGGCATAAGCGTAAGGGGGCGATCCGGCGCGCCCATGCCTTGCGCCTTAGACTGCGCGCCCAAGCTGGAGAACACATGAAGGTTTGCATTGTTGGACTCGGCGCCATTGGGGGCCTGATGGCGGCGTGGATGGGCACCCGGCTGAAGCCCGACACGGTGGCGTTGTCGGCGTTGGCCCGCGGCCTGACCCTGGAGGCGGTCAAGGCCAACGGCCTCGTGCTGGAAGCGCCCGAGGGCGAGCAGCGCATCCCCTTGCGCGCCAGCGACACCGCCCAAGCGTTGGGCGTGCAGGACCTGGTCATCCTGGCCGTCAAGGGGCCCGCTTTGACAGCGGTGGCGCCCCAAGTGGCACCGTTGCTGGGGCCGCAGACCCAGATCTTGACGGCCATGAACGGCGTGCCTTGGTGGTTCTTTGAAGGACTGCCAGGGCGCTGCCATGGCTTGTCGCTGACCAGCACCGACCCTGGCGGCGTGGCCCGCGCCCACCTTCCAGCGGCGCAGGTGCTGGGCGGGGTGGTGCACTTGAGCGCCACCACGCCGGCGCCCGGCCGGGTGCGCCACATCAATGGCAACGGCCTGATCCTGGGTCGCGCCGTGGGTGCCCCCGACGCGCCTTTGCGGGTGGTGGCCGGTGTGCTGCAGGAAGCCGGCCTGGCGGTGACGGTGTCAGACTGCATTCAACGCGATGTGTGGTTCAAGCTCTGGGGCAACATGACGATGAACCCCGTCTCGGCGCTGACCGGCGCGCCCTGCGACCGCATCCTGGACGACCCGCTGGTGCGCCAGTTTTGTAGCGCGGTGATGCTGGAAGCCCAAGCCATCGGCACCGCCTTTGGCATCCCCATTCCCCAGCAGCCCGAGGAGCGACATGCGGTCACACGCAAGTTGGGCAGCTTCAAGACCAGCATGCTGCAGGACGTGCTGGCCGAAAGGCCTCTGGAAATTGACGGCTTGGTGGCCTCGGTGCGCGAAATTGGCGCGCACCTGGGCTTGGCCACGCCCCACATCGACGCCCTGCTGGGGCTGGTTCGGCTGATGGCGTCAGAGCGCGGGCTGTACCCGCGCCATGGCTGATCAGGTCTTGACGATGTTGGACACCACCGCTTGCGTGGCTTCCTTCAACTTTTCCTTGGCCAGTGCCTTGCACTGCTCTGGGGTTGAATTGGGAACGGCGTCGTAAGCGGTGGCCGTGCCCTTGGGCAGCGGACGGAACAGCACGGCATTGACCGTGGAGGTCAAGGGCAACAGCATCACGCGCGCCGCCACCACACAGGTTTGCTTGGCGTTGACCCCGCCTTCGACTTGGCTCAGGAAGGCATAGCGGCCGGCTGGGTGAATCTTCCAGACCTTGGCCGGGATGTTCTCGTCCATCACCGCCTTGGCGGTGGCCTCGTCGATCAGCCCGGCATTGGAATGGTCGATCAGACGGGTCTTGACCTTGGGATCAGCGGCCCAGGCGGACGCGGTCAGCAAGAGCGTGATGGCCAGGGCGGGGAGAGCAATGTTCATGAAACACCTGTACGGGGTGGGTGAAAAGGCCCGGTGGAGCCGGCGCGCGCAGCGCAGTGTAATCAGGTCGGCCCGTCTTTCGGTCCGTCTTTCGGTCCGTCTGTCGGTTTGGCCGTGCTGGCTTGCAGGCGCCGAATGTCGTCGGTCAGGCGCCCGGCGATGAGCCTCACCACCTCCAAGCCGAAGTCGGGGTTTTGATAGACCAATTGCTTGAAGGTGTCCTCGTCGATCGACAGCAGTGTGCTGTCGCTGACGCAACGCGCGCCGCTGCTGCGCCGGCGGTCAGGCGCAAAAAAAGCGATTTCGCCAAACATCTGCCCAGCGGCCAGGCGACGGCCTACCTCGGGCAGCTCCACTTCGCCCGCAGCCAAGAAGTACATGCGGGAGGCTTCGTCGCCGTTGGCAAACACCACGTCACCGGCCTTGTATTCGCGGCTGCGCATATAGGGCCGCAGCCAGATTTGCAGCTGCTGTGAATCTGCCGCCGAAGCCGCCACGCGTTGGGTCAGCCTGACCATCTGCCTCACCCGCCACAGGTTCACCGGCAGCAGCACGGCGTGCAGCACCACCATGAGCGGCGCCGGGTGGGCCAGGCCATAAACGATGAAGCCCACGTTGCTGGCCACGGCGAGCCAACGCAAAGGGATCATGGTCTTGACGAACGCGCTGATCACCACCATCAGGGCCGCCACCCCTGCCGATGCCAAGGCCAGCACCTGGACAGGCTCGGATAACGTGGCCAGCAGGGTGCTGGCTTGGGCGGAGAGTTGATCGAGCAGAGACATGTCGGCGCCGGACTGGATGTGCGTGAGGGCTGATCAAAAACCGGGTGCTGTGCGCTGGCCCCAGGACTACCAGCGCGTGGGGAGTTTCTTCAGCAGGACGATGCGACCGGCGCGCACCTCCACATAGCCGCCTTCGGTGAGCGGCTTGAACACGCGGCTGACCATCTCTCGCGAAGAGCCCACCCGTTCTGCGATGTCCTGCTGCGTGAGTTTGTCCGGGATGGTCAGCACGCCGTTGTCATCCTGCGCCAAGGAGCGCAGCAGCTTGGTCACCCGCCCGTAGACGTCGTCCAAGGCCAGGCTCTTGACGTGCTCGGTGGAGGCACGTGCCAGGCGGATCAACTTCTTGACGATGTGAAGCGCGAAATCGGGGTTCTCAGAAAGAAACTGCCGCACGTCAACGCCGGGTACCACGGCACAGGTCGTGGGCTCCAGCGTCATGACGCTGGCCGAGCGCGGGCCGCCGTCCAAGGTCATCTCACCAAAGTACTCGCCCACGCCCTGGGTGTTGTAGACCACCTCGCGGCCGTCTTCGGCCGAGCCATAGGCCTTGACACGACCACTCAGGATGATGAAAAGCGCGTCCGATCGGTCGTCCTCGGTCACCAGCACCGTGTTGGCGGCATAGTTGCGTACGCCGCCGCGGCTGGCCACTTGGCGCAGCAGGTGGTCGTCCAGCAGATCGGGAGTGGCGGCTTTGCGAGAAGGCATACCCTCTATCGTGCCATGGACTGGCCTTCTGTCTGGGTGGGGTTAGACCGGCATTGGCTTGGCTTTAGACTGAGGGCGCCAACGACGGGGCCACAGGCTCGAATGTCCGAGCCCCAGTGAGCCTGCGCGAGGAGACAAGCAGTGCGAGCCACGAACGTGAACGACCCGGATTACTTCCACAAGGTCGTTGACTGCCAATGGGCCTGTCCGGCCCACACCCCCGTGCCGGAGTACATCCGGCTGATCGCCCAGGGTCGTTACGACGACGCCTACATGGTCAACTGGGTCAGCAACGTCTTTCCGGGCGTGCTGGGTCGAACCTGCGACCGACCCTGCGAACCGGCTTGTCGCCGTGGGCGGGCTGAAGAAGAAAATGCCGAAAAGCCGGAGCCGGTGGCGATTTGCCGCCTCAAGCGCGTGGCAGCCGACAACAAGAGCGACGAGATTCGCGCGTTGATCCCCAAGCCCCTGCCCCGCAACGGCAAGAAGCTGGCCTGTGTGGGCGCAGGCCCGGCTTCGCTGACCGTGGCGCGCGATCTGGCGTCGCAAGGTTATGCGGTGACGGTGTTTGACGGCGAGGCCAAGGCCGGTGGTTTCATCCGCACGCAGATCCCGCGTTTTCGGCTGCCCGAAAGCGTCATCGACGAAGAAACCGACTACATCCTGAACCTGGGCGTCGAATTCAAATCGGGCCAGCGCATCGACTCGATGAAAGCCCTGCTGGGCATGGGCTATGACGCCATCTTTGTGGGTTGCGGCGCGCCGCGCGGGCGCGACCTGAAGATCCCTGGCCGCGACGAGGCTGCGGCCGACATCCACATCGGCATCGACTGGCTGGCTTCAGTCTCGTTTGGCCACGTCACCAGCGTGAAAAAGCGCGTCATCGTGCTGGGTGGTGGCAACACCGCCATGGACTGCTGCCGCTCGGCGCGCCGCCTGGGGGCGGACAGTGTCAAAGTGGTGGTGCGTTCGGGCTTTGAAGAAATGAAGGCCTCGCCCTGGGAAAAGGAAGACGCCCAGCATGAGGGCATTCCCATCATCAACTACCACGTGCCCAAGGCCTTTGTGCTGGAAGCGGGTGTGTTGGTGGGGATGCGCTTTGAAGTGGTCCAGGCGGTTTATGACGACAAGGGCCGGCGCAGCCTGGTGCCCACGGGTGAGCCCGACGCGGTGATCGACTGCGACGAAGTGCTGGTGGCCGTGGGCCAGGAAAATTCTTTCCCGTGGATCGAGCGTGACAGTGGCATCGTCTTCGACCAATGGGGCCTGCCGCAGCTGGACGCCAAGACCTTTCAGTCCACCGTACCGCAGGTGTTTTTTGGTGGCGACGCAGCCTTTGGCCCCAAGAACATCATCACCGCGGTGGCACACGGCCACGAGGCGGCGGTGTCGATCGACCGCTTTCTGCACGGTGAGTCACTGAGTCACCGGCCACCACCCCACGTGAACCTGGTGTCGCAGAAGATGGGCATCCACGAGTGGAGCTATGCCAATTCGCCCAGCAACGACCTGCGTTTCAAGGTGCCATGGGCCAACGCCGAAAAAGCGCTGGCCAGCATCAAGGTGGAAGTGGAGCTGGGTTTCGATTTGCCCACGGCTTTCAAGGAAGCCGAGCGCTGCCTGAACTGCGACGTGCAGACGGTGTTTGCCGAAAAGCTGTGCATCGAGTGTGACGCCTGCGTGGACATCTGCCCCATGGACAGCATCACCTTCACCACCAATGGTGAAGAGGCCGATCTGCGCACGCGGCTCAAGGCGCCGGCGGTCAACTCGTCGCAAGACCTGTATGTGAGCCAGCCCCTGAAAACCCAGCGCGTGATGGTGAAGGACGAAGACGTGTGCCTGCACTGCGGCCTGTGCGCCGAGCGCTGCCCCACCGGCGCCTGGGACATGCAGAAGTTCCTGCTGACCACCACCAAGGCGGGCCCGGCCTGCCGCGACAGCACACCCAACAACAAGCGCGTAGGGGTCACGTCATGAAGCCGATAGAAGCGGTCAACGACTTTGTCATCAAGTTTGCCAACGTCAACGGCTCGGGTTCGGCTTCGGCCAACGAGCTGTTTGCCAAGGCCATTTTGCGCATGGGTGTGCCGGTCAGCCCGCGCAACATCTTCCCCAGCAACATCCAGGGCCTGCCCACCTGGTACGAAGTGCGGGTGAGCGAACGCGGCTGGCTGGGCCGGCGTGGTGGCATCGACATGATGGTGGCGATGAACCCGCAAACCTGGGACCAGGACGTCAAGGAAGTCGAGCCCGGCGGCTATCTGTTCTACGACAGCACTCGGCCGATTTCCTCCAAGGACGCGGCCAGCGCCTTTCGCTCGGACATCACCGTCATCGGCATGCCGGTGACGGCCATCTGCAACGCCACCTACGAAGACCCGCGCCAGCGCACGCTGTTCAAGAACATCATGGCGCTGGGTGCTCTGGCCACCCTGATGGACGTGGACACCACGGTCATCGAAGGGCTGTTCAGCGAGCAGTACAAGGGCAAGGAAAAGCTGCTGGAGTCCAACGTGCGGGCGCTGCAGTCGGGTCGCGGCTTTGCGCGTGACCACCTCAAGCCGCCGATTGGCTTGCGGGTCAAGCGCGCCAACGCAGTGGGCCAGCGCATCTTCATGGAAGGCAATGCCGCCGCTGCGCTGGGCTGTGTGTACGGCGGCGCCACGGTCTGCGCCTGGTACCCCATCACGCCTTCATCTTCGGTGGCCGAAGCCTTCCAAAGCTACTGCAAGAAACTGCGCCACGACCCGGTGACAGGCGCGGCGCAGTACGCCATTGTTCAGGCCGAAGACGAAATCGCCAGCATCGGCATGATCACCGGCGCGGGCTGGAACGGCGCGCGTGCCTTCACCGCCACCAGCGGCCCGGGGGTGAGCCTGATGACCGAGTTCATCGGCCTGGCCTACTTTGCCGAGATCCCGCTGACCATCATCGACGTGCAGCGCGGTGGCCCCAGCACCGGCATGCCCACCCGCACGCAACAGGCTGACTTGCTCAGCAGCGCCTATGCCAGCCACGGTGACACCAAGCACGTGCTGCTGTTGCCGCAAGACCCAACCGAATGCTTTGAGTTCAGCGCTGCGGCACTCGACCTGGCCGACCGGCTGCAGACCCCCATCTTCGTGATGACCGATCTGGACATTGGCATGAACCAGCGCCTGTGCGAGCCGCTGCAATGGGATGACAGCCGCAGCTACGACCGCGGCAAGGTGATGACGGCCGAAGAGCTGGAAGCCGGCAAGGACTTTGGCCGCTACAAAGACGTTGACGGTGACGGCATACCCTGGCGCACGCTGCCGGCCACCCACGCGTCCAAAGGCGCCTACTTCACGCGCGGCACCACGCGCGACGCCTATGCCCGCTACAGCGAAGCCGGGCCCGACTACCTGTACAACGTGCACCGCCTGCTGCAAAAGTTTGCGACCGCCGCCAAGCTGGTGCCGCAGCCGCTGGTGCGCGCCGCAGCCAAGAAGACGCGGCTGGGCGTGCTGTATTTCGGCAGCACCGCGCCGGCCATGGACGAAGCGCTGGAGGCCTTGGCGCTGTCCCACATCCACGTTGACGCCATGCGCTTGCGCGCCTTCCCCTTCCCATCCAGCGTGGCTGAGTTCATCGCCGACCACGACCGCGTGTTTGTGGTGGAGCAAAACCGCGACGCCCAGATGCGCACGCTGCTGATCACCGAACTGGAAATCGACCCCGAGCGCTTGACCAAGGTGCTGCACTACGACGGCACGCCCATCACCGCGCGCTACATCACGCAGGCCATCACCGAGGCTGTGCATGCCCAGGCGGTTGCACCGCGCCGTAAGGAGAATTCCAAATGACCTACATCGCCAAGCCCCGGCTGCACCACCCCAGCCTGGTGCCCAACAAGGTGGGCTACACCCGGCGCGACTACGAAGGCCGGGTGTCGACGCTGTGCGCCGGCTGTGGTCACGACAGCATCTCGGCCGCGTTGATCCAGGCCTGCTGGGAAATGGACATCCAGCCCCACCGGGTGGCCAAGCTCAGCGGCATCGGCTGCAGCAGCAAGACGCCCGACTACTTTCTGGGCGCCAGCCACGGTTTCAACACCGTGCACGGCCGCATGCCCAGCGTGTTGACCGGTGCCAACCTGGCCAACCGCGAACTGCTCTACCTGGGCATCAGCGGCGACGGCGACAGCGCCAGCATCGGCCTGGGCCAGTTTGCCCACGCCATGCGCAGGGGTGTGAACATGGTCTACATCGTCGAGAACAACGGTGTTTACGGCCTGACCAAGGGCCAGTTCAGCGCCACCGCCGACCGTGGCAGCAAGAGCAAGAAGGGCGCCACCAACAACGACAGCCCGGTGGATTTGGTGGCCATGGCGCTGCAACTCGGTGCTACTTATGTGGGCCGTGGCTTCAGTGGTGACAAGGACCAGCTGGTGCCCTTGATCAAGGGCGCCATCGGGCACGGCGGGGCGGCCTTCATCGACGTCATCAGCCCTTGCGTGGCCTTCAACAACCACGCCGGCAGCACCCGCAGTTATGACCATGTGCGTGAGCACAACGAAGCGGTGAGCCGCATCGACTTCATCGACCTGGCGCCCGAAATCCACGCCGAGCCCGCCCCCGGCGAAACCATCGACCTGCCGCAGCCCGACGGTGGCACCATGCGCCTGCGCAAGCTGCACGCCGACTACGACCCCACCAACCGCCGCGCGGCCATGAACCACCTGGCGGCGCTGCAGGACGAGGGCGAAATCCCCACCGGGCTGCTGTATGTGGACCCTGATGCCAGCGACCTGCATGTCGCACTCAACACGGTGGCCACGCCTTTGAACGCACTGGATGAGCGAGCACTTTGCCCGGGTGCGGCCATGCTGGACAAGATCAACGCTGGCTTGCGCTGAAGCCAACTGCAGCGGCCAACCGCCACTGCTGCCGCCGTTCCACTCCACCTCAACGCAGAACAGCCCCGCCATGAAAACCAATCTCATCAATCGCCGCCTGAGCCTGCTGGCGCTGGCCACGCTGCCAGTCGGCCTGGGGCTGGGCTCAAGCGCCCTCGCCCAGATGGACCTGAGCAAGGTCGAGATCCGCACGCTGAAGCTGTCCGACAGCCTCTACATGCTCAGCGGCGCCGGTGGCAACGTGGGTCTGAGCGTGGGCGCGGACTCGGTGTTTGTCATCGACGACGAGTTCACGCAGGTGGCACCCAAGCTCAGGGCCGCCATCGCCAAGATCACGCCGCGGCCGGTGCAGTTTGTGCTGAACACCCACTTCCACTTTGACCATACCGGCGGCAACGAAGCCCTGGGCGGCGAAGGCGCCCTGATCGTGGCCCACGACAACGCGCGTCGGCGCATGAGCACCGACCAGCTCATCGCACTGGCCGGCACCGTCAATCAACAAAAGGCCTATGCCAAGGTGGGCCTGCCCACGGTGACGGTGGCCGGCGAGATCACCTTCCACATCAACGGCGACGAGGTTCACGCCTTCCATGTGCCCAAGGCCCACACCGACGGCGACCTGATCGTGCACTTTCGCAAGGCCGACGTCATCCACATGGGCGACGTGTTCTTCCACAACATGTACCCCTTCATCGACGGCAGCAGCGGCGGCACCGCGCAAGGCGTGATCGCCGCCTTTGACCGGGTGCTGGCGCTGGCCACTGACAGCACCCGCATCATCCCGGGCCACGGCCCACTGGCCAGCAAGGCCGACCTCGCGGCCACCCGGGCCATGCTGGTCACGCTGACCCAGCGCATCCAGGAGCTGCGCCGGGCCGGCAAGAGCGAAGCCGAGATTCGTGCGGCCAAGCTCTCGGCCGACTTTGACGCACGCTTTGGTGGTGGCTTCATCAAGCCTGAGGCGGTGGTGCAGATGCTGATCGGCGTGACTGCGCCCTGAGTTCGGTGATCGGGGGCGTCACCACCAATCGCAGATCGAGGCCCTGAGCGAGACGCTCGTCGATCCGGCGCGCCTGCCCGGGTGCCCGGCGCTGCACAGCGGTCACATCCACAGAGCGGGTGATGCGCACCCGCCATGGGTGGTCTAAGGTGGCGCTGCGCGAACGGGTCAGCACTGCTGCTTGGCCCGCGCCCGTCCAACACCGGAGGCCACCCCATGATCCACCACCGCTTCGCATCGCCCGCGCTGGGCGCTGCGCTCTGTGCCGTTCTGTCCGCGCCAGGGGCGTGGGCTGCGCCCGTGTCCATCAACACACCTTTCATGAACCTGGAGCACCGGGCGGTGAATTCGCTGGGCTTTAGCGCCGGTAGCTTCTTGCGCATTGGCGCCAACGCGGTCACGCCCAACGGCGCTGCGGGCACCACGGGCGTGGGCACCACCACCCACCTGGTGACAGGTGCCACGGTGAACCGCACCATCAACTTCGACCCGGGGCCCAGCATCCCCAACTTTTTCAGCCGCTACATGGCCGACGACCGTGCCCTGTACGGGCCTTGGACCCTGCGGTTCAACAATGGCAGCGACAGCACCAGCGCCGTGGTCAGCTTGGCGGCCAACGCGCAGCAGGCCCCCTTTGTGGACAGCATCACCTTGTCGGGCACGGGCGCTAACCCGACCTTTGCCTGGACACCGCCGGCGGGCGCGGTGGTCAACGGCTACCGCGTCAACATCTATGACAAGAGCCTGGTTCGCCCTGGCAACAACGGGCAAGTGGCCTCGCGCAACTTGCAGCCTGGCACCACTACCTACACCGTGACCGGGACGGACTTCGTGACCCCGGGCTACGCCTTCACCCAGGGCACCAACTATTCGATCGAGATTTCGCTGATCCAAACCAAGGACGGCAGTTCCACCAATCTGGGCAACGCCAATCTGCAGGCCATTGCGCGTGTCTACGCCGACTTCACGCCCACCGCTGCTGGTGGCCCGGTGGTCAACCTGCCGGTGCTGTTGGCCAACGGCAGCTACCAGTTCAACATGACGGTGCAAGCCGGCCAGACCTACTACATCGACCCCGAGGTGGCAGTGGGCTACGACTACGCCACTGGTGCGGGCGACCCCAACTTCTTGAGCGTGGACCTGCCCGACAACATTGGCGACGGCCTGTACGACATCTACGGCTGGGACCCAGACAGCCAGTGGATTTTGCTGGCCAGCAACTGGAATGGCGCCAACGTCTACAACTTTGGCGGCGGGGGTGTGGACCGATTCCGCGTCACCGGCATCGAGACCAGCGCCGGCCTGAACCCGCTCAACACCACGGCCTTCATCACCGGCTTGACCTTTGCTGGCAATGGGCGCTTCACTGGCACTCAAACGCCCATCACGGTGACCGTGAACGTGCCCGAGCCCGGCAGCGCCGCGCTGGTGGGCCTGGCCTTGGCGGGTTTGTGCGGTGCCAGCCGCCGCCGGCCCAGCCGCGCCAGCCCGCTCAGGGCTTGAGGATGCGCGGCACCGCCGCCGGGCGCAGCCTGAAGGCGTCCGGCATGCGTGAGCCCAGCAAGGGCCGCAGGTAAAGGCGGAAGGCGTCGGTCACGTCGGTGCCGCTGGCGCTGATGAACTCGTCTTCCATCGTGCGGGTCTTGCCGGCCACGGCCTCCAGCGGCAGCAGCTCGTAGTCCACCGAGTAAAAGCCGGTGCGCTTGATGGCCACCGAGCCATTGACCTGGCCCCACATCGCGAACTGCACCGCTTTTTCGCCCACTTCGCGGGCTTCGCGCTGGTCGACATCGCTGACGCAGCCGACAAAGCTGCGCTGCAGGTAGCCAAAGGTGTCGCCGCGCACCCGCTTGATCTTCAGCTTGGCCTTGATCTCTTCGCACAGCAGGTCGGCCAGCGCGCCACTGCCCGAGAGCTGCACAGTGCCATGCGCGTCCTGCTCCAGGTCTTTGGCCAGCAGCGCCAGGATGGGCTTGCCCTGGGCGTCGTGGATGCCTTCGCTGACGGCGATCACGCAGCGCCCATAGCGCTCGTAGGTGGCCTTTACATCAGCCAGAAAACGGTCGATCTCGAAGACCCGCTCGGGCAGGTAGATCAGGTGCGGGCCGTCATCGGGAAACTTCTTGCCCAGGGCCGATGCGGCGGTCAGGAAGCCGGCGTGGCGGCCCATCACCACGCCCACATACACACCCGGCAGCGCGGCGTTGTCCAGGTTGGCGCCAGCAAAGGCCTGGGCCACAAAACGCGCTGCGCTGGGAAAGCCGGGCGTGTGGTCGTTGTGCACCAGGTCGTTGTCGATGGTCTTGGGGATGTGCAGACAGCGCAGCGGGTAGCCGGCCTTGTGGGCCTCCTCGGCGACGATGCGCACGGTGTCCGACGAATCGTTGCCGCCGATGTTGAAGAAGTGCTCGATGCGGTGCGCCTTGAGCACCTTGAACATCTCTTGGCAGTAGGCCAGGTCGGGCTTGTCGCGGGTGCTGCCCAGCGCAGCGGCTGGGGTGCCGGCCACCAGTTCCAGGTTGTGGCTGGTCTCTTGCGTGAGGTCGACAAAGTCTTCATTGACGATGCCGCGCACGCCGTGCCGCGCACCGTAGACACGCTGGATGCCCTGGTGACGGCGGGCTTCCAGCACCACCCCCACCAGGCTTTGGTTGATGACCGCTGTGGGGCCGCCGCCTTGGGCGACCAGGATTTTTCCGGACGACATGCTGTTGCTCCTTGGTCTGGTGTGCAGTGCGCATCGTAGCCAGTGTGCAGGCACCACAATGAGGCGAATGCATCGCACCATTTTTGACACACCGGTGGTCAACACCGCCCTGCGCCGTTTTTCCGTGGCTTACCTGCGTTGGAAGGGCTGGACGGTGGTGGGGGCCTTGCCTGCGCAAGCCGCCAAGAGCGTGATGATCGCGGCGCCACACACCAGCAACTGGGACTTGCCTTACACCTTGATGGTGGCCTTTTCGTTGCGCCTGAACATCTACTGGATGGGCAAGGCCAGCCTGTTTCGCTGGCCTTTTGGCCCGGTGATGCGTTGGTTGGGCGGGATCGCGGTGGACCGCAGCAAGAGCAGCAACCTGGTGAGCGCTTCGGCTCAAGCCATCGTGCAGGCCGACGGCCCCTTGCAGCTGGTGGTGCCGCCCGAAGGCACGCGCGGCAAGACGCGCCACTGGAAAACCGGCTTCTACTTCATCGCCTTGGAGGCACAGGTGCCCATCATCCTGGCTTACCTGGACTACCACCGCAAGGTCGGTGGCCTGGGACCTTTGTTCTCGCCCACCGGCGATGTCAACGTCGACATGACCGAGATCAAGCGCTTTTACGCCCCCATCCGGGGCCGCCGCGCTGACCACTTTCTGGCCGACTGAATCAAAAGTCCACCACCTGCAGCTTCATGCCGCGCGATGCCAGCAAGGCGTGCGCCTTGTCGGCTTGCGCGCGGGTGGGAAAGGGCCAGCAGACCACGCGCCAGTCGTCCCCGCTGCGCAGGGCTTCAACTTGCAAGGCGGGCACGCTGTTGGCCAGCAAACCGCGCATGGCCTCGGCAATCTGTTCGCTTTCAGCCTTGGTGCGTATGAGACGGCTGGACAAAGCGAACGCTGGCCCTGTGTGAATGGCGGGGGCGGGCGCGGTCGCTGCCGTTTGGCTGGGTCTTGGGTTGGCCGGGGTTGGCCCGGGCGCTGCCGCTGAGACCAGCTTGGTGGGCTCCGCAAGCGAGGCCGATGCCGACGCCGATGCCGCATCAGCTTGCCGTGCGGCCAACAAGCTTTGCCTTCTTTCGTCAGCCACGCGCCCAACCGAGGGCAGATTCACGCGGCCCCAAGAAGGGTCCACATCGGTGGGCCGAACGGGTGCCGGGTTTGTGCCTGCTGCGGCGCTGGCGGTTGTGGCCGACACCGAGGCTGCAGGCTGAACAGCCATGGCCGCTGCAACAACTGCAGAGGCTGCAGAGGCTGCAGCATGGACTTCCACGGCGGCTTCAGAGGCCGCACGGACTGGAGCCGCAGCGACCGCGACCGCCGCTGCTAGGTTTTGCCCGGCAGCCGGTTCAAGCAAGCCTTTGAGACCCAAGGCCAAGACCGCAACCGTCAGCAAGGGCAGCCCGACCGCCAGGCCTACACGGGACAGACTCCAGAGTCGCTTGCCCAACAAGGCTGGGGCCCTTCCAGTGCCCGCCAGCAAGCGGCTGCGTTGGCCGCCAATGTCGATCTGGGCTGTCAGCAACCACCGTCGGTGCAGCATGGGCAGCGCCGTTCCCGCATCGACCTTGACCATGCGCACGGGCTTGTCTTTGCCAGGCTGGGCTTCCAAAGCCCCATGCTGCAAAGCAAAGGCGGCAATGGCGGCCGGGCGCCAAGGCTGGATGAAGTCCTCGGTGAACGCGGGCAGCAACTGAGTAGGCAGCGCAGGGGGCCGCGGACGGCTTGCTTCGCTGGGCGACGGCAGCTCTGCTGCAGCTTCCGACGGGGCCTGATTCGCGCGCGCCATGGCCCGCTCTCGCAGCGTGGCACCTTCGGCCGCTGGTGTGGTTGCGCTTTCTGCCGGCCCAGCGGGTGGCAGATCGACGCCAGCAGGATGGGCCGCCGTGGATGGTGTGGTCGCCACAAAAGGCAACACCACGTAGCCCAGCGACTGCACATGTTGAACGCCAATGCGGCGGGCCAAGGGGTGGCGGTTGTGCCACGCCACGATGTGGTTGGCCAGGGCGTCCAGGAGCAGCGTTTGCATGATCAGCCTGGATTCTGATTCTTCACAGCGCTGGCAAGCGCGTCAACGCGTCACCCTGACCGGCAATGTTCACGCCTTTGGCGGTGCCGCCGGGGTCGGCAGGCGCAGCAACAACAGCGCAGCCAAGGACGCCAAGGCCAGCGAGGCCGTCAGCCACAGTGTGGATGTGCCCCAGCGCTCCAGCACCAAACCCATGGCCCATGGCGACAGTGCGCCCAACAGGCGGCCTGGCATGGCGATCCAGCCTTGGCGCACCCCGTAACCCTGGGGCCCAAAAACCGCCAAGGGAAGCGTACCGCGCACGATGGTCAGCAAGCCATTGCCCAAGCCGTGCAAAACCACAAAAGGCAAGGCCGCCGCGCTGCCTGCGGCCAGCACGCAGGCAGCCCCCAAGGGGTGCCCCAGGGTGGCCAGGCGGGCGGTTAGCAGCGGTGAAAAGCGGCTGAGCACTCCCAACTCGAACAGCCGCGCTGCCACCTGTGATGGGCCCGCCAGTGAGGCCATGGCCACGGCGCTGACCAGCGATGCGCCGCTGGCCTGCAGCAGCGCCGGCAGGTGCGTGGCAATGGCGGTGCTGACACAAGCCATGAAGGTGAAGATCAGCGTCAACAGGAACAGCGCTCGCCTTCTGGGGCTGGCAAGTGGCTGGACCGTAGCAGCCACTTGCGGGGGCTGGCCGCTGAGCTCGGCGACCGTTGCCTCACCCGGTGCAGCAGCAGAAGGCGAGACAAGAGCCGCCGTGTCGGACGGCACAGCGGCACGAGGAAGCCACAGGTTGAGCGGCAGGCCCAGCAAGAGGTGCAGGGCCGCCCAGCCTGCGCAAGCGCCGCGCCAGCCCCAGGCGGCTTCCATGGCCGCGGTGAGGGGCCAACCGACGCTGCTGGCAAAACCGGCAATCAGCGTGATCCCCGTGATCGCTCGTCGCGCATCGGTGCCATAGATGCGCACCAGCGACGCAAAGGCGGCGTCGTACAAACCGCAGGCCATGGCCACACCCATGACCAGCCAGGCCAGGGTCAGGCCCACCCAGCCTGGTGCCACCGCCAGCCCCGCCAGCGCCAGGGCAAACAGGGCGCTGGAGACCAGCAACACGGGCCGACCGCCGTGTTGGTCGATCAGCTGCCCGGCCCACGGGCTGAGCAGTGCAGACAAGACCAGCGACATCGAGAGCAGCGCAAACACGCTGGAACTGGCCAAGCCCAGCTCGCTCGAGATCGGAGCGGCCAGCATGGCCGGCAGATAGAACGAAGAAGCCCAGGCCAGAGTCTGCGCCAGGCCCAGGGCCGCCACCACCGATGAGCGTGACTTCATGGATGCAGCGTAGGGCAGCCAAAAGCGCTGGGCGGCAGCTGGCCCACAGCCAAGGCGTCGGGCCGGTGAAGAACGGCCAGTCGCAGCCTGCTGCGTGGCGTGCATCGGATCTGCAAGGGAAAGTTCATATCGCAGTGTCGCATCGTCTGCCTTGATCGGGCCCGAGCTGCTTCTTGGCCCAGGGCTCTCCCGGCTGGCGTACCCTCCGGCGACCCGTTAGAGTGCTCGAGGTCAACAAGAGCGGTGACCAGCATCCCGCCTACCTGTCCGGAGTCAGCCCATGCCTATCACCCCCGAGGCGTTGGCAACAGCGCTCAGCCTTGAGCGTGAAGGCCTGCACGCCGCCGCGTGGCCCCGCGCCATAGCCCTGGCCGGTTTTGTCGCCGCCGCGCTGCTGTTGCTGCTTTGGCCATGGGCGCCAAGCAATGGGATGCTGGCCTGGGCCGCGCTGCTGGTGTTGGCCTTGGGCCTGCGGTGCTGGTTCGGCCTTCACCATCGTAGGGCCCTTCGCTTGCGGACGGCTTCGGAAGCTGACCAGCGCACTGCCTCGAAATGGGTGCTGCGGCACCGACTTTCGTTGGCTTTTCATGGTTTGGCTTGGACAACAGCTTGTGGGTTCTTGGGCTTTGCGGCCGGTGCCGAAGAGTTCAGCCCGCTGGTGTTTTTCATCGTCGCCATGTGTGCCGGTGCGCTCCTTGCGACGTCATTTGATGTGACCGCTGGGCTGTGCTTTGCCATGCCGACCATGGTTACCTTGGTGCCGCTGCTGTTGCTTCGGGGGCAGGGCCAGACGCTGGCCATCGCTGCGGTTGCGGTCTTGAGCGTCTTTTTGGCCTGGTTGAGTGCACGACGCTCGCAGCGCTTGATGGTGACGGCCTTGACGAGCCGTTTGAACTTGTTGGACCAGGAAGGCAGGGCTCAGCTTGCGCAGACCCAGGCAGCGCGCGCAGAGCTTGCCTTGTTGCAGCAAAGCGGCCTCTTCGAGCAGTTGTTGAGCCAAACGGCCGAAGGGTTCTGGTTTGTGGACAACGAGGGCGTCGGGACGCATGCCAACCCGGCCATGTGCGGTTTGCTGGGGCGCCCGTTGGAGGACATTCGGGGGCGCAGCGTGATGGCGTTTTTCGATGGTCAAGACCTCGCCATCATGCAGCGTGAAATCGCTGCTCGCCAGCAAGGTCAACACCAGGCCAGCTACGAGATTGGCATCGACCGTCCGGATGGCAGCCGGGTCTATTGCCTGAACCAGGCCACAGCGCTCTTCGATCCCGCGGGCAAGAAGTCAGGGTCCGTGGGCATCTGGACCGACATCACGCAGCGCCGAGAAGCCGAGTCTGCGCTGCGCATGCATGAAGTGGTGACCAATTCCATCACCGACCTGGTGTCGGTGATCAGCGAGCGCCGGGTCTACCGCATGGTCAACGACGCCTGGTGCAAGGCTTCGGGCCTGACGCGTGCTGAAGCCTTGGGTCGCCTGACCACTGAGCTGCTGCGCCACGAGGACAACCAGGATCGGGCCCGAGCCTTTGATCGGTGCATCCAGACGCGCCAGCCCACCACGGTGGCCGGGATGGTTCACTTTCTGGATGGACGTTCGAAGCTGATTGAAACCACCTTTTCCCCCTTGGCCGAACTGCTGGACGGCGAAGCGTGCCTGGTTTCCATTTCGCGTGATGTCTCCGAAAGAGAGGAAGCGCGCCAGGCCCTGGTGGTGGGCGCCGAATACCTGCGCCGCACACTGGGTGCTACGGGTGATGCCATCTTTGCTTCGGACAACGATGACGTCGACGCCCCGGTTCGATTCAGCAACGAAAACATGCTTTCTCTGTGGGGCATCACCCTGCCCCAGGGCCAAGCGCTGACCGTGCGAACCATCATGGCGCACGCCACCCCCCAGTTCGCCGATCCGTTGGCGGAGGTTCAACGCATCCATGACCTGATTGCACGCAACGTGCCCGACGAGTCGCACGTGCAATTGCGTGACGGCCGTACCCTGCTCAGGCGCTGCATGCCCGCACAGGTGGGTGGGCGGGTGTTGCGGGTGTGGAGTTTCAGAGACATTTCGGCCGAGGTGCAACGCCTGCACCTGGTGCAACGAGCCGAGGCCGAGTGGCGTGCGGTGCTGGACGCCTTCCCGGGGCTGATCGGCCGTTTGGATGCGAATCTGGTCTACACCTATGCCAGCGATGGCTTGGCCAGGCTGTTTGGGAAGACACCGGAACAGGTGGTCGGTCGGCCCGCCCACCAGTTCCTGGGGCCTGACCGGGTAGCCACACTCTGGCCCCTGACCCGGCGTGTACTGGCGGGTGAGACGGTGACCTATGAACGTCGTCACCCGCTCCCTGACGGGGCACCGACGTTTGACGCCCAGGTGACGCTGGCACCGGGACGCGACCCGGCCACCGGTGCGGCCTCGATCTACGGATTTGCCATCGACATCTCGGCCCGCAAAGCCGCAGAGCGTGCCCTGGAGGCGGCCCGCGACGAAGCCCAGCGTGCCAACCGGGCCAAGTCTGAGTTCCTGTCGCAGATGTCACATGAATTGCGCACACCACTCAATGCGATCCTGGGCTTCGGCCAGTTGCTGGTGAGCGGTGAAACGCCCACCCAGGCGCATCGACAACAGGCCTGGGCGCAAGAAGTGTTGAATGGCGCTCAGCACCTGCTCAGCTTGATCAATGAAATCCTGGATCTGGGGCGCATCGAAGCGGGGCACCTGGACCTGGACCTTGCCACGGTGCACTTGGCCGAGCCGGTACAGGAGTGCATGGCCTTGTTGCAGCCTCTGGCTCAGGCAGGCGACGTCCGGGTGTCGATGCAATCCGCTTCTGCATGGGCGGAAGCGCTTGTACGTGCGGATCGTGTGCGGCTGAAGCAGGTGCTGCTCAACTTGATGGGTAATGCCATCAAGTTCAACCGTCGCGGTGGCCTGGTTGAACTGATCTGCCGCAGTGAGGCCGATGCGATCTGGTTGGGCGTGCGTGACAACGGCCCGGGCATTGCTGAGCAGGACCTGCCGCGTTTGTTTCAGCCCTTTGAACGGATGGTTGCGGTGGGCTCAGACGTTGAAGGTACCGGCATTGGCTTGGCCTTGTCACGGCGGCTGGTGGTGGCCATGGGCGGCAGCATCGGCGTGGAAAGCAAGGCCGGTGGCGGCAGTTTGTTCTGGTTTCGCCTGCCACGGGCGGTGGTCCCAACCCAGGGCTTGCTGGCGGCTTCCCAGACACCGAGCGGGTCTTCGCAGCTGGTGACCACCCAAAGACACCGTGTGCTCTACATCGAAGACAACATCGTCAACATCAGCTTGATGCAGGCGATTCTGTCCCGCCTGCCCGAGGTGGAATTGCAGTGCACCGAGCTGCCGGAGGAAGGTCTGCAGCTGGCCCGGACTTGGCAGCCTGCGTTGATCCTCACCGACATCCAATTGCCGGGCATGAATGGATTCGACGTGCTGGCCACCTTGCGCGCGAATGAGGCTACGCGGTTCATACCGGTGGTGGCGGTCAGCGCCAACGCGCTGCAGTCCGACGTGGGCGCTGCGCTGGCCGCCGGCTTTCAGTCGTACCTCACGAAGCCTTTGGAACTGGATCTGCTGCTGGACACGGTGCGGCGCCATCTGATGCATCCGAGTTGAGCCCTTAAGCTTCGGGGGCTGACGTCACCAAGATGGCGCATTCGCCTGGACATGAGCTGACTGCCCATGGGCCAGGAGCGTGCGGCGGCGCCACCCGCTTTTGTGCCCTGGCAAGGACACCTCCGATGCCTGGGACCTTTGAACAACACTCGCACTTGTCAAGCATGAACGAGCAAGAGGCTGGACTGACCCGGCGTTCCGCGCTGGCCAGCGCTGCGTTGGGCGCGTTCCCCTTTGTGGCGCAAGCGGCAGCCCCATCTGTGCTCACGGTGCACACCTGGCCGGGTCTGGACATCGGCGTCAAGGCGGTGATCCCGTTTTGGAAACAGCGCCATCCGGACGTTGAAGTGCGGATCCTCAGCCGCGAATACGGTGACCACCACACGGCACTGACCACCGCCCTGTCCACCTCGGGTCTGTTGCCGGATGTGACCGCGGTGGCGGCCGACTACGTGGCCCGCTTTGCGCGTGGCCAGGGCCTGCAGGACCTGACGGCCGAGCCCTATCGCATCGACCGCCTGCGCCCGCGCCTGGTGCCCTACGCCTACGACCAGGCCCAGACGCGCAGTGGCGGCGTGGTGGCCATGCCGGCCGACATCGCGCCGGGCACCATGCTCTACCGCGCCGACATCCTGGCCCGCGCCGGGGTGGCTGCAGAAGCGCTGACCGATTCGTGGGACAGCTACCTGCAAGCCGGCGCCCGCATCAAGGCCGCCACCGGTGCCTACCTGATCGCGGACGTGGGGCAGATCAACAACATCATCATCCGCACCGGCCTGCAGCCGGGCGAAGGGCTTTTCTTTGACCAGAACTCGCGCGTGCTGGTCACGTCGAGTCGGTTTGTGCGCGCTTTTGAAGTGGCGCGCCAGGCCCGCCAGCTCAAGCTCGATGCCCGTGTCAGCCCGTGGTCCAACGAGTGGGTGGAGGGCTTCAAGCGCGGCACGCTGGCCACTGAGCTGTCGGGCGCCTGGCTGGTGGGTGCGCTGAGCAACTGGGTGGCGCCACAGACCCGTGGCCTGTGGCGCGCCGCGCAACTGCCAGCCCAGGCGCATGTGGCCTACGGGGGCGCGTTTTACGCCATGCCGCGCCTGTCAGCACCCAGCCGCAAGGCGCTGGCCTGGGAGTTCATTCAACTGCTGACACTGGACCCGGCGCGCCAGCTGCAGGCCTTCAAGTCCTACGACGCTTTTCCGTCGCTGCTGGAAACCCACGATGACCCGTTTTTCGACGAACCTTTGCCGTTCTTGGGCGGCCAGCCGGCACGCCAGCTCTGGCGCACGGCGGCGCGTCGCATCGGTGCCACGCCGGTGCACAAGCAGGACGGCTTTGCCAGCGAGGTGGTGGCCTCCGAGCTCGACGCGGTGCTCAACCGTGGCAAGGACATCACCACGGCCTTGGCCAGTGCCCAGCGCCTGCTCGAGCGCCGAGCGCAGCGTTGAACAAGGTGGAGATGCCGGTTTGGCTATCATCTGGCCATGACTGAAAGCGATTTCATGCCACCACAAGAACTGCCAGCCGTGGCGGTCTCCGACCGTTGCGCCACCATGCCTTCGCCGAGCGGCTCTGCTCGAGGTGGCTTTGTCGCCGATGGCAACGAGACCTGGTATCGCATCGACGACGCACAAGCGCTGCCACCATTTTTCTTGACCCTGGCCGGCGACAGCGACCTCTGGGCCTTTGTCTCCACAGCCGGTTCGCTCAGCGCTGGCCGAGGCAATGCCGAAGACGCCTTCCTGCCCTATGAAACGGTGGACAAGATCCACCTGCGCTGGCAGCACACCGGCCCGCGCACCTGGATCCGCTTTGCGGGTGTGGATGGCTTGGAAGTCTGGGAGCCCTTTGCGCCGTGCTTGCATGGCCCGCAGGCACCCAGTTCGGTGTGGAAAAACATCTCGGGCACCCGCATCCGTTTTCGCCAGGATCACCCCAGCGCTGGCTTGCGTTTTGAGTACGAGTGGTTCACCTCGGCCGACTTGGGGCTGGTGCGCTCTGCCAGCCTGAGCGCCTTGCCCTCGGTCCGCCCAGACCTGCGCACGGTGCAGGTGCTCGACGGTGTGCTCAACCTGGTGCCGCCAGGTGTGGGCGTCAAGACGTCGGCCATGCTCAGCAGCCTGGCCGACGCCTACAAATGGAACGAAACCGCGGCTGGCGGGCGGCTGGGTCTGTTCACCCTGTACGCCCAGATCTGGGACCGCGCCGAACCCAAGGAGTCCTTCCACGCGCTCACGGCCTGGCATGCTGGGCTGCCCGCCGACACCTGCACCTTGCTGTCGGCGCACCAGGCGGCCGCCTTTTGCCGCGGCGAAACGGTCCAGCCTGAGCCCCTCACACGCGGCCAGCGCAGCGCCTTCCTGGTGGCCTTCGACGCCCCCTTGTCCGAGGCTGGCTGCCAATGGCACATCGTGATCGACGGGCCTCGGTCGCAGGTCGCCTGCTTCGAGCTGGTCCAGCGCTTGCTGGCCGGCGCCGGCACGGCGCAAGAGATCGCGGCCGCGCGCGAACGCAACACCGCGGGCGTGGACGAACTGCTGGCGCGGGCCGATGGGCTGCAACGCTCGGGCGACGCCATGGCTGCTGCTCACCACCGCGCCAACGTGCTGTTCAACATCATGCGTGGCGGTGTGTTCGTGGATGGCACGCGGCTGCAACGCGACGACCTGTTGGCCTTTGTGCGCCAACGCAACGTGGCCCTGGGCGCGGCGCTGACCACGCTGGCCAGCGCCTGGCCAGCCACCGTGGAGCGGGAATGGGCGCTGCAGGCCGCCCGTTCGGCGCTGGGTGCGCAGGCCGAACGACTGCTGCTGGAGTACCTGCCGCTGACCTTCAGCCGCCGCCACGGTGACCCCAGCCGGCCCTGGAATCAGTTTTCCATCCGCGTGCGCGACGCCGCTGGCCAACGGGTTGTCAACTACCAGGGCAATTGGCGTGACATCTTCCAGAACTGGGAAGCCCTGGTGCCCAGCGAGCCCGCCTATGTGGGCTCCATGGTGACGGCCTTTCTGGGCGCGATGACCGCCGACGGCTACAACCCCTACCGCATCGGGCGCGATGGCATCGACTGGGAAGTGGTGGAGCACGACGACCCCTGGAGCCACATCGGCTACTGGGGCGATCACCAGGTGGTGTACCTGCTGCGCCTGCTTGAGGCCGCACAAGCCCATCAACCGGCGCTGCTGCCTTCGCTGTGGAACCGGGCGCTGTTCAGTTTTGCCGACGTGCCCTACCGGTTGCGCCCCCATGCCCAGCAAACGGCGCAACCCAAGTCCACCTTGGACTTTGACGATGCCGCCCACCAGCGTGCCCACGAGCGGGCGCGCCGCTTGGGCAGCGATGGTCTGCTGGTCTGCAACGATGACGGCCAGCCCGTGCTGGCCACGCTGGCCGAAAAGCTGGCTACGATTGTGCTGGCCAAGGCCGGCAGCCTGGTGCCGGGCGGCGGCCTGTGGCTGCACACCCAGCGCCCCGAATGGAACGACGCCAACAATGCGCTGGTGGGCAACGGCCTGTCGGTGGTGACCTTGGCCTACCTGCGCCGCTTCCTGTGTTTTGTGGAACAGCTGCCGGGCGCCGACGAGCCCTTCGATCTGAGTGCAGCCACCTTGCAGGCGCTGCAGGGCCTGACCCGCTTGGTGCAGGCCACGCCGCTGTCGGTGGTGGACGACGCCCAGGGCCGGCGCACGTTCCTGGACGGCGCCGGCGCGTTGCTGGACAGCTGGCGTGCGGCCGCCTACCGCGGCGCCGCGGGCCGACAGCCTGCGCGTGCACCGGCAGGCCTGCTGCCGCAGGTGGCTGCAGCTTTGCTGCCCTTGCTGGACGCCACGCTGCACCGCTGCCGGCGTACCGATGGCCTGTATCAAAGCTACCAGCTGGTTGACCTGAGCCAGGGCCGGGCCGAGGTCAGCGAGCTCTATCCCATGCTCGAGGGCCAGGTGGCGCTGCTGTCATGCGGTTTGCTGTCGCTGGCCGAATCGGTGCGCTTGCTCGACGCCTTGTTTGGCAGCGCGCTGTTCACGGCCGATCGCCAGTCTTTCTTGCTCTACCCGGACCGCCGTTTGCCCGGCTTTCTGGAACGCAACCGCCTGGACGATGCCGCGCTGGCGCTGCCCCTGGTGCAAAGCCTGCTGGCCGCCGGGCGCACCGACCTGCTGCAACAACAAAGCGACGGCGTGGTGCGCTTCGCCCCGGCGCTGGCCAACCGGGCCGACCTGGAAGCCGCGGGAGCCGACCTGGGCAGCGGGCTGACGCCGCTGGCGGTGGCCTATGAGCGGGTGCTGCGCCACCATGAATTCACTGGGCGTTCGGGCACCATGTTTGGCTACGAGGGCCTGGGTTGCATCTACTGGCACATGGTGGCCAAGCTGCTGCTGGCGGTGCAAGAGCGCACTTTTGAAGCCGCCGACAGCGGTGCGCCTGAACTGCCCGCGCTGCAGGCCCACTACCGCCGCGTGCGCGACGGCCTGGGCTACCGCAAGAGCGTGGCCGCCTATGGCGCGTTTCCGGCCGACCCCTACAGCCACACCCCCGCCGAAGGTGGCGCGCAACAGCCCGGCATGACCGGCCAGGTGAAAGAAGAGGTTCTGACCCGCTGGGGCGAACTGGGCTTGCGGGTGCAGGCCGGCCAGGTGCACTTCAACCCGGTGCTGTTGGACGAGACCGAGTTGCTTGTGGGCGGTGAACTGAGCTTCACCTTTGCCCGTGTGCCCTACACCTATCAGCGCGGCCCAGTCACGCGGCTGCGGGTGCAACGCGATGGGGCCTGGCACGATTGCCCTGACCGCTGTTTCAGCCCTCAAGGTGTGCAGGCCGTGGCGGCCGACGTGAGCTTCGAGAAGCCCGGGCAGAGAGCTTAAGGGCGGGGTGCCCTGCTGGACAGCGGACAATCAACGGGCCACCCGGAGTCCCGATGATCAGCGACACCCCCGAGCTTCAAGTCCTGCCGCGCGACCTGTCGGCCTACCGCCAAGGCAATGTCGGCATTGACTACGTGCACCGCTTTGAGTCGGGCAAGCCCGGGCCGCATGTGTTGATCAACGCGCTGACCCACGGCAATGAGATCTGTGGCATGACGGCTGTCACCCACCTGCTCGACCGTGGCGTGCAGCCACTGGCGGGCACCTTGACGCTGAGTTTCGCCAACGTCGAGGCCTACGAAAGCTTTGACCCCATGCGGCCCTTTGAAAGCCGCCAGCTGGTCCACAACATGAACCGCATCTGGTCCAGCGAGTGGTTGGACGGCGGTGAAGACAGCCCCGAGCTGCGCCGCGCGCGGCAACTGCGCCCGGTGGTGGCAGCGGCTGACCACATTCTGGACATCCACTCCACCAGCCAGGATGTGCAGCCCTTCTGGGTCTACCCACAGTTTGAGCGCAACGGCCGCGCGGCGCTGGCCATCGGGAAGCCGGCGGTGCACCTGGTCATGCCCCAAGGCCTGGGGTCGGGCACGCCGCTGATCCAGCATGGCCTGCACGGCACGCCCGAGGGTCAAGGTGTGGCCCTGGTGGTCGAGTGCGGCCAACACTTTTTGCGCTCTGCCAGCCAGTTGGCGGTGCAGGTGGCGCAGGACTTCGCTGCGTACTTTGGCGTGCTGCCGGCGCCAGAGCGCAAGCGCCAGCCTGTTCCGGCGCTGCGTTTGGGTCTGCTCAAGACCTACGTGATCCAGACCCCCGAGTTCCGCTTTGTGCGGCCTTTGGTCGGCTTCGAGAGCTTTGCCAAAGGCGAACTCATTGCCACCGACGGCGCCGAAGAGATACGCGCGCTGTGCGACAACTGCACCGTGTTGATGCCGGCCCGCAAGGCCATCGTCGGGCGTGAAGGGCTCTACCTGACGGAGCCCCTGCCGCAGCGCTGACGCCGCCTCAGCAGCAGCGCCATTGCGCCCACACCCAGCAGCATGGTTGCGGCAGTGGCGGGCTCTGGCACCGGGCTGACGTCGCCGTCGCGCACCACCACGGCGGGCAGGCCTTGGAAAAAACGGATGGGTCCGCGGCTGGGCAGGTCGCCTTGAACCTGGGTGCTGAAGAACACCGGGAGGTTGATGGGATAGCCGGTCCAGTAGCCGGCGGTGGGCAACACGTTGGCAAACAGGGCCAGCTTGGCCGGGTCCGCCGTCAGCGTGCTGGTGCCCGGGGTGACGCCCAGTTCGTCGAAAAACAGGTGAGCCAGTTCACCATTGGCGCAATTCACAAAACTGGTGCCAATGCACGGCCCCGAGCCATCGGGCTTGATCGACGCAGTGGGCAGCCGCCAGTCGCTGTAGCCGCCAAACACCAGGCCGCTGGCCCAGGCATCTGCCTCACCCCAGGTCATCAGCCCATCGGCGTCAAAACCGCTGGTCCGGGCATAGTTCATGTCAAACAGCCAGGTGATGTTGCGGTCGTCGTCATAGACCAGGCCGGCGCCACGGTCGAACAGCGCGGCCTGCGCTGCGCCACTCAGGGTCAGAGCGGTCAAGGCCAAGGCCAGTGTTTTCAGTTTCATGTCATCGGTCCTGTGGGGTTGGTCGTGGGGCGGCACTGATCGGCCTGCAGTGAAGCGGTCAGGGCCGAGTTGGCCACGGGTCAGCGCGGTAACTGATAGATCCGCACGTGGTCAATTTCCAGCGTGACGGGGAAGATGCTGTCGTCGACGTTGCCACCCAGGTCACCACCGATGGCGATGTTCAGCAGCAGGTACTGTGGCGCGTCAAACGGCCAGGTGATCAGGCCTGCGCGTGGGTTGGCATAACGGTAGTAGTCCACGCCATCAACACCGATGGTGATGGCGTCGGCCGTCCACGTCATCTGGTAGTTGTGAAAGGTGGTGCAGGCGTCACCGATCGTCACCGCAGCACCGGTGCCCGGGCCACCGCTTTGCCGGGTGTGCACGGTGCCAAACACGCGGCTGGGGTTGCTGCCCACCTGCTCCATGATGTCGATTTCGCCGTCGTCGGGCCAGACGCCGCGGCTGCCCAGCGTCCAGATGGCTGGCCAGGTGCCGCGGCCACAGGGCAGCTTGGCGCGCACTTCAAAAAAGCCGTAGGTCCAGTCGGCCTTGCCGCGCGTGAGCAGGCGTGCTGAGGTGTAGCGCTGACCGCCCCAGTCGGTGGCAGTGCTGAGTGACTCCAGGCGGGCTGTGATGCGCAGTTTGCCGTTGCTGACCACCGCGTTTTCAGGCCGCGCACGGGCGTAGTACTGCCGTTCGTTGTTGTACCAACCGGCGCGGTTGCGTGCGGTGTCGTAGTCCCAGCGCGTGGCGTCAGGCAGGCCATCCACGCTGAACTCGTCGGACCAGACCAGCGTGTAGCCCGCCGGGGCCGACGTGGGCACGGGGGCAGGGCCTGGTGCGGGTGTAGGCGAGGGTGTGGGCGAAGGCGCCGGCGCCGGTGCCGGTGCTGGTGCTGGTGCTGGCGCTGGGGAAGGTACCGGTACTGGCGCGGGCGCGTTGGCTAGCGCCGGAGGCGCTTCGCTGGTGCTGCTGCCGCCACCGCAGCCCAGCATCGACCAGCAGACCATGGTCGCCCACAGAAGATGTTGCCGCGCCACCAGCACGGCCTTGGGACCAGCCGGACCAGCGGCCGTGCCTTCAGCCATACGCTGCCGCAGGCCTTGCTGCAGGCAGCATCTCGGCATAGACCTCGTGCATGGCGGCCTTGGGCTGGCGGTCCACCGTGAACAGGCCCCAGTGTTTTTCGGGCTCCAGCGGGTCGTCCGAGCCTTTCCAGGGCTCGTCAAAGGCCTCGAAGACGAAGGTCAGGATGCCGGCCTCTTGTGACCAGGCCATCAGCTCATGGTAGTAGTGGCCTTGCCACTCGGGGGAGGCGTGTTCGGCCTGCATGCCGCGGCCGTTGGACCGGGTGGCCCAGCCTGCTTCGGTGATGACCACCGGTTTGTCGGGGTAGCGGTGAGCCACGCTGTTGAAGTTTTCCTGGGTGTAGAGCAGGGCGTCGTGCACGTGCTTGTACTCCCACAGTGGGTAGGTGTGCAGCGAAATGAAATCGAGTTCGGCCACCAGTTCATGCAGCTTGCCCTGCCAGGGAACGTAGTTTTCGCAGAACGTCACCGGCTGGTGGATGCTTCGCTTGACTTGGCGCACATAGTCAATGACCTGCGGCACCGGCACCAGATGGTCGGTCCAGTCGACGGTGGCTTCGTTGCCGACCGAGGCTGAAAACACGATGTTGGGGTAGCGACCAGCCAGTGCAATCAGCCGTTCAATCTCGGTGGCGTTCTCGCGCTGGTTGGCCAGCAGTTGCTCGGGCACATAGGTAGCGCCCCAGGGGCAATTGGGGTTGTTGACCTCGGCAGCCAGGTTGGCGCCCAGCATCACCTGAAAGGGCAGGCGCTCACGCTCGATCACCGCCAGCACCCGTTCAGCATGCACGCTGCAGTCGTACAGGCGCAGCAGGCGCCAGTTTTTCTGCAGGATGCGCAGGTCTTGCGCAACTTCGTCCAGCGATGGGTAGATGCGGCTGGCTGGGCTTTGCCCTTCGCGGTAGCCCGAGTAGCAGATGGCGTTGCCCGTGGGCAGGGTCAGGGATTTCATCGTCAGGTCTGCGTGAATTTGCGTTGGCCGTCCTTGTCCCACAGGCCCCAGTAGGCGCCCACGTCGCCCTCGGCACCCACCTTCCAGGCCTCGTCAAAAGCAGCGAAGTAGAAGACCTCGATGCCGTCTTGCCGGGCCCATTCCTGGGTGTCAACAAAGTAGCGCATGGCACCTTCGGTTGAAGGCACCGAGCCATGAAAGGCCGTGCCCTGGTCGGGCCAACCGGTTTCGCTGACCACCACGCGTTTTCCGGGCGCGGCGGCGCGGGTGCGGGCCAGCATGTCCTTCATGTAGGCCACGGCCTGTTCGCGTGGACAGCCTTCCCAGAAGGGGTAGCAGTTGGTCAGCACCACGTCGCATGCGGCGGTGATGCGAGGGTGTTTTTCGAAGAGGTAGTAGGCGTCGACATAGCCCACCGGCACGCCGGGCAGCTCGCGCTTGACTCTCTCCAGGCAGCCCAGCAGCTCGTCTTCACCCATGTCTTCGCGCAGCAGCACCTCGTTGCCCACCGCCACGATGTCGGCGTGGCCGGCCTGGGCCACTTCGATCACACCTTGCAACTCACGCGTGTTGATCTCGCGGTCGGTTCCCAGCCAGGCGCCGACCAGGGTCTTCATGCCCAGTTCGTGGGCAATGCGCGGCGTGTGCTGGTGGCCGTCGGTGCAAGAAAAAGTGCGCACCCATTGGGTGTGCGGCTGAATCAGCAGCAGCCGCTCGCGGATCTGGGCTTCGCTGACTTCGGTGCCTGGCGCCTGGCCTTCCAGATAGGGGCTGAAGCACAGGCCATGCATACCGCGTGCCATCGCCGCGTCAAAGTCCAAACCCAGCGCAGTGCGCTCGGCAGTGGACCAGCGCTGCGGCAGGCTGTGCTCCCAGCGCGCGCTGCTGGGCGCCGTGGGCTGGGCGCCAGAGCGCGGACTGCCGGTCGCGGACCAATGGCCTCGTTCGGCCTGGGGTGTGGCATGCAAGGGCTTGGACATGGGTTCTTCAGCTCAGGGTTTTTTGTGCCACGGGAACTTGCCCTTGGCACGCGGCTTCAGGTCACCGTAGCCGCCCACCTTGTCGTAGACACGCACATAGTCCACCACCAGCTCGGCAGGGAAGGGCGTTGCCGGGTTGGGGGCGCCGGGGAAGTTGCCGCCTACAGCGACGTTCATCACGATGTAAAACGGCTGGTCAAAGGGTGCTGGCCAGGGGTTGAGATCGTCAGCGCGTTTGGGCTCCAGGCCCTTGCCGCCGCGGGTCTTGCTGCAGCTCCACCAGTGGTTGCGGGTGGTGGTGTGCACGCCGTCGACATAAAAGCGAATCTCACCAGGCTCCCACTCCACGCTGTACACATGCCAGTCGGCCACGGTGCTGCCGCCGGGCAGCGGGTGCACATGGGTGATCAGCGAGCGCTTGGGGTAGACCGATCCGAAGTGGATGCTGCTCAGCACCTCGCGCGGCTTGTCGCCGACGATCTCCATCACGTCGATTTCGCCTGAGGCAGCCCAACCGCCGTAACGGTCTTCTTGCGGCAGCAGCCACAGCGCCGGCCACAAGCCCTTGCCCCAGGGCACCTTGGCGCGAAACTCAAACTTGCCATAGAGCTTGGTGAACAGCGGCGTGCCGTCGCGCTGACGGGTCTTCAGCCGGGCCGAGGTGTAGCCGCAACCGTGCAGCGACTCTTTCACCGCGCGGATGGTCAGCAGGCTGTTCTTGACCGAGACGTTCTGTGGGTCTTGGGTGTAGTACTGCAGCTCTTCGTTGCCCCAGCCCGGAATCCAGACGTGGTGCTTGTAGTCGAAGAAGCCGTTGCCGATGTCAAAGGCCCACTTGCTGGGATCGATGCGGTCGCCCTCAAACTCATCGTTCCAGACCAGCTTCCACGGGTCTTGCTTCCTGCGCTGGGCCATGATCGCTTGCGGGTGCTTCAGGCCACCAGGCGGCCGTCGGCGCCAAAGGTCAGTGCCCAGGCTGCTGCTGGGGCCAGGCCCACGGCTTGCCCGGCATCGACCTGCAGGCTGTCTGCGCCCACTTTGGCGGTCAGCAATTCGTCGACGCCCTCCACCCGCAGGTGGACGATGGACGAGTCGCCCAGGTGTTCGGCCAGCGCCACCTGGGCCGCAATGCCCTGGCCGGCGGGCAGCAGGTGCAGGTGCTCGGGGCGCAGGCCCGCGCGTTGCACACCGGCCGGAGCCTGGCTGGCCAGCGTGTTCCACAACGCAATGTGCGCGGCGGCGGCGTTGGCGGCCGGCGGGCGCGGGACCAGGTTGATGCGTGGCGCGCCGATGAAGCCGGCCACAAACTCATTGGCCGGCCGGTTGTACAAGTCCATCGGCGGCCCGAGCTGCTCGACGATGCCTTTGTTGAAGACCGCGATGCGGTCGCCCAGGGTCATGGCTTCGACCTGATCGTGGGTGACGTAGATCATGGTCGTGGCCAGCTCCTTGTGCAGCCTGGAGAGCTCGATGCGCATGTTCACGCGCAGCGCGGCGTCCAGGTTGGACAGCGGCTCGTCAAACAAGAACACCTTGGGCTTGCGCACGATGGCGCGGCCGATGGCCACCCGCTGGCGTTGGCCGCCCGACAGCTCTTTGGGAAAGCGCCCCAGCAGGTCGGTGATGCGCAATATTTCGGCGGCCCGGCCCACTTGGGTGTCGCGCTCGGACTTGCTGGCGCCGGCCATCTTCAGCGCAAAGCCCATGTTCTCGGCCACCGTCATGTGCGGGTACAGCGCATAACTTTGAAACACCATGGCGGCGCCCCGGTCGGCCGGGCGCAGCTCGTTGGCGCGTGTGCCATCGATCATCACGTCGCCGCCGGTCACGCTTTCCAGGCCGGCAATCATGCGCAGCACGGTCGACTTGCCGCAGCCCGAGGGGCCGACGAAGACGATGAACTCGCCGTCGTTGACGACCAGGTCGATGCCCTTGATGACGTCGACCTTGCCGTCGTAGCTCTTGCGGATGCCGCGCAGTGAAACCTGTCCCATTTCAGACTCCAGTGGTCCCTGCGGCGCGCTGCGCGCGCAAGGCTTTTTGACGCATCAGGAAGTCGGCGTACCACAAGGCGCTCTTCTTGAGCGTGCGACGCTGGCTCGCATAGTCGACATGCACGATGCCGAAGCGCTTCTCGTAGCCCGAGGCCCACTCGAAGTTGTCGAGCAGGCTCCAGACCATGTAGCCCGCCATGCGCACACCCTGGCGGATGGCGTCGCCCACCGCATCGATGTGGCGGGCGATGTAGTCGGTGCGCTCGGCATCGTCGACTCGGCCATCGACCAGCCTGTCCTTGAATGCGCCGCCGTTTTCGGTGATGTACATCGGTGGCACCTGGTAGTCGCGCTGCAGCCGCAGCAGCACGTCGGTCAGGCCGCGGGGATAGATCTCCCAGCCCATGTCGGTGACACCGTAGCCACTGTCGTGCACCTTCCACTCTTCGGCGGCGCTGACGACGGAGCGCGAGTAGTAGTTGATGCCCAGAAAGTCGATGGGCGCCGTGATCGCCTGCAGGTCGCCGGCTTCGACGCGGGGCGCGTCGTCGCCCAGGAAGTCGAGCACGTCCTGCGGATAGCGGGCCTTGAACATCGGGTCCATGTACCAGCGCAGCAGGCGGCCGTCTTCCAGGTGTGCCTTTTCCAGGTCGGCGGCCGACTCGGTGGCCGGCTGGATCGGCGCCAGGTTCAGCACGATGCCGAGCTTGGCGGCACCCCCCTGGGCCCGCAATGCCTGCACCGCCAGGCCATGGCTGAGCAGCAGGTGGTGCGACACCTGCATCGCCACGGCCCGGTTCTTGATGCCGGGCGCGAAG
>JAYTVT010000033.1:0-22171 GCA_043743835.1 Betaproteobacteria bacterium
GGCCGCGACACGTGGTGCCAGTGGGCCAAAAAGGGGGGTACTCACGCGTCGGCACAATGCGCCGCATGACCTCCAGCGCAACCCCATGGTGGCCCGGCAGCGGCCTGGACACCCTGGCGCCAGAACCCAACGGCGGTTTAGCGCCCACGCCGGCCTATTGGCGCCACTGGCTGCAGCGGCCCGAATTGGCCTTGGTGCCCGAGTCTTGCCGTGCTGAGAAGGCTCTGCACAAAGCGCTGCTGAGCATGCCGCTGCGGCCAGTACCCGCCAGCGAGGTGGACGCTTTGGCCGACCCTGACACCGCGCAGAACTACCGCCACTTCCTGCGCTTGCGCGATGAAGTGCAGTCCTTGGGCAGCCTGCAGCGCTGGCTGTTGGCGCTGTTTCGTTCGGGCGAGGTGACCGTGCCGCCCTTGTTTGTGGACCTGGTGACCCAGGCCATCGTGCAACACCTGCTGGGGCCCGAACCCGACGCCTTGACCGCCCGTGCCGCCGAGCTCTTTTTTCGCCCGCAGCGCATCACCTTCGAGCAGGGCCGCGTGCTGGCCGCCGACAGCGCCACCCTGGAAGATCAAACCGAAACCCAGGGCCTGGGTGAACTGGGCCGCTTGCTGGCGCAGGCCCAGATCCCCACCACCCCGCAGCAGCTGGCCGTGCTGGGCAGCGACAACGAAGCCCGCTATTGGGTGGACGCCACCGCGGCGCGCGCCGATCTGCGCAGCAGCCTGCTGCTGGACCTGACCCAGCAGCTCAAGACCGACGTGGGCCACGGCCTGCAATTCACCATGAACAACGCCCGCTCGGGCCTGAAGCCCTTGGCGCAGCTGATGCAACGCTGGGTGCAGCACCTGCTGGGCGTGGAGGTGCGCATCGAACCCGTGCACCGCATTGACGACCCGCAGTGGCGCTGGCACTTGGGCTTGGACGTGGAGTCCAGCGCGCTGCTCAATGACCTGTACGAGGGCTTGCAGCCTGTTGAGGACCGGCTGTCGCGCCTGATCAGCCTGTTTCAGCTGCAGTTTGCCAACCCCGCCGAAATGCGCGCCGACGTGGCCGGCCGCCCGGTTTACCTGGGACTGATGGCCAGCGCCACCGGGCAGCTGCGCATGAAGCCCCAGAACCTGCTGCTCAACCTGCCGCTGGCCAGCCGGTCCTAAGCCCACACGGGCGGCTGGCCGTTTGACGCTCGGGGCCCAAGTACGTATCATTCATGCATACTTTTTCGATCTGATCGATCCGAATCCACAAGCCAACGCATCAGATGGACGCCACCGTCGCCGAACGCGGCCAAATCACCCTGCCCAAAGCCGTGCGCGACGCGCTGGGCCTGGTCAAGGGCAGCAAGCTGAAGATCGAACTGGACGGCTCGCGCATCATCCTGCGCAAGGACGTCAACGACGCGCTGTCCAAACTGCGCGGCAAGTACCAACTGGACGGCTTTGCCAACACCGACGAAGCCATGCGCGCCATCCGTGGCCGCGCGCCTGGTGATCCCTACCCCGCACCCAGGGAAGACCCCGCGTGATCGCCGTGGACTCGTCGGCGCTGATCGACTTCTTTGGCGACAGCCCCGCCGCAGAAGCCGTGACCGACGCCCTGCGCGACGCGCTGCGCAGCGGCCCCGTGGTGGTGTGCGACGTGGTGCTGGCCGAAACCTGCGCCGCCTTGAAAGACGGCAGCCAGGTGCTGCAAGACATTGAAGACGCCGGCATCACCTATTTGCCCACCGAAGCCCGCGCTGTTTTGCGCGCTGGCGAGATGCAAAGGCGCTACCGTCAGCGTGGGGGCCACCGCGACCGCGCGGTGCCCGACTTCCTGATCGGCGCACACGCCCTGCTGCAGTGCACCGCACTCATCACCCGCGACGCGGCGTTTTTTCGCGACTATTTCAAGGGCCTGAAAGTCATCGTGCCGCAAGCCTGACCGCCCATCATTCACCGCAAATCTCTCAGCCATCCTCAGTCGGAGCACCCCATGCTGCAAGCCTACCGCCAACACGCCGCCGAACGCACCGCACTCGGCATCCCACCCCTGCCGCTGGAGGCCAAGCAAGTGGCCGCGCTGATCGAACTGATCAAAGCCCCCCCAGCTGGAGAAGAAGCCTTTTTGATGGACCTGCTGACCCACCGCGTGCCACCCGGCGTGGACGACGCGGCCAAGGTCAAGGCCAGCTTCTTGGCGGCCGTGGCGCACGGCGAACTGAGCGTGGCACTGATCAGCAAGGCCAAGGCCACCGAACTGCTGGGCACCATGGTGGGCGGCTACAACGTGCACCCGCTGATCGAACTGCTGGACGACGCCGCGGTGGCCCCCGTGGCCGCCGCCGCGCTGAAGAAGACGCTGCTGATGTTTGACTTCTTCAACGACGTGGCCACCAAAGCCAAGGCTGGCAACGCGCACGCCCAAGACGTGATGCAAAGCTGGGCCAACGCCGAGTGGTTCACCAGCCGGCCCGAAGTGCCCAAGCTCATCACCGTCACCGTCTTCAAGGTGCCCGGCGAAACCAACACCGACGACCTGAGCCCCGCGCCCGACGCCTGGAGCCGCCCGGACATCCCGCTGCACTACCTGGCCATGTTGAAGAACACCCGCGAAGGCACCGCCTTCAAGCCCGAAGAAGACGGCAAGCGCGGGCCCATGCAGTTCATCGAAGACCTGAAGAAAAAAGGCCACCTGGTGGCCTATGTGGGCGACGTGGTGGGCACCGGCTCTTCACGCAAGAGCGCCACCAACAGCGTCATCTGGGCCACCGGCCAGGACATTCCTTTTGTGCCCAACAAGCGCTTTGGCGGTGTCACCTTGGGCGGCAAGATCGCGCCCATCTTCTTCAACACGCAGGAAGACAGTGGCGCGCTGCCCATTGAAGTGGACGTCAGCCAGATGGAAACAGGTGATGTCATCGACATCCACCCCTACGACGGCAAGATCACCAAGGGCGGTCAGCCGCTGGTCAACTTCCAGCTGCGCAGCGACGTGCTGTTTGACGAGGTGCGCGCTGGCGGCCGCATCAACCTGATCATCGGCCGCAGCCTCACCGCCAAAGCCCGCGAATTCCTGGGCCTGGCCGCCAGCACCACCTTCCGCCTGCCCGCACCGCCCACCGCCACCAAAGCCGGCTTCACGCTGGCGCAAAAGATGGTGGGCCGCGCCGTTGGTTTGCCTGAAGGCCAGGGCGTGCGCCCCGGCACCTATTGCGAACCCAAGATGACCACCGTGGGCAGCCAGGACACCACCGGCCCCATGACCCGCGACGAACTGAAAGACCTGGCCTGCCTGGGCTTTTCCGCCGACCTGGTGATGCAAAGCTTCTGCCACACCAGCGCCTACCCCAAGCCCGTGGACGTGAAAACCCACCGCGAGCTGCCCGCCTTCATGAGCAACCGCGGCGGCGTGGCCCTGCGCCCGGGTGACGGCGTGATCCACAGCTGGCTGAACCGCCTGCTGCTGCCCGACACCGTGGGCACCGGCGGCGACAGCCACACGCGCTTTCCCATCGGCATCAGCTTCCCCGCCGGCAGCGGCCTGGTGGCTTTTGGCGCCGCCACCGGCGTGATGCCGCTGGACATGCCCGAGAGCGTGCTGGTGCGCTTCAAGGGCGAGATGCAACCCGGCGTGACGCTGCGCGATCTGGTGCACGCCATTCCGCTCTACGCCATCAAGCGTGGCCTGCTGACGGTGGCCAAGGCCGGCAAGATCAACGCGTTTTCCGGCCGCATCCTGGAAATCGAAGGCCGGCCCAACCTGAAAGTGGAGCAGGCCTTTGAGCTCAGCGACGCCAGCGCCGAACGCAGCGCCGCGGGTTGCACCATCAAGCTCAACCCCGAGCCGATCCAGGAATACCTGACCAGCAACATCGTGCTGATGAAGAACATGATCGCCAACGGCTATGCTGACGCCCGCACGCTGGAGCGCCGCATCGCCAAGGTCGAGGCCTGGCTGGCCAACCCGCAGCTGCTGCAAGCCGACAAAGATGCTGAGTACGCCGAGGTCATCGAGATCGACCTGGCCGACATCAAAGAACCCATCCTGTGCTGCCCCAACGACCCCGATGACGCCAAGTTCTTGAGTGAAGTGGCTGGCACCAAGATCGACGAAGCCTTCATTGGCAGCTGCATGACCAACATCGGCCACTTCCGCGCAGCTGCCAAGCTGCTGGCCGGCCAGCGCGACATCCCCGTCAAGCTGTGGGTAGCCCCGCCCACCAAGATGGACCAGAGCGAGCTGATCAAGGAAGGCCACTACGCCAACTTTGGCGCCGCTGGTGCGCGCACCGAACAACCCGGCTGCAGCCTGTGCATGGGCAACCAGGCCCAAGTGCGCGAAGGAGCCACGGTGGTGTCCACCAGCACCCGCAACTTCCCCAACCGCTTGGGCAAGAACACCAACGTCTACCTAGCCTCTGCCGAACTGGCCGCGATTGCTTCACGCCTGGGCCACATCCCCAGCGTGGCCGAGTACCACGCGGCGATGGGCGTGGTGAACAAGGACGGGGCTTCGATCTACAAGTACATGAACTTTGATCAGATTGAAGAGTATGCGGAGACGGCCAAGGGCGTCAGCGCCTGAGCGCCTTCAGCCATCCATCGCCAGGCCCGCTTCGGCGGGCCTTTTTCTTGACCCGCGCCCATCGGCCACCGTTCGGCGCAGTATGCTTTTCGCATTGCAGTGAACCATTCGCCGCGCTGGAGCCCGCCATGAACGCCCCCCTGCCCTTGCCCGCGCTGGACGACATCCGCGCCCACGAAGACGAGATGGTGGCCATTCGCCACCAGATCCACAGCAACCCCGAGATGGCGTATGAAGAGTTCGCCACCGCCGATCTGGTGGCCGAACGGCTGACACGCTGGGGCTATGAGGTGCACCGTGGCCTGGGCAAGACCGGCGTGGTGGGCACCTTGCGGGCCGGCACGTCCACCACCCGCATCGGCCTGCGCGCCGACATGGACGCGTTGCCGATTGAAGAAACCAGCGGCAAGCCCTGGGCCAGCAAGGTGCTGGGCAAGATGCATGCGTGTGGGCATGACGGCCACACGGCGATGTTGCTGTCGGCCGCGCGCCACCTGGCAGCCACACAAAACTTTGACGGCATCTTGCACCTGGTGTTTCAGCCCGCCGAAGAAGGCCTGGCGGGCGCACGCGCGATGCTGGAAGACGGCTTTCTGGACCTGTTCCCCTGCGAGGCCATGTTTGGCATGCACAACGCGCCGGGCGTGCCCGAAGGCCAGTTCATGCTGGTGCCGGGTTACGCGATGGCCAGTGGCGACACCGCCATCATCAAGGTCCACGGCCGCGGTGGCCACGGCGCGCTGCCGCACCATGCGGTGGACACGGTGGTGGCGGCTGCCAGCATCGTGATGGCGCTGCAGACCATCGTCTCGCGCAACGTCAACCCGCAGCACACCGGCATCATTTCGGTGGGCGCCTTTCTGTCGGGCGACGCGCCCAATGTGATCCCCGGTGAAGCCGAGCTGCGCTTGACCGTGCGCGCCTTCCGCCCCGACGTGCGCGACCTGCTGGAAAGGCGCATCACCGAGATCGCCCAGACCCAGGCCGCGGTTTACGGCGCCACGGCCGACGTGAACTACATGCGCCGCTACCCGGTGCTGCACAACCACGCCAAAGAGACGGCGTTTTGCAAGCAGGTGATTCACGATTGGCTGGGCGACGCGGGCCTGGCCGCCAACCCCGAACCGGTCAGCGCCAGCGAAGACTTCGCCTTCTTCTTGGAACGCGTGCCGGGCTGCTACGTGAACATCGGCAATGGGGTGGGCAGCGAGGGCGGCTGCATGGTGCACAACGCGGGTTATGACTTCAACGACCGCGTGCTCTCCACCGGCGCCAGCTACTGGGTAAAGCTGGCGGAGGCTTACCTGCGCAAAGCCTGAGCCCAGCTTGGGCGCGGCCGCAGGCGACTTCCCGAGATCGCGCCTGCACGACTCGACGCCTGTGTGACCCAGCGCCTTCTCCGGTGCCTCAAAGCCATTGACGCAACTCGGTCTTGAGCACCTTGCCGTAGTTGTTCTTGGGCAGCGCAGCCACCCAGCGGTAATGTTTGGGGCGCTTGAAGCGGGCGATGTGGGCCAGGCAGTGGGCGTCCAGCGTGGCTGCGTCGACAACTGCACCGGCGTGGGTCACGACAAAGGCCACCACCACTTCACCCCATTCAGCGTCGGGTGCGCCCACCACCGCCACCTCGGCCACGCCGGGCGCGGTAAGCAGCACCTCTTCCACTTCACGCGGGTAGATGTTGGAGCCGCCGCTGATGATCAGGTCTTTGCTGCGGTCTTTCAGGGTCAGAAAGCCGTGCGCGTCCAGGCAGCCCACGTCACCGGTGCGCAGCCAGCCGTTTTGCACAGCGGCTGCGGTGGCCTCGGGGTTACGCCAATAGCCGGCCATCACTGTGTCGCCGCGCACCAGCACCTCACCCGCCTGGCCCGGCGGCAAGTCATGGCCCGCGTCGTCGGCCACGCGCACCTGCACCGGCGTCTGCGCCACGCCCACGCTGCCCAGGCGCTGCAAGTGGTTTGGGTGCGATCTGTTGGTCAGCTCTGCGCGCGACAGCGCAGTGGCCACCATCGGCGTTTCGCCTTGGCCGTAGATTTGTACAAAGCGCGGCCCCATCACCTGCAAGGCCCGTTGGATGTCGGCCACGTACATCGGCGCGCCGCCGTAGACGATGGTTTTGAACGAGCTGGCGGCGTCGGCCACCGACAGCCTTGCTTGTTGGGCGTGGTCAACCAGGCGCTTGACGATGGTGGGCGCGGCAAAGGTGCTCAAGGGTCCCAGGCTGCGGCCCAGCGCAAACAGTTCCGCCGGATCGACACCGCCCGACAGCGGCACCACGTGGCGTGCGCCGGCTATCAGGTGGGGAATGGCGTACAGGCCGCAGCCGTGCGACATGGGCGCGGCGTAGACCATGGTGTCGCTCGCCGCCACGGTGTCGACGTCAACGCTGTAGCCCAGGCCCATGGTCATCAGGTTGCGATGGGTCAGCATCACGCCCTTGGGGCGGCCGGTGGTGCCGCTGGTGTAGAAGAGCCAAGCCAGGTCGTCAGGTGCGCGGTCAACCGGTGCGGGCAAGGCCAGACTGGAAGCGGCAGCGGCGCCGGCGCCGGCAGCAGAATCAGCGCGAACATCTGCCACACGCAGCAACTCGTCGGCCTCAGACGACAAGATATCCACCTGACGCTGCAGCCCACGCAAGGGTTGCGGCGCCAGGTCGGCCGACACAAAGCCCCAGCTCGCCTGGGCGTTGTCGATGATCCATTCCACCTCAGCCGTGTGCAGCTTCGCGTTGACCGGCACCACCACCAACCCGGCCCACCATGCCGCCCACAGCAGCTCCAGATAGCGCGGGTGGTTGTGCATGAAGATCAGCACCCGCTCGCCAGGGGCCAGCTCTTGCGCTTGCAGCCGCTGTGCCAGCGCCGCACTACGCTGCGCCCACTGCGCGTAAGTGGCCCATGGCTGCTTGCCGTGGAACACGGCTGGCCCTTGGGCATGCAAACTTGAATGCAGGCGGGCCTGCCGGGCCAAGAGGTGGGCCAGGCTCATGCGAGAGGTCTCCGTGGTGGTGCTGTGTTGATGATGCCACCGCATGCAGCAGGCAAAGCCCTGGTGCCAGCAGGCACGCGGGTCGCAGCTGTCACATCAGATCTTCATAATGGTTTTGAGCAGCAGACCAAGCCGCCACTGGCCTTCGCCGGCCTTCATCGTCCCTTTGCACCCCGCTGCATTGACCACGACCCACAGGACCCCCATGGCCACCACCGCACACGCCTTTGCCAACACGCTGAAGACCTTTGAGACCGCCTCGGGCAAGGTCGGGCAGTTCTATTCGCTGCCGGCACTGGCGGCCAAGTTTCCGGGCGTCACGCGTTTGCCGGTCAGCATCCGCATCGTGCTGGAAAGCGTGCTGCGCAACTGCGACGGAAAAAAGGTCACGCGCCAGCACGTGGCGCAGCTGGCGCAGTGGCAAGCGCGGGCCGAACGAACCGAAGAGATTCCCTTTGTGGTGGCCCGCGTGGTGCTGCAAGACTTCACTGGCGTGCCGCTGCTGGCCGACCTGGCGGCCATGCGCAATGTCGCCCATCGCATGGGCCAGGACCCCAAGCGCATCGAGCCTCTGGTGCCGGTGGACCTGGTGGTGGACCACAGCATCATGATCGACCACTTTGGCTCGCCCAAGGCGCTGGACCTGAACATGAAGCTGGAGTTCAAGCGCAACCAGGAGCGCTACCAGTTCATGAAGTGGGGCATGGACGCCTTCAGCACTTTTGGGGTGGTGCCACCGGGCTTTGGCATCGTGCACCAGGTCAACCTGGAGTACCTGGCGCGTGGCGTGCACAAGACCCAGGGCGTGGTCAAGGCCAGCCGAGCCAAGGCTGCCAGCTCGGCAACAGCCGCCGCCAAACCACCCAAGCTTTACTACCCCGACAGCCTGGTGGGCACCGACAGCCACACCACCATGATCAACGGCATTGGTGTGGTCGGTTGGGGCGTGGGTGGCATCGAGGCCGAAGCCGGCATGCTGGGCCAGCCGGTCTACTTCCTGACGCCCGATGTGGTGGGCATGGAACTGACGGGCCAGTTGCGCGAAGGCGTGACCGCCACCGACCTGGTGCTGACCGTGACCGAGATCCTGCGCCGCGAAAAGGTGGTGGGCAAGTTTGTCGAGTTCTGTGGCGAAGGCACCCGCACCTTGAGCCTGCCCGACCGTGCCACCGTGGCCAACATGGCGCCCGAGTACGGCGCCACGATGGGCTTCTTCCCGGTCGACGAAAAAACCATCGCCTACTTCCAGGGCACGGGGCGCAAGAAGAGTGAGATCGAGGCCTTCGAGGCCTACTTCAAGGCGCAAGCCATGTTTGGTGTGCCGCTGGCCAAAGACATCAACTACAGCCAGGTCGTCAAGCTCGACCTGTCCACCGTCACGCCCAGCCTCAGCGGTCCCAAGCGGCCGCAGGACCGCATTGAACTGGGCCATGTGGCGAGCAAATTCAGCGAGCTGTACAGCGCACCGGCGGCAGCCAACGGCTTCAACCAGCCGGCCAGCAAACTGGGGGCCTTGGTCAGTACACCATCAGGCCTGACCATCGGCAACGGCGACGTGCTGATCGCCGCCATCACCAGTTGCACCAACACCAGCAACCCCAGCGTGCTGCTGGCCGCGGGGCTGCTGGCCAAGAAGGCGGTGAAGGCGGGGCTGCGGGTCAAGAAACACGTCAAGACCAGCCTGGCGCCGGGCTCGCGCATCGTCACCGACTACCTGGAAAAAGCCGGCCTCTTGCCCTACCTGGAAAAGCTGGGCTTCAGCGTGGCCGCTTATGGCTGCACCACCTGCATCGGCAACGCGGGCGACCTCACGCCCGAGATCAACGACGCCATTCTGAAGAACGACCTGGTCTGCGCGGCGGTGCTTTCGGGCAACCGCAACTTTGAAGCGCGCATCCACCCCAACCTGAAGGCCAACTTCCTGGCCAGCCCGCCGCTGGTGGTGGCCTATGCGATTGCCGGCAACGTCACCAAAGACCTGATGAGCGAGCCGGTGGGCCGGGGCAAAGACGGCCGCGACATTTTTCTCGGCGACATCTGGCCCAGCAGCGACGAGGTCTACCAGCTGATGAAGTTTGCGATGAACGGCAAGGCCTTTCGCAAGAACTACAGCAAGGTCAAAAGCGACCCCGGCAAGCTGTGGCAGAAGATCCAGGGCGTGGGTTTGGGAAAGGACAGTAACGTCTACACCTGGCCCGACAGCAGCTACATCGCCGAGCCACCGTTTTTTGCCGGCTTCACCATGCAGCCGCCGCCCTTGGTGGCCGGCGTCACCGGTGCGCGCGTGATGGCCCTCTTTGGCGACAGCATCACCACCGACCACATCAGCCCGGCCGGCAGCTTCAAGGACACCACGCCGGCGGGCCAGTACCTGCTGAGCAAGGGCGTGCTGCAGGCCGACTTCAACAGCTACGGCGCGCGGCGCGGCAACCACGAGGTGATGATGCGCGGCACCTTTGCCAATGTGCGTGTCAAGAACCTGATGATCCCGGCCCAGGCCGATGGCAGCCGTGTGGAAGGCGGCTACACGCTGATGCAGCCGGGCGGCGAGCAGCTGCCCATCTACGACGCGGCCATGCGCTATGTGGCAGCGGGCACACCCACCGTGGTGTTTGCCGGCGAAGAGTACGGCACCGGCTCCAGCCGTGACTGGGCTGCCAAGGGCACCGCGCTGCTGGGCATCAAGGCCGTGGTGGCGCGCAGCTTTGAGCGCATCCACCGCAGCAACCTGATTGGCATGGGCGTGCTGCCCTTGCAGTTCAAGGGCGGCGACTCCTGGCAGAGCCTGGGCTTGCGTGGTGACGAGATGGTGGACGTGCAGCTGGCAAGCGACATCAAGCCCTTGTCAGACGCACTGCTGGTGATCACCAGCACCGATGGACAGCGCCGCCAGGTCCCGGTGACCTTGCGCATCGACACCGCCATCGAGGTGGACTACTACCGCCACGGCGGCATCTTGCCATTTGTGCTGCGGCAACTGCTCGCCGCCTGAGCGACGCATCGAGCTGAAGGCGTGGATGTTGACCGGGGGAACCTCCAGTACGCGGTGGCATTGACGCCAAGCTGTTGATCAGCGGCCGCGCAAGAACAACGCGTCCAGCTCCTTCACCATCACCTGGCGCCAAGTGGGCCGGCCGTGGTTGCAGGTGTCGGCGCGCTCGGTGGTTTCCATCTCGCGCAACAGGCCATTCATTTCTTCCAGCGTCAGGCGTCGGTTGGCCCGAACCGCGCCGTGGCAGGCCATGGTGGCCAGGATGTCGTCGCGCGCACGCTGCACCACGCGGCTGGCGCCCACCTGGGCCAGCTCGGCCAACACCGAACGCGTGAGCTCGGCCAGGTCTGCGTCGGGCAGGGCCGCTGGGCGGCTGCGCACCACCAGCGTGCCTGCGCTGAGCACGCCCACATCCAGGCCCAATTCCAGCAGGGCAGCGCTTTCCGATTCCACCAGCGCCAGTTCAGTTGGCGTGGCTGAAAAGCTCAGCGGCAACAGCAGCGGCTGGGACGGCAGCGCGCCTTGGCTTTGCGCCGCGCGTTTGAGCTTTTCGTAGACGATGCGTTCGTGCGCCGCGTGCATGTCCACCACCACCAGGCCCTGCTGGTTTTCGGCCAGGATGTAGACACCGGCGATCTGTGCCACAGCGCGGCCCAAGGGCCAGGTCGACGGCGCACTGGCTGCGTCAGAACCAAGCGCCTGGGTCGCCACAGAAGCCGCAGATGCAGCGAATGGTCGCGGCGCTGAGGGCTCACCAGTCGGCGCAGCACCAGCGTGCAGAGCGGCCCACGTGGCCAAACCGCCCGAACCCATCAGCCGGTCCGGGGGGGACCAAGCCGGGCGCGGCTCTTGAGCCGTCTGCCCCGGTTCGGCCCAGGCCAGAGCGGGTTGCCATCCAGTCCGACTCTCCACGGCCGCTGGTGCGTTGCTCGACTCCGGTGCCGGTGCAACAGCAGCCGCCCTGGTCGGCGCCAGCGCTTCTTCCACCGCGCGCTGCACCGCCTGGTGCAGCGCGCGGCCATCCCGAAACCGCACCTCGGCCTTGGCCGGGTGCACGTTCACATCCACCAGCTCGGGGCTGATGCTCAAGAAGAGCACGTAAGCCGGGTGACGGCTACCGTGCAGTTGGTCTTCATACGCGGCGCGCACCGCATGGTTGATGAGCTTGTCGCGCACATGGCGGCCGTTGACAAACAGGTACTGCAAGTCGCCACGCGCACGCGCCACCTCGGGCTGCCCCACACGGCCCAGCAAGCGCAAGGGGCCGCGTTCGGACTGCAGCTCCCGGCTGGCGGCCGTGAAGTCGACACCCAGCACGTCACTGAGCCGCTGCGCGGCAGTGCCGGCGCGCCATTGCGCCACCAGGCGGCCATCGTGCCAAACCGCAAAGCCCACATCGGGCCGGGCCAGGGCATGGCGGCGCACGGCTTCCAGCGCGTGTGACAGCTCGGTGGCGTCGGTCTTCAAAAACTTGCGCCGTGCAGGGGTGCTGAAGAAGAGCTCTTGAACCTCTACCGTGGTGCCCACCGCGCGAGCCGCCGGGGCCAGCTCACCGCTGCGGGCCATCAGCCGCCAGCCGTGGCTGCCGGCGGCGGTGCGCGTGGTGATGCTCAGGTCCGACACCGACGCGATGGCCGCCAGCGCCTCGCCCCGAAACCCCATCGTCGCCACGGATTCCAAGTCACTCAGGCTGCTGATCTTGCTGGTGGCGTGCCGCTTCAAGGCCAAGGGCAGGTCTTGCGCATCAATGCCAAGGCCGTCATCTTCGACGCTGATGCTGCGCACACCACCGGCCAGCAGGCGAACGGTGATTTGGCTGGCGCCGGCGTCCAGTGCGTTGTCTACCAGCTCACGCACCGCAGCGGCGGGCCGGTCGATGACTTCACCGGCTGCGATCTGGCTGATCAGCTCGTCAGGCAGTTCCTGAATGCGACGACGTGGAGCAGCCGTGGAGTCCGCGGATGGCGCCGGCCCCAGCGTGGTCAGCGTATCCCCAGGCCTGTCGTTCATGAACAGAATTGTAGGTGGCACACCTGTGCAGGTGCGCCTGGGCCACAACTCGGCCTAGACTCATGCATCACTGCGGTGAACGCACAGAGCCCACTTGATGGGCCAACAACGTTTGGGGCACCCATGCTGAGTGTTTTTGCTGACCTGATCATGCAGACCGACGAGGACCGAAGGGGGTTTGAGAACCACCCGGTTCTGATGGACGCCGTGGCCCAAGGCATGTCGGTGGAGCGCTACCGCGCCTTGCTGCTGGAGCTGTACCACGTGGTCTGGCACTTCAACCCCGTGTGCGCGGCGGCGGCCAGCCGCATGGGCGACCCAGGGCATGAGGCCCTGCAGCCCATCCGGCATTTCCTGTACGAGCATATGCACGAAGAGACAGGCCATGAGGCCTGGGTGCTCAATGACCTGGATGCCATCGGGGTGCCTTTGCAGGCGGCTCGGGCCCACACGCCCAGCGTGCATACACTGGCTCTGAGCGGTTACAACTATTGGTCTGCCGACCGGCGTCATCCTTGCTCCGTGCTGGGCATGCTCTACACGCTGGAAGTCATCGCTTCGGTCTACGGCGGACCCTTTGCGTCGGCCATCAAAGAGTCTTTGCTGCTGGAAGGCGACCGAGGGGTGTCCTTCATCGATTCGCACGCCACGATGGACGCTCAGCACATGGCTGAATTGCGACAGGTCATCAATCAGATTTCAGATGACAGTGCACGTGCTGCCATGGTTGAATCGGTCCGGGTGAATTTTCATCACTTCACACGCATCATCGAAGCCATTTGAACCTGTTGCCATGAATGCCCCAGCCGCCATTGGCGTCGCCGGCCTTCTGGGCCGGCCTTACAAGACCATTCGCCTCGAATGGAGCTCCGACCTGCGCTTGTTGCGCGTGCGCACCTGCGTCAAGCCCATTCAGTGCTACAGCTTGGCCGCCATGGGCGAAATGCACCAGGTGCTGGCCGACATCAGCGCCAACCCTGGGCTGGTGCGGCACCTGGTGATGACGTCGGACGTGCCCAAGGTGTTCAACTTTGGTGGCGACTTGGCCTTGTTTGTGCTGTTGGTGCGCGCCGCCGACGTCGAGTCGCTCAAACTGTATGGCCGCCGTTGCATCGACCTGGTGTGGTGGCTGGAAAACGCCGCCGACATCGGCGTTCACACCACCGTGCTGTCGCAAGGCGACACGCTGGGTGGCGGGCTCGAATCCATCCTGCCCTTCCACAAGGTCATCTTCGAGCGCAGCGCGCAGGCTGGCTTTCCCGAGGTGCTGTTCAACCTGTTCCCAGGCATGGGCGCCTGGGACTTCACCATCCGCAAGGCCGGCTTTGCGGTGGCCAATGAAATGATTCTGTCCGGGCGGCTCTACAGCGCCGAAGAGCTGTTGTTCAGGCGCATGGTGGACGTGGTGGTCGACGACGGCGAGGGCGAAGCTGCGATCGAGCGCGTGCTGCGCGACGTGGATCCGCGCCACCGCGGCACGCTGGCCGCGCTCCGCGCCCGACGCGTGTCGGCACCCATTCACTATGAAACCCTGGTAGCGGTGGTAGAGCAATGGGCCGAGAGTGCCTTGGGCCTGACCGACCGCGACCTGCGCCTGATGGAACGCCTGGCGCGCGCCCAGGCCCGCAAGGCGGGTGGCGCCGAAGAAGGCGCGGTCGAAGAGATCAAACGCATGGAGCTGGAAAGTGCCTGGGGCGAACGTCGCACCGGCGCAGAGCGGCGTGCCGTCAGCCCGCCGGCAACGGCCGATCGCCGCGTTCGTTCTTAGCGTCTGGCTCGGGCCTTTTTGCCCGGCCCTGCAGCTCAGCGGCCCTCAAGCCCAGCGCTCGCGCATCGGCCCCATGCTCAGCCAAGGCCTGGGCCTGCAACAGCATTTGCGCCGCCGCGGCGTGATCACCCCAGCGCTCGTGTTAGCGGCCAACCATCTCTTTCATCTCCGCTGCGCTGACATCCGCCGCGTCGGCCGGTTTTTCATGCAACAAGAACAGGTGCTGGTTCATGGGAACTCCTGAAAACGTGGGCAGGGGCGAAATTGCCAGCCTCACCCCAGCAAGACGTATGGCAAACGCCAGGGATGACGATGTCGCGATGCTCGCAAACCCCAACCCCAACCACATGCGCTGACGCTTGCGATACTGCCACCATGAACACCGCGACACCCCAGCCCGCCGCACCCGCCGCACCCATCACACTGCAGGCGCCGCAATGGCAAACCCTTCAGGTGGCCACGGTCAACACCTTGAACCTGGCGCTTCCCGGACAGTCGTTTTATCCCGGGCAAGACCCTTTTGATGAGCGGGAGCATGAACGCAAGCTCCAGTGGCTGGGCGGCATGGTGGCGCGGCTGGGCGCAGACGTCTACGGCTTTCAAGAGGTGTGGCACGAAGCAGCGCTGAAGGCCGTGGTGGCCAGCAGCGGTCTGCGCATGAACGCCGTGCTGGCGCCCGGCGCAGAGTCTGGCGCACAGGGCACACCACGCCTGGGCCTGGCCACGCGGCTGCAGGTGGAACAGGTGGAATCGGTGGTGGACTTTGCGGCAGGCGAACGGGTCCAGGTTCCGGAGTTGGGGGCTTACACCCGCTTCGAGCGGCCAGTCTTGCATGCCCGCCTGCGCACCCAACAGGGCACACCTTTGCACGTGCTGGTGGTGCACTTGAAGAGCAAGCGGCCCAAGTACCTGCAAGACGAACAAGGCCAGTTGCTGGAAGACCGGGACGACCCCGTCGTGACCGCCAGGGCCACCCTGCGCAGCCTGCTGATGCGCGCGGCCGAAGCCGCTGCGCTGCGCCGCGTGGTGGTAAACATCACCAGCCGCGCGGGCCCCTACTCGGCCAGCGGCGGTGAGCCACTGGTGCTGCTGGGCGACATGAACGACGGCCCACACAGCGTCACCAGCCAGATGATCGCCGCCAACCAAGCGGTGGCCTACGACCGCGGCGCGCGCGACGTGGCGCTGTACCACGCTTGGGACGTGGCCACCGAGCCAGCGCTCAAGCGCGACATGGCCTATTCGCACGTGCACCAGGGCTGGCCCGAGCTGCTGGACCAAATTTGGGTCAGCGAAGAGTTTGTTGCCACTTCAAGATTCGCCATCGGCGATGTGCGCCGGGTGGAGGTCTTCAACGACCACCTGCATGAAAGCCGCGAACGCTGGCGCAGTGACCACGGCTTTGTGCGCGCGCTGCTGCGCCTGCTCAGCGCTTGAAGGGTTTGGTCATGAATCACAACCCCCTAGCCACAAACCTCGAAGCAGTGATGGCAGCCGCAACGGCTCAACCAAACCACGGCCGCGCCAGGGTTCAGCCCGACGTTCTGGTCAGCGAGGTGGGCCCCCGCGACGGCCTGCAAAGCATCCAAAGCATCATGAGCACAGCGCACAAGTGCGCCTGGATCACAGCCCTGCACAGGGCCGGCCTGCGCGAGATCGAAGTGGCTTCTTTCGTGCCGGCGGCGCTGCTGCCTCAGATGGCCGACGCTGCCGATGTGGTGCGCCACGCCTTGACCCTGCCCAACCTGACCGTGATGGCCCTGGTGCCCAACCTGCGGGGCGCGCAGGCGGCTTTGGCAGCCGGTGTGCACAAGCTGACCATTCCCGTCTCGGCCAGCGCGGCGCACTCTTTGGCCAACGTGCGCAAAACGCGTGAAGCGATGGTGGCCGAGGTGCGTAGCATCGTCGCGTTGCGCAACGAACGCGCACCCCACGTACACATCGAAGCCGGCATTTCCACCGCCTTTGGCTGCACCCTGCAAGGCGCGGTCGCCGAAGACGAGGTGATCTGGCTGGCCGAGCAGTTGGCGCAGGCGGGTGTCGACGAGGCGGGCTTGTCGGACACCACCGGCATGGCCAACCCAGCCCAGGTGCGCCGGCTGTTTGCCCGCTTGATCACCTGCTTGCGCGAAAAAGCCGGCGCGGCCCATCTGCACAACACCCGCGGACTGGGTCTGGCCAACACCTTGGCCGCCTGGGACACCGGTGTGCGCACCTTTGACGCCTCGCTGGGCGGCTTGGGCGGCTGCCCTTATGCGCCCGGGGCCTCGGGCAACGTGGTCACTGAAGATCTGGTCTTCATGTTCGAAGCCATGGGTGTCAACACCGGGGTCAACTTAAGGGCACTGATGGAGGCTCGCCAGGCCCTGATGCACGGTTTGCCGGGTGAGCCGATCTACGGCATGACGCCTTTGGCCGGTCTGCCCAAGGGCTTTGCGCAGGAGTTGCCCCATGTCTGAAAGCGCACCCAACACCTTGCCCCTGGCCGGCATCCGCGTGGTCGAATTCACCCACATGGTGATGGGCCCTTCGTGCGGGATGATCCTGGCCGACCTGGGGGCCGAGGTGATCAAGGTCGAGCCCATCCAGGGCGACAGCACACGACGACTGCTTGGCAGCGGCGCCGGTTTCTTTGCCATGTTCAATCGCAACAAGCACAGCCTGGCGGTGGATGTGAAGAACCCGCGCGGGCTGGAGATCGTGCTCAAGCTGGTGGCCGGCGCCGACATCTTCAGCGAAAACTTCAAGGCCGGCACGATGGACAAGCTGGGGCTGGGCGAGGCGGCGCTGAGCAATCTCAACCCACGCTTGATCTACGTGTCGCACAAGGGCTTCTTGCCCGGCCCCTACGAACACCGAACAGCGCTGGACGAGGTGGTGCAGATGATGGGCGGCCTGGCCTACATGACCGGCCCCGAAGGCCGCCCACTTCGTGCTGGCACCAGCGTCAACGACATCATGGGCGGCATGTTCGGAGCCATAGGCGCGCTGGCCGCGCTGCAGCAGCGCGACCGCGCCGTGGGCGGCACGGGGCGGGGCCACCAGGTCAGCAGCGCGCTGTTCGAGAACAACGTGTTCCTGGTGGCCCAGCACATGATGCAGTTTGCCGTGACCGGCCAGCCCGCAGCGCCTATGCCCAGCCGCATCAGCGCTTGGGGCGTGTACGACGTGTTCACCGTCGCCGGTGACGAACAAATCTTCCTGGCCGCTGTCAGCGACACCCAGTTTGCGTCGCTGTGCGCAGAGTTTGGCTTCAGCGATTGGAGCCAGCACCCACAACTCGCCAGCAACAACCTGCGGGTGCAGGCACGCAGCTGGCTGATGCCCTTGTTGCGCGAGCGCTTCCAGGCTTTCACTGCAGCCGAGTTGAGCCAGCGCTTCGAGCGCATCGGTTTGCCGTATGCCCCCATTGCCCGCCCGCAAGACCTGTTTGACGACCCACATCTGCTGGCCACCGGTGGCCTGGCGCCACTGTCGGTACCCGCCGACGCCAGCGGCGCTGGCCACGTCGTGGACACGCGCGCACCGTTACTGCCGCTGACACTGGACGGCCAGCGCCTGCCGGTGCGCCAAGGGCCCCCATCGCTGGGGCAGCACAACACGGCCTTGCTGCACGAACTGGGCTACAGCGCTGACGACATCGCAGGGCTGCGTGCCAAAGGCGTCATCGGCGATTGACCTGATCGGCGCGGCTGCTTTGGTCTGCGACCGTGTGCAGCGCCGCTGGAAGGCTTGAGTCAGTCGCGCCGGTGACGCCGCGCTACCCAAAACGTCGCGCCCTGCGCTCCGTATTGCTCGGCGTGTGGCACTTCGCAACCCAGTTCAAAGTTCTCACCAGCTTGCAAAGATCGGGCTTCTTCGCCACAGATCAGCGTCAGGTCGCCCCTTACCACCAGCGCCCGCACGGCAAACGGATGGGTGTGCGTGTCCACACGCTGTCCCGGTGCCCACTCGCGCACCAGCACTTCATCAAATCCATCTGCCAGCGCGGTACGTTCGAACTCGGCCAAGGACATGTGGCTCATGAAGCTTCCCCTGCCGGTTTGGGCGCCAGACGTTGCAACATCTGCGCCATGGCCTGGTGCAGCGCGTTGACCGCCTTCAAGGGCCGCACCATCACCTTGAAGTCGGTGATGCGGCCCTCTTCATCCCAACGGATCAGGTCAACGCCATTGATGTGCACACCGTCGATCTGGCTCACAAACTCCAGCACCGCGTCGCGCGTGCCCACCACTTCGCGCTCGTATCGAAAGTGCTCGTTGTTCAAGGTGTGCAGGGCACCCGTGAGGTAAAGCGCGGTGATGGCCTTGCCTTGCTGAGGTGTGTGCACCACGGGTGAGTGAAAGACCACGTCGTCGGCCAGCAGGTCATGCAGCGCCTGGGCGTCGCGGCTGTCGATCAGGGCATGCCAGGCTTTGAGGGTGTCGATCATCGCCGCTCACCCACGCGCGTAGGTCACACCACCGTCGACCACCAGCGTGGAGCCCACCACATAGTCGCCAGCCCTTGACGCCAGATAGATGGCCGCACCGGCCATGTCGTCGTCGGTACCGATGCGGCGGGAAGGGATCAGATGGGCGATCTCGTCACCGTGGTCACGCGCCACCTTGTTCATGTCTGATGCAAACGCCCCCGGCGCAATGGCGCTGACCACAATGCCTTCGGGCGCCAGCCGCAGTGCCATGCGGCGGGTGAGGTGAATCAGGCCGGCCTTGCTGGCCGCGTAGCTGTAGGTCTCCTGCGGATTGACAGAAACACCGTCGATGGAAGCGATGTTGATGACCTTGGCACAGTGGCCGCGCGCCGCGCCTGCCAGCAGTGATGCATGCAGCGCCTGGGTCAGGAAAAAGGGGCTCTTCAGGTTGAGGTCGACCACCTTGTCCCAGCCCGACTCGGGAAACTCGTCAAACGGTGCGCCCCAAGCAGCGCCGGCGTTGTTGACCAGGATGTCCAGATGGGACTCGCGGGCCTGGTAAGCCGCCACCAAGCCACGCATGCCGGCCTCGCTGGAAACGTCGGCGGGCAAAGACACACAGTTGCCCAAGGCGCTGAGTTCAGCGGCCGTGCCGTCGCAGGCCGCCGTTTTGCGCGACGAGATGTAGACCTTGGCGCCGGCTTTCAAAAAACCCGCAGCAATCATGCGCCCGATGCCGCGTGACCCGCCGGTGATCAGTGCAGTGCGACCGGCCAGGGAAAAAAGATCGTTCATGAGGGCTCCTTGAAGGGTTGGCAAAATCTGGCGATCGCTGGCGAAGGACGGCCAGCCGCCCGCGGCAAGCCTAACAAACGAACTGCGTTGGGCGCGTCACCAACGCGCCAGCGCCCCTGAAGACGATGTCAGTCCGCGCTGACCGTGGTGCCGCAGTGCTGGCAGAAGCGGGCGCCTGCCAGCAGTGGTGTGCCACAAGACGAGCAAAATCGAGCCGGTCGCTTGGGCGCTTGTTGTTGCCCGCCCAAGTCGCCTGCACGGCGCTCACGGGCTTTGGCCCGGGCAGCCAGCAAGTCAGGCGGCGCTGCGGCCGCGCTCAGGCCAGCGCTGCGGGCCAGGTTTTGAACGGCGCTGGTCCAGTGCTGGGTGCCTTGGGTGTCTGCTTCCAAAGAAATCAGCACCCTGCTGCCCATGGTGTGGCGCGCAGCGGCGTAAAAGGCAGATCGCGCGTGCACCACGCAAGCCTTCAAACTCAGGTCTTCAACGCCAGCAGAGTTGTCCATTTTTTGCCGCCCGCTGGTGGCTTTGACCGACGGCGGAACCTGCAGGCGAAAGTAAGTTCCCTTGAGTTCCAGCCAGATCAGGCTCGACTCCGATTCGACGCGGCTCCACAACAGGTGACCGATGCTGAGGGCGTAACCGCCCCCGAGCAGGCAGACCAAACCCAAGGGCGTGGTGGCCCAGGAAACGGTGCCGTCCAGCAAATGGGCCACTGCTGACCAGATCCACAGAGCGCCGCCAACCAGTGTCAGCAACAGCCCCAGTACAGCCAACGACAGCAGCCAAACGCTGGACGTGCGCGTGCTCTCCAAGTTGCCAGAGGGCGGCGACACCAGCGGTTGCGACTCTTCCAGCACCACGGCGGTGAAGGTGCCTTCGTCGGTGCCCGCAGCCACCACCGGCGGCTGGCGAACATAACGGCGGTTGGGGATGCCTTCGGCCCAGCGGCGAAAAAGCTCGCGGTCCACTTCGTTGAAGAACTTGGCCAGTTCGACCTCGAAGCTGACACTGGCGGTCTCGTGCGCCACCGGGTTGGCTTGGGGGGTGCTGATTTGACTGCGTGCCGCCAAAAGGGCCAGCAGTTCCAGGATCAGTCCCACTGCCAGCAACAAGGCCACCCCCATCGGCAAACCCAGGCGCGGCCAGCGTTCGGCCCCGGGCAGTGACGCTGAAAACCAAGCCAATGGCAGCGCCAAAGCCAGCACCAGCCCCCAGGACAGCGCCACCTTCCAAAGCACCCAGCCTGGGCTTTCCAGATCAAGCAGATGGCGAATCAACACACCGGCCGTGACCATGCCCACCATCAGGGCCCACCAATGAAGGCCTTCGGGTCGCGCCAGAACCTTGGCGAAGACCAGGCCCAGCAGCAGGATCAAGCCCATACCCAAGAGCATCAGCAGGTGCGAGAAGCGGGCGCGCAGGTAGTTTTGAACCGTGGTGCCAGCGCCGCCTGTTCCAGGCCCCAAGCGCGCCAGCCAGGAGGCGTAGGCACCCCCCACCTTGCGCAGCGGCACGCTGCCCTTGTTGATGGCCTGCATCAGGCCTTGTGCGCTGGGGCTGGCGCCGGTGGCTTCGTGCGCCACTTCACTCATCAACGAGGCTGGCTGGCCCGGGATCATGATCAAGACCCTTTGCCGGGAAGCCTGGATCAGGTTCAGAACACCGAGCCCCGCCATGAAGAGGGCGCCCAGAACATGAGGCCACGGGGCGCCGTATTCGGGCAGCTTGTCCACGCTCGCCACGGGGTCGGCCGCCTCACCCGGGGAAACAAAGGTGACAACGCCAAAAACGACCAGGGCCAAGGCCAGGAGCGCGTAGCCGCGAAGCGTCAGAAAGCGGTTTTCAACCTGATAGGGGGTCGGGAACTCGAGTCCAGACCCAGTCAGGTTCCACCGGTACACCATGGGGGCTCCAGATTCAGAACTGCGCCCGGATTCTGCATGAAGCCGGGTCCAAGCTTGGCACAACCCAGCGCAGGCCTGCCCCGCGAACCGCGCTACATGCTGCGCCGGTACTGCCCACCCACCTCGAACAACGCGCTGGTGATCTGCCCCAAGCTGCAACAGCGTACTGCGTCCATCAACACCGCAAAGACGTTGCCGTTGTCGATGACCGTTTGCTGCAAGCGCCGCAACATGGCCGGCGCGGCCTGGGCATGGCGCTGGTGGAAGTCGTGCAGGCGGGTCAGCTGGCTTTGCTTTTCAGCTTCGGTGCTGCGCGCCAGCTCGATGGTCTGGGGCGCGCCGTCGCCATGCGGGCTGCGAAAGGTGTTGACACCGATGATGGGGTACTCGCCGGTGTGCTTGAGCATCTCGTAGTGCATGCTCTCTTCCTGGATCTTGCCGCGCTGGTAGCCGGTTTCCATGGCCCCCAGCACACCGCCGCGTTCGGCGATCTTCTCGAATTCGCTGAGCACAGCTTCTTCGACCAGCTCGGTCAGCTCGTCGATAACAAACGCGCCCTGGTTGGGGTTTTCGTTCTTCGCCAGGCCCCACTCGCGGTTGATGATCATCTGGATGGCCATGGCACGGCGCACGCTGTCTTCGGTGGGCGTGGTGATGGCCTCGTCAAACGCGTTGGTGTGCAGGCTGTTGCAGTTGTCGTAAACCGCGATCAGGGCCTGCAGCGTGGTGCGGAT
>JAYTVT010000034.1:0-75558 GCA_043743835.1 Betaproteobacteria bacterium
GGGCATGCCGAGCACCAGTTCGCTCGTAAAACCACTGGAAACAAAGTAACTGCGAACGATCAAACGTACGCCCTCGCCGCTTAAAACCGGTGAGCCTCACAACAGTTCTCCTATGGGCTGGGTTTAAGGTGGCAACACCAAGAGCTGTGAGGTCATTCACATAGGATCGTGCTGCTGCGTGTCATTCGCAGCAGCCCTAAAACCAAATGACTCGGGGCCAAGGTAGCGTGCTGCTGCGCGACCAAGGCACTTAAATCCAAATCAGACAGCTACGCATGTAGAACCGTCCGGTGATGGCTTGCGGACGGGGGTTCGATTCCCCCCGGTTCCACCAGCATCCATGAGGCCTTGCCAGGGGCCTCGCTGACGCGGCGCTTGGGCTTTACAGCCTGGCGCCGCTTCTTTTTGGGCTTCAACCCGATGGGCCGTTGAGTCGCTTGGACCAGGACTCGGGTTCGAACCCCACCGTGATGGCGCCCGCGGGCCAGCGTACAACCGGCCGCTTGATGACGCTGGGCTGCGCCCGCATCAAGGCTGCTGCAGATTCAGCGTCCACCACGGCGGCTTGTGCCGCTGCGTCCAACTGGCGCCAAGTGGTGCCGCGACGGTTGAGCAACGCTTCCCAGCCGCAAGCTTGAAACCAGGCCCGAAGTTCGGCATCGCGCACACCCAGCTTTTTGAAATCATGAAACTGGTAGGGCAGGGCGTGTGTGTCCAGCCACTGCCGCGCCTTCTTCACGGTGTCGCAGTTGGCGATGCCGTAGACCTTGACCGGGTTCACGTCGCCTGCAGGTGGTAGTCGGTGACACGCTGCACTTCGTTCTTCGAGCCCAGCACCACGCTGACCCGCTCGTGCAGTTTGCCCGGCGTGATGTCCATGATGCGCTCGCGCCCGTTGGTGGCCATGCCGCCGGCTTGTTCAACGATGAAGGCCATCGGGTTGGCTTCGTACATCAGGCGCAGCTTGCCGGGCTTGTCGGGTTCGCGTTGATCCCAGGGGTACATGAAAACGCCGCCGCGGGTCAGGATGCGGTGCACGTCGGCCACCATGCTGGCCACCCAGCGCATGTTGAAGTCCTTGCCGCGCGGGCCTTCTTTGCCAGCCAGGCATTCGTCGATGTAGCGGCGCACGGGCGCAGCCCAGTGGCGCATGTTGGACATGTTGATGGCAAATTCTTTGGTGTCGGCGGGGATCTGCACGCCCGACTGGGTCAGCACCCAAGAGCCGGTTTCACGGTCCAGCGTGAACATGGCCACGCCGTCGCCCAGCGTCAGCACCAGCGTGGTCTGTGGGCCGTAAACGCAGTAGCCCGCCGCGGCCTGGTGCTTGCCGGGCTGGTGGAAGTCTTCTTCACTGACCCCACGGGTGTGGCCCACCTTGCGCAGCACGCTGAAGATGGTGCCAATGCTGACGTTGACATCAATGTTGCTGCTGCCGTCCAGCGGGTCAAACAGCAGCAGGTATTCGCCTTGCGGATACCGGTTGGGCACCACGTGGATGCTGTCCATTTCTTCGCTGGCCATGGCCGCCAGGTGGCCGCCCCATTCATTGGCCTCGATCAGCACTTCGTTGCTGATGACGTCCAGCTTCTTCTGGATTTCGCCCTGCACGTTTTCGCTGTGGGCGCTGCCCAGCACATCACCCAGCGCGCCTTTGTTGACGGCGATGGCGATGTGTTTGCAGGCCCGCGCCACCACCTCGATCAGCAGGCGCAGCTGGGCCGGGATGCGGCCGTGCTCGCGTTGTTGTTCAACCAGGTATTGCGTCAGGCTGACGCGCTTGCTGCCAATCATCAGTGCTGCTCCAGGGCTCGGGTAACCACCTCGCGCACGTCGCTGCTGAGGTCGGGTTTGGCGGCCACACGCTGGATGGCCTCGCGGGCGGCGCTGCGGTAGGGCTCGGCCAAGGAAGCCCAGCGGTCCATGGCGCGCGCCATGCGGCCGGCCACGTGGCCGTTGATGGCGTCCACTTCCAGCAGCTTGTCGGCCCACAGCACATAACCGGCGGCATCGGCGCGGTGGAAGGCGGCCGGGTTGGCGGTGAACAGGGTGGACAGCAGGCTGCGCAGGCGGTTGGGGTTTTTCAGCGAAAAGTCGGGGTGCTGCAGCAGCGATTTGATGCGGACAAAGGCGCTGCCCGGTTGGCCCTCGTGCACGCCTGGCACAGGCTCGCCGGCCATGGCCTGCAGTGCAAACCACTTGTCCAGCACCAGGGCGTCACCGTGGGCCAGAGCATGGAAGCGCGCCAGTGCGGTGTCGGCCATCAAGGACTGCGACTGCACCAAGGCGTGCAGGGCGCCCAGGCGGTCGGTCATGTTGGCGGCGTCCTTGAAGCGCTGGTAGGCGCGCCCCTGCCACACCGCGTCACCTTGGCGCACGGCGCGCAAGCACAGGTGTTGCAGCGCCAGATTGGCCAGGGCGCGGCGCCCTGACTGATCCCGGCTGGGCGCGTAGCCTTCGCTGACCTGGTGGTTTTGCCAGGCCTGCTCCCATTCGGCATGCAAAGCGTCGGCCATCTGCGCGCGCCACTGCTCGCGAACGGTGTGGATGCGCTGCGGATCGACGGGCTGGACCTGCTCGGCCAGGTAGCCTTCGCTGGGTGCGGTGAGCGCCAGCGCCTTGAAGGATGGGTCCAACAAGGGGTCGTTCAAGAGCGCGCGCAGGGCTTGGACCATGGGCTCGTCCAGCACCGGGGGCTGGCCGTTGGCCACTGCGGTCAGCAAGCGGTCCAGCATCAGCCGCTGGCCGGCCTCCCAACGGTTGAAGGCGTCGCTGTCGTGCGCCAGCAGCACCAGGCGCTGCGCGTCGCTCAGGCCGTCGGCCAGCTTCACCGGCGCGGAAAACCCGCGCAGCAAAGACGGCACGGGTTCTTGCTCGATGTTGTCAAAGACCCAGCTTTGCTCGGCGCTGTCCAGCACCAGCAAACGTTCTGGCAGCAAGGGCTGACCTTGTGCGCCCAACAAGGCCATGGCCACTGGGATCACATAAGGCTCTTTGGTGGGCTGGCCAGGCGATGGCTGGCCGTGCTGGCGCAGCGTCAGCGTGTAGCGGCGTTGTTCGGCGTCGTAGTGGCCGCTGGCGTTCAGCTGGGGTGTGCCGGCTTGGGCGTACCAGCGCTTGAACACGTCCAGGCGTTGGCTGAGTTCGCTGCCCGGGTTGGCATCCGCGATGGCCTGGGCAAAGTCATCGCAGGTCACGGCCTGACCGTCGTGGCGCTGGAAGTACAGGGCCATGCCTTTGGCAAAGCCTGCGTTGCCCACCAGCGTGTGCATCATGCGCACCACCTCGGCACCCTTTTCGTACACCGTGGCGGTGTAGAAATTGTTGATCTCGGCGTAGGCGTCAGGCCGCACCGGGTGGGCCATGGGGCCAGCGTCTTCCGGGAACTGCATGGCGCGCAGTCGCTTGACGTCGTCGATGCGCTTGACTGCTCGGGCCGACGCGTTGCCAGCCATGTCCATGCTGAACTGCTGGTCGCGAAAGACCGTGAGGCCTTCTTTCAGCGACAGCTGGAACCAGTCGCGGCAGGTGATGCGGTTGCCGGTCCAGTTGTGGAAGTACTCGTGCGCGATGACGCTTTCAATGCCTTCAAAGTCGTCGTCGGTGGCGGTGGACGGTGTGGCCAGCACGTACTTGGTGTTGAAGATGTTCAGGCCTTTGTTTTCCATGGCGCCACCGTTGTAGTCCTCCACGGCCACCACCATGAAACGGTCCAGGTCCAGCGCCAGGCCAAAGCGGGCTTCGTCCCACACCAGGCTGGCCACCAGCGAATTCATCGCGTGCTCGGTCTTGTCCAGATCGCCCGGGCGCACGTAGATTTGCAGCAGGTGGTCGCGGCCACCGCGGCTGCGGATGCGCTGCTCTCGTGCCACCAACTTGCCCGCCACCAGCGCAAACAGGTAGCTGGGCTTGGGGAAGGGGTCGTGCCACTTGGCAAAGTGACGTGGGCCATGCGGGCCGTTGTCCAGGTCACCCTGCTCCAGCAGGTTGCCGTTGCTCAGCAGCACCGGGTAGCGGGCCTTGTCGGCGCGCAGGGTCACGGTGTAGACGGCCATCACGTCGGGCCGGTCCAGGTAGTAAGTGATGCGCCGGAAGCCCTCGGCTTCGCACTGCGTGCACAGCATGGCCTGCTGGGCGGCGCCGCTGGTGTACAGGCCCGACAGCTCGGTGTTCTTGTCGGGCGCGCAGGTGTTGCGGATGTCCAGCGTGAAGCTGTCGGACTCGGGCGGGTTGTCGATCACCAGGTCGCCACCTTCGTGGCGGAAGGACACACTTTGCCCATTGGCCTGCACACGCAGCAGCGTCAGCCGCACGCCCTGCAAACGCAGGGGCTGGCGCTCGACGCTGGTGTTGCGTTCGATCTGCAGCCGGCTGCCGACGATGGTCTTGACCGGGTCCAGGTCAAAGGTCAGTTCAACCGACCGGATGGCGTAGGCGCAAGGCGTGTAGTCCTGGCGGCGCACAAGGGTGGTGCTGGCGTCAAGCATGGCGGGGTGTCTCCTCGGGTGGCGGGTGCGCTGTGCACCCGTGGGGGGCTTTACAGCCCTTGCTTCAGGCTGGCTTCGATGAAGGTGTCCAGGTCACCGTCCAGCACTTTTTGGGTGTTGCTGATTTCGACGTTGGTGCGCAGGTCTTTGATGCGGCTTTGATCCAGCACATAGCTGCGGATCTGGTGCCCCCAGCCGACGTCGGTCTTGGTGTCTTCGAGCTTTTGCTGCTCTTCCATGCGCTTTCGCATTTCATGGTCGTACAGGCGGCTGCGCAGGCGCTTCCAGGCCACGTCGCGGTTGCTGTGTTGGCTGCGGCCGTCCTGACACTGCACCACGATGCCGGTGGGGATGTGGGTCAGCCGCACCGCTGAGTCGGTCTTGTTGATGTGCTGGCCGCCAGCGCCACTGGCGCGGAAGGTGTCGGTGCGCACGTCCGACGGGTTGATGTCGATCTCGATGCTGTCGTCCACCTCGGGGTAGACAAACAGCGACGCAAAGCTGGTGTGGCGGCCACCGGCGCTGTCAAACGGGCTCTTGCGCACCAGGCGGTGCACACCGGTTTCGGTGCGCAGGTGGCCAAAAGCGTAGTCACCTTCGATCTTGATGGTGGCGCTCTTGATGCCAGCAATTTCGCCCGGTGTTTCGTCTTCCAGCGTGGCCTTGAAGCCCTTGCGTTCGGCGTACTTCAGGTACTGGCGCAGCAGCATGCCGGCCCAGTCACAGGCCTCGGTACCACCAGCACCGGCTTGGATGTCGACAAAGCAGTTCAGCGGGTCGGCTGAATTGCTGAACATGCGCCGAAATTCCAGCTGTTCCACCGTTTCGCGCAGCGCGTGGGCTTCGGCTTCGATGGCGCGGATGCCGGCCTCGTCTTCGTCGGCCTTGCTCATGTCAAAGAGCTCGGTGTTGTCCGACAGGTTGCTGGCCAGGTGGTCGATGGTGCCGACCACGGTTTCCAAGGTCTTTTTCTCGCGGCCCAGTTCCTGGGCCCGCTTGGGCTCGTTCCAGACGCTTGGGTTTTCCAGCGCGGCGTTGACTTCGTTCAGCCGCAGACTTTTGCGGTCGTAGTCAAAGATACCCCCGGAGCTGCTCGGTGCGGGTGCTCAGGTCGGCGAGCAGCGTGCCAACGGAGTTGATTTGTTCGATGTCCATGCGGCAGATTTTCGCATGCTGGGCATGGGGTGCCTTTGGGGCGCTTCTGGGGCGCTTCTGGGGCGCTGCTGAAGGTACCCCACGGCGCTGCGCTGGGTGCCGATCGTGCTCAGTCTGGCCTGTTCAGGAAGGCGGTCAAATGCTGTGCCAGTGCAGCAGGTTGGTCGTGGTGCAGCATGTGGCCGCAGGGTGACAACACAAGTTTTTCCACCCGGCCCACCTGGCTCAGGCGCTGGTTGAACTCGGCGTGCGAATAGCGGCTGCCCCACCATTTGGCCATCTCGGTGCGGTCGCCTTCGGCCCACAGCAGCGGTGCGGTGATGAGCTTCCAGGTCTGCAAGATTTCTTCCACGCGGTAGAGCACCGGGTTGACGCGCTTGTGGGCCGGGTCGCCCAGCACGTGCCACTGGCCGTCGGCTGCGGGCTGGGCCCAGTGCGGTGCCAGCCAGGCGGCCTTGTCGGGCGTGAGCAGCGGGTTGTTCTTGAGCAGCCTTGCTGCCACCTCATCCACACTGGCATAGGTCTTCAGTTGTTGTGGCGTCTTGAGCTCGTCCAACCATTGGGTCAGCCGTTTGGGCGCCAGGCTGGGGTCGGCTTGAGGCAATCCAAAGCCTTCCAGGTTGACCAGTCGGCGGATGCGCTCGGGGCGCACACCGGCATAGCTCATCACCACGTTGCCGCCCATGCTGTGGCCCAGCAGGTCGATCTGTGGAAACTGCGCGACGGGCAGCCAGGCGTCCAGCAGCGCGTCCAGGTCAGCCAGGTAGTCGGGGAACCAGTAAGTGTCGGCCTGCGGGCTTGCCGTCAGGCCAAAGCCACGCCAGTCAGGCGCAATCACCCAGCGGTCAAAGCCGTCGGCTTGTGCCAGTTCGTCCACCAAGAACTGGAACGAGGCCCCAACGTCCATCCAGCCGTGCAACAGCACCAGAGGTGGGCGCTGGGCGCTGGCCACGCTGGCGTCGCCCCAGACGTGGGCGTGGTAACGCAGGCCGCGCAGCGTGACGAAGGAAGAGCGGGCCTGGCGGCGCGGCACATAAGCGTTGGAGTCGGCTGGGGTCATGGCGGCACTGTAGGCCAGGCGCGCCTCCTGCGCTGTCAGCCCGGCGACGTGGCGGGCCACAATCAGGCCATGAACACCTTGCACACCCTGCGCCCGGCCGCGCCGGCTGACCTGAGCGCCATCGTTGGCCTGATCACCGAACTGGCCGACTACGAAAAGCTCAGCCACATGGTGGTGGTCACGCCCGAGTCCTTGCACCCACACCTGTTCGGCCCGCGGCCGGTGGCCGAAGCGGTGGTGGGCGAGGTGGATGGCCGCGTGGTGGCTTTTGCGCTGTTCTTCACCAACTTCAGCACCTTCCTGGGCCAGCCGGGGCTGTACCTGGAAGACCTTTATGTGCAGCCGGCTCACCGCGGCACGGGGCTGGGCAAGGCCTTGTTGCAGCACCTCGGTGCGTTGGCTGTGGAGCGCGGTTGCGGTCGCTTTGAGTGGAGCGTGTTGGACTGGAACCAGCCTGCGATCGACTTTTACCGCGCGATGGGCGCGGCCGTGATGCCGGACTGGCGCATTTGTCGCTTGGCCGGCCCGCCCTTGATGGCCTTCAAGCGCTGAGCGACGTCGAGAACCAGGGCTGGCGACGTCAGCCGACAACGGCCGCCAGCAGGCGGTCCAGCGGCAAGCGGTTGCTGACGGTGCTTTCCCCGACCACGGCGACAACCGCATGGGCTCTGTCGTTGGTTTCGCGGCGAATGGGGTGGGGCAGGGGCGCACCACGGGCATTGCTCAGGCAGGCCACCAGGGGCGCGGTGATGGTGGCGCCTCGGCCCACCACCACGGCCACTTCGCCCGACGCCAAACGAACATGGCAGCCGGGCGGGTAGATGCCAAACTCCTTGACCAGGGCCGCGGTCAAGGGGTGCCCTGGGTCTTGCATGAACATCTGGCGGCCCGCCAGATCGGCGGCCATGCTCTCGCGGCTGGTCCGCGACGCGAGCTTGGAGGTGTAGATGTCTGAGCGGCGAACCAACGACGCCAGATCGCCCACATCGGTGCTGCCGCTGGGGTAGCCGCTGCCGTCTTCACGCTCGTGGTGATGCAACACCGCCTTGAGCCACAGGGCGTCGGCCACACCCGCGGTTTCCAGAATGAGCACGCTGCGCATCGGGTGGGTTTGCAGTTCGTTGCGCTGTTCGGCGGTGGGCGGTGTGGACTGGCGGGCCAGTTGGCCTTGCAGTTCCAGCATCGACAGGTTCATGGTCAAGGCCACCTTGAAAGCCCGCTCGGCCTCGTCGGCTTCCCAGCCCATGCGCTGCGCCACCAGCATGCTGGTGATGGCGGTTTGCAAGGAGCGTTGGGTACCGTACTCCAGGTCGGCGTTGGCGCCCTGCTGCAAAACCTGGAAGATCGCCAGATCCGGGTCTCGCACTACCAAGGCCTGTACTGGGAGAGCAGCCTCCGCCAGCGCCTGTTTGAAGCCCGGCTGGCCCGAGTCGCGCAAGGTCTGTCCCACCTGGGTCAGCGAGTGGCTCCAGAGTTGGGGCAGCAGTTCGCGTGGTGCCTGCATGATTTTGTCGACCGGGGACTGCAACTCGGCCAGGTCAACCAAAGCGCCTCGGCGCATCAAGGCGTCCAGCTGTTCGCGCGACTCAACCGTTTGCCCCTGAGCCAGCAGCAGCGTTTTGTCCGCGTTGCGCACGCTGAAGGGCAGAGGCAGTCCGAGTTGCACCCGATGCTTGACGGTGGAGAGATCGGCGTAGGCCATGGTGTTGTGATCTTGCATGAACCCGGGTGATACCCGGTACCCCTGTCTTTTCGGCAAGGGATGTGTTGAACTTGACCTGCACGGGTGTTCAGGCGCGGATGGGCCATCTGGCGCAGGTTTGTCGCCACCCAATGGGAAAGGCCCGACGCCTGGCCGACCGCTGTCGCCTTAAGCTAAGCGCATGAAACGCCGATATCCCCCACCGGACGCCTATACCGAGCTGCACAGCGGTTTTGGCTGGCATGTGCCCCATCACTTCAACATCGCCCAGGTGTGCTGCACGCGCTGGGCCCAGGACCCACGCCGAGCAAACCGCACGGCGGTGGCTTGGGAGCACGACAGTGGTACCAGCGGCGAGCTCAGCTACGCCGAGCTGCAAGCCCAAGCCGACCAACTCAGCCATGCCCTGAAACGCTCAGGGGTGTTGCCAGGCGACCGCGTGGCGGTGGTCATGCCCCAGCGGCCAGAGACAGCTGTGGCGCACATGGCGCTGTATCAAATGGGCGCGGTGGCCATGCCGCTGTCCATCCTGTTTGGCCCCGAAGCCTTGGTTTACCGCCTGCAGGACAGCGGCGCTGTGGCAGCGCTGGTGGACGAAAGTGCCATCAGCCCATTGCGCGCGGTGCGCTCGGACTGCCCCAAGCTGCGCACGCTGGTGGCCGTTGGCGGTGCTCAGGGTCAAGGCGATCTGGACTGGTCGGCCATTCTGCGCGGCAGCCGTGGGCACTATCCGCCCTGCGACACCTTGGCGGAAGACCCCGCCGTGCTGATCTACACCAGCGGTACCACCGGTCCACCCAAAGGTGCGCTGATCCCGCACCGCGCGCTGATCGGCAACCTGACCGGCTTTGTCTGCAGCCAGAACTGGTTTGGCGTGGATGACGACGAGGTTTTCTGGAGCCCTGCCGACTGGGCCTGGACCGGTGGCCTGATGGATGCCCTGCTGCCGACCCTTTACTTTGGCCGCCGTATCGTGGCCTACCAGGGGAGGTTTTCGCCAGAGACTGCGCTGGACCTGATGCAGCGCCATGCGGTGACCCACAGCTTCCTGTTTCCAACGGCCTTGAAAGCGATGATGAAGGCCGTGCCCGAGCCCGCGCTGCGCTACCAGTTGCGGCTGCGCGCGATGATGAGCGCCGGTGAAGCCGTTGGCGACGCGGTGTTTCACTGGTGTGAACGGGCCTTGGGCGTCACTGTCAACGAGATGTTCGGGCAGACCGAGATCAACTACATCGTGGGCAACTGTGGCAGCTATCAAGGCGCAGACGGCAAGCGGCGCCCAGCCTGGCCGGCCAAACCGGGCAGCATGGGTCGGCCCTATCCCGGTCACCGGGTGGCGGTGATCGACGATGCGGGGCAAGAGTGTCCACGGGGAACGCCCGGTGATGTGGCGGTGCACCGCCTGGATGTGCATGGCGAACCCGACCCAGTGTTTTTCCTGGGCTATTGGCGCAACGAAGCCGCCACCGCCGCCAAATTCACCGGCGACCCCTCAGCCAGCTGGTGCCGCACCGGTGACAGCGCCATCATGGACACCGAGGGCTACCTTTGGTACCAAGGGCGCAGCGACGACGTATTCAAGGCCGCCGGCTACCGCATTGGCCCCAGCGAGATTGAAAACTGCCTGGTCAAACACCCGGCGGTGGCCAACGCCGCCGTGGTGCCCAAGCCCGACGCCGAGCGCGGCGCTGTGGTCAAGGCCTATGTGGTGCTGGCGCCAGGACACCTGGGCAGCCCCGAGTTGATCCTGGTCCTGCAGCAACACGTGCGTGGCCAGTTGGCGCCTTACGAGTACCCGAAGGAGATTGAATTCATCGACGCCTTGCCGATGACCACCACCGGCAAAGTCCAGCGGCGGATCTTGCGGCTGCAGGAGGAAGACCGGGCCAAAGAGGCCAGCGCGGGCAAGGCCTGAGCTGCGCAGTGACAATCACGGTCTGCTTCCTCTTCTTCACCCCCCGACGCTTTCATGGCCAACCTCATCGTCCACGGCGGTACGCCACTCACGGGCCGCATCGTTCCCTCGGCGAACAAAAACGCTGTTCTGCCCATTCTTTGCGCGACCTTGCTGACCCAGGAGCCGGTGCGGCTGATGGGCATCCCCGAAATCACCGACGTGCGCAAGATCCTGGACATCTTTCGCCAGCTGGGCAGCGCGGTCAGCGTGGATTACGCCGCCGGCACCTTGGACGTGCATCACCTGAACACCCAGTTCGACCCGGCCACGCACCACCTGCCTGAAGAGATGCGCAGTTCCATCATGCTGGTGCCGCCTTTGCTGGCCCGCTTTGGTTCTGCCCGCATCGAAAACGACGTGCAGGGTTGCACGCTGGGCGTGCGCGAGATCGACCCGCACGTGGAGGTGATGGAACGCTTTGGGGCCCAGGTGGAGCGCCGGCGTGAAGCGCTCATCATGCGCACCGACGGGGGCCTGAAGGCCAACCACCACTGGCTGGACTACGCCTCGGTCACCACGACGGAAAACTTTGTGCTCTGTGCGGCGCTGGCCCAGGGCACCAGCACGCTGATGAACGCGGCCAGCGAGCCCCACGTGCAGGAGTTCTGCACCTTCATGACGCTGTTGGGTGCGCAGATCGAAGGCATCGGCACCAGCCGGCTCACGGTGCAGGGTGTGGGCAAGCTTAAAGGTGGCGAGTTCCGCTTTGCCGAAGACTTCCACGAGGCTGTCACGTTCATGGCACTGGGCGCCATCACCGGTGGCTGCATCACCGTCAAGAACTCGGCGCCCGAGCAGTTCCCTTTGATCGACCGCACCTTTGCCAAGTTTGGCGTGCAGGTGGTGCACGAGGGCGGCTGGTCACACACCGTGGTGGACGGGCCGCTGCGGGTGAAGGAGCCCTTCACCAAAAACATCCTGCCCAAGGTGGAGGCCGCGCCTTGGCCTTACCTGCCGGTGGACCTGCTGCCCATTTTTGTGGCGCTGGGCGTCAAGGCTGAAGGCAGCATGATGTACTGGAACAAGGTCTACGAAGGCGCCATGGGCTGGACCAGCGAGCTCAGCAAGTTTGGCGCCCATGCCTTCCAGAGCGACCCGCACCGCATCATCACCTTTGGCGGCAAGACGCTGACACCGGCCGAGGTGGAAAGCCCCTACATCATTCGCGTGGCCATCGCGCTGCTGATGTTGTCGTGCAGCATCCCCGGCCGCTCGGTGATCAAGAACGCCACCCCTGTGCGCCGGGCCCACCCGCGCTTTGCCGAGAACATTCGGGCCCTAGGTGCGCAGGTTGAATGGGTGGAAGGGGACTGAGCACCCCAGGCGGGTTGGTTGAGATGGCGAAGAAGGACAAACACGTCAGTGAAACACCGGCCACGCAGATGCTGCGCCGCGCTGGTGTGGTCTTCAGCGAGCACCCCTACGACTACGTCGAGCACGGCGGCACCACCGAGTCGGCACGCCAGCTGGGTGTGCCCGAACGGCAGGTGATCAAGACGCTGGTGATGCAGGACGACAAGGCGCAGCCGCTGATCGTGCTGATGCATGGCGACGCGCAGGTCAGCACCAAGAACCTGGCGCGCGAGATCGGCGTCAAGAGCATCGATCCCTGCAAGCCGGATGTGGCGCAGCGCCACAGTGGCTACCTGGTCGGTGGCACCTCACCTTTTGGTCTGCGCAAGCCCATGCCGGTGTACGTGGAGGCCAGCGTGCTGGAGCTGCCGCGCATCTGCATCAACGGCGGGCGGCGTGGTTTTCTGGTGGGCATCGAACCGCAGGTGCTGCAGCAACTGCTGCAGGCGCGACCGGTGCACTGCGCGCTGGCCTAAACTCCCGCCGTATGAATGCACTGTGGATCGCTGCGGCTTTGCTGGCCGCCTACCTGATCGGCTCGCTGTCGTTTGCCGTCATCATCAGCCGCGTCATGGGCCTGGCCGACCCACGCAGCTATGGCAGCAAGAACGCCGGCGCCACCAACGTGCTGCGCTCGGGCAACAAGCCCGCAGCACTGCTGACCTTGGCCTTTGATGTGCTGAAGGGCTATCTACCGGTGCTCTTGGTGCTGCTCTATGGCAAACCCTATGGCCTGGGCGAGACCACCGCCGCCTTTGCCGGGCTGGCCGCCTTTCTGGGCCATGTCTGGCCGGTGTTCTTCCGCTTCCAGGGCGGCAAGGGTGTGGCCACCGCCGCCGGTGCGCTGATGGCCATCAATCCCTGGCTGGGCCTGGCCACCTTGCTCAGCTTTGCCATCATCGTGGCCTTCTCGCGCTACGTCTCGCTGGCCAGCATCGTGGCCGCCGCCTTCGCGCCGTTTTACCAAGCGCTGATCTGGGGTATCGAGCCGACGCTGCTGGCCATTGCGGCGATGAGCCTGCTGCTGGTCTGGCGCCACGAAGCCAATATCAAGCGTCTCATTGCAGGCACCGAAAGCAAGTTCGGCCAGAAGGCCGCAGCCGGTGGAAAGGCACTGCACGACCCCGCGCAGGCGCCAAAGGCCCACGGCCACACCCACAGCCACACCCAAGGCAAACACAAGAAAGGTCACCACTGACATGGTCCAACGTTTTGATGTCGGCACGCGCTTGTCCGAAATGGCCGTGCACAACGGCGTTTGCTACCTGGCTGGCCAGGTGGCTGCCGACGGCAGCCAGGACATGGCGGGCCAGACGCGCCAGGTCTTGGCCGCGATTGATGCCCTGTTGGCCCGCGCCGGCACCGACAAGAGCAAGCTGCTGATGTGCCAGATCTTTGTCAAGGACCTGGCCGACTTCCCGGCGATGAATGCGGTCTGGGAAGCCTGGCTGCCGGCTGGCAGCGCGCCGCCGCGGGCCACGGTCAAGGCCGACCTGGCCAAGCCCGAGTGGCGCGTTGAAATGGTGGTCACGGCCGCGCTGTAGTCTGTTGTCGGGCCTTTGGGCCCATTGATGAGGCTCGCCATGGCTGCCAATCGCCGTCACTTTCTGGCCAGCGCGAGCGCGCTGGGCCTGTTGGCCAGCCGTCCCTCTGGGGCACAAACCCGTCGCCTGCGGCTGGGCATGATCGGCACCGGCATGCGTGGCCAAGTGCTGTTGCAGGAACTGGCGCGTCGGGATGACCTGGATGTGGTGGCGTTGTGCGACATCGAACCCATCATGCTGGGGCGGGCCCTGGCGCAGCTGGACAAACACGGCAAGCCGCGCCCGGCCACTTTTGGCGACAACGGCGACCCTTACGCCTACCGGCGCCTGCTGGAACTCAAGGACCTGGACGGCGTGATCATCGCCACCCCCTGGGAATGGCATGCGGTGATGGCCATCGACGCCATGCAGGCCAAGGTGCCGGTGGGCTGCGAAGTGGTGGCCGGGGTCACCTTGCAAGACCACTGGGACGTGCTGAACACCCAGCTGCGCACCGGCACGCCCTACATGCTGCTGGAAAACGTCTGCTACCGCCGCGATGTGATGGCGGTGCTGCAGATGGTGCGGGCGGGACTCTTCGGTGAACTGATCCACCTGCAAGGCGGCTACCAGCACGACCTGCGCGGTGTGAAGCTCAACTCAGGCCACCCTGACCAGCCCTATGACAGCGGCGCAGAGTTCGGCGCCAAGGGCTGGTCCGAAGCACGCTGGCGCACCGGGCATTCTGTGCAGCGCAACGGTGACCTCTACCCCAGCCACGGCATTGGCCCCATCGCGATGGCCACCAACATCCACCGCGGTAACCGTTTCACCCACATCAACGCCTTTGCCAGCAAGGCGCGAGGCCTGCATGAACACGTGGTGAAAAAGGGTGGTGCGGACCACCCCAACGCCAAGGTTGCCTTCAAGCTGGGCGACGTGGTCACCACCACCTTGGCCTGCGAAAACGGCGAGACCATCCTCTTGCAGCACGACACCTCGTTGCCGCGGCCGTACTCGCTGGGCTTTCGGGTGCAAGGCACCAAGGGCCTGTGGATGGACCTGAACCGCTCGCTGCACATCGAAGGCCTAAGCCCGGCGCACCGTTGGGAAGAGGCCAAGGGCTATCTGGAGCGTTTTGACCACCCTTTGTGGAAGCGCTATGCCAGCGCGGCGGCCACGGCTGGGCATGGGGGCATGGACTTCTTTGTCGTGCACGCCTTTGTTGAATCGTTGAAAGCCCGAGCACCCATGCCCATCGACATCTTTGATGCGGTGGCCTGGAGCGCCATCACGCCGCTGTCAGAGCAGAGCGTGGCTGAAGGCTTCAAAACCCTGCCGTTTCCCGATTTCACGGCGGGTGCTTGGAAGGCACGAAAACCGATCTTCGCTTTTGACGACCGGTACTGACCAGCGCTTGTGTTGCGCCGGCCCAGGCGCAGCAACAGGTCCTGGTTCAGGCGGCGACTACAAGCCCAGTCGACCGAGCTCGCCACGGCCCTGACGCACCAGAGCCGGCTCAATGCCGGTCAGGTCGATGACGGTGGTGGGCTCCATCGGGCAAGCCCCGGCGTCCACCACCGCCTGCAGCGTCTTCTGAAAACGCTGGCGAATCTCTTCAGCGTCGTTCATGGGGTCGGTCTCGCCGGGTGCGATCAAGGTGGTGGCCAGCAGCGGTTCACCAAACAAGGCCAGCAGCGCCTGCAGCACCGCATGGTCAGGCACACGCAAGCCTATGGTGCGGCGGCTGGGGTGGCTCAGGCGCCGCGGCACTTCTTTGGTGGCCTCCAGGATGAAGGTGTAGGGCCCCGGCGTGCCCAGCTTCAGCAAGCGGTACTGGCGGTTGTCCACGCGCGCAAAGCGGGCCAGTTCGCTGAGGTCCTTGCACAACAAGGTCAGGTGGTGTTTGTCGTCCACCTGGCGGATGCGGCGCAGGTTTTCTGCTGCGCTTTTGTCGTCGAGCCGGCAGACCAGGGCGTAGCTGCTGTCGGTGGGCACAGCCGCGATGCCACCCGTGGCCAGAATCTGAGCGGCCTGCTTGAGCAGGCGTGGTTGCGGGTTGTTAGGGTGGACTTCGAAGAGCTGAGACACAGGGACAAGTTCGCAAAGGTGGGTTCATGGCCGGCAGCTGGCAGCGCTGTCTGTGGTGCCATAAGCATAGTCGCATGGCAAAAGGCAATAGGCGACTGGCGACTGGCGACCGGAGCAGTTTCAAGATGGTGGTCTTCGGACCCTCGTTGCCCCCAGCTTGTGCCGCGCCGGCAGTGACCGTAGATTTGACGGCGGTGACCTGTGGTTGCCCAAGACTGCAGGTTTGTGGGCGGGCCCCGGCTGTGCAGTACCCCGTGGTGGCCCGCGTGGAGGAGCGACATGAACAATTTCTTCGCACGCTTGTCGGCGCGCGTGGCTTGCATCGGCTTGATGACGGCTGCCCTGGCCGGCAGCGGGTTCAGCGCCAGCGCCCATGATGCCGACCACCGCAAGGACTGGGTTGGCACTTGGGGTGCCAGCCAGCAGACGCTGGAGCCGCCTTTCATCGCGGCCAACCCGGCGCAGTTTTCCAACCAGACCATCCGCCAGATCGTGCCCTTGAGCATGGGTGGGAAGACCTTGCGCCTGCGCCTGAGTAACGAGTTTGGCCGCACGCCCCTGCGGGTGGGCGAAGTGCGCGTGGCGCAGCAGCTGGCCGGGGCTTCGATTCTGCCGGGCAGTGACCGCGTGGTGACCTTTGGTGGCCAGGTCAACGTCACCATCCCCGCCGGCGCGCCCATGCTCAGCGACCCCATCCCCATGCGCGTGGAGGCCTTGAGCAACCTGGTGGTCAGCCTCTACCTGCCCGACACCGTGATGGTCAACACCTTCCATTCCCTGGGCTTGCAGACCTCCTATGTGTCTTCGCCCGGCAATTTCACCGCAGCCATCACGCCGCCGGTGGCCTCGACCAGCACCTCGTGGTTTTTTCTCTCGGGGGTCAGTGTCAAGGCCGACAGCCGCAGTGCCGCCATCGTGGCCCTGGGCGACTCCATCACCGACGGCTTTGCGTCCACCGTCGACGCCAACCGGCGCTGGCCCAATGTGCTGGCCGCACGCTTGCAGGCACATCGGCGCTACCAGGACGTGGCGGTGGTCAACCAAGGCATCAGTGGCAACCGCACCTTGCACGACCTGATCGGCCCGAACGCGCTGGCGCGCTTTGACCGCGACGTGCTGGCCACACCCGGCGCGCGCTGGCTGATCGTGCTGGAGGGCATCAACAACATCGGCATTCCGGGTGCCTTTGGTTTGGCGGCGGAGCAGGTCAGCGCAGCCGACATCATCAACGGCCACCGCCAGTTGATCGCCCGGGCGCGCGAGCAGGGCTTGAAGATCTATGGTGCAACCTTGACGCCCTTTGAGGGCACGACCTTCCCGGGCTACTACACGGCCGCTGGCGAAGCCAAGCGCCAGGCGGTGAACGCCTGGATTCGCAGCAGCGGCGAGTTTGATGCGGTGATTGACTTTGACCGCGCACTGCGCGACCCGGCCAACCCGGGACGCATGCTGCCGGCCTATGACAGCGGCGACCACCTGCACCCCAACGACGCCGGCTACCAGGCGATGGCCAATGCGGTGGACCTGAGGCTGTTTCGCAACCGTGACGACGATTGAGCGATTTGACAGGGGCGAAGAGGCGCCGCTGGTCAAGCTTCAAGCCCTTGCGAACTGTGCGTGAGTCGATCTGCGTTTAGCGTTGCATGCATGATCGATTCAAACTTGTCACGTCGCGCGCTGCTGGGCAGCCTGGGTGCCTTCGGGTTGCCTTGGCTGGCCGCTTGCTCCACACCCTTGCCACTTGCGGTGCAAGCGCCGCCCGACGCCAGCGCAGCCGCCTTGCTGCTGGAAAGCGCCCAAGCCCATGGCCTGGACGCCTACCGGCTCGTCACCGACATCAACGTGGCCTATGGGGGGCAGTGGCGGCCCTTGATTCACCGTGTGCAACCCGAGGTGGTGGACCTGGGTTACCGCGGCCCTTCGCAGGAGCGCTTGATGCCCCAGATGGGCATCAACGCCCAGGCCTACACCGGCCCCAAGGGCCGCAAGCAGGTGGTTTGGCAGCGCCAGCCGGCCCAGGCATCGGTCTGGTACGACGGGCAGTTGTCCAGCAGCGAGCCGCTGCGGCAGGCGGCGGCGCTGGTGGCCGACATTTATGGCTTCTTCTTGCTGGGGCCACTGTGGGTGGTCGACAGGGGCTTGCCCTGGACTCTGGCGGGCACGCAGCGGGTGGACGGTCGGCTGTGTGACGTGGTTGAAAGCAGCATCGCTCCGGGCTTTGGTTTTTCACCCCGTGACCGCATTGCGCTGTGCATCGATCGGGTCGACCGCATCAGCCGCCGCATGCGCTTTACCTTGGAAGGCTTTCCCGGAACCCGGGGCGCGGTGGCTGAAACCGACACCTTTGACCACCAAAGGCGCTTCGGGTTGACCTGGCCGATGCGGTCGTATGAAGCAGTGGTGCACCCGCTGCGCTTGCCAGCCCACGATTGGTTCATCACTGGGTTGGACGTCAACCGCGGCTACGATGCTCCAGCCGTGCTGGGGTCGCAGTTCAGTGGCGCTGCAGCAGCGCCAGCAGCGCCGCTTTGAGCAGGGCTGTCAGGCCTTAGGCCACCGAGACCGGGATCTTGCCAATCCGGGCCTGCCATTCCTTGGGGCCGGTGTTGTGCACGCTGGTGCCCAGTGCGTCCACTGCCACCGTCACCGGCATGTCGACCAGGTCAAACTCGTAAATGGCCTCCATCCCTAAATCGGCAAAACCCACCACTTGCGCGCCCTTGATGGCCTTGGCTACCAGGTAAGCCGCACCGCCCACGGCCATCAGATAAGCGCTCTTGTGCTTCTTGATCGCGTCGATGCCCGCCGGGCCGCGCTCGGCCTTGCCCACCATACCGATCAGGCCGGTTTGGGCCAGCATCATCTCGGTGAACTTGTCCATCCGGGTGGCGGTGGTGGGGCCAGCCGGGCCCACCACCTCGTCGCGCACCGGGTCCACCGGGCCCACGTAGTAGATGACCCGGTTGGTGAAGTCCACCGGCAGCTTTTCGCCCTTGGCCAGCATGTCCTGGATGCGCTTGTGCGCGGCGTCGCGGCCGGTCAGCATCTTGCCGCTGAGCAAGAGCGTGTCGCCGGGTTTCCAACTGGCCACGGTTTCACGGGTCAGGGTGTTGAGGTCAACCTTCTTGGACTTGTTGTAGTCCGGTGCCCATTTCACATCCGGCCACAGGCTCAGGCTGGGTGGGTCCATGTAGGCCGGTCCGCTGCCGTCCAGCGTGACGTGGGCATGGCGCGTGGCGGCGCAGTTGGGGATCATGGCCACCGGTTTGCTGGCCGCGTGGGTGGGGTAGGTGGCGATCTTCACGTCCAGCACCGTGGTCAGGCCGCCCAGGCCTTGCGCGCCGATGCCCAGCGCGTTGACCTTCTCGTAGAGCTCGATGCGCAGTTCTTCCAGCTTGTTTTGCGGCCCGCGAGCGAGCAGGTCAAACATGTCGATGGGCTCCATCAACACCTCTTTGGCCAGCAGCATGGCCTTCTCAGCCGTGCCACCCACGCCGATGCCCAGCATGCCTGGCGGGCACCAGCCGGCACCCATGGTGGGCACGGTCTTCATCACCCAGTCGACCAGGTTGTCGCTGGGGTTCATCATGATGAACTTGCTCTTGTTCTCGCTGCCGCCGCCCTTGGCCGCCACCGTGACGTCGAGCTTGTCGCCGGGCACCACGGTCATGTGGATGACGGCGGGTGTGTTGTCCTTGGTGTTCTTGCGCTCGAAGAGGGGGTCGGACAGCACGCTGGCACGCAGCTTGTTGTCGGTGTTGAGGTAGCCGCGGCGCACGCCTTCGTTGACGGCATCTTCGACGCTGCCGGTGAAGCCTTCAAAGCGCACGTCCATGCCGATCTTCAAGAACACGTTGACGATGCCGGTGTCCTGGCAGATCGGGCGGCGGCCTTCGGCGCACATCTTGCTGTTGGTCAGGATCTGCGCAATCGCGTCCTTGGCCGCGGGCGATGCCTCGCGTTCATAGGCCCGCGCCAGGTGGCTGATGTAGTCGGCTGGGTGGTAGTAGCTGATGTACTGCAGCGCGGCGGCCACGGTCTCGATCAGGTCGGCCTGGCGGATCTGGGTGGGCATGGGGCTGTCCTTGGTTGGTGCGCCAGCACGGGGCGGCGCTGGGCGATCGGGTTCAGTCGGGCTCAATCGTTATGAGCGCGGCCGTCCTTGAGCTTGGCGGCGTGTTCGCTGGGCGCCATCAGGCGGTCGGCATAGGCGATGGCCAGCGCCGAGAACAAGAAGGCGATGTGGATCAGGGTCTGCCAGAGCAGCGTCTTTTCGCTGTAGTTCTCGGCGTTGATGAAGGTCTTGAGCAGGTGGATGCTGCTGATGCCGATGATGGCGGTGGCCAGTTTGACTTTCAGCACGCTGGCGTTGACATGGCTCAGCCACTCGGGCTGGTCGGGGTGGTTTTCGAGATTCATGCGCGAAACAAAGGTTTCGTAGCCACCCACGATGACCATGATCAGCAGGTTGCTGATCATCACCACGTCGATCAGGCCCAGCACCACCAGCATGATGACGGTTTCGTTGAGCTTGGGCTCCCAGTTGGCGTCGGCCTTGTAGCCGATGCTCTTGACCAGGATGTCCAGCGACTCTTTGCTGCCAAACACAGCTTCGATCAGGTGCGTGAGCTCGACCCAGAAGTGAAAAACGTAAACCACCTGGGCGACGATCAGCCCCAAGTACAGCGGCAACTGCAGCCAACGGCTGGCAAAGATCAGGTTGGGCAGGGGGGGCAGGCTGCGACCGCGGTCGCCGGGCGATGTGGACATGGGATCAAGGGCCTTGTGGGTCAGGGGGTGACCGGATGGACGTAAATTGTAGATGTCCCATCGTGACAGACTTGGCGACTCGTCAGGTGCCCGTCAGAGCCAGGCCTTAGCTTTCGCCCCGAGCCGCCAGCCCCTTCAAAGCCGCAGGAGACAACCATGAGCAACCCCACGTCCGACAGCCAACCCACCGAGCTGAAAACCCACCAGCCGCCCGCCGCCTTGGTGGCGGCCGCCCGGGTTTCGGGCATGGCGGCCTACAACAAGCTGTGCGCCGAAGCCGAGAGTGACTACGAAGGCTACTGGGCCCGTTTGGCGCGCGAGTTTGTCAGTTGGAAAAAACCCTTCACGCAGACGCTGGACAGCTCCAACGCGCCGTTCTTCAAGTGGTTTGCCGACGGCACGCTCAACGTGTCCTACAACTGCCTGGACCGCAACGTTGAGCGCGGCTTGGGCGACAAAACGGCGTTGATCTTTGAAGCCGACGATGGTGCCGTCACCAAGGTCACCTACAGCCAGCTGCTGGCCAAGGTGAGCCAGTTTGCCAACGCGCTGCGGGCCCGCGGCGTGAAAAAGGGCGACCGCGTTGTGATCTACATGAGCATGAGCGTCGAAGGCGTGGCCGCCATGCAGGCCTGCGCCCGTATTGGCGCCATCCACTCGGTGGTGTTTGGCGGCTTTTCGGCGCAGAGCGTGCGTGACCGCGTGCAAGACGCTGGCGCCGTGATGATCATCACCGCCGACGAACAGGCCCGCGGTGGCAAGAGCCTGCCACTCAAGAGCATCGTCGACGACGCCATCGCCATGGGCGGCTGCGAGACCATCCAGAACGTCATCGTCTACAAGCGCACCGGAGGCAACATCGCCTGGCATCCCGCCCGTGACCGTTGGTTGCATGAAGAACTGGCCGGCCAGAGCAGCACCTGCGAGCCTGAGTGGGTGGAGGCCGAGCACCCGCTGTTCCTGCTGTACACCAGCGGCAGCACCGGCAAGCCCAAGGGCGTGCAGCACAGCACCGGCGGCTACCTGCTGCACGCCGCGCTGACCACGGCCTGGACCTTTGACCTGAAGGACAACGACGTGTTCTGGTGCACCGCCGACATCGGTTGGGTCACTGGGCACAGCTACATCACCTACGGCCCGCTGGCGCTGGGTGGCACCGAGATCGTGTTTGAAGGCGTGCCGACTTTCCCCGACGCCGCGCGCTTTTGGAAGACCATTGAAAAGCACAAGGTCACCATCTTCTACACCGCGCCCACGGCCATCCGGTCGTTGATCAAGGCCGCCGAAGGCAACCCTGCCGTGCACCCCAGGCTCAGCGACCTGAGCAGCCTGCGCATCTTGGGCAGCGTGGGCGAGCCCATCAACCCTGCGGCCTGGGAGTGGTACTACCAAAACGTGGGTGGCGGCCGCTGCCCCATCGTCGACACCTTCTGGCAGACCGAAACTGGCGGCCATGTGATCACCCCGCTGCCGGGCGCCACGCCCATGGTGCCGGGTTCGTGCACGCTGCCCTTCCCGGGCATCACAGCGGCCATCGTTGATGAAACCGGGGCCGATGTGGCCAACGGCAGCGGCGGCATCCTGGTCATCAAGAAGCCCTGGCCCAGCATGATCCGCACCATCTGGGGTGACCCCGATCGTTTTGTCAAAAGCTACTACCCGCCCGAACTGAAGGGCTACTACCTGGCCGGCGACGGATCGATCCGCGACAAGGACACCGGCTACTTCACCATCACCGGCCGCATCGACGACGTGCTGAACGTCTCGGGTCACCGCATGGGCACTATGGAAATCGAATCGGCGCTGGTCAGCCACACCGAACTGGTGGCCGAAGCCGCCGTGGTGGGCCGCCCCGACGACACCACGGGCGAGGCCATCTGCGCCTTTGTGGTCTTGAAGCGCAGCCGCCCCACCGGCGACGAAGCCAAGAAGATCGCCAACGAGTTGCGCAACTGGGTGGCGAAGGAGATTGGCCCTATCGCCAAGCCCAAGGACATCCGCTTTGGCGACAACCTGCCCAAGACCCGCAGCGGCAAGATCATGCGCCGGTTGCTGCGCAGCATCGCCAAGGGCGAAGCCATCACGCAAGACACCAGCACACTGGAAAACCCAGCCATCCTGGAGCAGCTGGGTCAGGCGGTCTGAGCCACGTCGCTTGGGGAAGGGGGCCTGCGGGCCCCTTTTTTGGTGATCGGCCGGGCCATCAAGATGGGTTGGTGATCTTGGCAGACAGCGGCGATTTTTGACCGCAATTGCGTGTTCGCGTCTGCCGCGCCTTGCGCTACAGTGCCTGCAGGAGAAACGCCATGCCCCTGGTCATCGTTGGAGTGCTGTTGCTGGCGGCCAAGATGGCCGAATTCGGCCCCTTTGCCACCTGGTCTTGGTGGATCATCCTGGCGCCGTTTGGCTTGGCGGTGCTGTGGTGGGAGTTTGCGGACTCTTCAGGCTGGACCAAGCAGCGCGAAATGAACAAGATGGAACAGCGCAAAGTGGACCGCCGTGAAAGGTCCATGGAAGCGCTGGGCTTTGGCATCAGCAAGCGGCGCGACAAAATCGCCGCGAAGACCAGCGCGGTGAAAGCGCGGCACATCTCGGCCGATCCCACCCATGCCGGGCGCGACGCCCCCAGCAAACCGCTGGAAGTGCCGGAGCCGCCCAGGCGCGAACCGCGTCTCTAGATGTTGAAGCGCGATCCGCGCCTGTAAATGCTGAGTCGCGAACCGCGCCTGTAGTCGCTCAGTCGCCGTCGAGCACCGCACCCGAACTGGCGCTGGACGCGTTCTTGGCAAACTTGGCCAGCACACCGCGGGTGTATCGCGGTGCCGGCTGCTTCCACTTCGTGCGACGCGCGGCGATCGCTGCGTCGTCCACGTTCAACTGCAGCATCAACTGGTGCGCGTCGATGGTGATGCTGTCCCCCTCTTGCACCAGCGCGATCAGACCACCCGCATAGGCTTCGGGCGCCACGTGGCCCACCACCATGCCCCAAGTGCCGCCGCTGAAGCGGCCGTCGGTGATCAGGCCCACGCTTTCGCCCAGGCCTTGGCCAATCAGCGCGCCGGTGGGTGCCAGCATTTCGGGCATGCCGGGGCCGCCCTTGGGGCCCAGGTAACGCAGCACCATCACGTCGCCGGCCACGATTTTCTTGGCCATGATGGCGGCCAAGGCGCTTTGTTCGTCATCAAACACACGCGCTGGGCCGGTGATCACGGGGTTCTTCAAGCCGGTGATCTTGGCCACACAGCCTTCGGGGCTGAGGTTGCCCTTCAGGATGGCCAGGTGGCCTTGCTCGTAGATGGGCTTGGACACCGGGCGGATGACGTCCTGGTCAGCGCGCAGCGGCGGCAAGTCGGCCAGGTTTTGCGCCACTGTCTTGCCGGTGATGGTCATGCAGTCGCCGTGCAGCAAACCCGCGGCCAACAGTTCCTTCATCACCGCAGGGATGCCGCCAGCCCGGTGCAGGTCGATGGCCAGGTACTTGCCGCTGGGCTTGAGGTCGCACAGCACCGGCGTGCGGCGACGGATGCGTTCAAAGTCGTCGATGGTCCAGTCCACCTCGGCCGCGTGCGCGATGGCCAGGAAGTGCAGCACCGCGTTGGTGCTGCCACCGGTGGCCATGATCAGCGCGACCGCGTTTTCAATGCTCTTCTTGGTGACGATGTCGCGTGGCCTGAGGTTGGCCTTGACGGCCTCTACCAAGGCCCGCGCCGCGGCCTGGGTGTGCGCCAGGATGGGGTCCTCCACGTTGGCCATGGTGCTGGCAAAGGGCAGGCTCATGCCCAGCGCCTCGAAGGACGACGACATGGTGTTGGCGGTGTACATGCCGCCGCAGCTGCCGCTGCCGGGAATGGCGCGGCGCTCGATCTGGCAGAAGTCTTCTTCGCTCATGTTGCCGGCGCTGAACTGGCCTACGGCTTCAAAGACGCTGACGATGTTGAGGTCCTGCCCCTTGTAGCGGCCAGGCAGGATGGTGCCGCCATAGACGTAGATGGCTGGCACATTGGCGCGCAGCATGCCCATCATGCCGCCGGGCATGTTTTTGTCGCAGCCGCCGATGACGAGCACGCCGTCCATCCACTGGCCGCCCACGCAGGTTTCCACGCAGTCCGCAATGACTTCGCGCGACACCAGGCTGTACTTCATGCCCTCGGTGCCCATGGCCATGCCGTCGCTGATGGTGGGCGTGCCAAAAATCTGGGGGTTGGCGCCGGCCGCCTTGAGCTCGGCCACCGCCGCGTCGGCCAGCTTTTGCAGACCGCTGTTGCAAGGGGTGATGGTGCTGTGGCCGTTGGCCACGCCGATCATGGGTTTACCAAAGTCGCCCTCGGTGTAGCCCATGGCGTAGTACATGGACCGGTTGGGCGCGCGGGCGACGCCTTCGGTGATGTTCTTGGAGCGGCGGTTTGAGCTCATCGATGGCTTAGCGGATGCTGGGCGTTGGGGAACTGGAGAGTTTATCGAGCCTTCGGACCGCCCCTGCCCGGTCCGTGGACAATGGCGATCGTTGTTACCGGAGCCCCATCGATGCTCGTGCATCCGCAGTTCAATCCCGTCGCCCTGGCGCTGGGCCCCGTCCAGATCCACTGGTACGGGCTGACCTACCTGGTCGCTTTTGGCCTGTTTTTGTGGTTGGCCATCCGCCGCATCCAGCGCCCCCAGTTTGCCCAGGCCGGCTGGACCCGGCGCGACGTGGAAGACATGCTGTTTTACGGCGTGCTGGGTGTTGTGCTGGGCGGGCGGCTGGGCTACGCCCTGTTCTACAAGCCCGGCTACTACGCGGCCAATCCGCTGGAAGTGCTGATGGTCTGGAAGGGCGGCATGGCCTTCCACGGGGGCCTGATTGGCGTGATCCTGGCCATGGCCTTGTTTGCGCGCCAGCGCGGGCGGTCGTTCTTGAACGTGATGGACGTGGTGGCGCCTTGCGTGCCTACCGGGCTGGCCTCGGTGCGCCTGGGCAACTTCATCAACGGTGAGTTGTGGGGTCGGCCAGCCGACGCCAGCTTGCCCTGGGCCATGGCGTTTCCACAAAGCGGCAGCATGGTGGCGCGTCACCCATCGCAGCTTTATCAATTCTTGCTGGAAGGCTTGCTGCTGTTTGTATTGCTGTGGCTGTATGCGCGCAAAGACCGCGCCACCGGCCAGGTGGCTGCGGCCTTTGTCTTTGGCTATGGCGTTCTGCGCTTCACCGCAGAGTACTTCCGCGAGCCCGACAGTTTCTTGGGTTTGCTGACCTTCGGCATGAGCATGGGCCAGTGGCTGTGCGTGCCCATGATCGCCTTGGGCGCCGGGTTGTGGTGGTGGTTTGGCCGCGCGGCGGCAAGGGCAGGGGTCTGAGCATGCGGCAGGTATTTCTCGACACCGAAACCACCGGCCTCTACGCTGAGCAGGGCGACCGCATCATTGAAGTGGCTTGCGTCGAATACGACAACCGCCGCGACACTGGGCGGCGCTTGCACCACTACGTCAACCCCGGCCGCAGCAGCCACCCGGACGCGGTGCGGGTGCACGGCATCACCGACGAGTTTTTGGCCGACAAGCCGCCTTTTGCGACCATCGTCACCGAATTGATCGAGTTTGTGGCGGGTGCCGATGTGGTCATCCACAACGCCAGTTTTGACCTGGCCTTCCTGGACGCTGAACTCAAGCGTCTGGGCCAGGCGCGCTTTGCCACCCACACCGCTCGCATCACCGACAGCCTGCTGATGGCGCGCGAGATGTTCCCCGGCAAAGGCAACTCGCTGGACGCGCTGTGCCGCCGCCTGGAAGTTGACAACTCCAAGCGCGACCTGCACGGGGCGCTGATTGACGCGGACCTGCTGGCCCAGGTCTACCTGAACATGACGCGCGGCCAGGACTCGCTGGTCATCGACAGTTCCGACAACCGCAGGGGCCCGGTCGTGACGGCTGCGTTGCCGTTGGCAGGATTGAGCTTGCCGGTGCTGGCGGCGCATACAGAGGAATGTGATGCGCATCAACAGGTGTTGCTGGACGTGGACAAGGCCAGCAAAGGCAAAGCTGTCTGGCGACCCGAGGTTGCGGCCTGAAGTTGAGCCCCGAACTTGGGGCCGGTGAACCATGGCATAATGCCAGGCTTACCGGAATGCGCCTGGCACCCACGGGCGGCTCCCCCAATTCCGGGCGGTTAGCTCAGCGGTAGAGCACTGCCTTCACACGGCAGGGGTCGCAGGTTCAAACCCTGCACCGCCCACCACGACTCATGCATCGAAGCTGCGACAGACGCCACCCTCAGGGTGGCGTTTTCGTTTCTGGTCGACCAAGTCAGGGGAATTGTTCGCCGGCGGCAACCCGGTCGACCGTGCGGCTGGGCCGTTCCAGTTTCGAGTGTTGCAGGCTAGCTTCAGAACAGGCGCTGCTGGCATGCTCCACTGTGCATGCCAGCCCGACTCGCACCGTAAGGTGCCGAAAGCGCCGCACGGGATTGTCCCCTTGGCGGCAGTCTTGGCCTTGGCCTACCATCCGGCCGCGCGCCTTGTGGGGCGTGATGGAGTCTAGGCATGCCCACCTCTGCCGATCAAGTCACCCGCGACCCTGCTACCACGACCACCACCACTGCCGCGGCTGCCTAGCGCTGCGCGTTCTCCGCTTGTCCAACGCCATCAAGATTTTCCAGGGCCGCTTCGGCCGCGTTGCGCTGCTCGACATGAGCGCGCCGCTGGTAGGCCATGCGCACCACCATTGCCACATCCTCTTGAAGGTAGGCGGCGCCGACAGCGCCTTCAGCGTGCGCGGCGAGACTGCGCCCCTCACCAATGACAGCGCAGTCCTCGTCAACGCCTGGGAACACCACGCCTATACCCACCCGGTGGCGCCGGGTGAACGCACGCTGATCCTGGCGCTGTACATCGAACCGAACTGGCTTGCCGACATCCAGCGCTCGCTGGCGATGTCGGGCCACCCGCGCTTTTTTCCGCAGAACTGCGTGCGCGTGACGGCGGCCACGCGCAAGATCACCGAGGAATTCGTGGTCGAACTGTGGTGGGCCGACGAGATCTCGCCCAGCCGGCTGGAGCAGTTGCTGTTCAACCTGATCATCTCGGTGGTCGAGGGCTATTCGGGCTGGCGCGACCTGATGAGCCTGCTGCGCAGCAAGCCTCCAGTGGCGACCGATCCGCGCATCCGCCAGGCAATCGCGCTGATGCGCCAGGACGTCGGTCGCGATCTTGACATGGACACCCTGGCCGCACAGACCGGCCTGTCGCGGGCGCATTTCTTCGCGCTGTTTCAGCGCGACACGCAGGTCACGCCCTTGGTCTACGCCAACGTGCTGCGCTTTGAGGCCGCGGTGCAGCGGCTCACGCAGTCGCAGGAATCGGTGGGTGATGTCGCTTACGGGTTGGGCTTCTCGGCGCCGGGGCATTTTTCGCGGTTCTTTCGCCAGCACCTGGGCATCACGCCCAGTGACTACAGGCGCGTGGTGAACCTGTTCGAGCCGCCCCAGGGCGACGCCGCGCCGCCTGCGCCGCTGATCTGAATTCAGCGCGCGCCGGCATCGCCGGCCCGTGCCTGAGCACCCGGCCCGGGCTGCGGGTTTCCCCTCCAATCGATCGAATTGCTGCGCCGCAGCACGCAGATCACCAGACGATTGGGTCAGCCGCCGGACGATCTGGACCTTCCCCAGACGCTTGCGTTAACGCGGCGAACCCCGTGCTGTCGACACTGCGCCACCCCGCACGACGACACACCGGAGACCGTTCTTGCACAGCGACCCGGGCCTGCAACAGGCCCTGCCCACCCAGCACCTCGGCCAGTCGGCGCCACGCCTTGAAGACGCTGCGCTGCTGACCGGCCGTGGCCGCTTCGGCGACGACCTGGGCACGCCACCGGGAACGCTGCACGCGGCGGTGCTGCGCAGCCCGCACGCCCATGCGCGGCTGCTGGCCGTGGACACGGCAGCGGCGCTGGCCCTGCCCGGCGTGCATGCGGTGCTGACGGGGCAAGACGTGCAGCGCTGGCAGCAGCCCTTTGTGGTGGGCGTGAAGGTGCCGATGCAGCACTGGGTGCTGGCTGTCGACAAGGTGCGGTATGCCGGCGAGCCGGTGGCCGTGGTGGTGGCCCAGGACCGCTACACCGCTGAAGACGCGCTGGACCTGCTGCGGGCCGACTACGAAGCCTTGCCAGCGGTGGTGGACATCGATGCTGCCTCTGAGCCTGGCTCGGCCGTGCTGCACGAAGCGGTAGGCAGCAACGTGGTCAGCGACCGCAGCTTCCGTTATGGCCAACCGGATGCCGCTTTCGCAGCAGCCGATCGCAGGGTGGGCCTGACGGTGCACTACCCACGCAACAGCTGCACGCCCATTGAAGGTGCTGTTGTCGTGGCGGAGTGCCTGCCCGGCGATGAAGGTTATGAAGTCACCAGCAACTTCATGGGCCCTTTCAGTCTGCACACAGTGATGGCCATGGCCTTGGGCGTGCCGGCCAACAAGCTGCGCCACAAACTGCCGCGTGACAGCGGTGGCAGTTTCGGCGTGAAGCAGTCGGTGCTGCCCTATGTGGTGCTGATGTGTCTGGCCTCGAAGAAGGCGGGCGGTGCACCGGTGAAGTGGGTGGAAGATCGGCTGGAGCACCTGGCTGCGGCCACTTCAGCCACCGCGCGGCTGACGCACATTGAAGCTGCGGTGCAAGCCGACGGCCGCATCACCGCTTTGCGGTGGAACCAGCGTGACGACGTCGGCGCCTATCTGCGCGCACCCGAGCCAGCCACCTTCTACCGCATGCATGGCGCGATGAGTGGGGCCTACGACATCGCCCACATCGCCGTGCGCAACCGCGTGGTGCTGACCAGCAAGACACCGACGGGCCTGGTGCGTGGCTTTGGCGGGCCGCAGGTGTATTTCGCGCTGGAACGGCTGATGGACCGCATCGCGGTAGAGCTGAAGGTCGACCCGGTCGCGTTGCGCCTGCGCAATTTCGTGAAGACCGATCAGTTCCCGTACCGTGCTGCTGCCGGTGCGGTGCTGGACTCGGGCGACTACCAGCGCCTGGCTGAAATGGCGCAGGCCGCGGCCGTGCGTGAAGGCCTGCAGCAACGCCAAGCGAAGGCGCGTTCTGCAGGGCGGCTGTACGGCATCGGCGTGGCCGCCATCGTCGAGCCCTCGGTGTCGAACATGGGCTACATCACCACCGTGCTGACGGCCGAGCAGCGCGCCAAGGCCGGGCCGAAGAACGGCGCGATTGCCAGCGCCACCGTGGGCATCGACCTGTTGGGTGGGCTGAACGTGGTTGTGGCCTCGGCGCCAGCCGGGCAGGGTCACATCACCGTGTGTGCGCAGGTGGTGGCCGACGTGTTTGGGCTGCAGCCGGCACAGGTAGCGGTGAACGTCGAGTTCGACACCGCCAAGGACGCCTGGAGCGTGGCCGCCGGCAACTACAGCAGCCGCTTTGCCGGCGCCGTGGCCGGCACGGTGCACCTGGCGGCGCTGCGCTTGCGCGACAAGTTGGCGCGCATTGCCGCCGTGCAGTTTGGCTGCGATGCGCAGGCCGTAGTCTTCGAAGGCGGCAAGGTCTTCGACCGCGCCCAGCCGGCGCGCGGCCAGGCCTTCAGCCGCCTGGCCGCCGGCCCACACTGGGCACCGGCGCTGTTGCCCGAGGGCGTGGAACCCGGCCTGCGTGAAACGGCTTTCTGGACGCCGCCCAGCCTGACCGCGCCCGACGCGCAGGACCGTGTCAACACCAGCGCCTGCTACGGCTTTGTGTTCGACATCTGTGGCCTGGACGTGGACCCCGCCACTGGCAGCGTGACGGTGGACCGCTACATCACCGGCCACGACGCCGGCCGCATCCTGCACCCGGGAATGGCCGACGGGCAGATCCGCGGCGCCTTCGCCCAGGGCCTGGGCGCGGCGCTGATGGAGGAATTCCGCTACGGCGCCGATGGCGGCTTCCAGAGCGGCACCTTTGCCGACTACCTGGTGCCCACCGCCTGCGAAGTGCCCGACCCCGTGATCGTGCACCTGCAGACCCCCAGCCCCTTCACGCCCCTGGGGGCCAAGGGCATCGGCGAGGGCAACAACATGAGCACGCCCGTGTGCGTGGCCAACGCCTTTGCCGACGCCTTGCGGCCGCTGAAGGACGTGGTCGATATCCAACTGCCGCTGACGCCTTCGCGCGTGTTGGCGCTGATCGGCGCCGATGAGCCCCCGCCGCCTGCAGCGTTGGTCGCAGCGATGGCGGCACAACCTGCGCAGCCCGTGCGTGGCGGCCTCGCGCTGCAGGCGCGCGGCCATGTCGACATCGCCGCTCCCCCCGACCGGGTGTTCGCGGTGCTGCTCGACCCGGCGGCGCTGGCGCGTGTGATTCCAGGCTGCCATGCGCTGGACCGCACCGGCCCGAACCAATACCGCGCCGACGTCACCGTGGGTGTGGGCCTGGTGAAGGCGCGTTATGCCGCGCGCATCGCGCTCAGCGAGATCGACGCCCCGCGTTCGCTGCGGCTGGCTGGTGACGGCCAGTCCACCCTGGGCACGGGTGCCGGCAGCGGCGTGGTGCGGCTGGAAGCCACGGCCACCGGCACGCGGCTGCATTACGACTATGCGGCCCAGGTGGGTGGCAAGGTGGCCGCGGTGGGCAGCCGCATGCTCGAAGGCGCTGCGCGCATCGTGCTGGCCCAGCTGTTTGAATCGCTGGGGCGGCAGGCGATGGGTGAGGGCGCTGCGCCGCAGGCCCGGCGCACGCTGTGGCAGCGGCTGCTGCAGGCGCTGGGGGTGGCTACATGAAGCCAGCGGCCTTCGACTACCAGCGCGTCAACAGCGCCGACGAGGCTTGCACCGTGCTCGCCCAGATGGGTGATGACGCGCGCATCCTGGCCGGCGGCCAAAGTCTGGTGGCGGTGCTGAACATGCGGCTGGCGCAGCCGCAGCGGCTGCTGGACATCTCGCGCTGCGGCCCGCTGCAGGAACAGCGTGAAACGCAAGGCGCTTTGCAGGTGGGCGCGGCGGTCACCCAAGCCGCGCTGGAATGGCGCCCCGGCCTGGCCCAGCAACTGCCGCTGCTGCACCTGGCCTTCCCGCACATCTCGCACTTCCAGGTGCGCAACCGCGGCACCGTGGCCGGCAGCATCGCCCATGCCGACCCATCGGCCGAGCTGCCGCTGTGCCTGCTGGCCCTGCAAGGCCAGGTGCTGCTGAAAAGCGCACGGGCCAGCCGCCGCGTGGCGGCCGAAGACTTCTTCAGCGGCATGCTGCAGACCACACGCCGTGCTGACGAACTGGTCGAGGCCGTGCGCTTCCCGCTCGCGCAGCCGGGCCAGGGCTTCGGTTTTGAAGAGTTCTCGGTGCGCCATGGCGACTTTGCCATCTGCGCCGTGGCCGCCGTGGCAGACGGCGAGCGCTTGCGCATGGCCGTGGGCGGTGTGGCCGACCGGCCCGTGGCGCGCAACTTCCCGCTGCTGCAGGGCAGCGCACTGGCCGACGCCCTGAACGACTTTGCCTGGCAGCTGCAGGCCCGCGACGAACCGCAGGCCAGCGCCGCGCTGCGCCGCCAATTGGTGCGCCAGTTGGGCCGGCGTGTGGCCGAGCAGGCCCAGGCCGATCGCGGCGCCCGCGCCCATTCCGTTCCCCTTTCAGCAGGAATCCCGGCATGAACGTACTCAGCCGCGATCGCGCCCACCCCGTACAGCTGGTGCTGAACGGCCGGCCCCGCCGCGCCACCACCGAGCCGCGCCAGTTGCTCAGCGACTTCTTGCGTCACGAACTGGGGCAGACCGGCACCCATGTGGGCTGTGAGCATGGCGTTTGCGGCGCTTGCACGGTGTGCATCGATGGCGTTGCGCAGCGCGCCTGCCTGATGCTGGCGGTGCAAGTCGACGGTTGCTCGGTGCAGACCATCGAAGGCCTGGCAGCGCAGACCGGCGGCGACGGCAACAACCTGGGCGACCTTCAGGCCGCCTTCAAACGCCACCACGCACTGCAGTGCGGCTTTTGCACCGCCGGCATCCTGATGAGCGCGGCCGACTGGCTGCACCGCGTGCCGCAGCCGAGCGTTGCGCAGGTGCGCGAGATGCTGTCGGGCCACTTGTGCCGCTGCACCGGCTACACGCCCATCGTCGCCGCCATTCTGGAAGTGGCCCAGGCCCGCGCCGTGGCGCATGCCCAGAACATCGCGAAGGCCAGCCATGTTTGACCTGGGCCGCACCCTGCTGCAAAGCGTGGAACGTTCGCCAGGCCGCACGGCCATCGTGGACGGCTCGCGACGCTTCAGCTACGCGCAGTGGGCCAGCACGGTGGGCGCCGTGCAAGGCGGGCTGGCCGCTGCCGGCCTGCGCAAGGGCGACCACCTGCTGGTGGTGCTGCAAAACCGCTGGGAGATGGCGGCCCTGCACTGGGCCTGCCAGTTTGCCGGCATCGTCGTCACACCCCTGAACTGGCGCGCCAAGGGCGATGAGATCGACTACTGCCTGGCTGATAGCAATGCCCGCGCCATCGTCTGGGAAGCGGTGGTCGATGCTGCAGTGGCGCACAGCAAACTGGCGCGCAAGGTGCAGCGCATCGGCGTGGGCGCGGTTGCTGGCGCGCAGGTGAGCTTCGATGACTGGCTGGCCACGTCGGCCGAGCCCACGCCCGAAGCCGGTGCCGAAGACCTGTCGCTGATGCTCTACACCAGCGGCACCACGGGCAAGCCCAAGGGCGTGCCGCGGCGCCACCGCACGGAACGTGCCGCGGCGCTGGCCCACGTGGCGCAGAACTGTTATGGCGACGCGGAATGCACGCTGGGTGTGATGCCCATGTATCACACCATGGGCGTGCGCAGCCTGCTCGCGCTGGCGCTGGTCGACGGCCGCTTCGTCTGCATCCCGCGCTTCGACGCCCACCAGGCGCTGGCCGCCATCGAAGACGAAGGTGTGACGCATCTGTACCTGGTGCCCACGCTGTACCACGACCTTCTGGCTCACCCGCAGTTCGCGGCCACCGACATCACCAGCGTGCGCAAGCTGGGCTTCGCAGGTGCGCCGATGCACGACGCGCTGCTGCAGAGCCTGGACCAGGCCTTCCGCCCCGAATTGTTTGTCAACCACTACGGCAGCAGCGAGATCTACACCTTCAGCATCAACCAGCGTGCCTTGGCCAAGCCCGGCAGCGCCGGCCGCGCCGGGCTGAACACGCGGCTGCGGGTGGTGAAGCTGGAGAGCAACGACTCTTCGTGCCTGGCTTCAACCGGCGAAGAGGGCCAGATCATTGCCGACCTGGCCGGCGACGAAGCCTTTGAGGGCTACCACCGCCGCCCTGACGCCAATGCCAAGAGCCTGCACGGCGGCTGGTACTTCACCGGCGACATGGGTTATGTCGATGCCGACGGCGACCTGTTTGTCACCGGCCGCGTCGACGACATGATCATCAGTGGCGGCGAGAACATCTCGCCGGTCGACATCGAGTCGGTGCTGTCGCTGCACCCGTCGGTGGACGAAGTGGCCGTGGCCGGCATGCCCGACCCGCGCTGGGGCCAGAAGGTGGTGGCCTTCGTGAAGCTGCACGCCGACGCCGACGCCGCGACCCTGGACGCGCATTGCCGCAGCAGCAAGCTCGTCAACTTCAAACGCCCGCGCGACTACGTCTTCGTGCGCGAGATCCCCAAGAGCCCCGTCGGCAAGGTGCTGCGGCGAAAGCTGCAGGCTGGCGAATACGAAACCTCAGCGCCCGTCGCGCCGGAGAACTCATGATGAACAAGTGGACAGTCGCCTTGCTGCTGGCGGGGGCCAGCCTGCACGGCTTTGCCCAGGAGAGCTTCCCCAACCGCATGGTGAAGCTGGTGGTCCCTTACAGCGCCGGTGGCACGGGCGACCAGATCGGCCGCCTGGTGGGCGACAAGATGGGCGAGATCCTGGGCCAGCGTGTGCTCATCGATAACAAACCTGGCGCTGGCGGCAACCTGGGCGCCGAGGCGACGGTGCGATCGCCAGCCGATGGCTACACGCTGGTGATGGCGGCCACCAGCCTGGCCAGCAACCCGGCACTTCAGAAGAAGATGAGCTTCGACCCGGTGAAGGACCTGGTCGCCATCAGCCAGTGCTGCGGTGTGCCCATGGTGGTGGTGGTGACACCCACCCTGCCGGTGAAGAACATCCGGGAGCTGGTGGCCTACGCCAAGACCAACCCCGGCAAGCTGAACTTCAGTTCCTCGGGCATCGGTACCAGCAGCCACCTGGCGGGCGAGCTGTTCAAGTCGCTTACCGACGTCGACATGACGCACATCCCCTACAAAGCCGACTCGCAGGCTTTGCCAGACCTGCTGGCCGGCAATGTGCAGTTGATGTTCATGTTCCAGACCTCGGCGCTGCCGCAGGTCAAGGCGGGCAAGCTGCGCGCGCTGGCGGTCAGCACGTCCAGCCGCAGCCCTTCAGCACCGGAACTGCCCACGATAGCCGAAGCCGGTGTACCGGGCTATGACTTCAACGGTTGGTTCGGGCTCTTCGCACCGGCCGGCACGCCCAAGGCCGTGGTTGACAAGCTCAATGCCGCCGCCGTGAAAGCCGTGCAGTCACCCGATCTGAAGGCCAAACTCATCGAAGCCGGCTTTGTGCCCACACCGCCGGACACACCCGCCCAGTTCGCGGCGTTTTTCCAGGGTGAAGTGGCCAAGTGGGCGCGTTTGGCACGCGAAGCCAAGCTGCAGGCTGCGGACTGAGGGCATGAACATGAAAGTCCACACCACCCTGCGTGGCTGGCTGCAGCGCCTGGGCGCCTCCGACCGCCTGGCCCGCATACAGCCGGGCGTGCGCTTGAAACATCAACTGGCCGCCATTGCCAAGCGGCTGGACGGCCAGCAGGCGGCGTTCTTTCCGCAGCCCGACGGACATGCCGTGCCGGTGGTCAGCGGCTTCATGTCGCGCCGCAGCTGGATAGCCGAGGCCATGGGCGTGCCCGAGGCGGAACTGCTGCAACGCTTTCGCAAGGCCGCCGAAAAACCCTTGCCCTGGCGTGAGGTGCAGGAGGCACCGGCGCAGCAGGTGGTTCATCGCTTTGCCAACCAACGTGCCGACATCTCGGCGCTGCTGCCCATTCCAACCCACAGCGAGCACGACCATGGCGCCTACATCACGGCCGGCCTGGTGATCGCGCGCAACCCCAAGACCGGTGTGCAAAACGTGTCGATCAACAGGGTGCAGGTGCAAGGGCCGGGCCGCCTGGGCATCCTGATCCTGCCGCGCCACCTGCACGCCTTCTACAGCGCCGCCGAGGCCCAGGGCCAGGCCCTGGACGTGGCCATCGTCATCGGTGTCGATCCGTTGACCGCGCTGGCTTCGCAGGCCATCGCGCCCATCGACTGCGACGAGCTCGAGATCGCCGGCGCGCTCCACGGCGCCCCCTTGGACGTGGTCAAGTGCATGACCAACGAGGTGCGCGTACCGGCCGAGGCCGAATTTGTCATCGAAGGGCGGCTGCTGCCCACGGTGCGCGCGCCCGAGGGTCCTTTCGGCGAATTCCCCAAGTACTACAGCGCGCGTGAAGAGCGCGAGGTCATCGAGATCGACGCGCTGACCCATCGGCGCGACCCCATCTTTCACACCATCGTGCCGGCCGAGATGGAGCACCTGCTGCTGGGTGCGATCCCTCGCGAAGCCACGCTGCTGGCGCACCTGCAGCGCAGCTTCCCGAACGTCTTGGACGTGCACCTGTCAGTGGGCGGCGTGGCGCGCTACCACCTGGTGGTGCAGATGCGCAAGACGCGCGAAGGGCAGGCCAAGAACGTCATGCTCGGCGCATTTGCCGGCCACTACGACGTCAAGCAGGTGATCGTTGTCGACGAAGACGTCGACATCCACCAGCCGGCCGAGGTCGAGTGGGCGGTGGCGACGCGCTTCCAGGCCGACCGCGACCTGGTCGTGATTGCCGGCGCACAGGGCTCTGCGCTGGACCCGTCCACCACGGTCGGTTTCCCCGGTAACAAGCCGCCCGTCGAGTGGCAAGGCTACGGCGCCAAGATGGGCCTGGACGCCACCAAGCCGCTGTCCAGTTCGGAGCACGTTTTCACCCGTGTGCGCATACCCGGAGAGCGCGAAGTGGACTTGTCCAAGGCAATTGCTGCGACCGGCCCCGACGCACTGGTGGGTACGCCACTGCAAGCGTCATGAAGCGCTTGATCGTCGCCATCACCGGCGCCAGTGGCGCGGTCTACGGCGTGCGGTTGTTGCAGATGCTGCGCAGCCTGCCTGACGTGCAGACGCATCTGGTGCTGTCGCAAGCCGGCGGACTGACGGCCGCACAAGAGTTGGGGCTGTCGCGGGCCGACATCGAAGCCCTGGCCGATGTGGTCCACAACCCGCGCGACGTTGGCGCGACGGTGGCCAGCGGCTCATTCATGACCCACGGCATGGTGATAGCGCCGTGCTCGATGAAGACGCTGGCCAGCGTGGCACTGGGCCTGGGCGACAACCTGGTCAGCCGGGCAGCCGACGTGGTGCTCAAGGAGCGGCGCCGGCTGGTGTTGCTGGCGCGAGAGACACCGCTGAACCTGGCTCACCTGCGCAACATGGCCACGGTCACCGAAATGGGCGGCCTGATCTGCCCGCCGGTGCCTGCCTTCTACAGCCGCCCGCAGACGCTTGACGACGTCGTCAACCACAGCTGTGCGCGGGTGCTGGACCTGTTCGATCTTGACGCGCCTGGCGGGCTGCGCCGCTGGGGCGGTCTCGGTCGCGCGACTGAGCCCTCCATTGACCCATTCACAACGACGGAGACACCCTGATGAAGACCTGTATTCCTGCCTTTGGCGCACTGTCCCTGGCTGCGTTTCTGACCTGCTTGCCGGCTGCAGCCAAGCTCAACTCCTGTGACGGGCCGATCGTGTTCGGCACGACGATCAGCGAGACCGGCCCGTTCAGCACGCTGGCCGACCGCTGGCGCAAGATGACCGAAGTCTTCGCCGAAGAGGTGAACAAGACCGGCGGCGTGGCCGTGAGGGCCTGCAACAAGAAGCTGCCGATCCAGTTTGTCATCTACGACGACCAGAGCGTGCCGGCCACCGCTGTGCAGCTCTACGAAAAGATGGCCACGGTTGACAAGGTGGACTTCTTCGTGGGCCCCGACTGGTCGTCCATAGGCGGCCCGGTGCCGCCCATCGCCGACAAGTACAAGATCCCCATGGTGATGGCCAACGTGGCCACGCCGGCGCTGTATGACCGCGGCCTGAAGTACATCTGGGGCACGCCCTTCCCGGTGGTGCCCAACTGGTCAGCGCGCTACTTCGAGATGATCAGCAAGGTCAGCCCCAAGCCGCAGACCATCATCTTCATCACCCACGACAACCCGGTGATGAAGGGCATCACGGCCACATGGAGCAAGAAGGCCGAGGAGCAGGGCCTGAAGGTGCTGGGCACCGAGATGTTCGGCGCCGAGTTGAAGGACTTCACCGCCCTCATCGCCAAGGTGCGCGCGGCCAAGGCCGACATCGTCTACATCAGCAGCTACGACAACGCCAGCGTGCCGCTGGTGCAGCAGATGCGCCAGCTGAAGGTGCGCGCGATGGACGTGCACCACACCATGTTGACCGGTGCGCTGCAGCGTCAAGTGGGGCAGGACCTGGAAGGCATGACCGGCGAACTGAGCTGGTACCCGGGTGTGAAAGGCGCCTACAGCGAACTGGTCGAAACGGTGATGCAGCGCTCGAACGTGAGCATGTTCGACTACATCTGGACCCTGGGCCGCCTGACCAGCTACCTGGCCATGATCCAGGGCATAGAAAGGGCCGGCGAGGTGGACCGCGAGAAGGTCAGGGCGGCGCTTTTCAAGGCCACCATCAAGAGCCCGGCCGGCGACGTGACTTTCGACGAACGCGGCTTTGCCAACACTGGCGCCTTCACGGTGCAGATGCAGGCGGGCAAGGTGCAGGTGGTGTGGCCGCCGGAAGTGGCCACCAGCAAGCTGCAGTGGCCTTCGCCAAGCTGGCAGTGACGCGGCGAACGCAGAGCTGATGACCATGGAAGTGCTTCTGCAAGTGCTTATCGGCGGCGTGCTGCTGGGCGGGTTGTACGCGCTGGTCGCGTTCGGCCTGTCCCTCATCTACGGCGTGGTTCGCATCCTCAACTTCGCGCACGGCACACTGCTGGCCGTGAGTGGCGTGGTCGCCAGCCTGGCCTTTGCCACCTGGCAGTTGCACCCCGTGCTCATCGCCGCGCTGCTGGCGCCTTTGCTGGGCGCCCTGGCTTACGGCTACTACCACCTGCTGCTCAAGCCGCTGGCCAAGCGCAACCACTTCGAAGGCACCGTGGGCACGGTGCTGGTCACGGTGGGCACGCTGATGGTCCTGAGCGACCTCACCGCCAAGGCCGCAGGCGCCACGCAGCGCAACATCCCGCTGCGACTGGAAGCGCTGGAGTTCGGCGACATCGTTGTCAGCACGGTGCAGTTGCTCATCTTGGGCGGCATTGCGCTGCTCACGCTGGTGATGCACCTGATCCTGAAAAAAACCTGGTTCGGCCGCGCCATACGCGCGGTGACGCAGGAACCGGTGGGCGCCCAGATCTGCGGTGTGCAGAGCACGCGCATGAAGGCGCTGACCTTCGCCTTCGGGTCGGCCACGGTGGCCATCGCTGCCGTGATGTACGTGCTGAGCTTTCCGGTTGACCCGACCATGGGCTTCAGCCTCACGGTCAAGGCCTTTACCATCATCGTGGTCGGGGGCATCGGCAACCTGCCGGGCGCCCTGCTGGCGGGTGTCTTCCTGGGCGTGGCTGAGGGCCTGACGGGCCTGTACTGGAAGCCCGAATGGGCACCCGCGCTGAGCGTGTTGCTGATGCTGGCCATTCTGGTGGCGCGCCCACGCATGGCAGGGGCGAAGTGATGGCGGCGCTAAACGTTGCAACAGCCGCCACGGGCAGCAACACCAGCCGGCCCGCCGCCGCGCGCTATGGCTGGGGCCTGGGTGCGGTGGCCGTGGTGGCACTGGCGGCCTTGCCGTTTTTTTCCAACCCCTATTTCGTCACTTTCACCTTCACGGTGCTGGTGGCCTACATCCTGGGCCAGAGCTGGGACTGGGTGGCTGGCGAGATGGGATACGTCAACCTGGGCCACTACTGCTTCTACGGCATAGGCGCGTACGGCTTTGCCATCGCGCTGGTCTCAGGCTGGCCGTTTCTGGCAGCGTTTGGTGTGGCGCTGCTGGCCACGGCCGTGGTGGCGGCGGTGTTGTCGGTGCCGCTCTTCAGGCTGCATGGCGACTACTTCGCGTTTGCCACGCTGGCGCTGCTGCCGCTGATGGAGGTGATGGCCTTCAACCTGGGGTGGTTGACCAAGGGCGCCGACGGCATCGTGCTGCCCGTGGCCCAGGTGCTGACACCGGCCTTCTTGGGCGTGCTGGCAGTGAGCGTTGTGACCTTTGTCGTTACCTTGCGCATCAACCACGCGCGGTTTGGCTTTGCGCTGAAGAGCATTCGCAACGACGAGCAGGTGGCCGAAACCGTGGGTGTGAAGATCGGCCCGGTGAAGCGCCATGTGCTGGTGCTGAGCGCCATCTTCGGTGCCGCCGCGGGCGCGCTGCAGGCCTGGCAGATGAGCTACATCGACCCCACCAGCGTCTTTGGCCTGAACGTCGCGCTGGTGCCCATCGCGATGGTGCTCTTCGCAGGCTCGGGCCTGCGCTTCGGCCCGCTGGTGGGCGTGGTGGTGCTGGCCAGCATGCAGCAGTGGTTGTTGGTCGGCGTGCAGGGCTTCCAGCACACGCTGTATGGCCTGACCATCCTGCTCATCGGGCGCTTCATGCCCGGCGGCTTCCTGCGCGCCAAGTGGGTGCGCCGGGTGCCGGGGCTGAAGCTGCTGGGCCGTGAGCACCATGAGCATGTCGGCGAAACCGCTGCCAGCCTGGCAGCCACAGCCAGCAGCGCGACAGCGGCGCTGCCCCTGCCGCGCCTGGAGGTGGACCGCAGCCGCCCCCTCATCGAGTTGCAGCGCGTGCGCATGCAGTTCGGCGGCAACGTGGCCGTCAACGACATCAGCCTGAAGATCATGGAAGGCGAAGTCGTCGGCCTCATCGGGCCCAACGGCTCGGGCAAGACGACGCTTTTCAACTGCATCTCACGCGTCTACACACCCACCGCTGGCAAGGTGCTGATGGCCGGCCAGGACCTCGCCGGCCTGGGCCGCGACGGCATCGCGCGCCTGGGTGTGGGCCGCACCTACCAGATACCGCGGCCCTTCGGTGACCTGACGGTGCAGGAGAACATCGCCATCCCGCTGATGTTCAGCAGCGAACCGCTGAGCCCGCGCGATGCCATGCGCGAGGCACGGGCCTTCATCGACTACGCCGAACTCGGCGCGCGCCTGCGCGACCGTGCCGACGCGCTGAGCGTGCAGGAACGCAAGGCGCTGGAGTTCGCGCGCGCGCTGGCCTGCCGGCCTAGGCTGCTGCTGGTTGACGAGGTGGCCTCGGGCCTGACGCCGGCCGAGGTGAAACGCTTTGTCGAGCACATCCGCCATGTGCGCGACCGCTACGGCATCACCGTGATATGGGTCGAGCACATCTTTTCGGCGCTGGAGCAGGTGGTTGACCGTGTCATCGCGCTGGAGCAGGGCAGCCTGATCGCCGACGGCCCCTTGGCTGCGGTGGTGAAGGACGAGCGTGTGCTCAGCACTTACCTGGGTTCTGCAGCCCCGCGCCCACCCGCGCAGCCCTTGCTGACAGGAGCAAACTGATGCTGACCTTGAAAAACCTGGCAGTGGACCACGGCAAGCTGCGCGCGCTGTGGGACGTGAGCCTCCACGTGGGCAAGGGCGAGCGTGTGGGCCTGCTGGGCGCCAATGGCGCCGGCAAGAGCACCGCGATGGGCGCCATCGTCGGCCTTTACCCGGCAGCGGGTGGCGAGATCAGCTTCGACGCTGCGCCCCTGAGCGCGCCAAGCACCACGCAGACCGTGGCCAGTGGCATCGCGCTGGTGCCCGAAGGCCGGCGCCTCTTTCCTGGCATGAGCGTCTGGGAAAACCTGGCGATGGGCGCCTACGCCGCGCTTCAGCGGGAGCTGGACGATCCGCTGGAGCAGGTATTCGGCCTGTTCCCCATCCTGCGGCAGAAGGCGGCGCAGAACGCAGGCGAACTCTCCGGCGGACAGCAGCAGATGGTGGCCATAGGCCGCGCGCTGATGTCGCGTCCGCGCCTGCTGTTGCTGGACGAGCCGTTCATCGGCGTGGCGCCGTTGCTGGTGGACGAGATCCAGGCCGCGCTGCGGCGGATCGCAAGCGCTGGCGTCACGCTGGTTTTGGTGGAGCAGAACACCCACCGTGCACTGGACTTTGTCGAGCGCGCCTATGTGCTGGAGAACGGCCGCACGGTGCTGGAGGGCGGGCGCGACGCGCTGCTGGCCGACCCCGCTTTTGCGGCCAAGTTCCTGGGCCTGGAATGAACAAAAAGGAGATGACATGAACCGCGACCAAGAGATCGTGCAGCGTTCGCACAGTTTTCGAGAGCAGTACCGCAAGGAGACACCCTCGTGGTACCGCGGCGAATTACACCTGACCTTCACGCTGCTGTTCACGGGCGGCGTGGTCTGGTACTGCGCCGCGAACATCAGCCAGGCGAGTTGGGCCGAGTGGCTGTGGGTGGTGCTGCCGATGTTCCTGTTCGGCAACTGGGCCGAGTGGGCCGGCCACCGCTACCTGCTGCACAGCCCTCGGAGTTTTATCAAGCCGGCCTACAAGCGCCACGTCAACACCCACCACCAGTTTTTCAGCCACAAGACGCTGGACTACCACGGCCAGAAGGATTGGCGTGCCCTGCTCTTCCCGCCGTTTGCGCCGGTGCTGTTTGTGGTGGCGGCACTGCCGCCGGCGCTGCTGCTGGGCACGCTGTGGACACCCAACGCCGGCTACATCGCGATGCTGACCATGGCCGCCTATTTCCTGATGTACGAAGGCCTGCACACGCTGAGCCATCTGGAACACCCGCTGCTGGACGCCATGCCGCTGGTCAACACCGTGCGCCGCATGCATGTGCTGCACCACAACCCCGACTTCATGCACACGCGCAATTTCAACCTGACCTTCCCCATCTGCGACGCCCTCTTCGGCACCAGCGACCTGGACAAGGGCTTGCTGGGCACGCTGTTCAACGGCATGTCAGACGCCGCACGCAAGCCCGAAGACGCTGCCCGTGTGGCCACACAACTGAGCGACAAACCCGCTCGACGCTCTGAACGGGAGGCTGCATGAAAACCCCTGAATCGCCCGTCCAAGCGCAGCGGCTTGCCGGCCGTGTGGCCATCGTCACAGGCGCCGCACAAGGCATCGGTGCGCGCTACGCCCGTGCCCTGGCCGCCCAAGGTGCGGCCCTGGTTTGCTGTGACGTGACCGATGCAGAGCCCGTGGCAGCACAGATACGTGCCGCCGGTGGCCAGGCCATCGCGCTGCACACCGATGTCACGTCGGCCGAATCCACGCGCCAGATGGCCGCCGCTGCCATGGCGGCCTATGGCGGCATTGACATCCTGGTCAACAACGCCGGACTCTTCACCAACCTGGCGATGAAGCCATTCGACCAGATCGATGCCGCAGAGTGGGACCGTGTGATGGCCGTCAACGTGCGCGGCCCCTTCGAGTGTGCCCGGGCCGTGGTGCCGCAGATGCGCGCGCGGGGCTACGGCAAGATCGTCAACATCGCCTCGGGCACGGTCTTCAAGGGCGCGCCCTTCCTGCTGCACTACGTCACCAGCAAAGGCGCGGTGGTGGCCATGACACGCGCGTTGGCGCGTGAACTGGGCGACGCCGGCATCCGCGTCAACACCCTGGCGCCCGGCCTCACGGCCAGCGAAAACACGCTGGCCAACCCGGCCTGGCAGGGGGCCGCTGCGGCCAACAACATCGCCAGCCGCGCCATCAAGCGCGAAGTCACGCCGGAAGACCTGTGCGGCACCCTGGTCTACCTGGCCAGCGCCGAGAGCGACTTCGTCACCGGCCAGGTGGTCGTGGTCGATGGCGGCTCGGTGATGCATTGAGGAAAGCGCCATGAACAGGGAAGCCCGACTCCTCATCAACGGCCACTGGGTGCCCGCGCGCAGCCACGGCACCCGCTTCAACCCCGCCACGGGCGCTGCCATCGGCACTTACGCCGACGCTGGGGAGGCCGAGGCGCAGGCCGCCATCAGCGCCGCGCGCGCGGCCTTCGAGCAGGCCAACTGGGCCCAGAACCCCCGGCTGCGCCAGCAGGTGATGCTGAAGTGGGCCGATGAAATGGAGCGCCGTGCGGAAGAGTTGGCGCGCCTGCTGACCCTGGAAAACGGCAAGGTGCTGGGCCAGAGTCGGGGCGAGGTGGGTGCCGCGGTTTCCGAGGCGCGCTACTACGCCGGCCTGGCGCGCCACATGCCCGGCCATGTGCTGGAAGTGGAGCCCGGCGTCTTCAGCACGATGCTGAAAGAGCCGGCCGGCGTGGCGGGCTTGATCATCCCGTGGAACGCCCCGGTGGTGCTGCTGATACGCGCACTCACCCCTGCGCTGGCGGCAGGGTGCACCGTGGTCATCAAGCCGGCACCGCAGGCGGCGCTGATCACCGCCGCCGTCATCGCTGCGCTGCACGACGTGCCCGGCCTGCCGCCCGGCGTGGTGAACCTCGTCAGCGAAAGCGGCCACGCGGTGGCGCAGGCCCTGGTCACTTCGCCCGAGGTGGACGTGCTCAGCTTCACCGGCAGCAACGCTACCGGCGTACGCATCATGGCTGCGGCGGCACCGACGATGAAGAAGCTGAGCCTGGAGCTGGGCGGCAAGTCGGCCTGCCTGGTGTTCGAGGATGTCGACGTGGACCGTGTGGCGCCGCAGCTGGCCGCCGCTGCCACCATCATCAGCGGCCAGCAGTGCACGGCGGCACGGCGTGTGCTGGTGCACGCGGCCCAGTACGAAGCCATGAAGGACGCACTGACCCGTGCACTGGCCGCACTGGTGGTGGCGCCTGGCGACCAAGTGGGGGCGCAGGTGGGCCCATTGATCGACCTGGCTGCCTGTGAGCGTGTGGACGCGCTCACCCAGCGTGCCATGGACGAGGCCGATGAGGTCTTGCTGCGGGGCGGCCGCCTTGCAGGCGCACCGGCGGGCAGCAGCTTTCTCACGCCCACCCTGGTGGCGCACAGGGACAGCAGCGCGTTTTTTGTGCAGGAAGAAATCTTCGGGCCTCTGCTCGTTCTGGAGCGGTTTGAAGACGAGAAAGAAGCCGTGCAGCGCGCCAACCACAGCGAGTACGGCCTCTCGGCCAGCGTATGGACCCACGAAGGTGCCCGCGCCTTGCGCGTCGCAAGGGCGCTGCGCAACGGCACGGTATGGATCAACGACCACAACAAGCTCTTTGCCGAAGCCGAAACCGGCGGCTACCGGCGCAGCGGCCTGGGCCGTTTGCACGGCTTTGACGCGCTGATCGACTTCACCGAAATTAAACACATCTACCAAAGCGTGGGCGTTGTCGCTTTATGACACGCGCCCGCGCACCCCTTGTCCCAAGGAACCCCATGAACCTGCCTGAACTGAACCACCCCGCGCACACGCTGCCCGCCGCGCCGGACGGCTTTCGGGTCGAGATCGACCCAGCGCGCGAACGCGCCGACATCGTGCTCGACCGCCCGCCCTTCAACCTCATCAGCATGCTGGCGCGCGAGCAACTGCGCATCACCTTCGAGGCGCTGGATGCCGACGAACGTGTGCGCGTCATCGTTGTGCGCGGCCAGGGTGACCATTTCAGCAGCGGCGGCGACATCAAGGGCTTCCTGGCCGCCACACCCGAAAAGGTGAGCCAGCTGGCCTGGAACGTTGCCGCACCGGCGCGCTGCAGCAAGCCGGTGATCGCAGCCGGCCGCGGCTACTGTTTCGGCGTGGGCTTCGAGCTCAGCCTGGCCTGTGACTTTCGCTTGGCAACCGACACCACGTTGTATGCGCTGCCCGAGCAGAAACTGGGCCAGATTCCCGGCAGCGGCGGCAGCGCGCGGCTGCAGAGGATGGTGGGGATCACGCGCACCAAGGACATCGTGATGCGCAGCCGCCGCATCACTGGCCGCCAGGCCTTCGACTGGGGCGTGGCCACCGACTGTGTGCCCGACGCTGAACTGGAAAAGGCCACCGACGCCCTGGCCGACGAACTGCGCGGCTTCAGCCCGCTGGCCCAGCGCACCGCGAAAAAGCTGCTCAACGACACCGAGGACTCGCCGCTTTCAATCGCCATCGAGCTCGAAGGCCACTGCTATTCACGCCTGCGCAGCAGCGAGGACTTCCGTGAAGGCGTCGAGGCCTTCCACGGCAAGCGAAAACCGAACTTCATCGGCCGCTGAGCGAACCACTCCCCCAACCGCCCATTCCTGCTACTGGAGACACCCATGAAAAAGACCTTTGCCGCTACCACCCTGTCGCTGGCCGCTGCGGCCGCCTTTGCGCAAGCCGGCGCGCCCATCAAGATCGGCGTTGTCACCCCGCTGTCGGGCACCTACGCCGGCATCGGCCAGCAGGTGAAGTGGGGCCTGGACCTGGCTGCGGCGCAGATCAATGCCGGCGGCGGCGTGATGGGCCGCAAGCTGGAACTGATCTACGAGGACGAAGAAGCCAACCCCGCGGTGGCTACGCAGAAGGCCGAGAAGCTGTTCCAGGTGAACAAGGTCGACTTCCTGACCGGCACCGTCAACAGCGGCAGCACGCTGGCCGTGGGCCAGGTGGCAGAGCGCAACAACCGGCTGATGGCCACCACGGTGTCCTTCGCCGACAGCATCACCGCTGACAAGTGCAGCCCGAACGTTTTCCGCGTCAACGCCCGCGCAGGCATGCAAAGCGCGGCGCTGGCAGACTGGATGGCCACGACGCAGAAGAACGCCAGCGTCTTTTACCTGGGCCCTGACTACGAGATGGGCCGCAGCACCGTGGCCGCGTTCAAGAGCGCCGCCGAAGGCAAGGGCGCGAAGACCGCCGGCGAAGTGTTTGCGCCGCTCGACAACAAAGACTATTCACCATACTTCGGGCAAATCCGCAGCGCCAAGCCGACGGTTCTGTACACCTCGGTCGCCGGCAACGACACCGTGCGCCTGTTCACGCAGATGGCCGAGTTCGGGGTCAACCGCAACATCCAGGTGGTGGGCGCCTCGGGCACGGTCACCGGCCAGAACCTGGCGGCTATCGGCAAGGCGGCCGACGGCTTTGTGACCGGCGTAGGCTATTCCACCAGCATACCCACGGCGGAAAACCAGAAGTTCGTTGCCGAGTTCACCGCCGCCAACAAGGCTGCGCCCGACCTGTACGGCGCCGACAGCTACGGCGTGCTGTTCGCCTACAAGGCCGCGGTGGAAAGGGCCAAGAGCACCGAGACCGACGCTGTGCGCACGGCCTTGCGTGGCTTGCAATGGGCCACGCCCCAGGGCGTGAAGACGCTGCGCGCCGGCGACCATCAGGCCATGCAGGACATGTATGCGGTGAAGGTCAACGGCGGCCAGTTTGAGATCGTCGGCAAGGTGGCTGCCGCTGCCGCCATCGGCGCCGACACCTGCGCCAAGTTCTGAGGTCGCGGCCGTGCTGGAATGGCTGCAGTTCGTGCTGGCGCCACAGGTCATCAATGGCCTGTCGATCGGCGTGGCCGTGGTGTTGATGGCGTTGGGGTTGACCATCATTTTTGGTCTGCTGGATGTCATCAACATGGCGCATGGCGAGTTCTATGCCATCGGCGCCTACGCCGCACTGGTGCTCATCGGCATGGGGCTGCCGTTTTGGTGGGCGCTGCTGTTGACGCCGCTGCTGATGGCGGTGGTGGGCTATGCCACCGAACGCCTGCTGATCCAGCGCGTGTTCCACAGCAAGGACCGCCACACGCTGACCCTGCTCCTGACCTTCGGCATCGCCATCATCCTGGAAGACCTGTTGAAGATCGTGTTCGGTGCCAACCCGCTGCGCATCGAACAGCCGATCACTGGTGCCACCGAGATGTTCGGCTTGTTCTTCCCGAACTACCGGCTGTTCCTGATGGCGGTGGGTGCGCTGGTCATTAGCGCGGTGTGGATCGTCGTCTTCCGCACAAGGCTGGGCGCGATGGTGCGCGCCGCAGCCTTTGACCGCCACATGGCCGCGTCACTGGGCGTGCCGGTGAGTGTGGTCTACGCCTGCACCTTCGCCTTCGGCGTGGCGCTGGCGGGGTTGTCCGGGGTGCTGCTGGCGCCGATCTATTCGGTCTTCCCGACCATGGGCCGTGACTTCGTGCTCATCGCCTTCAGCGTCGTGATCATCGGCGGCATGGGCTCGATCAAGGGTGCTGTCATCGCTGGCCTGCTGCTGACGCAGGTGCAGTCGATCAGCAGCCTGTTCATCTCGCCGGTGTGGAGCGACCCGCTGCTGTTTTCCATCATGGTGGCAGTGTTGATGTGGCGCCCGCACGGGCTTTTCGGGAAGCTGGGTCATGGTTGATTCCGCTGTTCGGCTGTTGGCCTATGCTTTCTTCGCCATCGCGCTGGTGTTCGCCGCGGTGGCCTGGGTGCTGGAGGACGTGTTTTTCTTCCGCCTAGCCACCGAAGCACTGATCTTCGGAGGCTTGGCGCTCAGCGTCGACCTGCTGCTGGGCCGCACCGGCCTGCTGCCGCTGGGACAAGCCCTGTTCTTCGGCTTCGGGGCGTATGTGTCGGCCCTGGTGCTCAAGCACATGGCACCCTCACTGCCGCTGGCGCTGGCCATCGTGCTGCTCAGCAGCACACTGGTCGGCCTGTTGGGCGGGGTGATCGCCATTCGCGCCAAGGGCGTGTACTTCGCGCTCATCAGCTTCGGCCTGGCGCAGGTGGTCAGCAAGGTGGTGTTCAACACGCGCGAGCTTGGCGCGTCCGACGGCCTCATCGGCGTGCCAGCGCCGGTTTGGCTGGGGCTGAACACGGCGCACGCGCCCAGCTTCTTCCTGCTGGTGCTGCTGGGCATGGCGGCGCTGCTGGCCTTCCTGCTGTGGCTGATGAACACGCCGTTCGGCCGCCAGCTGGACGCTATACGCACCAACGAACACCGGCTGCCCTTTCTGGGATTCGACCCCTGGCGCTACAAGCTCGCGGTGTTTGTGCTGGCGGCGCAGGTGGCCGCCCTCAGCGGGGCGCTATACCCGATGCTGCGCGGCTTCGTCAGCCCCGAACTGATGTTCTTCCAGGTGTCGGGCAATGCCGTCATCAACGTCATCGTGGGCGGCACCGGTACCCTGGTGGGTGCGCTCTACGGCAGTGCGCTGCTGACGGTGCTGAAGTCGGTGGTGGGCAGCTTCACGGCGCATCACGCCATCGTCATCGGTGCCTTGTTCGTGGCGTCGGTGATCTTCTTCCCCAAGGGCCTGGTGGGGTATCTGGCGCCAGCCCTGCAGCGCTGGCGGAGCAAACGCACATGAGCGACGACACCATCTTGGGCGTGCGCGGCCTGACGGTGCGCTTTGGCTCGCTGGTCGCCGTCAACGACGTGAGCTTCGACGCCCGGCGGGGCTGCATCACGTCGGTCATCGGCCCGAACGGCGCGGGCAAGAGCAGCCTGTTCAACCTGATCAGCGGCGCCATCCGGCCCAGCGCCGGGCAAGTGCTGTTTGAGGGCCGAGACATGACCGGCGAGCGGCCCGACCGCATGCTGGCCGCCGGCCTGGCGCGGTCGTTCCAGATCACGAACCTGTTCTTCGAGTTGCCGGTGCGCGAGAACCTGCGCTTGGCCGCGCAGTTCGTCGAACACGGGCGCGGGTGGTTTCGCGGCATCGCAGCCAGCCGCGCGGCGCAGTCGCGGGTGGATGAGCTGATCGAGCGTTTTGCGCTGCAACCCCGGGCCGACGAACTGGCTGGCTTCCTGTCGCATGGCGAACAGCGCCGGCTCGAGATTGCCGTGGCCCTGGCCGCGCGCCCGCGCTTGCTGTTGCTGGACGAGCCCACTCAGGGCATGAGCCACGCCGACACCCAAGAGACCGAGTCGTTGATCCGCAGCCTGGCCGCCGAAGGCTTGAGTCTGCTGCTGGTGGAGCACGATGTGGAGCTGGTGATGAACCTGTCGGATCACGTGGTGGTGATGCACCAAGGAGCCAAGCTGGCCGAAGGATCGCCGCTGCAGGTGAGGGCCGACCCCGCCGTGCAGGCGGCCTACTTCGGCGTCGCGCAAGAGGGCCAACATGCTTGAACTGAACGACGTACACACCCATTACGGTCTGAGCCATGTGTTGCAGGGCCTGAGCCTGCGGGTAGGCGCCGGCGAAGTGGTGGGCTTGTTTGGGCGCAACGGCGTGGGCAAGACGACGGTGATGAAGACCATTGCCGGGTGGGTCGCGCCGACGCAAGGCACGGTGCGCTTTGACGGTCAGTCCATCGGCGGCGTGGTGTCGGAGCGCATCTGCCGTCAAGGCATTGGCTTCGTGCCCGAAGACCGGCGCATCTTCCCGGGCCTGACGGTGGAGGAAAACCTGATGCTGGGTTTTATGCAATGCCCTGGCCGCAGCCGCGCTGAGGATCGGCGCCAGCTCGATGCCATCTACACACGCTTCACCCGCCTGGGCGAACGTCGGCTGCAGATGGGTACAACGCTTTCCGGCGGTGAACAGCAGATGCTGGCCATGGCGCGTGTTCTGGTGGGCGCGCCGCGCCTTTTGCTGGTTGACGAGCCCACGGAAGGCCTGGCGCCGATGATCGTAGATGAGATCTTCGCGCTGATGGATGGCCTGCGTCGTGACGGCATCCCCATTTTGCTGGTCGAACAAAACGTACACCGCGCCATCAGACTGGTGCAGCGCTTTTACGTGCTGGAACGGGGCGCCATCGTGCTTGAAGGTGAAGGCGCCAATGAGGCCGATCAGGAAGCGCTTTCGCGGCAGCTGGCAGTCTGAGGTGGCGGCAGATGAGTGGCGAATCGCCTGGCTGTTGGACTTGCAGGCGAAGGACGGCGGCTTCGTGGTGAAGAACGCTCACCTGCAGGTGGCAGCTGAGGCAGGCTTTCGTGTAGTGGCGCTTCCGTCAGGGCTGCCCATGGGCACATTGGAGCCAGCGATGCAGACGCAAGCGACGCGTTTGGGCATGCTGTGCATGGTTGTCAGCCTCGCTGAGCACCACCGGCTGGGCGCGGAGATGAGCGAATTGGAGCGCCGGGCACAGGCGCAAGCACTTTCGCGGGCGGGTTTTGCTGGATTCATCCTGTGTGACAGCGTGGACAGCCGCCCGCAGGCTGAGGGTTTGCTGGCGACGGCCCAAGCACTGCTGCGCAGCGTGGACCAAATCGACTGGGAGTCGTTCCACTGAAGGCGAGTCCGGGCCTGGATGTCCATCAAACATCGCGAAAGCGCTGGCCTCGGTGGCTATGTGATCTACCTGCGCCATGGCCGCACGCAATACGACCAACTTCAGCTGGAACGAGATCACCGCGCCCTCGGCACCTTTGATCTGGCGCGTTGTGACACCCGGCGCCAGCTCTCCAATGAAGGGCGTGAAAAACTGGCGCAGGCCGGCGGGCAGTTTCGGCTGGCCAATCTGCCCTTGGACGGGGCCTGCACCAGCCGCTACTGCCGGGCCTGTGGTGCTGGACCCCGGCAACCTGAAGCTCATCGTGGCGCGGGTGTCGCCGCCGCAGTGGGGCAGCATTGCGTTGGCGCGTGATCGCTGAGTGGCGCTGAGTGGCGCTGAATACAGCTGGGTGAGGCCCAGCAGGACTGGTCTCGCCCGGGTGCGAACGAAGCCCGGCAGAATCGGTGCATGACCACGCACTACACCCCAGCCGCCGGCGCGCGCACCGCCGCTTCCTTGCTCTTGCTGCGTGACGGCGACGATGGGCAAGGCCCGCTTCAGGTGTTGATGTTGCGGCGCGCTGAACGTGATGGTGACTTGCGCAGTGGGGCTGCGGTGTTTCCGGGTGGGGTCTTGGACGCGCGGGACCGCCAGGCGCATGGCTGGTGCATGGGGCCTGATGACGCGCAAGTCAGCAGCCAGTTGGGGCTGGCGCAGGGCGGGCTGGACTACCTGGTGGCCGCCTTGCGCGAGACCTTTGAGGAAGTGGGCCTGCTGCTGGCCACGAGCGCTGTGGACTTGCTGACCTTGCGGCCCTGGCGTGACCGCCTGCAGGCCGGCGAGGTCGGCGTGGCTGATCTGTGCGCAGAGCACAGCCTGCACCTGGACGTACGTGGTTTGGCCTACTACAGCCATTGGCTGACGCCGCCGGGCTTGCCCAAGCGCTTTGATACGCGCTTTTTCATGGCGCTGGCACCTGTCGGGCAAGAGGCCCAGGCCGATCAAGGTGAGGCGGTGGAGCTGATGTGGCTAACGCCAACCCAAGCCCTTTCGGCCGAACGGGGTCTGAAGCTGCTGCCCGTGACGCTGAGAACGCTACAGGACCTGGCCCGACACACCCGCTCGTCAGACGCCCTGGCCGCAGCGCGGGCGCAGCCCACCGTGCCCTTGATCATGCCGCGCCGGGCCACCAGTGCCAGCGGCACGCGTGTGGTGTTGCCACATGAACTGCCTTACGCTGAAGTGGCGCGGTTGGACCCGCTGGGTCGCGGTGACGCCCACGCCGACCTGCTGCCGGGCCGTGCGGTGCGATTGTCCGAGCGGGTGCTTCGGGTCACGGCCCCCAACCCCGGCCCCATGACCGGGCCTGGCACCAACACCTACCTGGTGGGCTGTGGCGACGACTGGACCGTCATCGACCCGGGCCCCGAGGTGCTGGCCCAGGGCGACGTTGCGGCCGACCGGCACCTGCAAGCCATCCTGGCTGCAGCGCCAGGTCGCATCACCCGCATTCTGGTCACCCACACCCACCGCGACCACTCGCCGGCCGCCGCCGCGCTGGCCCAGCTCACCGGCGCGCCAGTGCTGGGCCGCACCGCGCTGCACCCCGACTGGCAGGACCCGAGTTTTTCACCGCAGCGTCAACTGCAGGACGGCGAGCGATTGGCCGCTGGAAGGGGCTGCACTTTGCGTGTGGTGCACACGCCCGGCCATGCGTCCAACCACCTGTGCTATTTGCTGGAAGAAGAGAAGACGCTGTTTACGGGAGACCACGTGATGCAGGGCTCCACGGTGGTGATCAACCCGCCCGATGGCGACATGGGCGCCTACCTGTTTTCACTGCGTTCGCTGCTGGAACTGGACCTGGACTGGCTGGCACCGGGCCACGGGTTTTTGGTGGCGCCGCCCGCGGACACGCTGAACGGCCTGATCGCGCACCGGCTGCGTCGCGAAGCCAAGGTGGTGGCCGCGTTGCAGGCCCATGGGCACCAGACCCTGCTGAGTGTGCTGCCCCATGTCTATGACGACGTGCCCGCTGCGCTGCACGGCATGGCGTCGCGGTCCTTGCTGGCCCATCTGCTCAAGCTGGAAGTTGACGGCACCGCCCGGCGCGTCAACGAGGTGTGGTCACTGGCCTAGCGTTGCAGCTGGGGCGGCAGCGCTTGAATGCGCTTCTTGCCAGCTGCCGTCCACCAGCACCTGGTAGGGGCCGAACTGCGCCTTGTAGGCCATCTTGGGGCTCTGGTCGATCCAGTAGCCCAGGTAAACGTGGCGCAGCTTGAGCTCGCGTGTTTGTTCGATCTGCCACAGCACGCTGTAGGTGCCATAGCTGGTGCCGGCTTCGGGCTCGTAGTAGGTGTAGACGGCTGATATGCCGTCGCTCAGCACGTCCAGGATGCTGATCATCTTCAGCACACCCGGCTGCCCGTCGCTGCCGGGTTCGCGAAACTCCACCAGGCGTGAATTGACGCGGCTTTGCAGCAGGAACTGGGTGTACTGGTCAACGCTGTCCTGGTCCATGCCGCCGCCACTGTGGCGGCCCGACTGGTAGCGCAGGTAGAGCTGGTAGTGCTCGGGTGAAAAGCCCAGCCGCAGCACGCGCGACACCAGGTGGCCGTGTTGGCGCTGGGCCCGGCGCTGGCTGCGCGTGGGCACAAACGTGGCCACCGGCACGCGCAGTGGCACGCAGGCGCGGCAGCCGTCGCAATAGGGTCGGTAGGTGAACATGCCGCTGCGCCGAAAGCCGTTGGCTACCAGGCCGGAATAGGTTTCGGCGTGGATCAGGTGGCTGGGTGTGGCCACCTGGGAGCGGGCTTGCCGGTCGGGCAGGTAGCTGCACGGGTAAGGGGCCGTTGCATAAAACTGCAAAGACCGCAGCGGCAGTTCCTTGGGGTGTGTCACGCGGCGAGGGCTGAAGTCGTTGGAGCGATGGGCTGAGCAGGGCGGCCCGGGCTATCAAGTGCCCAGCGACAGGCCCAGCGCGGCAAAGTCGTCCTCATCATAGGTCCAATCCCGCTCCAGAGGCTCGGCCACGGCGCGCTGCACATGGGCCAGAAAGGCTTGGCGCGTGATCTCGTGGGCACCCAGGCTGGCCAGGTGGGCCGTGTTTTGCTGGCAGTCGATGAGGCTGATGCCGCGCACCCGGCAGGCCGCTACCAGCGCCGCCAAGGCCAGCTTGGACGCGTCGGTGCGGCGCGAAAACATCGACTCACCAAAACACATCCGTCCGATGGCCACAAAGTAAAGGCCGCCCACCAGTTCGCCGTTGACCCAGGTTTCCAGGCTGTGCACGTAGCCGGCTTCATGCCAATCGGTGTAGGCCTCGACCATGGCCGGAACAATCCAGGTGCCTTCTTGGCCTTCGCGCGGGGTTTGTGCGCAGGCTTGCATCACGGCACGAAAGTGGCTGTCCATCCGCAGTTCACAGCCGGGCGTGCGCAAGAAGCGGCGCAGCGTCTTGCGCAGGGAGGCCGACAACTTGAAGTCTGCGGTGGGCAGCACCATGCGAGGGTCGGGGCTCCACCACAGCACGGGCTGGCCGGCGCTGTACCAGGGGAAGATGCCTTGGCGGTAGGCCTCCAGCAAGCGTGGCGGGGTGACAAGCCCGCCGGCCGCGACCAAGCCCGGCGCGTCGCTGTCAGGCCCCCAGGCGCTGGTGGCTGGGGGCAGCGGCAGGGTTTCGTCGATCCAGGTCAGCATGCCCTGCTCAGGTGCTTAACGCTGGCCGGTGCTGGCCGCTGTTGGCCTTCAGCGCCCGCCGAGTTGCTGCCACAAGAAGGTGTACTCCAGCGCCTGCATCTGAGCGCGCTGGTTGTTGTCAGCCGCGCCGCCGTGCCCACCTTCGATGTTTTCCCAGTACAACAAATCGTGCCCCTGCTCCAGCATGCGGGCCGCCATTTTGCGGGCGTGGCCGGGGTGTACACGGTCGTCGCGGGTGCTGGTGACAAACAACACCTTGGGTAGCTTCTGGCCAGCCTTGACGTTCTGGTAGGGGCTGTAGCGTGAGATGAAGGCCCAGTCCTCAGGCTTGTCCGGGTTGCCGTACTCGGCCATCCAGCTGGCGCCGGCCAAGAGCTGGTGGTAACGCCGCATGTCCAGCAAAGGCACTTGGCAAACCACGGCGTTGAAGAGTTCGGGCCGTTGCAACATCACCGCGCCCACCAAGAGCCCGCCGTTGCTGCCGCCTTCGATGCCCAGATGAGCCGGGCTGGTGATCTTGCTGGTGATCAGGTCCTGGGCCACGGCCGCGAAATCGTCGTAGCTTTTCTGCTTGTTCTGCAGCAAGGCGGCCTGGTGCCAACCGGGGCCGTACTCGCCGCCCCCGCGGATGTTGGCGACCACAAATACACCGCCCTGGGTGGTCCAGGTGCGCCCGATGCTGCCGGAGTACCAAGGCGTCATCGACTGCTCGAAGCCGCCGTAGCCGTACAGCAAGGTGGGGTTCTTGCCATCGGCTATTGCACCCTTGGGCCAGAGTACGAAGTAAGGCACCTTGACGCCATCGGGGCTGGTGGCAAAGCGTTGCTCGGCGCGCATGCCGGTGGCGTCAAAAAAAGCGGGCCTGGATTTGAGCACTTGGTGTTGGTCGCTGCCCACCTGGCCCAGCAACAGCGCATCGGGTTTGAAGAAGTCGCTGGCGTTGAGCAGGTAGGCTTGCGCCAAGGGGTCCTTGGGCAGCAAAGGGTCGTGCAGGGCTGATGCCGACAGCTTGCCGGGGAAGGGCGCTTGCACATCACGCGGCTGCCAGCCCTTGGGTCCAGGTGTCCACTCCTGCAGTCGGCTGGCCACGTTGTCCAGCACATTGACCAGCACGGTATGGCGGGTGGCGGTCCAGCCGTCCAGCGAGCGGGTGGCGGTGGGCGTGAAGAGCGCGGTGAAGCGGCGCTCGCCCTTGAGGTAAGCGGCTGCATCGCTCACCAACAGCGAGCCTCGCGGCCAGGTGGTGCCAGCCACGCTCCAGTCGCTGCGCAGGTCGATCAGAACACGGTCGCGCCAAAAGCTCAGTTGCGCGTCCTGGGGCTTGTCGATGGGCAGCTGTTTGCCGCCCACCAGCAGCAGCTGTTGGGTGTTGTAGAAGTCGATGCTTCGGCCAAACTGGATGCGCTCAAACCCGGGCGTGAGGTCGACCGTGACAAAGGCGCTGACGTCCTTGGATTGAGCCTCGTACACGGTAACGGCGTCGGCCAGCTTCCGGCCGCGGCGCCATTCCTTGATCAGCCGGGGGTAGCCCGAATCGGTCAAGCTGCCAGGACCAAAGTCGCTGCCGATGTAGAGTGTGTCCTGGTCGCGCCATTCGACGCTGGTCTTGGCCTCGGCAACCACAAAGCCGCCGTCCACAAAGCGTTTGGCCACGGTGTCGAATTCGCGCACCACGGTGGCGTCGGCACCGCCGCGCGACAGCTGCAGCAGGCAACGTTGATAGCCAGGCCCCAGGCAGGTGGCGCCCGACCAGACCCAGTTCTCGCCTTCGGATTTGGCCAGGGCGTCCAGATCGATGACCGTTTCCCAGGCCGGTTTGGCCTTGCGAAATTCGGCCAGGCTGGTGCGGCGCCACAAGCCACGCGGGTTTTGCGCGTCGCGCCACAGGTTGTAGAAGTGCGCGCCACGGCGCGACACATAGGGGATCTGTTCCTTGGAGTCCAGCACCTCACGTATGGCTTGCTTGCGGGCTTCAAAACCCGGGCGGGCTTGCAACAACGCTTCGGTCTTGGCGTTGCGTTCGCGCACCCAGCTCAAGGCGCGTGCGCTGTCTACCTCTTCCAGCCACAGGTAGGGGTCGTCTGGCATTGGCTGGGCCGTTACGGAAGGGGTCTGGGACATGGCAGAGGTCAGGCAGCAGGCACTGGTGAAGAACAGGATGAGTGGGGTCAGCAACTTCATGGTTTGGCCGCTTTCAGGCACTGGGGTTGCAGCTCCACGCTGATTTGTCCGTCACTGACCCAGATCTGGCCGTCCTGGATCGTGAACTGCAATTGCATGGAGCGCTGCGCCAAGCCGGTCAAGGCCTGGCTCTGCTCGGCCGGCACTTGCCAGACGGCCAGGTTGGACAGGCGCACCAGCTTGTTCTCGATGGCCGCCCACCACACGGCGGTTGAGCCGGCGTAGGTGTACAGCGTGACCCGGCGCGCACGTCCGCAGGCCTTGCTCAGGCGCCGGTCATCGGGCAGGCCCACCTCCATCCAGTGCATCAGCTGGCCGGTCAGGTCGTGCTGCCACAGGTCGGGTTCGTCGCTGTCGGCCAGGCCACGCGCAAACTGCAGCGCACCATCGTCGTTGTTGGCCGGGGCCTGCAAGACAAAGGCCAGCAGGCGCATCATCAGCCGTTCTTCGGTTTCGGATGGGTGCAGGGCCAAGGTCAGCCCATGATCGGCGTAGACGCCGCGGTCCATGTCGGCGATTTGCAGCGAAGCCTTGTAAATCGTGGCTTTGATGGCCATCAGGCCGTCGTCCTGGGGTGCCAGCCCGCGAGGGTCGTAGAGGTTGCGCAAGCGTTCATCAAGTTGGAGCTCTGGGGAGACAAGGCCCGGCACTGTGCCACAGCTGCAGCAAAGGCCGCCCGCGCCCATGGCCGTCGCCACGGCGTCGCAGGCAAGGGTGGGATAATTCGCCCTTTGCTGGTGCGACCAGCATGCCTACGTTCGAGGACCATGATGAAGGTATTCCCCCTGCTGATCGCCCTGGCTTGCTGGGCATTGATGCCCCCCGTTCTGGCTCAGACCACACCCGCCAAGCCCGCCACCAAACCCGCTGCGGCCGCGCCCGCTGCGGCCAAGCCGGCGGAAGACAAGACCCTCGCCCTGGGTGGCGGATCAGCAGCCGGCAAGGGCGGCCCCTTGATGACACGCGACGAACTGCGGGTCTGCTTGAAGGACGAAGAAACGGTGCGCACCCGGATGGCCGACCACGACGCGCTGCGTGCACCGCTGGACCAGGAGAAGAAGGACATCACCGTGGCGCAGGCCGCCTTGCGCGTCGAGCGCGAACCCATCGACGCGCTGAAAGCCAGGGCCGACGCCTTTGCCGCCAAGATCAAAGACTACAGCGCACGCGTGCAAAGCTGGAACGACCGCATGAAGTTGCACAACGAAGACCCCAAGCCCAGCGGCTCGGCCTACGAGGGCAAGAAGTTGGCCTTGAACAAAGAGCGTGAAGAGATCGAAAAGGAGCGCGTAACGCTGGAAGCCGAGCGCACCGCCATTGCGGGCGCCGCCAACGGCGACAGCGTGCGCGTTTACAACGCCAAGGCCGTGGCCTTGGACGCCCGGGTGACGGCTTGGAACGAACGCAACAACAAGTGGAACGAGGCCATCGCGTCCCTGGACACGGAACGCACAGCCTGGTTGGCGGCCTGTGCCAACCGTCGCTACCGCGAAGATGACGAACTGGCCATCCGGCGCGGTAAATGAGCGGCGGGGCCAGCGCCGTGACGGCAGCTTCAACCGACGTCAACCCGGTGCTGGCGCCCTGGAAGACACCCTTTGGGTTGCCACCCTATCAGCAGTTTGAAGCAGCCCACTTTGAGCCTGCGTTGCGCGAAGCGATGGCTGAGCACCGGATTGAACTCGCGGCGCTGACAGCCCAGGCCGCTGCACCTGATTTTGACAACACGGTGGCTGCACTAGACCGCTGCGGCAGCACCTTGGACCGCGTGATGGCCGTGTTCTATGGCTTGACGGCTTCGGCCACCAGCCCGGCCCTGCAAGCGGTGCAGCGCGCCATGGCGGGGCCGGTGTCGGCCCACTTCAGCGCGGTGTATACCGACCACCTTTTGTTTGAGCGGGTTGATGCGCTCTATGTTCGGCGCGATGAGCTGGTCTTGTCGCCCGAACAGTTGCGCATGCTGGAGCGTCAGCACCTGGACTTTGTGCGTGCTGGCGTTCAACTGCCCCCTGCGCAGCGCCAGCGCTATGCCCAGATCATGGAAGCCCAAGCGCAGCTGATGACCCGCTTTGCGCAAAACGTTTTGTTTGACGAGTCCAGCTGGCAGCTGGCCCTCGAAGGCGAGGCCGACCTGGCTGGATTGCCCGACTTCGTCCGCGCATCAGCGCAGCAGGCGGCCGCAGATCGTGGTTTGCCGGGCCATGTGGTGACCTTGTCGCGCTCGCTGGTGGTGCCTTTCCTGACGTTTTCTGAGCGTGCTGACCTGCGCCAACGCGCCTGGGCAGCCTGGGTGGGCCGGGGCGAAAACCCGGGTGAACATGACAACCGCGAAGTGGCGCGCGACTTGCTGCGGCTGCGGCGTGAGCAGGCCGAGCTGATGGGCCACAGCTGCTTTGCCGACCATGCCCTGGCCGACACCATGGCGCAGTCGCGTCAGGCGGTGCAAGGCTTGCTGGGCGAGGTCTGGCCGCGTGCGCTGAAGGCCTTGGCAGCTGAGCAGCAGATGCTGGAAGCGCTGCGATTGGCCCATGGCGTTGGCCCTGGTCCCATCGAACCTTGGGACTGGCGCTACTGGGCTGAAAAAGTGCGCCGGGAGCGCTTCGCGATTGACGACGCCGAGGTCAAACCCTACTTTGAGCTGCAACGTGTGGTGGAAGCGGCGTTTGACTGTGCTGGCCGCCTCTTCGGCTTGCAGTTTGCAGCGCGACACGATCTCCCGGTCTACCACCCCGACGTGCGGGCCTACGAGGTGCGCAACGCGCAGGGGGCGCTGGTGGGCATTTTCATGCAGGACAACTTTGCGCGGCCTGCCAAGCGCAGCGGTGCCTGGATGAGCGCCCTGCGTTGGCAAAGCCGCAATGGCCTGCCGGGACAAGCGCCGGAACTGCCCGTGATCTTCAACAACAACAATTTCGCCAAGGGCGCGGCCGGCGAGCCCACGCTGCTGTCGCTGGACGACGCGCGCACGCTGTTCCATGAGTTTGGCCACGGCCTGCATGGGCTGCTGTCCAACGTGACTTTCAAGCGCTTGTCCGGCACACAAGTGCTGCGTGATTTTGTCGAACTGCCTTCGCAGATTTTTGAGCACTGGATCACCGAGCCAGAGGTGCTGCAGCGCCACGCCCGGCATTGGAAAACGGGCGAGCCCATTCCGCTGGACTTGATGCAGCGCATGCAGCGCGCACGGCAGTTCAACCAGGGCTACGAGACGGTTCGTTACACCGCCAGCGCCATGGTCGACATGGCGGTGCATTCACTCAGTGACCGTGAGCCGCCTGCCGACCTGTGTGCCTTCGAAGGTGACTTCTTGCGGGAGCGGGGCTTGCCGCATGGTGTGGGCATGAACCATCGCCTGGTGCACTTTCAGCACCTGTTCGCCAGCTCGGGCTATGCCGCGGGCTACTACGTTTACCTGTGGGCCGAAGTGCTGGATGCCGACGGCTACGACGCCTTTGTCGAGGCCGGCAGCCCCTTTGATGCCCAGGTGGCCCAGCGGCTGCTGACGCACATCTACAGCGCAGGCAATTCAGTCGAACCTGGCCAAGCCTATCAAGACTTCCGCGGTCGGCCGGCCAGCGTGCAGCCTTTGTTGCGCAAGCGTGGTCTCTTGCAGGCCGAACCAGCCTGATTTTCCAGCGTCCCGGGCTTGCTGGGTGTCAGGCCGACTTGCCGAACAAGTCGTCCAAAGATGCCATGAAGGCCTTGAAGTCCAGCGGCTTGGTCCAGTAGTCCGAGACGCCTGCGTTGAGCGCCCTTTCGATGTCTTCGGGCATGGCGTTGGCCGACAGCGCAATGCACGGAATGTGGGCGGTCAACCGCTCGGCGCGCAGGCGGCGCAAAACTTCGTAGCCATCAAAGTCGGGCAGCTGCATGTCCAGCAGCACCAGATCGGGCTTCAGAGCCCGGGCTTGGGCGACGCCACTGGCACCGTCAACGGCCACGTGCAGTGCCAGGTCGCTGCGCCTGGCCATGAGCTCGCCGATGATGAGCGCGTTGACGTGGTTGTCTTCGATGTAGAGCACCTTGCGCTTAGGCGGTGGCGCAGTTGACAGCTTGGGTTCCGCAGGGGCATTGGCGGCCGCGGCAGGGGCGTGCAAGGGCGTGGCAATGACCGGGCTGGCCACAGGCAAATTGACTTGAAACGTGGTGCCCAAGCCCTCGCGGCTCTGGACCGTGACAGACCCACTCATGCGCTGGACCAGGGCCTTGACAATGGCCAGCCCGATGCCACTGCCCTCAACGCCAGCGCCTTCTGCGCCCAGCCGGTTGAAGGGTTCAAAGAGGTGTTGCCTCTGCGTCGGTGACAGGCCCAGCCCGGTGTCTGAGACTCGCAACTGAACCTGGCCTTCGACTGCCTGGGCTTCCACCCGAACCTTGCCGTTGGGTCGGTTGTACTTGATGGCGTTGGACAGCAGGTTCAACAGCACCTGCTTCAGACGGGTGGAGTCCGCTTGCACGTGCAACGACAAAGGCCCGCATTCAATTTGCACCGGGTTGGCAGCCAGCAGGGGGCTCAACAGAGGCAGGGTTTGCTCGACCGCTTCCTGCAGGTCAACACGGTGCAGGTCGACCCGCACTTCGCCGCCTTCCAGGCCCGCCAGGTCCAAGACGTCGTTGATCAGCGTCAGCAGGTGGTTGCCGGCCGATCGGATGTGGTCGACCCGGCGGCGCCGAGAAGCAGCCGCCTCGTCTTGGCCAGTTTCGTCCGCCAGCATCAGCTGGGCAAAGCCCAGAACGGCGTTCAGTGGCGTGCGCAATTCGTGGCTCATGCGGGCCAGAAATTGCGACTTGGAGGCGCTCTCGCGGAGCGCCATTTCGCGCTCTTGGCGAACCGACTCTGCGGTGCGGCTGTCGGTGATGTCCCAGTTCACGCCGATGCGTCGGCGTCGGCCGCTGGCGTCTTGGGTTTCGATGGACCGCGAGGCCAGCCAGCGCACCCGACCATCGGACCAAACCACACGAAACTCGTGCTCCCGGGTCACCCCGACGGCACTTTGCACGGCGGCGCGCTGGGCAGCGCGATCGCGATCTTCTGGATGCACGCAGTCCAGCATGGCCTGCAAGCTCATGGCCTCGGCTTGCCGGGCCAGCCCGCGCAAGGCCCACATCTGTGGGTCCCAGTGGACTACTCCAGTTTGAAGGTCCTGTTCCCAGGTACCGATGCCTGCGCCGCGGGCGGCCAGCGTGACCCGTTCTTCGGCGCGTTTCAGTGCCAGTTCAGCGCGCCTCCGCTCGGTCAGATCGATGACCACGCCAAAAATCAAAGGGCCGCTGACGCCCATTTCCACCTGTGAGTGGCTCAAAACTTCCCGGACCTCACCGTCGGAGCGAACGATGCGAAAACCGAATTCCAGGCTGGGTGCGCGGCTCTGCAGCCAGCTGTTCATGGTTTGTTTCAGCAAGGGCCGGTCTTCAGCGTGCACAAAGCCGCTCAGCCAGGCACCCAGCTTGGGTACATCAGCATCCGCGGCCAAGCCAAAGATGACGCGCAGTTGATCGCTCCAGACAGCAGCTTCCTGGCCGGGCTCGATCAACCAGTGGCCGATGCCTGCGGCTCGCGCGGCGGTTTCGAAGCGCCGCGCCAACTCGTCGGCGCGGCGCCTTTCAACCTGACGCTGTGTGACGTCCAGCGCCACGCCCAAAAAGGCCGTGGGCTGCCCTTGCTCATCTCGCATCACGATGCGCCGCAACAGTTGAGGTCGCCAACTGCCATCGGCATGGCGGTAGCGCGCTTCCACGTCCACCGGTTGGTTGGTGCGCATGGCGGTCTGTGCTGAGGCCAGCACCCGGTCCTGGTCCTCCGGGTGGATGAGCGCGCGCACCTCGTCCAGAGTCAGACCATCGGGTTTGGGTTCCATGCCGAGGGTTTGCCAGCCATGCCGGCTGTAGTGCATGCGCTGGCTGGCCAGGTCGTGGCGCCAAATGGAGATGCCGCCCAGGTCCACGGCCATCGCCAGTTGGGACTCGATCTCGCTGCTCGAGTGGGCCAAGGCAAAAGGCTCGCTGTCGTCGATCATCAGCCCGAGCAAAGGCTCGGGTTCGCCGTCGCTGCCGTTTTTCACCACCCAAATGGAGTGGACACGGCTGACAACACCCGAGGCCGAGCGGACGCGGAAGCGATAGGAATACCGGCCCGCCTGGCGGATCGAGTTGCGGAAGTAGGCTTGCAGACCTTCGCGGTCTGCTTCCAGGATGTTGCGGGTGGCCAGTGCAAAGTCAGGGGTGCCCGCGTTGGGATCCAGGCCCCACATGCGCATCACTTCGCGGTCCCAGTGGCCTTCCAAGGTTCTGACATTGCGCTCCCAGATGCCAAGACGGCCTTTGTCCTGGGCCAGCGTCAGCAGTTCTTCCAGTCGACTGAGCTGACCTTGGATGACGTCCAGCCGCTCCAAGGCTTCAAGGGTCAAGAGGTGACCCTGGGCGCCCAGTGCCTGAGCGTGAACCTCAAAACGGGCCTGGGCCCCATGCGCTGCGCAAAGCACGGCCTTCTGGTTGGGATCCAGGAGCAGGGACTGCGCAGCCTGGGTTTCGGTCCACAGCGCGCTGAACGCTGTGCCTGCTTGTGCTTCCAGGGCTCGCTCGGCGGCCGGGTTGGCCCAGACCACGGCGCCACTGGGAGCTACCAGAAGCAATGGCACAGCCACGGCCTGCAGCAGGGCATCTGCCGGGATCGGCACTGGTAGCGGCAGCGACGGGTCGGGGACGAGCATCAACAAGGGAGCTTGGCGAAAGTGGACACTGCGGAGTATCCCGCGAGGCCCTGGCTTCGCGCAGGCTCTAAGTCACGTCGCAAGGGGGCTGTCAGGGCAGCCTCGCCCGGGCAAACCACTACATCGGCTTGAAGCGCCAGGCCCAGGCCTGGCTGACGGCCAGTTTCTCGGGCACCAGCTTCAGGTGCAGGGTGATGCGCCCCAACTCGTCGCGCTGCGCCTTGTCGATGGCCGTGGCGCGCACCACCACGCCCCGGTGCACTTGCCAAAAGTCGTCTGGGTCCAGCCCATCGGTGATTTCTTTCAGCGGTTTGCGGATGTGGGCTTCGTCCTTGGCCGTCACCACCCGGGTGTACTTTTCGTCGCTTTGAAAGAACAGGACCTCGTCAATGCTGAAGAGCTTGATCGTTTCGCCCACGCTGGCGCTGACCCAGCGCAGCCGTTGCGCTGCGCCTCCTGGCAAAAGCTGGGCCGCCAGTCGCTGCACCAGGGGCTCCAGCGAGGCCGCCTGCGTGCCCGCGGCCAGCCTGTCCTGCAGGCGCGCCACGGCCTGCTTCAGACGCTCGGCCGACAGTGGCTTGAGCAGGTAGTCCACCGCGCCGGCTTCGAACGCTGCTACCGCGTGGCTGTCGTAGGCGGTGGTGAAAACGACGTGGCATTGGCCGCTGGCCGCGCGCGCCACGTCCAGACCGGATCGGCCCGGCATGCGGATGTCCAGAAAGGCGACGTCAGGCTTTTGAGCATCCAGCGCTTCGATGGCTGAAGGGCCGTCTTCGCACTCAGCGACTAACTGCAACTCAGGCCAGGCCAGGGCCAGCATGCGGCGCAGTTCGGCGCGCGGCAGGTCTTCGTCTTCGGCGATCAGGGCGCGCGGCGCGGCGGTGCTCATGGCGGTCACTCCAGAGGGACAGTCAGGGTGGCGCTGACACCGCCTTCGGTGCGGGCGCGCAGCGTCAGTTCGGCACGTGGGCCGTGCATTTGCAGCAGGCGTTCACGGATGTTGCTCAGGCCCAGGCCACCACCGCTGGCGCTGCTGTTGGCGTCAAAGCCGGCGCCGTCGTCGTTGACGGTGACGCTGAGCCGGCCGTCGGCGTCGCGGCGTGCGCGCACTTGTACTTGCACCGGGCCAACCTTCAGCTCCACGCCGTGCTTGACGGCGTTTTCGGCCAGCGAGATCAGCATCAAGGGCGGGAAGGGCGCGCTCAGCAGGTCGGCCGGCGCGTCGATGTCAAAGCTCAAACGCGGCATGCGTGAGCGCATCAGGCCCAGGTAGGCACGCACGATGTCGAGCTGGCTGCCCAATGTGGCGTCGGCACCTCCGTCGCTGCGCAGGCGCGGAATGGCGGCGCGCAGGTAGTCCACCAGCCGGTCGATCATGTCGCTGGCGCGGGTGGGGTCGGTGCTGATGGCGCTGCGCACGCCGGCCAAGGTGTTGAAGAGGAAGTGCGGTTCCACTTGCGCTGCCAGTACCGAAAGCCGCAGCTCGGCCTCGCGGCGCTGGGCCTGGGCGCGGGCCAGTTCGCGCGCTTGTGCCAAGGCCAGCAGACCCTGGCGTTGGCGACCCCAGGTCCACAGGCCCATGGCACCACCCAACCATAGCGTGAGCGCTGTGCTGGAGATGGTGTTCATGACCGCGGAACCCGCGTTTTCCGGCGGCTTGGGTGCGCCGGCCACAGAGGGTGTTGGCCATGCGGTGCTGGCCGGTGCTGATCCGGCGCGGGCGGCATCGGGCGCATCGGGGCGTGTCACGCTCAAGCCCAAGGACATCACGATGCGTCGGCGCTTGCCGGCTTCGTCCACGCCGCCGCTGAGCTCGGCCAGCTTTTGCTTCACCGGTTCGGCAGCCCAGGCGTGGTAGGCCAGAACGGCTGCCACCAGGGCCGCCATCATCGTCAACAGAGCCCAGATCTCGCGCCGGGGTGGCCATTGCCGGCGGCGCACCTGGGCGCACAGCCACGGCCCGGCCACGATGGGCACCAACAGTTGAACAGCGATTTGTACCAGGCCGCCCCAGGGCACGTCTGGGCTGGGCTGGACCGGGAAACTCAGCACCGTGATCGCGAAGCCCAGGCAGGCGATGCTGAGCCAGATTCGGGTGCGCAGCCAGGCCCAGCGGGGGCTGAAGACCGGATAGGCGCGGTAGCGGGTCAACCAGGTGTGACCGCTGCCGGCCACCTCGACGGGCAGCGGGTCGTTCAGGGCTTGCAGCAGTGGCGGGTTGGATGTCATCACGGCCAGGAGCTTAGCCCTGGCGAAGATGCGGCCGTGTGGCAGTGCGACCAGTTTGGCGCTGGCGTGACCAAGCCTGCCGCTGGCCCGACGAAGTGTGGCGCGTGGCGAAAGCCTTGCCTGGGGATGGTGGGTGGCCGTCGGGCACCGCCTACGGCACCAGCCCACGGGCTCGACCCAGAATCCTCGCCCAGAATCGGGGGCATGAAGGTCAACCGCCGTTACCTGTTGGGGGCCGCCACCTGCTGGGGCCTGTGGGGCAGCCCTGGCTTGGCGGCTTCGTCAACCGCGCTCGATGGCGAATGGCAAGACCCTGCTCGCCAACGCGCTTTGCCCTGGCGCCTGCGCCTGCCCGCCACCACTGGTCCGTGGCCGCTGGTTTTGTTTTCCCATGGCCTGGGCGGCAGTCGTGAAGGCGGGGTCGTCTGGAGCCAGGCTTGGGCTGCCGCAGGCATGGCCGTTTTGCACCTGCAGCATCCGGGCAGTGACAGCGAGACACTGCGCGGCGGCATGGCCGCCTTGCGCCGCGCTGCCAGCGCGGAACAGTTGAGGCAGCGTGTTCTTGATGTCCGTTTTGCGCTTGATGAGTTGACGCGCCTGGCCGCATCCCCGCCCCCAGGCGCGGCCTCTTGGCCCCAGCTTCGGCTGGACGCCGTGGGCTTGGCCGGCCACTCTTTTGGCGCCCACACCACGCAAGCGCTGGCCGGCCAACGCTATGGCGTGCCGACGGACTTTGCCGATGAGCGCTTGAAGGCTTTTGTGGCACTGAGCCCGTCTGCACCCCGGGGCCCGGGCGCCAGCGTTCAAAGGGCCTTTGCAGGCGTTCGCCGTCCTTTCATGGCTGTTACCGGCTCGCTGGACGGGGACCCTCTGGGCGGCGACAACACCGCCGAATCCCGAGCGCAGGTCTTTGACGGGCTGCCACAAGGCCAGCGCGCCCTGCTGTGGCTGGCGGGGGCTGACCACATGACGTTTGCGGGCGGTTCGGCGCGGCCGATTCCTTCGGTGGGCCCGTTTACGCGACAAGGTGATGCTGCTCGGCTGGAAGCGCAGCACCATGCGCTGGTGGCGCGCTTGACCGGCTGGTGGTGGCAGACCCATCTGGCGGGCGATGCGCAAGCACGCGCGGCCTTGCGCCAAGCGCAGGCTCTGCTGGAGGGCGACCGCTGGGTGCTTGATTGACGGCCAGGAGCATGGCAACGCCGAGGCCATTCAGGCTGGGTTAGCCTGCAGGTCTGTACACAGACGTCATCAGGTGCATCATGTTTGAAACCGCGATTGCAGGCAGCTTGCCCAAACCCAGTTGGTTGGCCGAAACCCGCAAGCTCTGGCCGCAATGGAAGGCCGAGGGCGCCGAGTTGGCCCGCGCCAAGCTGGACGCTACGCTGCTGTGGATCAAGACGCAGGAAGACGCTGGCCTGAGCGTGATTGGCGATGGCGAACAGAGCCGCCAGCACTTTGTGCACGGTTTCCTGGAGCAGGTCGAAGGCATCGACTTCGAGCACAAGGTGGAGATGGGCATCCGCAACGACCGCTACAAGGCCATGGTGCCGCAGGTGGTGGCGGCGCTGCGCCTGAAGGGGCGTGTGCATGCCACCGAGGCCCAGTTCCTGCGGGCGCACACGCAGCGCAAGATCAAGTTCACCTTGCCGGGCCCGCTGACCATCGTGGATACCGTGGCCGACCGTTTTTACGGTGACCGCAAGCAACTGGCTTTTGCGTTTGCCGAATTGCTGAACCAGGAGGCGCTGGCGTTGCAGGCAGATGGCGTGGACATCGTTCAGTTTGATGAACCGGCCTTCAATGTCTACATGGACGACGCGGCCAGTTGGGGTGTGCAGGCGCTGGAGCGGGCCGCGCAGGGCTTGCACTGCACCACCGCCGTGCACATCTGCTACGGCTATGGCATTGAAGCCAACAACCAGTGGAAGAAGACCTTGGGCCAGGAGTGGCGTCAGTACGAGAAGATTTTTCCGGCACTGGCCGCCAGCAGCATCGGGCAGGTCAGCCTGGAGTGCATCCACTCGCAAGTGCCGCCCGAACTGATGGCCCTGCTCAAGGGCAAGGACGTGATGGTCGGGGTGATCGACGTGGCCAGCGATGTCATCGAGACCGCTGAAGAGGTGGCCGACACCATCAGCCGGGCGCTGCAGTTTGTGCCGGCCCAGCGCCTGATTGCCTGCACCAACTGCGGCCTGGCGCCGATGAGCCGCGAGGTGGCCGAAGGCAAGCTCAGGGCCCTGGCCCACGGCGCAGAGCTGGCGCGGCAACGGGTGGCTGCAGCATGAAGTTGTCGCGTCTGTGGCAGCCACGCAAGCTGCTGTTTTGGCAGATGGTGATGTTCAATGTGCTGTCTTCGGTGTGCAGCTGGGCACTGCGTGCATTGCCGCTGAACACCGTGGCCATGCTGGTCATCGCCTTGGTGGCGCTGCTCAATGTGGGCTTTGGCCTGTTGGCCGCGTGGATGTTGATGCGAGAGGACCCGAGTCCGCCAGCCGCTGCGGTTACAGCGGTTCCAGGTTCCACCACGCAGCAGCCTCCGCAGGCCTGAGGTCCAGGCCCAACGGCCGCCAACGATCAGCGCAACGCGGCTTGCTTGAGCACCGCGTGGACCACCCGCGCCAGGGCTTGCTGGTGTTTAGGGTCCTTGAGCGCACCCGCATCGTCAAACGCTTGATGGGCCTGGCCCACCGACGCCGTCTCGGGCACCACCAGCATGCCCAGTCCGGTGGCCAGGAAAGAGCGCAAGGAGATCTGCACCCGCAGGCCACCCACCGGGCCTGGTGATGCGCTGACGATGCCAGCCACCGTGCCGTTCAGCGCGGCAATGCCACTGGGTGCATCACCGTCGGCCGCAGGCCGAGAGGCCCAGTCCAGCGCGTTGATCAGCAAGGGCGTGGGGAAGCTGTTGTACTCGGCGGCCGCCACGATGAAGCCCTGATGGCTGGCAAACAGGCGGCGCAACTCCAAGGCGCCGGCGGGCATGCCAGAGGCTTCCACGTCGCCGTTGTAGAGCGGCAGCGCCAGTGCGCCCAGGTCCAACTCGGTGACCTCGGCGCCGGCTTCCCGCGCAACCTTTGCGGCCTGCGCGGCCAGGCGGCGGTTGAAGGAGCCGGTGCGTGCACTGGCCGAAGCGATCAGGATTTTGGTGGGCATGGTCAAGGGGAGAGGGTGCAAGGGGAAGTAGGGAGAGGGGGATGAAGGGGCAAAAGGGCAGGGGGTGCTGTTGTCGACTCAGGCCTGCAAGTCAAACACCAGCACCTCACTGTCCTGGCCTTCATCCAGCACCAGCAGCGGTTCTTGGCTCAGGGTCAGCGCATCACCACCTTGCAGGAGCTGGCCATTGACGCGCAAGGTACCGCGCACCAGATGAACGTAGGTCAGCCGTTGCGGGTCCAGCGCCAGTTCAGCCCGTTCCGCTCCATCGAACAGACCGGCTCGCAGCGATGCGTTGGCATGCAGCGTGACCGAGCCTGCCGCACCATCGGGTGAACCCACCAGCACCAGCCGCCCGCGCTTGGCTTGGGCGTCAAAGTGCTTCTGCTCGTAGCCCGGTGTGATGCCGCGTTGGGCCGGCTGGATCCAAATCTGCAGGAAGTGTGTGGTTTGCTCCGCAGCGTGGTTGAACTCGCTGTGCATCACGCCGGTGCCGGCTGACATGCGCTGCACGTCACCGGGGCGGATGACCCCCGCATGGGCGCCGCCGGCCGTGCCATTGCCCATGCTGTCCTTGTGCGCCAAGGCGCCGTCGAGCACATAGCTGACGATCTCCATGTCGCGGTGGCCGTGGGTGCCAAAGCCGGTGCCGGGCGCTATCCGGTCTTCGTTGATCACCCGCAGGTTGCCCACGCCCATGTGCGCCGGGTCGTGGTAGTCGGCAAAGCTGAAGCTGTGAAAACTCTTCAGCCAGCCGTGGTCGGCGTAGCCCCGGTCGGCGGATTTGCGCAGCGTGATCATGAAGTGCTCCTGGTGTGGCCAGAACTGTAGGCAGGGTGGGCCCGATCAGGGTCAAGGGCGCTTGATGGGCGCATTCAAATAAGATGAACGCATGCCCCAACCCAGCCCAGCCCCCAAGTCCACCAGCCCCAAGTCCACCAACGCCAAGCTCGCCGCGCCCAGCAAGTCGCGCGCTGCCGAACAAAAACCCGATCGGCGCCAGGCTCTGACGCCCGACGCCCTGTCGATGATGGACGCCATCGCACGCACCGGCAGTTTTGCGGCAGCGGCGCGCGAACTGGGCAAGGTGCCATCGGCGCTGACCTACAGCGTGCGCCAGTTGGAAGACTCGCTGGATGCACTGCTGTTTGACCGCAGCTCGCGCCAGGCTCAGCTGACGCCTGCGGGCACTGAGCTCTTGAACGAAGGCCGCCGCCTGCTGCAAGAGATGGACGCGGTGGCCAACCGGGTGCGCCGCGTGGCCAACGGTTGGGAGACCCAGCTGGCCATCAGTGTGGAAGACATCCTGTCGGTGCCGACCATTTTTGAACTGGTGGAAGCCTTCTGCCAGATGCGCGGCCGTGCCGACGACCCGCGCTGCCAGGGGCCAGCCACGCGGCTGCGGCTGCGCACCGACGTGCTGGCCGGCACCTGGGAAGCCCTGGTGACAGGTCAGGTGGAGCTGGCCATTGGCATCAGCGGCCAGTACGCCAACCCGGGCGGCATCGAGCTGCGGCCCTTGGGCGAATTGCCTTTTGTGTTCTGCGTGGCGCCGCACCATCCGCTGGCGGCCATGGCCGGGGCTTTGCAAGACAGCGAACTGGTGCACCACCGGGCGGTGGCGGTGGCCGATTCGGCGCAGCGGCTCAACGCCGTCACGGTCAACCTGCTGCCAGGCCAGGATGTGCTGACGGTGCACAACATGCGCGCCAAGCTCGAAGCCTTGATGCGCGGGCTGGGCTGTGGCTTCTTGCCCGAGCCGATGGCGCGTGCACAGCTGGCCGCCGGGCGGCTGGTGCAAAAGCCCACCACGCGCCAGGCGCCGCTGGCCCAACTGCACTATGGCTGGCGTGCTGAGCGTGGCGCACTGGGGCTGGGGCTGGCCTTGCAATGGTGGCTGGGGCAACTGGAGAGCTCGGCTACGCGCACCGCGCTGCTGGAGCGCCACGCCGGTTGGTTGCCCTGAGCACTTCACTGAGCATCCAACAGGGCGCCACCGTGGTCTACCGAGGCCGTTTTGCGCCTTCACCCACCGGCCCGCCGCACGCCGGCTCGTTGGTGGCGGCCCTGGCCAGCTGGCTTGATGCGCGAGCCCATGGCGGCCGCTGGTTGGTGCGCATGGAAGATGTCGATTCGCCACGCTGTGTACCCGGCGCGGCTGAACAGATCTTGGTGCAGCTGGCCGCCTGTGGATTGACCTCTGATGGGCCGGTGCTGGTTCAAAGTGAAAGAGGCGACGCCTATCGCCAAGCCGCCGTGCAACTGCAGGCCGCGGGGCAGGCCTTCCCTTGCGCTTGCACGCGCAAGGCCATCGACGAAGCCTGGCTGGCCCAGGGGGTCGTCCATCAACGTTTTGGCGAACGAATCTACCCGGGAACTTGCAGGCAAGGACTGCAGGGGCAGACCGCCCGCGCGCTGCGCTTTCGCGGCCAGGGTGTGGTTCATTGGCAAGACCGCTGCCTAGGCCCGCAGCAACAGGACGTGGGCACCCAGGTCGGCGACTTTGTGCTGCACCGCGCCGACGGCCTGTGGGCCTACCAGCTGGCCGTGGTGGTCGACGACGCGGCCCAGGGCATCACCGATGTGGTGCGCGGCCAGGACCTGGCCGACAACACCGCTCGACAGATCCTGCTGCAAAGGGCGCTCGGCTTGGCCACACCCCGCTACCTGCACACGCCCTTGGTGCTGGCCCCGGATGGCCACAAGCTGAGCAAACAAAACGGTGCCCAGGCGCTGGATGTGAGCAAACCCATCATGGCGCTGGGCGCAGCGGGCGCTGTTTTGGGGCTGCCCATCCTGCAGGCCACCACGGTGCCGGAATGGTTGGCCGCGGCGGTGGGCGCCTGGGCTGGCATCATTCGCGCCTTTACCCGAACTGGAGAACCTTTCGATGACGACCCTGCAATCCGTTGACACCACCGTTGGCACTGGCGCTGAAGCCGTGGCCGGCAAGCGAGTGCGGGTGCACTACACCGGCTGGCTGTACGACCCCACCGCCGCCAACAACCGTGGCACCAAGTTCGACAGCAGCAAGGACCGCGGCCAGCCCTTCAGCTTTGGCCTGGGCGGCGGCGAAGTCATTCGCGGTTGGGACGAAGGCGTGCAAGGCATGAAGGTGGGCGGCACCCGCGTGCTGACCATTCCGCCTGAGATGGGCTATGGCGCGCGTGGTGCCGGTGGCGTGATACCGCCCAATGCGACCCTGGTGTTTGAAGTGGACCTGCTGGCGGTTTGAAGTCGCAGCGGCCAAAAGAAAGCGGCGCCCTCGGGCGCCGCTTTTCTTTCCGTCAGCCGGGCAGACCGACTTCCGGATTCAGATCACCGCTCGGGGCGGGGTCCAAACTTCTTGGCGAAAGGCTTGCCGGCCGGCTTGAAAGGCTTGGCACCAAAGGGACGCGGGCCGAAGCTCTTGCCAGGGGCGCCGCCAGGACCTGAGGGACGGGTAGGCGCTGGCTTGGGTTCGATGCGCTTGGGCTCCAGCCCGGTGATGGTGGCCACCGGCATGCGCTGGGTGGTGAAACGCTGGATGCGCTGGATCATGCCGAAGTCGCGGCGCTCGGCCAGCGTCACGGCCAAGCCAGTACGGCCGGCGCGGCCGGTGCGGCCGATGCGGTGCACGTAGTCTTCTTCCTTCATCGGCAAACCGAAGTTGATCACGTGGCTGATGCTGGGCACGTCAATGCCACGGGCGGCCACGTCGGTGGCCACCAGCACGCGAAGGCGCTTGTTGCGCAGGCCTTGCAGCACGCGGTTGCGGCGGCCTTGCGGCATGCCACCGTGCAGCGCCTCAACGGCGTGGCCCATTTCGGCCAGGCGGTCGGCCAGCACTTCAGCGTCGCGCTGGGTGCTGGTGAAGACCAAAGCTTGGTCGACTTCACGGCCGGTCAGGATGTGGTCCAGCAACGCGTTCTTGTGGCCGAAGTCGTCGGCCCAGTGCAGGCGCTGCTCGATGTCGGCGTGGGTGCTGGTGTGGCTGGCCACGTCAATGCGTTGCGGCTCACGCAGCAACTCTTTGGCCAAGCCGCCGGTGGCGCCGCTGAAGGTGGCGCTGAACATCACGGTCTGGCGCTTGGCCGGGGTGGCGGCGGCAATGTGGTGGATGTCGTCGATGAAACCCATGTCGAGCATGCGGTCGGCTTCGTCCAGCACCAGCATCTCGATGTTCTCGAGCACGGCCTTGCCGGCGCCCAGGTGGTCGATCAGGCGGCCAGGGGTGGCGATCAGGATGTCCAGCGGGCCGCGCAGGGCCTTCAGCTGGGCCGGGTAGGGCACGCCACCGACGATGGTGGTCACGCTCAGGTTGGGCACGTAGCGGCCGTAGTCCATCGCGGCCTTGGCCACTTGCATGGCCAGTTCGCGGGTGGGGCACAGCACCAGAACGCGCGGGCCACGCGGGGCTTCAAAGCGGCGCTGGGGGCGCTCAAAGCGCTGGCCTTGGCCACGATCAAAACTGCGCTGGGCTTCAACAGGCGCAGCGGCCGGTGCTTCGGCGCCAGCAGGGGCGGCGTTGGTCTTGGTGGCGGCTGCAGCGATGGCTGCAGCGCGGGCCTGTTCGCGAGCTTTCATCACCAGCGTCAATGCCGGCAGGATGAAGGCTGCGGTCTTGCCGCTACCGGTGCGGCTGCTGACCATCAGGTCTTTGCCGGCCAGCGCAACGGGGATGGCGGCGGCTTGCACCGACGTGGGCTCGGTGTAACCAGCGGCGGTGAGCGCGCGGGTCAGGGTCTCGTGCAGACTCAGGGTTTCAAAGGTCGTGTTCATTGCTCTTGGATTTCTCTTGGCTCATGGCGCGCGAATGCTTGTTGCGCAAGCACGCACCGGTGCGGCCACTGGTGATGGGCCACACTGGGTGAAGTCGCGGGGGTGTCCGGGTCTGGACGCAGCGACGGCATCGCCGCCGACCCGAAAATGACGCGCACTTCCATGCAAAACCGGAAGTGGCCAAGGCCGAAGGGGATGAACGAGTAACTCTATCAACCGACTTCTTCGGGCACGTGCCTTCTGGAGTCAGCCCATGAGTATAGCCTGACTTCGGGTTTTTACGCAGGCGCTTTGTGGTTCGCGCGCTGAATGCGATGTTGCAGCGCGTCCCAGACCGGGCGCAGCGTGCCGGGAAGGTCGGGCAAGTCACCCAGGTCCACGCGACTTTCCAGCGGCGAATGGAAGTCGCTGCCGCGCGATGCGAGCAGGCCAAACTCCAGCGCGGTTTCGCCGTACTTGACCTGTTCGCTGTGGCTGTGGCTGCCGGTCATCACCTCGACCCCCAAGCCGCCGTGGGCGATGAACTCGGTGAAGAGCGCGTACTCGGCCGTGGCCGAAAAGCGGTAGCGCGCAGGGTGCGCGATGACCGCCACCCCCTGTGCTTCGCGGATCCAGCGCACCGCGTCACCCAGCTTGGCCCAGGCGTGTGGCACGTAGCCGGGGTGACCGGGTGTCAGGTAGCGGCGAAAGACCGAATGGGTGTCGGGGCAGACGCCGGTGTCCACCAGGAAGCGCGCGAAGTGGGTGCGTGAAATGAGGTCAGGGTTGTTGACGTATCGCAGCGCGCCTTCAAATGCGCCGGCGATGCCCACCTGGGCCAGACCGTCGGCCATTTGCTGAGCCCGTTCGCGCCGTCCGCCGCGGGTGGCTGCCAGGCCGGCTTGCAACGCGGCGTTGTCGACATCCACACCCAGGCCCACGATGTGCACGGTCTCACCGGCAAAGCTGACCGAGATCTCGGTGCCGGTGAGGTAGTCCATGCCAAGCGCCAGGGCGGCGTCACGGGCGCGTTGCTGGCCGGCCAATACGTCGTGGTCGGTCAGCGCCCAGACCTCAACACCTTGTGCGTGGGCCCTGGTGGCCACGTCTTCGGGGCTCAAGGTGCCGTCGGAAAAATGGCTGTGGCTGTGGAGATCGGCGTTGAGCAGGTGCACGCGGTGGATTGTCAGCGATCAAGCCGCAAGGTGCTGCCGCAGCGCGCGGCCAGGGTTTCGTCGTGGGTGACCACCACAAAAGCGGTGCCGTGTTCGCGGGCCAGTTCCAGCATCAGCTCGAACACGCTGGCGGCTGTGTTGCGGTCCAGGTTGCCGGTGGGCTCGTCGGCCAGCACACAGGCTGGTCGGGTGACCAGGGCGCGGGCAATGGCCACCCGTTGGCGTTCACCACCTGAGAGTTGCGCGGGGTGGTGGGCCAGCCGTTCGCCCAGGCCCACCTTGGTGAGGATCTGGCGGGCCTGTTCACGCGCTTCGGGAACCGTCTGGCGCCGTATGCGCAGCGGCATGGCCACGTTGTCCAGTGCACTGAACTCGGGCAGCAGGTGGTGAAACTGGTAGACAAAGCCCAGGTGCAGGTTGCGCCAGCGACCCTGCTCGGTGGCGTCCAGCTCGGCCAGGTTGCGTTCCATCAGGAAGACCTGGCCCGAGGTGGGCGCGTCCAGCCCACCCAGCAGGTGCAGCAAGGTGCTCTTGCCCGAGCCCGAGGCACCCACCACCGCCAGCGTCTGGCCGGCCTGGATGTCCAGGCTCACGCCGCGCAGCACGCTGACGTCCAGCGCCTCTTCGCCGTGGCCTTCCACAAAGCGCTTGTGCAGATCGAGCGCGCGCAACACCGTGCCGGGCTTATTCATACCGCAGGGCCTCGGCCGGGTTGACACGGCTGGCGCGCCAGCTGGGGTAGATGGTGGCCACAAAAGCCAGCACCAGCGAGATCACCACCACCGGCACGATGTCGCTGGCCAGTGGCTGGCTGGGCATGCGGCTGATGACGTAGATGCTGCTGGGCAGAAAAGACATGCCCAGCAGGCGCTCAATCGCCGGCACGATCACGTCGACGTTGAAGGCCACCAACAGGCCCAAGGCGCAACCGCCCAAAGTGCCCATCACGCCCGCTGCCGCGCCCTGCACCATGAAGATGCCCATCACCGACTGCGGGCTGGCGCCCAGCGTGCGCAGGATGGCGATGTCGGCGCGCTTGTCGGTCACCGTCATCACCAGCGTGCTGACCAGGTTGAAGGCGGCGACCGCGACAATCAGCGTGAGGATGATGAACATCATGCGTTTCTCGAGCTGGACCGCGGCGAACCAGGTCCGGTTCTGCCGGGTCCAGTCCTTGATCAGGAAAGAGCCGGTGAGCGTGCGCCCCAGTTCGGCCGCCACGTCGCGCGCCTGGTGCAGGTCCTTGAGTTTCAGCCGGATGCCGGTCGGGCCTTCGAGCCGGAAGATGCGGGCGGCATCGTCCATATGCATCAGCACCAGCGCCGAGTCGTACTCAAAATGTCCCGAATCAAAGGTGCCGACCACCGTCATCTGTTTCAGGCGCGGCACCACGCCGGCCGGCGTTACCTGACCGCTGGG
>JAYTVT010000035.1:0-75091 GCA_043743835.1 Betaproteobacteria bacterium
TGGGAGGGAGTGTTTGAGTGGCACGAACGTAGTGAGTGCAACGAGTTGCCCGACCAGCCCGGGCGAACGAGCATCGGAGGGCAGTCGACGCGCAGCGGCCACCGACGCAGTGGCGCGCACCGGCACACCCGGACAGCCCTTTGCCGCGCCAATGCATGCATGCCAAAGAACGGCTGCTATGCGCCGCAAGCAGCCAGATCCATCCACAATTTCCAATCCCTGGAACGCCAAGTGATGCGACCGGAAACAGAGCGCGACTCAGCGCCGCCGGGTCACCGCCAAGCTCAAGACGCCCAAGGCCGCCAACAGCACCAGCGGCCACAGGCCGGCTTTGGAAACCCACCAGGCAAAAGGCGTCAACCCTGCCCGGCCCTGCACCACACCTGGCAGAACCCCTTGCGTGTGCGGCGCCAGCTGTGCGGTCACGCGCGCCGTGTGGTCGATGATGGCGGTGGCGCCAGTGTTGGTGGCACGCAGCATGGGCCGCTGCAGCTCCAGCGTGCGCAGGCGCGAAATGTTCAAGTGCTGCGGGATCGCGATGGTGTCGCCAAACCAGCCGATGTTGCTGATGTTGGCCAGAACCGTGGGCGCCAAGGCGGGGTCAACAAATCGTTGCGCCAGCTCCTCGCCAAAAAGGTCTTCGTAGCAAATGTTGGGGCCTACCCGCTGGCCTGCCACCACAAAGGAAGGCGGGTTGAGCACGCCGCGTGCAAAGTCGCCCAGCGGGATGTTCATCAGCTCGGTGAACCAACGAAAGCCGGTGGGGATGAACTCGCCGAACGGCACCAGGTGCCACTTGTCATAGCGGTAGGCCGGGCCGGCTGACAAGCCGACCACCGAATTGGTGTAACCCCGATCAAAGTCGCCCAGCGGCACGCCCACCAGGGCGGCACGCGGGCCGTCAGCCCCGGGAGCGGCGAAGTGTTCGCGCAGTGTTTCCCAATAGCCGGGGGCAAAGTCCTTCAGCTGAAAGGGCAGCAGCGGGATGGCGGTTTCGGGCACCAGTACCAAATCGGCGCGGGCTATCAGCATCTCACGAGCGACCCAGGCCAATGACTCCGGCATGCGTTCGGCGGCAAACTTTTCGTCTTGCTTGACGTTGGTTTGCAGCAGCACCACGCGCAGCTCACCCGTGGCCTGCGTGAAGGTGTTTGGAACGATCGTGACACCTGCCACGACCGCCGTGGCTGCTGCAGCCCATCGCCACTGGCGCCCGCGCGATTGCAGCAGCCGCAACACAGCCCCCGCCAGCAGGGCCATGAAGGCGCCCATGCCATAGACACCTACCCAAGGCGCCAACGCGGCCAGCGGCGAATCCACCAGCGCATAGCCCGAAGCCGCCCACGGGAACCCCGTGAAGATGAGCCCGCGCGCCAGTTCTACCAGCAGCCACAAGGCCGCCCACAGCACCACGTCACTGGCCCCACCACGCCGCCAGCGCGCATAAGCACCCGCTGCCAAGGCCAGATAGAGCGACAAGGCCGCCGACAGGGCCAGCACGGCGCCGCCGGCCAATGGCGCGGGCAAACCGCCATAGCGGTGCATGCTGATGTACAGCCACCACACGCTCGCGCACAACCAGGCTGTGCCGTACAACCAGCCCAGCAGCGCGGCGCGGCGTGGGGTGGACAGGTCCAGGCGCCAAACCAACCAGGCCAAGGTCAGCAAGGGCAGCGGCCACCAGCCGGTGTGCACCAAGGCCACGGTCTGCAGGGCACCCAATCCCGCCGCCACGAGCAACTCCAGGCGGCGCCACAGAGCGCTGGCCGCAGAAGGTGCCATGGCGTTCAGCGCCACCCGGCGTCAGTCGACGTCGCCGCCGTCGGCCGTGGTCTCGTTGGGCAGCCGTGCCACTCGAAACCAGCGCACGGCGCCGCCGCGCGCAATCATCACGGTGAAACTCAGGCCGCCCACCACCACCGCTTCGCCACGCCTTGGCACCCGGCCATGCTGGTGGGCCACCATGCCGCCGATGGTGTCAAAGTCGTCCAGGCCCAGCCGCGTGCCGAAGGCTTCGTTCACAGCTGCAACCGACACATCACCCGCCACACGGTGGCTGCCGTCGGCCAAGGTGTAGATGCCGTTTTCCTGCTCTTGCTCGTCAAACTCGTCTTCAATCTCGCCAACGATTTCTTCCAGCACGTCTTCAATGGTGATCAGCCCAGCGGTGTTGCCAAACTCGTCGATCACCACCGCCAGGTGGTTGCGGTTAGACCTGAAGTCGCGCAGCAGCTCATTGAGCCGCTTGCTCTCGGGCACAAACACCGCCGGCCGCAGCAGCGTGCGCAGGTTGAGCTCGGGCGCACGCTGCAGCTTGAGCAGGTCCTTGGCCATCAGGATGCCCAGGATGTTTTCGCGGCTGCCCTCAAAAACCGGGAAACGCGAGTGCGCGGTTTCAATCACCGCGGCCAGGATTTCGTCGTAGTCGGCCTCGATGGACAGCAGGTCCATGCGGGTGGCCGGCACCATCACATCGCCGGCCGTCATGTCGGCCATGCGCAGCACGCCTTCCAGCATCAGGCGTGACTCGGGCTCGATCAGCTCGCGGTTCTCGGCATCGGCCAGGGTCTTGATCAACTCGGCCTTGCTGTCGGGGCCTGGCGAAATGAACTCGACCAGGCGCTCAAAGAAAGTTCGCTTGTCCGCGGCAAACGGGCGTTCGCGCGCGGACTTCGGGGATGCGGGGTCTGACACGGGCAGCGGTGCCGGCAGTGGGTAGGGCGAGAAGAATAACCGAGTACCAGCCCAGTCCAGGCACTCGGCCCCCGCAAGCGCGACAATACGGCCCTTTCCCGTTTGCCCGCTTCTTTGACATGAATCCAGCATCCCTGCGCACCCTGAGCCTTCCCATCGCCGCGATGGCCATCGTCATCGTGTTGTCCAACGTGGTGGTGCAGTACCCCATCAACGACTGGCTTACCTGGGGCGCTTTCACCTACCCGCTGGTGTTTTTGGTCAGCGACCTGACCAACCGCGCCCTGGGCCCCTTGGCCGCCCGCCGGGTGGCCTGGATCGGCTTTGCGATCGCGGTGGCGGTGTCGTTGGGGCTGGCGCCGTGGCGCATTGCCTTGGCGTCCGGCACCGCTTTTCTGTTTTCGCAGCTGATGGACGTGGCCGTTTTCAACCGGTGGCGCCAGCAGAGCTGGTGGAAAGCACCCTTGATCGGCTCACTGGTGGCCAGCACGGTGGACACCGCGGTGTTCTTTTTCTTGGCCTTTGCCGGGTCTGACATGAACTGGCTGATGTTGGCGGCCGGCGACCTGGCCATGAAAGCCTTGATGGCCGTGCTGCTGTTGGTGCCCTACCGTGCGATGCTGCCTCGCCTGCAGGTCTGGTCATCCACCTGACGCTCAGTTCCACAGCACGGGCCTGAGGCGCGCTGGAAAAGTCAGCGCCGGGCCTGCGCCAAACCCTGGCGGTAGCCCTCTTGCGCTGTGGCCGTTTACCCCCATCTACCGTGCCCGCGCTGGCGGGCACCGCACCACTTGAGAGACACCGACCATGACGCAAGGACTGATCCCCGCCACCATCCTGACCGGCTTTCTGGGCTCGGGCAAGACGACGTTGCTCAAGCGCGTACTGTCTGAGGCCCACGGCCAGAAGATCGCCGTCATCGAAAACGAGTTTGGCGAAGAAAACATCGACAACGAGATCCTGGTGGCCGACACCCAGGAGCAGATCATCCAGATGAACAACGGCTGCGTTTGTTGCTCCATTCGCGAAGATCTGCGCACCACGCTCAGTGATTTGGCCGAGAAGCGCCGCAAGGGCGAACTGCAGTTTGACCGCGTGGTGATCGAGACCACCGGCCTGGCCGACCCCGGCCCGGTGGCCCAGACTTTTTTCATGGACGACGAGATCGCCGAAAGCTACCTGCTCGACAGCGTGCTGACACTGGTCGACGCCAAACACGCCGGCACCCAGCTCGACACCCGCCAGGAAGCCCGGCGGCAGATCGGCTTTGCCGACCAGATCTTCATCAGCAAGTCCGACCTGGTGGACGCCGCCGACGTGGACGCGCTGATCCACCGCATCAAACACATGAACCCGCGCGCCCCGCAGCGCAAGGTGCACTTTGGTGAGGTGCCCATTTCCGAGGTGTTTGACCTGAAGGGTTTCAACCTCAACGCCAAGCTGGAAATCGACCCCGATTTTCTGAACGCCGACGAGCCACACGGGCATCATGACCATGACCATGACCATGTGCATGGCGAAGATTGCGACCACCCCTCGCACCAAACCCACCACCACGCACACGACGACGACGTCAAAAGTTTCGTCTTTCGCAGCAAGAAGGCCTTCAACCCGGCCAAGCTGGAAGACTTTCTGGGCGCCATCGTCCAGGTCTATGGCCCCAAGATGCTGCGCTACAAGGGCGTGCTGTTCATGAAGGGCAGCGACCGCAAGGTGATTTTCCAGGGCGTGCACCAGCTGATGGGCAGCGACCTGGGCCCCAAGTGGGCGCCGGGCGAAGAAAAAGGCAGCAAGGTGGTGTTCATTGGCATTGACCTGCCCAAGGACGTGCTCCTGCAGGGCCTGGAGCAGTGCTTGGTGTAAGCCCCGCCCGGGGTGCTGCGGCAGGGCGGGCCGTGGTCGGCCAAGGCGTGGCTACAATCCGCGCGCCTTGAGGGTCTGCCAGACCACCCAGGCACAACCGCCCACCGCGTGAAAGCGCGCAGGCTGAACGGTCCGATACAGCGTTCCCGAAAGGGGAGGAGGTCCCCGTGAGCAAGCCACCGGCCAAAAAAGCAGGTTCCACCAAGACTGCCGCCAAGACCAGCAAAGCCCCCGTCAAGGCCGTGACCAAACCCGCGGCCAAAACGACGGCCAAAACGGCGGCCAAGCCAAGTCCTGCCAAGGCGCCCGTCAAGGCCAAGCCAGTCGCCGCGCCCAAGGCGGCTGTCAAAGCGCCTGCCAAGGCGGCGCCCAAGGCAGCCAGCAAAGCGGTCGCCAAGCCGGTGGCCAAACCGGCAGCGGCACCCGCGTCCAAGTCAGCGAACAAACCTGTGGTCAAGCCCGTTTCCAAGCCCGTTTCCAAGCCTGCGGCCAAGCCAGCAGCCAAAGCGCCTCCTGCACCGGCGCCCAAAGTTGCGGCCAAGCCAACCTCCAAACCTACTGCCAAACCCGAGACTCCTCCTGTGACCCCTCCTGTGGCCAAGTCAGCGGCCAAACCAGCGGCACCCGCCGCTGCTGCGCCCGCCAAGGCACCGCCACCCTCTGCAGCCGCCAAGGCAGCAGCGGCACGCAATGCCCTGACGGCACCCCTTCCCCTGCCTGCACCGCCCCCTTTCACCAATCGGTTTACCGACCGCTTTGCACCCGCGGCCAAGCCCGCCGCCCGAGACATGACCGAAACGGCCGAATTGCCCAAGCCCGCCCAAAAAGTGGACCCGAAAGTTGCCAACGCCTGGAAAACCAAGCCTGGCCGTGAGCTCACAGAGGCCGAAATCCTGGCCATGCCCGAGTCGGAGTTCATGAACGACAAACAGCTCGACTTTTTCCGGGCCCGTTTGCAGCAGCAAAAAGACGACCTGCTGTCCAGCGCCGGCGAGACCACCGAACACCTGCGCGAAGACACGTCCATCGTGCCCGACCCCGTGGACCGGGCAACGATCGAAGAAGAACATGCGCTGGAACTGCGCACCCGCGACCGTGAGCGCAAGCTGCTGAAGAAGATTTCACAGTCCCTGACCCGCCTGGACACGGGTGAGTACGGCTACTGCGACGAAACCGGTGAGCCCATTGGACTGGCCCGCTTGATGGCCCGCCCCACCGCCACCCTGTCACTGGAAGCCCAGCAGCGGCGCGAACTCAAGCAAAAGATGTTCGGCGACTGATTCCCAGCCAGGCGTTGGGGTCAACGCGACCCTTTTCACGCCCCCTGCATGTGCGTGCCCAGGCCAGCCCTGGGCATGGCATTCGCTACAACCTGCCGGAGTACCATTCCTTCATGGCCGAGAACGAGAGCTTCTTCAGAAAGATGGTGCGGTTCGTTGCGAACCCCGCCACCGACTGGACCGAGCTCAATTCACGCCAGGCAGACAACCAAGACCTGGAGCTCGAAAAGTCCGAGCTCAAGGCCATGATCGAGCGCAAGCGGCGCAACGACTTTGTGCGCAAGCGCGAGTTCGACATGCTGCGCCGCGTGCGCCGGGAAGGCTTGTCGCCCGAACAACTGGCCACCTTGGGCACATCCTCTCGCCTGGACGATTCAGAGTCCCGCGCGCCCGAGACCTCCACCGCCCGCCCCGACGGCGTCAAGGCCAAGATCGACGAGATCGAACAGCAAATGGTCGGTGACGCCGGTTTCAACAGCACCGGCCGCGGCCGTGGCCCCGGCAACTACAGCCCGGCGCCCCCGCCCGAAACCACCGCAGCCGTGCACTCTCCGGCTTACGACAACCCGTTTCGCAGCCCCGCACCGGCGCCCCTGCCCGACATCCACCTGCCACCGCCAGCCGCACCCGCGCCAGTGCAAATGGCCACCAGCTTGCCGCCGCTGGCACCCATGTCGGCCGTGTCTTTTGATGCCGCCATGCCGGCGTCGACCCCGTCATCAGCACCGGCGCCGAGTTCGGGCTTCAGCGGCAGCGGCAACGCCAGCATGGAACCCCTGGGTGACAACACCGACTTCAGCAGCCCGTTCGCCGTGGAAGTCAGCGAGGTCATGCACGACCCTGAACTGGACGAGGCCGTGATCGCCTTTGCCAACGCCGACTTCGGCCAGTGTGAAGAGGCCTTGCAGCGCATCACCAGCGCAGGTGGTGGCCGCTCTGAACACGCCGAGACCTGGTTGGTCTTGTTCGACCTGTACCGGGCCACCGGGCAACAGCAGCGCTTTGAAAGCCTGGCCCTGGACTATGCCCAGCAGTTTGGCTGGAGCGCACCGCAGTGGTACTCGCTGCCCAAGCTGGTGGCCGACGCGATTGCCGACGAGCCCATCGTCACTTCTTCTTCCAGTTCGCGCATCACGTCCAGCAGCGCGGGCGACGTGGGCTGGGTCTGCCCTGACCACCTGGACATTGAAGCGGTGGCCCGCCTGCGCTCGCAAACCTTGCAAATGCCGCTGCCCTGGATCTTCGACTGGAGCGGTCTGCAGCGCATCGACGCCGAAGCGGCCATGCAGCTGTCGACCATCTTCCGCCTCTGGTCGGGCCAGGCCTTGGAAATGCGCTGGTTGGCCGGCGACCGGCTGTTTGCCGTGCTGCAAGAAGCCGCGCCCACCGGTGTGCGAGATGCCGACCCCGCTTACTGGTTGACCCGCCTGGACGGGCTGCGCCTGGCCAACCGCGCCGACCAGTTTGACGAAGCCGCCATCGATTACTGCGTCACTTATGAGGTCAGCCCGCCGTCGTGGGAGCCTACCCGCTGCAAGGTTCACATCAGTGGCAGCAACCTGTCCACCCGCAACCCTCCCATGTCGATGGTCAGCGACGTGTCCACCAGCTTCCTGGAATCGGGGCTGGTTGAAGACATCGGCGGGGGTATCGAGGTCTCTCACGTTGAACTGTCAGGCCAGTTGGTGGGCGACATCAGCGAAACGCTCACCAAGTTGCTCAATGAGCTGGGCACCGCGCCCGTGGTCAGCGTGTCATGTGCACGCCTGATACGGGTCGACTTCATCGCCGCAGGCGACCTGCTCAACTGGGTGCTGTCGCGCCGCAACGAGGCTCGCGCGGTGCAGTTTGTCGACGCGCACCGCCTGTTGGCCCTGTTTTTTGGTGCCATGGGCATCAACGAGCACGCCAAGGTGCAGGTCCGAAAGAATTGACCCCCCTGCAGCGCCTTTGGCGCTGGCTTAAGGGAGCGCCTCCGATGGCCCTTGAAGGCCGGTTTCATGCCGGCACTTGAGGTTGCAGCCCCTGGCGCGGGCTGCGATCCATGATCCTGCAGCGACTGGCGCCCACCGGCCAGCGGTCATGGCTTGATCTGCGGCGAATCAACCCCAACTCCCACACCATGGATTCATACCACGGCACCACCATCGTCAGCGTCCGGCGCGGGCCCATCGTCGCCTTGGGCGGCGACGGCCAGGTCACGCTCGGCCACATCGTCGTCAAGTCCAGCGCGCGCAAGGTGCGCAAGCTGTTTCGTGATCAGGTCCTGGCCGGCTTTGCCGGCGCCACCGCCGACGCCTTCACGCTGTTTGAGCGCTTTGAGGCCAAGCTGGAAAAACACCAAGGCCACTTGCAGCGCGCGGCCATCGAACTGACCAAGGACTGGCGCACCGACCGCGTACTGCGCCGCCTGGAAGCCATGCTGGCGGTGGCCGACGCCACCAGCAGCCTGATCATCACCGGCAACGGCGACGTGCTGGAGCCCGAGCATGGCATCGTTGCCATCGGCTCGGGCGGTGCCTATGCCCAGGCTGCAGCGCGCGCACTGCTGGCCCACACCGAGATGACACCCACCCAGATGGTCAAGCGCTCGCTGGAGATCGCTGGCGACATCTGCATCTACACCAACCAGAACCACACCGTCGAGAGCCTGGGAGAAGCACCCCAATGAGCATGACGCCGCAAGAGATCGTCAGCGAACTCGACCGCCACATCGTGGGCCAAAACGCCGCCAAGCGCGCGGTGGCCATCGCGCTGCGCAACCGCTGGCGCCGCCAGCAGGTGGACGGTGCGCTCAAGCATGAGATCACGCCCAAGAACATCTTGATGATCGGCCCCACGGGGGTGGGCAAGACCGAAATCGCGCGCCGCCTGGCCCGGCTGGCCGACGCGCCCTTCATCAAGGTCGAAGCCACCAAGTTCACCGAGGTGGGCTATGTCGGCAAGGACGTGGACACCATCGTGCGCGACCTGATGGACATCGCCGTCAAACAAGAACGCGAACGCCAGATGCGTGCCAAACGCGCCGCGGCTGAAGACGCCGCTGAAGAACGCGTGCTGGATGCACTGGTGCCCCCGCCGCGCAACAGCGGCGCCGCCGTCGGCTTTGGCGCAGACCTGACGCCCACGCCCGACAACACGGCGCGCCAAGTGCTGCGCAAACGGCTGCGCGAAGGCACGCTCAACGACAAAGAGATCGAGCTGTCGCTGACCGACAGCAAGCCCACGCTGGAAGTGCTGGGGCCGGGTGGCATGAATGGCCTGCCCGGCATGGAAGACATGGCCGAGCAGTTGAAGGGCCTGTTCAGCCAAATGAACCAGGCCCAGCGCAAAACGCGCAAACTGAAGATTGGCGAAGCACTGCCGCGGCTGATCGAAGAAGAGGCGGGCAAGCTCGTCAACGAAGAGGAAATCCGCGCCGCCGCGCTGAACAACGCCGAGAGCAACGGCATCGTCTTCATCGACGAAATCGACAAAGTCGCTTCGCGCAGTGACCACGGCGGTGCTGAAGTCAGCCGCCAGGGCGTGCAACGCGACCTGCTGCCTTTGGTGGAAGGCACCACCGTCAGCACCAAGTACGGCCCGGTGAAGACCGACCACATGCTCTTCATCGCCAGCGGCGCCTTCCACCTGGCCAAACCCAGCGACTTGATTCCTGAATTGCAAGGGCGCTTCCCCATCCGGGTCGAGCTCAGCTCGCTGAGCGTAGGCGACTTCGAGGCCATCCTGACCAGCACCCACGCCAGTTTGATCAAGCAGTACCAGGCACTGCTGGCCACCGAAGGGCTGACACTGCATATCACGCCCGAGGGCGTGCGCCGCCTGGCGCAAATTGCCTTCGAAGTGAACGAGCGCACCGAGAACATCGGCGCCCGCCGCCTGGCCACGGTGATGGAACGCCTGCTCGACGAGGTCAGCTTCGACGCCCCCAACCGCAGCGGCCAGACCGTGGTGATGGACGCGCAAGCGGTGGACGCCCGGCTGGCCGCGCTCGCCCACAACGAAGACCTGTCGCGCTACATCCTGTAGCGGCGCAGCAGGGCCTGCGTTTGCAGGCTGCAGGCTGCGCATCCATTGAGGCGCGTCAAGCCGCCAAGGCAGCGGCTAACCCACGATGCGTCCATGAGCGACTCTGCAGCCCCAGCTTCCGCAAGCGGCGCCAAGGCCCATGGCGCGCACAAGGGCGGCCCTTCCCCAAGGCCAGCTGAAGTCTGGCGCTGGGTCACGCTGGGCGCCTTGTTGGCCACCATTCCAGCCTTTTATGGCGAGCTCAGCAGCGCCGCCTTGCCACCCTGGGCACCCGCGCTGTATGCGCTGGCCGCATTGATCCTGTTGGCCGCACTGGGGCTGGCCCAGCGTTGGCCGGCGCACCGAAGGCCACCACCGGGCCTGCGCTGGCTGGACCTGCTGCTGGTGCTGGGCTTGCTGGTGGCTGCTGTGCTGCCGTCCAGCAGCCTGTCCCAGCCCGCGCTGGCCTGGCGGCTGGCCCTGGCCTTCCTGACGCTGGCGGCCATGGTCTGGCGCCTGCAGCACCTGGTCACCCGTGGCGGCGTGGTCTACCTGATGGTGGTGGCGCTGGGTGTGCTGCTGCTGTGCGGTGTGGGCTTTTGGTGGCTGGAGCCACGCGCCACCACGCTGGCCGACGGCCTGTGGCTGGCCTTCACCACCGCGGCCACCGTCGGCTATGGCGACATCGTACCCAGCACCCCGGCCTCGCGCATCTTCTCGGTGTTTGTGGTGCTGTTGGGCTTGGGGGTGCTGACCTTGGCCACCGCTGCCATCGCCACGAGCTGGATCGAAACCGAAGAGCGGCGCATCGAACGCGAGATCCTGCACGACCTGCACCGACGGCTGGGCATGCTGCACGACGAGATCGCGGCGCTGCGCCAAGAGCAGCGCGCCGCAGTGGCCTTGGCCGTTCGGACACCGCCCCCGCCCGGGCCCCCAACGCAGGGCCGCTGACCACCCCCAGCGCGGCACCAACACGCGCCTGTCATGGCTGCTCCCTTAGAATGGGAAATGATCAGCCCCACCTTTTACGCCCCCGAGCGCTTCGAAGACCCCGAAGCCGCCCTCGCCCGAGTGCGCGAGATCTACGACACCAGCGTGCAGCACCTGCGCGAAGCGCTGCGCCAGTTTGTCAGCGGCGCGCCCTTGCAAGACCATGTGCGCGCCTGCTACCCTTTTGTGCGTGTGCGCACCGACACCGTGGCCCGCGCCGACTCGCGCTTGAGCTACGGTTTTGTGGCCGGCCCGGGCACGTTTGAGACCACGGTCACCCGGCCCGACCTCTTTGCCAACTACCTGAAAGAGCAGTTCCGCCTGCTGCGCCGCAACCACAACGTGGCCATCGAGGTGGGCACCAGTGCGCAGCCCATTCCGGTGCACTTTTCGCTGGCCGAGCACGACCACCTGGAAGGCAGCATGCCGCCCGAGCGGCGCCTGTTGATGCGCGACCGTTTTGACCTGCCCGACCTGGCCGCCATGGACGACGGCATCGCCAACGGCACCTACGAGCCGGCCTCGGGCGAGCCGCAGCCGCTGGCCTTGTTTACCGCGCCACGCATGGACTACTCCTTGCACCGCCTGCGCCACTACACCGGCACCGTGCCCGAGCACTTTCAGAATTTCGTGCTCTTCACCAACTACCAGTTCTACATCGACGAGTTCATCAAGCTGGGCCATGCACTGATGGCCGACCCGGCTTGCGAATACGAAGCCTTTGTCGAGCCCGGCAACGTGATCACCCGCCGAACCGGCCTGCCCGCACGCGCCGGCGACGAACTGGGTGTGCAGCCACCGCGCTTGCCTCAGATGCCGGCCTACCACCTGGTGCGCCCCGACAGCAGCGGCATCACCATGATCAACATCGGCGTCGGCCCGGCCAACGCCAAGACCATCACCGACCACGTGGCCGTGCTGCGCCCACACGCCTGGCTGATGCTGGGCCACTGCGCCGGCCTGCGCAACAGCCAGCAGCTGGGTGACTACGTGCTGGCCCACGCCTACATGCGCGAAGACCACGTGCTGGACGAAGACCTGCCGCTGTGGGTGCCCGTGCCAGCGCTGGCCGAAGTGCAACTGGCGCTGGAACAGGCGGTCGCTGAGGTCACGCAATTGTCGGGTTATGAGCTGAAGCGCATCCTGCGCACCGGCACCGTGGCCAGCACCGACAACCGCAACTGGGAACTGCTGCCACCCAGCGGCCCTGAGCGCCGCTTCAGCCAAAGCCGTGCGGTGGCGCTGGACATGGAAAGCGCCACCATCGCGGCCAACGGCTTTCGCTTCCGCGTGCCCTACGGCACCTTGCTGTGTGTCAGCGACAAACCGCTGCATGGCGAAATCAAGCTGCCCGGCATGGCCAACCACTTCTACCGCGAGCGGGTGGACCAGCACCTGCGCATCGGCATGCGCGCGGTGGAGTTGCTCCGCCAGGAGCGCCCGGGCAGCCTGCACAGCCGCAAGCTGCGCAGCTTCGCCGAGGTGGCGTTTCAGTAAACCCGACTGTGCGTGGCCTGCGCCTGAGGCAAAGCTGCAGAGCCTGTGGCACGGGTGCCCGCGCCGCCACCTGCAGCGCACGGACATCCGGCAGCCCGGTGTTCGGCCGCTGGGCTGAAGGCTGGCCCCAGGTCCGGGCCAAGGCCGCACAAAGGGCTTGGTCCAGTGCGCCACCATCGAGCCACGCCGCCAGCTGGTTGACCAGCAGGGCGCGCAGAACCAGGGTCAGGGCCAGCACGGCCAGGCGCCTGGAAGAAGGCCAGGGCAAGCGGATGAGCGGGTGCATGTGTCTCTCCTGATGACCACCGGTCGCAAGGGCGTCCGGCCTGGGAGAGACTGTCTGGCTGAAGGCGCTGAGGGGTCTTGAGGGCTCTTGAAGATCGCTGAATTCAGGCCTTGTCGATGCTGAATTCGTCTTCAGCATCCGGCCCCAGAAACTCGCGCACCTGGGCCAGCGCTTCGCCGTAGGTCAGCGCGCGGCCACGGGCCTGCAACTGCTGGCACAGGCCGTTGTCCAGGGCCTGCCGCGCCGCCTGCAGCCTCTTGTCCTGCTGTGGCTGCGACCCGCTGGCCATGCCCACCCGGGCCTGCTGGCGGGCGCTGGCAGCGTCGAGCAACACAGCGGTCTGGTATTGGCCGCCGGCGGCAGCCCACTCGGCGCTCATGCCGATCAGGTACAGGCCGATGTGGTGCGAGTCGATGCGCGGTAACAAAGCCTGCACCCGGCGCAGGTGTGGCCCGGCCTCGGCGACACGGCCACGGTCGATGGCAAACTGCGCCAGGTTCAGATGCCCCACGGCTTCGCTCCAGGACTGATGCGTGCGGCGGCGCAAGGCCACGCCTTCGTGCAGAAGGCTGAGGGCGTCAGCGTCTTCATCGTTTTGCCGGTGAACGGCCGCCATCAGGGCCAAGGCGTTGCCCAGTTCGTGGCTGTCGCCCAGCCTGCGGCCCAGCACCAGCGCTTCTTCGGCCGCCTGACGTGCCGGCGCGCTTTCGCCTCGGGCCAGGTGAAGAAAGCCAAGGGCCGACAGCATGCCGCACAGGCAGCGTTGGTCGCCCAAACCTCGGGCTTCGCCCAGGGCCGCCTGACCGTGGCGCAGGGCTTCGTCGTGCTGACCCATCCACGAACACAGCTGCGCCGCCGTGGCCTGCACCGTGCAGCGGGTGCTGCTGGGTGCCTGCGCGCCGGGGCGGGCCAGGGCCTGCAGCGCCACGTGCAGGCCGCGCGCCAGCAGGCCGCGCGAGGTCCAGTAATAACGCATGGCGGCAGTCAGCCGCAGGCCATGCAACTGGCTGGCGTCTTCTTCGGACCAGGCCAACGCCAGGAAGAGGTTGTCGCGCTCGCCGTCCAATGCGGCCAGGCCACGGGGGTCGGCCACCACCACGCGCGGCAGCGCCTCTTCGGCCAGCGCCAGGTAGTGCTCACGGTGGCGCCCCCGGGCCTGGGGCGCTTCGCCACTCTCGATCAAGCGCTCCAGCGCAAACAGACGCATGGTCTCCAGCATGCGGTAACGCGGTTGCGCGTCGCCTTCGGCCACCACCATCGACTTCTCGACCAGCGCGCCCAAGTGCTCCAGTACCTCCCAGGCGTCCAGGCCTTGTTCGTCTTCGGCCACCTGCTGCGCCGCCTGCAGTGTGAAGCCACCGGCAAACACACCCAGGCGGCGCAGCACGGCCTGTTCGGGCGGCGCCAGCAGCTGGTGGCTCCACTCCAGCGCGGCACGCAAGGTGTGGTGGCGTCGTGCAGCGGCGCGGTCGCCGCTGGTCAGCACTTTCAGACGCTGGTCCAGGCGGTCGTGCAGGCCTTGCACACCCAGCATGGGCAGGCGCGCGGCGGCCAGTTCAATGGCCAGCGGGTTGCCGTCCAGTCGGCGGCAGATGTCCACCACCAGGGCTTGCTTGTCCGGGCTGAGCACAAAGTGGCGGTCGGCGGCTTGGGCGCGGGCGACAAACAGGGCCACGGCGTCGCCGTCGATATTGCTGTTGTTGTTGTTGCTGCTGTTGCTGCTGTCGCCATTGCCGTTGCTGTCGCTGTCATCGTCACCACCCGCTTCTTCCAAGTGGTGATGCTGGGTGTCGGACGCCGGCAAGGCCAGCGCGCCGACACGAAACACGTGTTCGTCGACCAGGTGCAGCGCCTCTTGGCTGGTGATGAGCCAACGCGCCTGCGGCGCCGCTTGGCGCAGCTGCGTGATCAGAGCGGCCACGCCGTCCAGCACATGCTCGGCGTTGTCCAGCACCAGCAGCGGCGAGCGCCCGGCCAAAGCGGCCACCAGGGCCTGATCCGGCGTCTGACCGGGGCCGGGGCGCAGGCCCAGCGTCAGCGCCACCGCGTCGGCCAAGCGCTGCGGTTCGCTGAGCACGGCCAGGTCCACCCACCACAGACCGTCGGGTGTGTGCGGCAAGCGCTGCGCTGCGGCGGCTCGGGCCAGCAAGGTCTTGCCAATGCCACCGCTGCCGGTGATGGTGACCAGTGGATGCAGGTCCAGCAGCTGGCCCAGGCGCAGCAGGTCGTCGGCTCGGCCAAACAAGCGTGGCAGCCAGGGCGGCAGGTTGTGCCGTGGCAAGGCGGGTGAAGGCGGCTGCGCCAGCGCAGCAGCGGCGGCCGGCTCGTTGCCGGCAGCGGCCCCTCCCTGCACCTCCACCGGCAGTGTGAAGCGGTAGCCGCGCCCTGGCACGGTGGCAATGGCCGGGTGGCCCAGCAGCTTGCGCAGCGCCGCCACCTGCACCTGCAGGTTGTTTTCTTCCACCACCAGCCGTGGCCAGACCAGGTCCATCAGCTCCTGCTTGCTGACCACCCGGTCACGCCTTTCCAGCAGCGCCAGCAGCATGTCAAAAGCCCGGCTGCCCAGTTTGACCGGCGCACCGCCGCAGCACAGGCTGCGCTGGTCGGGCAAGAGCTGGAACTGGGCGAAGTGGTAGTCCTGCGTCATGGTGGTCTCCAAACTGACTGGCCCTCATGCTAGGGACAGAAGGCAGCCACTGCACCGCCCGTGAGGCGCGTTTCAGGACTCTTCAGGCGGCTTCAGCCGGGCCGCAGCCGTCAAGGCACTGGCGCGGGCGTAGGCCACCTGGTCCAGAAACTTCAGGATGGTGCAGCCGTGCACGTTGCCGGCGAAGTTGGCCAGGTTGGGGGCCATCAGCACGGTCATCGTGAGATGCTGTGTAGGCAGGTTCATGGCATCCACGGGTGCAGGGTCTCAGTGGGTAACCTTGCACCGGGCCGCCCTGATCGCGTCACACTCGGTGTCTGTCGGTCCTTACCCACACCACCTGCATGACCTACTTTCGTTTCGACAACACCTACGCGCGCGATCTGGCCGGTCTGTACACGGCCTGCAAGCCGGCCCTGGCGCCAGCGCCTCAGCTGTTGTTCTTGAACCCGCAGCTGGCGCTGGAACTGGGCCTCGACGCCGCCACGCTGAGCGCGATTGAAGCGGCCGCGCTGTTCTCGGGCCAGCAATTGCCTGAAGGTGCCGAGCCACTGGCCCAGGTCTATGCCGGCCACCAGTTCGGCGGCTTTTCGCCGCAGCTGGGCGACGGCCGCGCGCTGCTGTTGGGCGAGGTGCTGGACGTGCACGGCCAGCGCCGCGACATCGCCTTCAAGGGCTCGGGCCGCACGCCCTATTCACGCGGCGGCGACGGCAAGGCCGCTGTGGGGCCGATGCTGCGTGAAGTGTTGCTTGGCGAAGCCATGCACGCGCTGGGCATCCCCACCACCCGCGCGCTGGCGGTCGTGGCTACGGGTGAGCAGGTCTACCGCGAAACCACGTTTCCGGGCGCGGTGCTGACGCGCATCGCCGCCAGCCACCTGCGGGTCGGCACCTTCCAGTACTTTGCCGCCCGTGGGGAACTTGAAAAGCTGCGGCAACTGGCCGACTACGCCATCAACCGCCACGACCCTGCCTTGGCCGGCACGCCGGACCGCTACCTGGCCTTGCTGCGCGCGGTGGCCCAGCGCCAGGCGCAGCTGATCGCCCAGTGGATGAACGTAGGCTTCATCCACGGCGTGATGAACACCGACAACATGACCATCAGCGGCGAGACCATCGACTACGGCCCCTGCGCCTTCATGGAGGCCTACAACCCAGCCACCGTGTTCAGCAGCATCGACAAAGGCGGCCGCTACGCCTATGCCAACCAGGCGCCCATCGCACGCTGGAACCTGGCCCGGCTGGCCGAAGCGCTGCTGCCGCTGATGGTGGACAGCGACGACGAAGCGGCCGTGCAGCAAGCGGTGGCCCAGGTCACTGACGTGATCAACGATTTCCCTGCGCTCTACGCCAGCGCACTGCTGCAAGGCCAGCGCGCCAAGCTGGGGCTGACGCAGAACACCAACGACGCCGGCGACGCCGCCTTGGTGGCCGATTGGCTGACCCTGCTGCAAGACAACGAGGTCGATTTCACGCTGGCCTGGCGCCGCCTGTGCGACGCCGCCGATGGCGACGCCAACCCGCTGCGTACGCTTTTTGGGCAACCCGCCAGCGCCAATCCTTGGCTGCAGCGCTGGGCTGAGCGTTGCGCCATGGAAGACAGCGCCGCTGGAGCACCCCCCAGCGAGGAACGCGGCCAGCGCATGCGCCAGGTCAACCCGCGGATCATTGCGCGCAACCACCGCGTGGAAGAAGCCTTGGCTGCCGCTTCTGCGCAAGGCGACCTGTTGCCCTTCAAGCGCTTGTTAGCTGCCCTTCAGCAACCGTGGACCGAAGACGCCACGCTGGCCCGTTATGCCGAGCCAGCCCCGGCTCAGGTGACGGCAGGCTATCAGACGTTTTGTGGCACCTGACTTCAGCAAGACAACCTGTGCCTGAACCAGGCGCAGGACTCAGGGTTTGGCTGCAGGCTCTGCCGCCGTACCCGCTTTGGTGTTGATGGTGATGCCACGCTTGCGCAGCTCGGTCACCAACAAAGCCGCACTGGCGTTGCCACCGTCGGCCAGGCGCTGGGTATCCGCCGCCAGGGTGTCGAGCGACGTGCGCAGCTTGCCGGCGTTGTCCACCGTCTGCTGTTGCCCACCGTGGGCGGCTTGCAAGGCGTCGCGGTCGGCCATCAACAGGTAGCTCTGCCAACCCAGCCCCAGCATCAAGGCCAGCGTGCCGAGCAATACGGGCACAAAGGCGGTCCGCTGTTGCACGGGGCGCTGGGCTGCGGGGGCCAGGCGTTCGGATTTGGCGTCGCTGTCGGCGGCCGCCAGCATGGGAACCACGGTCTTGGTGTTCATCGGTGCTTCCATGGCTTTACTTGCGCGCAGGGGTGGCGGCAGCGGGTGGGTTTATGGTGTAGCTGATGCCGTGCCGCTGCAGCAAGGCGCGCACGTCCTGGTCGTTGTTACGGGCACCCAGCTCGGCCAGCGCGCGGATGATCTCGCGGTACAGGCCCTCGAGCTGCACCGACTGCTGCACGTACTGCTGGCGCACGTTGATGTCGCCTTGCAGGCCGCGGTTGCTCGACGACAGCGCCACGTTGGCCGCGGCCAGAGCCAAACTCACACCGGCCAGGACTGTCAAGGTCCAGTATTGAAGCTTGTTCACTGAGCCACCCCCTTGCGGGCCGCTGCGCGGCGCTTGCTCACCACTGCAGCTGCTGCAGCACTCAGCAGCAGGGCCAAGGTGCCGGGTTCTGGCACGTTGCCCCCACCACCCCCTTGGATCACGTTGGCGCGGATGACCAGCTGCCGCATCTGGGCCCGCCCCAGCGGGTCAGACGCGTTGGTTCCCACACCGTTGAAGACAATGGTGTCGGTGAACAAGCCCAGCCCGCCGGCCAGCCAGTTCACGGTCATGGCACCACCGGCTTGCCCGGCGCCCAGGAAGGCCAGCGGGTTCCAGCCGGCCAGCGCAAAGTCGTCCACGCCCGACAGGTCGAAGCTGCCCGACAGCGCATCGGCCGGGCCGACCACGTCGTTGTCCATGCTCAGCGTGGCCGACACGCTGTTGCCCAGCACGATGGTGCCCAGGTCCAGCACGTAGCTGGTGCCGGTTTGCGACAGCGTCCCCACACCCGCGTTCAGATCAAAGTCGCCGTTGGCCAGGTTGTTGACTTGCGCAAACACCGACAGGTTGGCCGCCGCGCCGGCCGACACATCGGCCATGTCGGCGTTCTGGCTGGTGAAGCCCACGCTGCCACTCTGGCTGAAGATGCCGGCGTTGGCGGTGTTCAGGCCCACGGCCATCAGCGCACTGCCCTGTGCGGCGATGCCACTGGCGCTGCCGTTGCCGCTGATCGGGCCACTCAGGCCCGACACATCGGCGCGCAAGGTGTCGTTCAGCGCGCTGGTGGTGGCCGTGTTGTTGACCGTGATGTTGCGCGCACTCACCGTGTCACCCACCCGCACCACGCCAAAGTTGATGCTGGTGCCGCTGGCCGAGCCCACCGCAGCGGTGTAGACCTTGCCTTCGACATTGACCACCTGCGAAGCCAGGTTCAGCTGGCAGTTTGGCGCGCAGTTGCCCACGTTGCTGGCGTCCGACACCAGGCTGATGGTGGCCGTGCCCGCATTGCCGCCCGTGAAGTTGCCTGCCGTGCCGGTGTTCAAGCCCACCACCAGGCTGCTGTTGTTGGTGCCGCCCGGGTTGAGCAGCGCAAAGCTGCCACTGGCGGTGATGGGGCCGCTGGTGGACGCAATGGACGCGTTCAGCGCCGCCTGCGGTGCCACCGTGGCCTGGTTGCTCACGCTCACCGTGCCGCTGGGTGCAGCCGCGCCCACGCGCACGGCACCCAGGTTGATGGTGGGTGTGTTGACCAGCGGGCTGGCCTGGTTGATGACGTTGGCCGTGGCGTTGATCTGGCCCTGCACGCCGTAAGCTTCAGAGCCCACGCTGGCCGTGCCCAGGGTGTTGCTGACCCCAGCCACCGCGCCCGCAGTGGTGTAGTTGACGGCGATGTTGCCGTTGACCACACCGGCAGCGCCCGTGTTGACAGCCACCGTCATCACGCCGTTGCCGGCCGTGCTGTTGGTGCCGGCCAGGATGCCGTTCAAGCTGCCGCTGCCGCTGATCAGGCCCGCGCCCGTGCCGCTGCTGGCACCAAAGCTGGCGCGCAGGTCTTCGACAAATCCGGCGGCACCGGTGGCGGTGTTGCGCACCACCAGGTTCTGCGTCACCACCTGGCCCACTTGCACGGTGCCGAAGTTCAGTGGTGCGCTGATCAGTTGGCCAGCCGCCGCCTGGTAGACGTTGCCGCTGACGTTGATCACCTGCGCCGGGTTGGCACCGGCTACGCCCAGGCCGTTGCTGACACCACCCACGGTGCCGGTGGTGTCGTAGTTGATGGTCACGCTGCCGGTCTTGGCACCCGACGTGGCGGTGTTGACGCTGACGTTCATGGCACTGGCGTTGCTGCTGCCGGCCACCAGGGCATTGATGCTGCCGCCGTTGGTGGCAGCAGCACCGGTGCTGGTGCCAAAGGTGGCACGCAGGTCTTCGCTGAAGGCGCCGGCTGCGGCCGTGTTGTTCACCGTCAGCGCCTGCGTCAGGCTGCCGCCCACACGCTGGTTGGCCAGCGCCACCGGTGTTGGCGTGGTGTTGCCAACAGCGGCGTTGTAGGCCGCAGCGCCACCGGCCAACACGATGTTGAGCTTCTGATCGGCGATGTTGTCGAAGTTGCTGCGCAGGTTGATGGCCTGGCCGGTCAAAGACGCCAGCGCACCGGCACTGGCCGCCGTGAAGGTGACCCCCAGGTTGCCGCTGTTGCCACCGGGCGCGCCGGCGTTGTAGTTGCTGGCGGTGACGGCAGCACCCGACAGGCGTGCGTCGCTGATGTTGCCGCCGTTGATGTTGGTCTGGATGGCGCCGCGCAGCGTGGGGCCGGTGGTGCCGGCGTTGCCGATCTGCACGTTGAAGGTGTTGGCACCCACGCGCACGTTGCCAACCATCAGCGTGGCGTTGGTGGTGGTGCCGCCCGTGACGCCAGTGCCAGTGATGACTTGCGCAGCGTTGCCGCCGGCAAGGATCTGACCGGCGCCCGTGACGTTGGCGCGCCGATTGAAGGCGTTGCCGGTGCCTGAGTTGGCATTGGTGTAGTCGCCAGATACGGTGATGTTGCTGACCCCCAGCGCCAAGCCATTGGCGGCACTGCCGTTGTGGGTGAGCGTGCCCACGGTGCTGGCAGCGCCCACGTTGAGTTGGCCCGCACCCGTGATCAGCGCCGTGCCCGTTCCATTGAACGCGGCGTTGGCGTTGACAACACCACCATTAGCGGCAATCGTGCCCGCATTGGCCAGGGCACTGTTGATGTTCAGGGTGCCGCTGCCCACCGCTTGCATGAGGCCGCCGAGCGCGTTGCTTGCACCACCCGTCATGGATACAGCCAGCGCATTGCTTTGGTTGGCGGTGATGGTGCCTTGATTGACAAGGGCCATTCCAGTGCCCGCGCCTATCTGGCCGGCACCCTGCACCGTCTGCCCAACACCTACGTTGAGTTGCGCACCGCCACCAAGCGCAACCACGCGGTTCTGTGCAGCGTTTGACAGGTTGACCGTGCCGTTGCCCGCCAGCGTCACCGCGCCAGAAACCTGCAGGTCAGTGAAGTTGCCCACAGACTGCAGGTTCATCGTGCCGGTGTTGGTCACCGTGCCCTGCAGCGTCAGGAAGGAGTTGTTCACCACGTTGAAGGTGCCGGTGTTGGCCAGGTTGGCCAGCGTGGCCGTGTTGCCGCCCGAGGTGGTGAACTGACCCGTGTCAAACGTCGCCAGCGTGCCGCCGGTGAGGATGGCGCCCCCATTGACCGTCACCACACCGCCGTTGATGGCGCTCAGCGCACCGAGCGCAGTCTGTCCGAAGGTGGTGGGGCCGGTGACGACCACGTTGCCGCCATCGGCGCGCACCAGCCCGTTGTTGAGCAAAGTGCCTGTGCTGGAGAAACTCAGCGCATTGGACACATTGCCCAGCATCGTGCCGTTGTTGGTGAAGTTGAAATTCGTTCCGGCGCCGATCTGGCCTGCGCCCTGCAACGTTTGGCCTGCACCCAGTACCAGGCTGTCACCTGCGGCCACGCCGTTAATCCGGTTCTGCGCGGCGTTTGACAAAGTAATGGTGCCGTTGCCCAAGATGCTGCGGTTGCCATCGGCGCGCAGGTCGGTGAAGTTGCCCAGCGACTGCAGATTCACCGTGCCGTTGTTGGTGAGCGTGCCGCGCAACTCCAGGAATGAGTTGTTGTTGATATTGACCGTGCCAGTGTTGTTGACACCAGCCACGCGCGCCGTGTTGCCGCCGATGACAACGACCTGCCCACCCGACGCGGTGCTGAACGTGCCCCCGGTCACCTGGCTGCCATTGCCCAGCACGATACTGCCGCCGTTGATGGCGTTGAGCACCCCGCTGGCGCCCTGGTTCAACTGGGTGTTGGCAATGGTGAAGCTGGTACCGTCGCCGCGAATGAGTGCGTTGTTGGTGGCCGCCCCAGAAGTGGACAACACCATGCCCGAGCTGCTGTTGGCAATCCAAGAGCCGTTGTTGACGACAGTCAGCGCGCCGCCGCCGCCAATCTGGCCTGCGCCCTGCACGGTGATGCTGCTGCCAAAGGTGGCCGAATCACTGGCGCCAGTGGCAGCCACCAACCGGTTCTGGGCTGCGTTCGACATGCTGATGGTGGCCGTGCCACTGAGCGTGCGCGCGCCGTCAAACTGGATGTCGGTGAAGTTCCCGACCGAACCCATGCTCAGCACGCCGTTGTATGCCATGTCGGCGGCCAGGCGCAGGAAGGAGTTGTTGACCAGCGACATAGGGCCAGACACGGTTCCACCGCCCAGCGTGACCGTGGCGCCGCCCACGGTGGTGATCAAGCCACCGCCGCTGGCGGAGAAGTTGGCGTTGTTGATGACGGTGCCGTTCAGCAGCTGCACCTGCGAACCGTTGCGCGCCTCGATGGTGCCGCCAGCGCTTTCGACCACCACGTTGCGGAACTGCAGCGTGCCGCCGTCGGCGCGCAACACGCTGTTGTTGGTGATGCCGGCCGTGGTCTCGATCAGCAGCGGCGTTGACTGTGTGGCCACCACGGTACCGTTGTTCACCACCGCCAGCGCCGTGCTCCCACCCAGCTGCCCTGCCCCTTGCAAGGTGACGCCGCTCCCCAGGGTCAGCCTGTCGCCTGGACCATTGGCGGCCAGGAGCCGGTTCTGGATGTTGTTCGACATGTCAATCGTGGCCGTGCCGCTGATGGTGCGAACGCCGTCGATTTGCAGATCGGTGAAGTTGCCCACCGATGCCATGTTCAGCGTGCCGTTGTAGACCAGGTCGCCAGTTTGCCGAACGAACGAGTTGTTCGCCATCGTCATCGGCCCCGACACCGTACCGCCACCCAGCGTGACCTGAGCGCCACCCACGGTCGTGATCAAGCTGCCCGCACCGGTGACCGAAAAGTTGGCGTTGTTGATGACCGCGCCGTTGAGCAGTTGCACCTGCGAGCCGTTGCGCGCCTCGATGTTGCCACCACCGCTGTTGATGGTGCTTTGCAGCTGCAGCGTGCCACCATCGGCACGCAGCGTACCGGTGTTGGTAACGCCAGCGGGCGCACTGATGAGCAGCGGCGTGCTCTGGGTGGCGATCACCGTGCCTTGGTTCACGAAGCCGAAGCCCGCCACACCGGCACCGATCTGTCCCGCGCCCTGAAGGGTTTGGCCACTGCCCAGCGTGAGCGTGCCGCCAGCGCCATACAAGCGGTTTTGGGCGTTGTTCGAGAGGTTGACGACACCTGTGCCGCCAATGGTTCTGGCACCGTTGATGATGATGTCGGTGAAGTTGCCCACCGACTGCATATTGACCGTGCCGTTGTTGGTCAGGTTGCCATCCAACTGCAAAAAGGAGTTGTTGACGATGTTCAACGTACCGCTATTGGTGACACCCGACAGGTTGTTGGTGGTGCCAGCCGCAGTGGCGATGGCTCCGCCACCCGCCGTGGTGAAACTGCCGCCCGTGACCGCGGCCCCAGACAACTGAACAACGCTGCCATTGATGGCGTCCAGCCTGCCACTGGCACCCTGGTTGAACACGGTGTTTTGCAGCACCAAGGTGCCGCCGTCGGCACGCAACATGTTGTTGTTGGTGACGCCTGCCGTCGTATTGATAACCAGTGCCGTGCTCTGTGTGGCTGAAACCGTCCCGTTGTTGACCAACGCCATCGAGCTACCCACGCCAATCTGGCCCGAGCCCAGGATGGATTGCCCTGCGCCCAGGGTCAGCGTGGATCCGGTGCCATAGATTCGGTTCTGGATATTGTTCGACATCTGAACCGAACCTGTGCCGTTCAACGAAACCACGCCGTTGATCGTCAGATCGGTGAAGTTGCCCACCGACTGCATGGTGATCACACCGTTGTTTGTGTTGGTTCCGGTCAAGCCCAGGCTGGAGTTGTTGGATAGGTCAACCGTGCCCGCATTGCTGATCGCCGTGGTGGGCTGGGCACCCGTGATGGTCACCGTCTTGCCGGCGGCAATGGCCGCCACGTCCACGTTGCCAGGCACGAAGCCGCAGCTCCAAGAAGCTGCGGTGCTCCAGTTGCCGGCTGCCGGGTTCCAGGTGCAGGTGACCGCACTGGCCGGCGCCGAGGCCAGGCTGGCCAACAAACCGGCCATGGCCAGGGTGGTGTGGTTCAACTTCGGGTGACGGGCGCGCATGGGGTGACTCCAGGGTTGGTCGTTTGCACCGACTGTGGCCAGCTACCGTTAGTCAACCATTAGCGCAGCGCTTGCCCAGCGGGCGTCAGCGTCGCCTGCACCCCCCGCGTTCCGGGGGGTGAACATTCATTCGCGGGGGTACTCGGCAACGTCAGAAACGACCTTGGCTTCGACGCAGCGCCGGTGAACCACTGCGGCGCAGCCCTGCGGCTGTGGCGCCAGGCTTCACATGCTCTCAGGCCGGCGGCACCGGGTCCAGCGCCAGGCGCATGGCCTCGGCCATGCCCAGCTGCGCACCTTGGTGCCACAGCTGCGCCGTGCGCTCAGCGCCCAGCTGTGCCACCACCAGGCGCCGGGTGCGGCGCGCTTCGGGCAGGTCTTCCGCACCCAGCTGGCCAAAACGCTGGGCGTAAAAGGCCTGGGCAAAGCCCATCAGCTGCGCTGCGGGCTCGGGTTGACGCAGGTGGGCCAGCGTGCGGGGCAGGTTCCAAAGGGCGTAGAACCATTCACGCCAGCTGGCGCTGTCCCAGGTCATCTGCAGGCACTGGCGGTAGCAGACCGCCGACTCGGCATAACGCCGCAGGTCGGCCAGCGCATAGCCGGTGACGCTGGTGGTGAAGGCCAGCAGCCGGTGCTGGCCGCGTTGGGTGGCCAGCGCTCGGGCTTCGTCCAGCAGCAGCAGTTGCTCGGGCACGCGGTGTAAGAAGCCCAGCGACAAGGCCACGCCCAGCAAACCGGCGGCAACCCTCTCAGGTGGGCCGTGCTCGCGCCACAAAGCCAGCAGTTGCTGCGCTCGTTGCAAGTCGGCCTGGCGGTCGTGGTCACGGCGCAGCAGCAAGACGCCGTGCGTGGTCAGCGCCGAGCACAGTTCCACCATCTGCCCGTGTTGGCGGGCCAGCGCGATGGCCTGGTCGGCCAGCGCCAGCACGGGGGCCAGCTCATCGCCCAGCCGCATGCGCACCCGGGCCACGCAGCGCAAGACGTGCGCTCGCTCAGGCTCCGGGGTGGGCGCGGCCAGGGCGGCTGCGGCGTGCTGGGCAGCCGCCTGGCGCTGGCCACCTTCAAAGCTGTGCACCGCCAGCAGCGCCTGGATCCAGCCCGGGCGGTGCGCCGGGGCGGCGTTGGCGGCAGCGCGCAGGTGGTCCAGCGCGCTGGGCGGCAGCAGCAGGTCTTCCAGCGCCTGGCGCAAGGACAAAGCGGTGTTGATGGCTTGCTCGGCGTTGGCCTGGGTCTGGGCGTCGGCATCAGCCTCGGGGTCGGCGGGTGGCAGTGCCAGCGGCACGCCGGTGGCCAACGCGCGCAGCAGATTGGCCCACTCGGAGCGCACGGCGGGCAGGGCCGCACGCTCACCCTGGCTGGCTGCCCAGGCGGCCACCGCCCGGGCGTGGCGCAAGCGCAAGGTGGCCACGCCGGGCTGGCCCATCTGCATGAACACAAACTCGCGCATCGGCTCGAACGCGGCGTAACGGTGGCTGCCGTGGGCGTCGGTGCTGGTGTAGGCCACCGACGCCGCCACCAGCGCGTCGGCCAGCAGCGCTGCGTCGGCCAGACTGGGGGCGGCCATGCTGGCCACGCTGGCCAGGCCGGCTGTGCACAGCTGCGACAGCAGCATCAGTGAAGCGCCGCCTTCGCAGGCGGCCAGGCCAGCCAGCAGGTTCTGCTCGTCGCCCGACAGCTGCTGCCAGCTCCACTGCAGCACCTGCAGCATCGACGCATGACGGGCGTCGTCGGGCCCGCGGGTTCCGCTGCGCACCAACAGCGCCAGGGCCTGGCCACTGGGATGGGCGGCACTGGCCAGCAACATCGACAACAGGTCGTTCAGGCCCAGGCTGCGCAGGCGTGCCGCCGCCAGTTCGATGGCCAGCGGCAAGCCATGCAAAGCGCGCACCAGCTCGGCCACCTGGGCGTGGTTGTGGGGGCCGAGCTGGAAGTCGGCGCGGGCCGCCTGCGCGCGGTCAACAAACAGCGCCAGCGCCGGGTTCATCGCGTCTTCGGCCAGGCTGGCGCCGGGCTGGGGCAGTGGCAATGCGGGCAGCAGCTGTTCGGTCTCGCCGTCCTGGCCCAGCACCCGGCGTGAGGTGACCAGCAGGTGCAGGTCGGGCAAATCGGACAGCCAGCGCGCCAGATCCTGGCGGCCGGCTTCAACCAGCTGCTCGAAGTTGTCCAACACCAGCAGCACACGCCGGCCAGCCAGGCTGCGCACCACCTGCTGCGTGGCGGCGCTGGCGTCGGCGGCGCCGGCCTGCTGCAGCGTGTGCAGGACGGTGTCCAGCATCTGCTGGCGGGTGCCGCACGAAGCCAGCGGCACAAAAGCCACCAGATCAAAGGCCACCGCAGTGGGCAGTGCGTGGCCCATCTGGCCCTGCGCGCGTTCGGCCAGGGCGCGCGCAACCTCCACCGCCAGCCGTGTCTTGCCTGCGCCGCCGGGCCCGCGCAAGACCACCAGACGCTGCTGGGCCACCGCCGCGGCCAGCGCAGCGCCGGCGGCTTCAAATCCGATCAAGCGGGTCAGGTAGCGTGGCAAGCGGGCTTCGGACAGCGACGCTGCGCTTGGCACCTGGCGTGCAGCGGCGCTGGCTGGCGCTTGGCGCAAGGCCAAGGCTTCGGCACGCGCGGCCAGGTGGGCGCGCTGCTCCAGCACCCATTCGTCAAAGTGGCCGGGCAGCAGTTCGCCCTGATAGAGGCGCAGGCATTCGTCGTTGCGGCCCTGGGCCAGCGCCTGCTCAAAAGCCGCTACATCGCAGGCCACCGTCTGGCTGGCCAGCCAGACGGCGCGGCGGTCGGCGTGCAGCACGGGGGGCGCGGGTGCATCCAGCGGCGAAGGCTGGGCCGGCTCCAGCAAACTGCGCAGCACCGACAGCGCCTGGCGCAGGCGGTTGCGACCGGTCTCGTTGTCCACCCCTGGCCACAACAGTTCCACCAACTCTTCACGCGGATGCTGGCGCTGGGGGGCCATGGCCAAGCGGGCCAGCAGCAAGGTGGCCGCGCGGGTGGGCAGGCGCTGCGGGTGAAGTTGGTGGTCCAGCAATTCCACCGCACCCAGCAAACGCAGGCGCCATGGCGGCGGGGTTGGGCGGCCGGCATCTGACGTGGCAAGGGTGGGGGCGCGCAAACTCATGGCCGCGCCATTGTCGAGCCCGGCCCGGGCGACCTGCCAGGACAAGGTTCACGCCCGCCGGTCAAGCTAACGCTGTTGGCGCAAGGTTCGCATGGCCAGCAGGCCCAAGGCCGGCCCCAGTGCCAGCCAGGGCAAGAGCTGCGCCAGCGGCAGGCTCTGGGCCAGGCGCACAAACAGTTCGATCGACAGCACCGACAGCGCAAAGCCGATGCTGTTGCTGAGCGTGAGCACGCTGCCCACCGCTTCAGGCGGCGCGTTGGCCGCGGTCAGCGCACTGAACTGGGGCGAGTCACCGGCCACCGTCACGCCCCACAGCAGCAGCCAGGCCAGGAACAGCGGCAACGGTGCCTGCAGCAGCCAGGGCGCCAGCAGGCCACAGCAGCCACCCAGCGCCAACTGCAGCCGCGCCACCGCCGCGCTGCCGTGCCGCTGCGCGGCCAGCCCGCCCCAGACACAACCCAGCGCGCCGGCGCCGACGGCAGCAAAGGACCACCACGACACCAACACGCTGTCGACCAACCGCGTGGCCAGCACCAGCGGCAACAGCACCCACAGCGTGTAGAGCTCCCACATGTGGCCGAAGTAGCCCAGCACCGAGGCGCGCACTTGGCGGTCGCGCCACAGGCTGTTCAGCGCCGACAGGCGCAGCGCGGGGGTGGGCCGCGGCGCGGGTTCGGGCAGCAGCCAGATCACCATCAGGCCAGCCAGCACCGAAGCAGCCGCCACCGCCACAAACACCGACTGCCAGGGCCATTGCGTGCCCAGCGCGCGCAGCGCATGCGGGCTGGCGCTGCCCAGCACCAAGGCGCCCACCAGCCAACCCAGCGCCGCGCCCAGGCCGCGCGGAAACCACAGCGACGCCAGCTTCATGCCCACCGGGTAGATGCCGGCCAGAAAAAAGCCGGTCAGCGCGCGCCACAGCCACAGCGCCGTGAAGTGGCCCGCCGTGGCCGCCGCAGCCAGCGTGCAGATGGCGGCAGCCAGCGCACAGAACAGGAAGACGCGGCGGGCGGCAAAGCGGTCGGCCACGGTCAGCAAGGCAAACACCAGCGTGCCGACGATGAAACCCAGTTGCAACGCCGCGGTGAGCGTGCCCACTGCCGCCGCGTTCCAGCCAAAGGCCTGCTGCAGGTCGGGCATGACGGCGTTGACCGCAAACCAGGGCGAGGTGCCCAGCAGTTGCGCCAGCACCAGCACCGGCAAAACACGGCGCGGTGCGCCAGGTGCGCGGGGTTCGGGGACGGGTGACTTCATGGACGCGGCAGCCGCAGACGGTAGCACGCAGGCGGCGGTGCCCTGGGCAGGGCCAGCGCTCTTGCCGGCCAGGCGGGCTTGGCATAGGCTGAAGCGCAAATCCGCACCGTCCCCCGCAGTCACGCATCGCCCAGCCCATCCACACCCTGGCCTGCACAGATCCGCACGGCAGCCGCAGCCGGTGGAGCCAACCCGCGGGCCCCATCATTTCAGCCACCCACGCGCCGGACCACGTCAGACCCCAATCAGCCCAAGGAGACCCCCCATGGCAAGCCTACCCAGCAGCAGCCCGGCGCGCGTCGCCGCCATCCGCACCCTGGCCCTGGTGGGCGCAGCGGGTGCCGGCAAGACGAGCTTGGCCGAAGCGCTGCTGCACAAGTCCGGTACCCTGAGCAGCCCCGGCACGCTGGAGCGCGGCAGCACCGTCAGCGACTTCGACCCGCTGGAGCGCCGCATGCAGCACTCGCTGAACGCGGCCGTGCTGCACCTGCACCACGCCGACACCCGCGTGCACTTCATCGACACCCCCGGTGCGGCCGACTTCCTGGGCCAGAGCCTGCCGGCGCTGGAAGCGGTAGAGACAGCGGCGGTGGTGATCAACGCCGTCGTTGGCATCGAGCCGATGGCCGTGCGCATGATGGCCTACGCCGCCAGCCGCCACCTGGACCGGCTGATCATCGTCAACAGGATTGACGCGGCCGGTGTGAATCTGGCCGCACTGCTGGCCGACATTCAAGCCACTTTTGGCAAAGAGTGTCTGCCCATCAACCTGCCTGACGCCGGCGCCACCCGGGTGGTGGACTGCTTTTTTCAGCGCCAGGGCCACAGCGACTTCGGCAGTGTCGACGCCGCCCACCGCGCGCTGGTGGAACAGGTGGTGGAGGTCGACGGCGACCTGGTCGAACGCTACCTGAACGATGGCGACATCGACGCCAGCGAGCTGCACGCGCCGCTGGAACAAGCGCTGCGCGAAGGGCACCTGATACCGGTGTGTTTTGTCAGCGCCAAGAGCGGCGCTGGTGTGGCCGAGTTGTTGGACATCATCGTCAAGCTGCTGCCCAACCCGCTGGAAGCCAACCCGCCCGACTTCATCAACGGCGAAGGTGAACAAGCCGTGCCGATGCACGCCAAGCCCGACCCCGCGCAGCATGTGCTGGCCCATGTGTTCAAGGTCAGTGTCGACCCTTTTGTCGGCCGCCTGGGGGTGATGCGGGTGCACCAGGGCACCGTCGTGCAAGGTGGCCTGCTCTACATCGGCCACGGCCGCAAGCCATTCAAGGTGGCGCACCTGTTCATGCTGCAGGGCAAGGACCATGTCGAGGTGCCCCGTGCGCTGCCCGGTGACATCGTGGCGGTGGCCAAGGTCGACGACATCCACTTCGACGCCGTGCTGCACGACGCCGCCGGGGACGAACACATCCACCTGCTGCCGCTGGACTTTCCCAAGCCCGTGCACGGCCTGGCCATCGAGCCCAAGCGCCATGGCGACGAGCAGCGCATGTGGGAGATCCTGAGCAAGCTGGTCGACGAAGACCCGTGCCTGAAGGTGGAACATGTGGTGGCCACCAACGAGACCATCGTCTACGGCCTGGGTGAGCTGCACCTGAGGGTGCTGCTGGAGCGACTGCGCGATGTCTACCGTTTTGAGGTCAATACCCGGCCACCGCGCATCGCCTACCGCGAGACGCTGACCGCCAAGGCCGAAGGCCACCACCGGCACAAAAAACAAAGCGGCGGGGCGGGGCAGTTTGGCGAGGTCTTCTTGCGCGTGGAGCCGCTGCCGCGTGGTGGTGGCTTTGAGTTTGTCGACCAGGTCAAGGGCGGCACCATTCCCGGCCAGTACATCCCGGCGGTTGAAAAAGGCGTGCGCGAGGTGCTGACCAGCGGCGCGATCGCCGGCTACCCGGTGGTGGACGTGCGCGTCACGGTCTACGACGGCAAACACCACAGCGTGGACAGCAAGGACATCGCCTTTGCCACCGCCGGCCGCAAAGCCTTTTTGGCGGCGCTGCGCGAGGCCCGGCCCATCGTGCTGGAGCCCGTCGTGCACATCGAGATCACCGCGCCCGACATCGCGATGGGCGACATCACCGGCGACCTGGCCTCCCGCCGCGGGCTGGTGACGGGCACCGCCAATGGCGCGCCCGACCACATGGTGGTGCGCGGCCAGGCGCCTTTGTCCGAGCTGTCGGGCTACCAGCTGCGGCTGAATGCCTTGACCGCCGGCCAGGGCCGCTACACGCTGGAGTTGTCGCACCACGAGGCCGTACCGCCGAACATGCAGACCCAGCTGATGGCCCAGTTCAAGAGCCGCGGCTCGGCCCACGACGACGACTGATCAAACCGGCGTAACTTTCGCCGCTGAGGCGCGCAACTCATCCAAGGTCAATGCTCGCTCCGGCGCCGAGTGAAAGGCCTCCTCGGCCAGCGCAAACGCGGGGTCGAAGGTCAGTGCCGCCAGCAAGGCCTCGCGGGCCTCGGCAAAGCGGTCTTCGGCCAGCAGTTGCAGGCCGCGCGCAAAGCGGGCATAGGCTTCCCAGTTGCGGGTGTGCGGGAAGTTGACGGCATCGGGCCGCTCGTTAATGCCCCGGCCCACGCCCATGAGATCGAGCACGCCGTGCACGATGTGCTTTTGCAGCGTGAAGAACTCGTCCTGCCGGCCTTGTGCCTCGCTGTGGCCAAGCAGGCGCCCGCGCGCCACGTCGCTCACCGCGCTGCCCAGCCGGTAGCGGCCCGAGCCCGGGCCATCCGGGCCGGGCTCGTTGAACACCGATCCCGACACCAGCGTGCCGGCGCCAAGCAGCGCGCCCGACCGCACCGCCGTGGCCGCGTCGACCAGGCCGCTTTCGGACAAGCGATGCTCCTGCGCCAGCAGCGCCACTTTCTCGCGCTCGAGCACGGTGATGCCGGGCACGCGGGCCAGATCGACAGCGATCATGGCCACCACGGCGCGGTTGAAACCGGGCGTGGGCGACTGGCTCACAAAGGGCAGCACGGCCACGTGGCGGGCATCGGTGCGCACAAAGGCCTGTTGCGCCTCGCGCGAGGCCGCGCGCTGCACGAAGCGGCGTGCCGCTTCGCGCTCGAGCAGCGTGAGGTGGCCGCGCAGCTCGCGGGCGCGCGCCAGGGTGGCGGGCGCCTGCTGCACATAGCGGCGCCAAGCGGTGATGGCGCCGTCCACGTCGTTGGCCAGCAGCGCGCGGGCGCCCACGGCGTCGAGTGCACGCAGCGCCTGGGCCTGCCCTGGCGCCAGGGCAGGCGGTGCTGCGTCCATCAAGCCCAGGCGCTGCAGCACGGGGGCGATGCCCAAGTCCGAGGCCAGTTGCGCGCAGCCGCCCAGGCCAGCCGCACCGCCCAGCAGGGTGGCCACCAGGGCGCGGCGGCGGACGTCGGGGTGTGGGCTCATGACGGCTCTGTTTGCATTGAATGGGGATGCAGGGCGACACCCTGCCGGGGTCTGCCAGAGCCTACTCACTTTACGCCAACAGCGCGTGTTGACGAGGTCTTGGCATCGGTCATCCGCAGCCAGGTGCAGGGCCTTGCCACTTGGCTGTTGGACGGCCCCTTGGGTTTGCAACTGACCTGCCGAGCCGAGCCGCCCGCATGGGCTTTGAGCGCGAGGCGCAATACGCTTCACCCGACTGCTGCTGAATCGCCAAGCCGAAACCCTTCTTCGCCAAAGGCCTAGCGGCCCGCGGGCCAAGTCGCGTGAGTTTGGGCGCCACACAGGACTCTTGAGCACAATCGCCGCTGTCGAAAGGGGAGTAGCACGCAGCGCCCGCTGCCGCGGCCCCCCGTCAATACGGCAGCCAGCGCCCGCTGGTTGCCCGGGACCGCAGAAGTCACCTTCCGCAAGACCTTTCGGCGCGAACTTCAACCCCTCACTGAACGGGAGTGTCCATGGACACCATCGCGCCGACTTGGCTGTGGCTTTTCTTTGTTGCGTCCGTTCTGGTGGCGCTGTTTGTCGACTTCGTGGTGCTGCGCAAGCAAGGCGCGCACAGCGTGACGGTGAAAGAAGCCGTCAACTGGTCACTCATCTGGGTGGCCTTGAGCTTTGCCTTCAACGGCCTGTTCTGGTGGGCGGTGTACCAGGACCACGGCACCGCCCTGGCCAACACCAAGAGCATGGAGTTCTTGACCGGCTACCTCATTGAGAAAAGCCTGGCGGTGGACAACATCTTTGTCTTCCTGATGATCTTCACCTACTTCGCGGTGCCGCCCGACTTTCAAAAGCGCGTGCTGATGATCGGCATCGTCGGCGCCATCGTGCTGCGCACGGTGATGATCCTGCTGGGCAGCTGGTTGATCAGCGAATTCCACTGGGTGCTGTATGTGTTTGGCGCCTTCTTGCTGCTGACCGGCATCAAGATGTGGTGGGCTGCCGGCAAGGAACCCGACCTGGACAGCAACCCCGCGCTGAAACTGCTGCGCAAGCTGCTGCCGGTCAGCAAGAACTTCGACGGCGAGAAGTTCTTCACCGTGGAAAACGGCAAGCGCATCGCCACGCCCTTGTTGATGGTGATCGCGCTGGTGGGCCTTACCGACGTGATCTTTGCGGTGGACAGCATCCCGGCCATCTTCGCCATCACGTCCGACCCCTTCATCGTGCTGACGAGCAACATCTTTGCCATCCTGGGCCTGCGCGCCATGTACTTTCTGTTGGCTGCGGTGGCGTCCAAGTTCCACTTGCTGAGCTACGGCCTGGCGGTGATCCTGGTCTTCATTGGCACCAAGATGCTGCTGATCGACGTGATCAAAATCCCGGTGCTGTTGTCGCTGGGGGTGGTGGTGGCGATTCTGGCCATCACGATGGTGTGGAGCGTGCGCACGGCGCCCAAGTTGCCCGCCAGTCCGGGTTAGAGCCTGCCTTGAGGTGAACGCGCGCCCTGACTCAAGGGCGTCAAGGGCGCGCATCCTCACTCCTCACTTCTGGCAGGTTCGGCCGCTACGCGCGGCCCGCTCAGGGTCGCAGCGATCGCAAAGGCTTGCCTTTAAATCTTGTTGCGAATCATTCGCATTCAAGATAAAGTGCTTCCACTGTCACTTCCTTGCTTTCCGACCGTGGCCGCCCCATCAATCAACATCCATCCCTTCCCAGTTTCCTCAAGATCAGGTTTGGTGAGGCTATTTTTGGTAGCAGGTGCTCACGTCTTGCTGCTCATCGGCCTGCTGCACCTGGCCCAAACGCCAGTCTGGCAGCTTCAGCTGCGCCCACTGATGGTGACGCTGATCAACCCGGTTCAACCGACCGCCCAGCAGCAAGCTGCCACGCCGGAGTCAGCGCCGCGGCGGTCCACAACCGTTGTTGCGGAGCCCGCGCTGCGCCCGCCTGAGGCCCCGCCGCAGCGGGCAGAGCCGGCCCCCACCGCGTCACCTTCACCCTTGCAGTCCGAGCAGGCTTGGGTCCCTGGCAACAACCCCGTTTCCACCACCCCGCCAACCCGCCCGGAAGCCTCCACACCGCCCGAGCGCAAGCCCCTGCTGGCCACGGCGGCCAGCTACCAGACGGCCCCGCCAGCAGAAGTGCCGCGCCTGTCCAAGCGCGCCGGTGAATCGGGCACCGTGTGGCTGCGCGTACGGGTCGACCCTTCGGGCTTGCCCGTGCAGGTGCAGCTGCACCGCTCCTCGGGCTATGCCCGCCTGGACGAGCAGGCCCTGTGGGCCATGCGCCAAGCCCGCTTCAAGCCGCACACCGAAGACGGCCACGCGGTGGAGGTCGAGGTCATCGCTCCCATCGAATACCCGGCCGACTAGCGCTCGGCCCCTCCAGTCACCCTGACCCATACCCATCGCCGGCGCCCGCGCGCCGCGAGGGTCTGGCTTTGCCTCCACGTTGTTGAACCCTCACTGCCCTCAGCCATGAACACCTTCGCCCCCAAAACCTTGAGCCGTGTGGCCCTGATCGGCACCCTGCAGGCCTGTGCCCTCGCCAACGCCCAGACGGCCGCCCCACCACATGCCGCGCCCAACCCCGCTGTGATGCCCACCGTTCGCGCCACGGTGCAAAACGAGCCCACCGGCAAAGACGCCGTGCAAGCCACCACCACCCGCATCGGCAAGGGCCAGCAAGAGCTGCGCGACGTGCCGCAAAGCGTGACCGTGGTGACCGAACGCCTGCTCGACGACCGCAACCTCGACACCCTGAAAGAAGCCCTGCACAACACCGCGGGCATCAGCTTTCTGGCGGCCGAGGGCGGCGAAGAAGACATCCGCCTGCGCGGCTTTTCGTTGCAGGCCACCGGCGACATCTTTGTCGACGGCCTGCGCGACCCTGCCTTTTACGAACGCGACAGCTTCAACTGGGACCGCCTGGAGGTGCTGCGCGGCAGCGCCAGCATGCTGTTTGGGCGCGGCAGCACCGGCGGCGCAGTCAACCAGGTCAGCAAGCTGCCGCGTCTGTACCAAGACAAGGAAGTGGCCGTCACCCTGGGCAGCGGCGGCTACGTGCGGGGCACGGCAGACCTGAACATCAAGACCGGCGACAACGCCGCACTGCGCATCAACGCCATGGCCAGCGTGGCCGACCTGAACGGCGTCAAGACCGACAAGAGCGGCTTCGCGCCCAGCCTGCGCTGGGGCATTGGCACGCAGGACGAATTCCTGGCCAGCCTCTACCACCTGGACAACCACAACGGCATCAACTACGGCCTGCCCTGGCTGGAAGGCCGCATGCTGCCGGTGAGCACCCGTGCCTACTACGGCCTGAGCAGTGACGTGAGCAACGGCAGCGCGGACATGGCCACGCTGGGCCATGTGCACCGCTTTGCCGACCGCAGCGAGTGGAAGACCACGCTGCGCCTGGGCCACTACACCCGCGACCAGCGCGCCAGCGCCGTGCGGCTGGCGCCAGCCGCCTTGCAACCGGGCGGCCTGGCGGCCACGCAAGACAACTTTGGCCCCAGCACCGTGCTGCGCCGCTCGGGCGGCACGGGCGCGTCGGCCAAGATCCAGAACCTGGACGCACTGACCTTTCAAAGTGACCTGGACAAGAAGTTCCTGGCCTGGGGCTTGAAGCACGCGGTGCAGGCCGGTGTGGACTTCACGCAAGACCGGTTTGACGGCTTTGCAGCGCTCAACCCGGCCAGTGGCGCGCTGCTCAAGCCCGACACCACCGCCGCGCAAACGGGCGGCAGTGGCTGGGTGGACGAGTCCCTGCGGCTGGTGCTGAAGAACCGCGACTTCAAGTCGCAAGCTGTGGGCGCCTACGCGCAGGACCTGGTGCAGTTGTCGCCCACCTGGAAAGCCCTGGCCGGCGTGCGTTGGGATCGTTTCGAAGGCGCCTACCGCACGTTTGCCACCACCGCCACCGGCACCGCCGCCGTAGGCGACCTGACCGCAGACCGCCGGCGCGCCGACGCGCTGTGGAGCGAGCGTGTGGGTGTGCTGTACCAGCCCACACCGCTGAGTTCTTTCCACTTCTCCTACGGCAGCAGCTTCAACACCTCGGGCGACGCCTACCAGTACGACGCCCTGGGCTCCAACACACCACCCGAGCGCAGCCGCAACTTCGAACTGGGCAGCAAGCTGGACAGCGAATCGGGCAACGCCACGCTGCGCCTGGCCCTCTTCCACAGCACCAAGTACAACGAGCGCAACCGCGACGAAACCTCGGTGGGGCCCACCAACTACGTGCTGTCGGGCCAGCGCCATGCGGCGGGTTTTGAGATGGACATCGCCGGGCGCATCACGCCGCAGTGGGAGGTCTACGGCTCCTACGCTTTCATCTTTGACGCCGAAGTCGACAAGGCTTCTTCGGTGCTGGGCACCACCTTGATCGGCGAAACCGTGGGCCAGCGCCCGGGCCTGACACCGCGCCACACCGGTACGCTGTGGACCACCTACCAAGTCACACCACAGTGGCGGCTGGGTGGCGGATTGAATGCGCGCAGCAGCGACACACCTCAGCAGAGCACCATCGTGGCGCCACGTTTTGTCACGGCCGACCTGATGGCCGAGTACGCCGCCGGAGCGGCCACCTTCAAGCTCAACGTCACCAACATCACCGACAAGCTCTATGCCGACATGCTCTACCGCGGCCACTACATCGCCGGCAAGCCACGCACCGTGCAGCTGACCACGTCGGTGAAGTTCTGATGGGGTTCTAACGCCGTGAAGCGCAGAACCGCACTGCTGACGCCCTGGCTGGCAGCCGGTGCAGTGGCCCCCAAAACGTCAGCCAGCGCCGCGGCCCTGGCAGCTGCTCCCTCGGATTCGGCGGACCTAGTCAACGCGACTCGGCCAGTGCCCGAGTCGACCGAGCGGCTGGCCGCAGCCTGGCAATTGCAAGGTCCGGCGGCCGAACCCGGCGGCAGCAAGCCCGATTCCGGCGCATACGCAACAGGCGTGCTGCAGATCGACTGGCAGGCAGCGCAGGTCAACATCGTGCACACGGTGCCCCTGCCCAGCCGCGCCCACGGCCTGCTGGCGCTGCCCGACGGCGGCTGGCTGACCCTGGCCAACCGGCCCGGGCGCTGGCTCTTGCGCTGCGACGCCAAGGGCGCACCACAACAGCTGCAAACCATGGCCCGCGAAACCCGCACGCTGAACGGCCACGCTGCGCTCAGCCCGTGCGGCCGCTGGATCTTCACCACCGAAACCGACCCGCACACGGGCCAGGGTTGGCTGGGCCAGCGCGACCTGTACAGCCTGGCGCTGGTGGCCGAATTCCCAAGCCACGGCATTGACCCCCACCATCTGCTGTGGGCTGCGGACGGCACCTGGATGGTGGCCAACGGCGGCCTTGCGCGCGACGCCCTGGGCCGCAAACAAAGTGATCGGCCGATGGCTTCCAGCTTGGTGCAGATGGACGCGCGCAGTGGCCAGTTACGGGGTCGGTGGCAGTTGGCCGACCCCCAGCTGAGCATCCGCCACCTGGCCTGGGCAGCTGATGCTGCTGGCGGCCACGGTCTGCTGGGCGTGGCGCTGCAGGCCGAGCACGAATCCCCTGCCCAGCGCCTGACGGCGCCCACGCTGGCCGTCTGGAACGGCACCCGGTTGCAACTGCCCACGGCCGACACCCGCGGTGGAGGCTACGCTGGCGACATCGCGGCAGGCCCTGGCGGTGGGTTTGTCATCAGCGCGCAAAAGCAGGGCCGGGCGATGTGGTGGCAGCCTGCCTGGCCAGACTTGATGACTGTGGTGGCCGAAGTCACCGAGCCCTGCGCCCTGGTCAGCAGCGTCGATGGCGCTGGCATCTGCCTGGGCGCCGGCCGCGGCGTGGCCCGCTGGCACACCCAGCAAGGCGCGCAGATGCTGCGCTGGCCTGCAGCCCTGGCGCCTGACAACCACTGGGTGCGCCTGCAGAGCACTGCAAGCTTGACAGGGTGAGCGCCACGCCGGGCGCCCGTAGAAACAGTCGCCTGTCACACCCGATCAACGACCCTTTATCATAGGGGGGTCATGCAAGCCAGCCCCCAAGACCTCGCCCAGGTTCGCCTGGACAACGCGCTGGCCCTCTTCGAAGAGTTTGTGCGCGCCACCGCCCGCCACGCCGACGCCGCTGCGCTGCGCGGGCTGGAGCGGCGCTTTGCCGAGCGGGTGCAGATACAGCCCAGCTACTGGAGCCAGATCAAGGGCCGTTCGCGCCAGATCGGCGAACGGCTGGCGCGCCAGTTCGAGCACCTTTGCCACAAGCCCCCGGGCTGGATGGACCTGCCGCACCGCGCCGCCACGGGCGCCGCTGCCAGCGGTACTTTCTCGAACCCGGTTGGCATGACGGGCCCGGCTGAAGAATCCGCGCGCAGTGAATCGTTGCCCCGCGACGACGACGAACGATTCATCATCGGCTTGGTGCTCACCTACTACCGTCGGCACCCGCAGCGGGCGCGCACCCGCCTGCTGGACCTGTTGGGCGAAGTGCTCACCGCACCTGCGGCAGGTACTGCTGCGCTACCTTCAGCACCCGCAGCCCCAGCAGCCCCCACATCGCCAGCCCCAGGCGTCATCCGCCCTGCCAAACCGCCAGTACCGCTAAGCCCAGCGGCCGAAGACGCACACGCGCTGTGGCTGCGCACGCAAACCGGTGTGGCCCCGCTCAAGCGCAAAAAGTAGTCGCGCTTCACTGGCGCAGATCCGACCAGCGCGGCAGCGCTCGCCCCAGTTGCAGTGGCTCGCCGTACTGGCCTTGAACCCCCTTCTGCGGCAGGCACCACCGACGGCTTTGCCCCGTGGCATCACACACTCATCCCTACTTTGAAGGACGAACCGCGGGTTTCTCCGGTGTTGTTCGTGATCAAGATCACTTGCGCACTGATAACGATCTGTTTATCATTTGCGCAAGCCTGTGAACTTCAGCCCTAGCCAGGGCCCACAGCCGATCAACCCTCACCGAAAGCCTCATGAACCTGCTCCTGCCCTTCGTTGACATGCCTTGCTGCCACCTGTGTGTGGCCGCCCAAGCCATGTGCAGCGCCGTTGGCAAGAACGGTCTTGCAGCTTTCATCGATGGTGCCCCGCCCGGGGCCCTGAAGAACAGACGGTCCAGCGCCTGAACAGCGCACACCTTCTGCTCATCACGGCCCGGGTTGCACCAGCACCCGGGCCGTTTTGCTTTTTTGTCCCTGAACACCTTCCCCACCACCACCGCCACCACGAAGGAGAACCCGATGAAGCTGACCCTGAAGACCCTCAAGCCGCGCAACCCGTTTGTGGCCGCCAGCCTGCGGCGTGCAGCCGGCAGCCACCGATCCGGTGGTGCCAGCCAACGCCAGCAAGCCGGCCGCGAACTGCAACGCGAAATCCAGCGCTTGCGACACAGCCCCTGAATCCAAACCCTGGCCAGCAGCACCGAGCACAGCTCTGCGGCGGCCGACCGAAAGCCCATCATGTACGTTCAAGACTTTCCTTTTGATGCCGTCCCTGCCGAAGAGCGCCGTGTGCGCGGTTTCGCTGCAGGCCTGTTGCGTGCGGCCAGCCGCATGCTCGATGCCTTGGCCGAAAAACTGGCCCTGGTCGAAGCCCAAGTGGTGCAAGACCCGGTGCTGGAATTTCACGGTGACGAAGCCGCCCCCGAAGGCGCGCTCTACGTCAACGGCCTGCTGGTTGGCCACGTGCTTGGCGTGAAGCGCCTGTAACGTGACCGCCCTGGGCCCACCCCTGCGACGCGCATTGGTCGCGTCGCAGGGGTGACAGCCTTTGGCCCCCACCCACCCGCATGCTCGGGACTTCTGTGAACATGGGAACGCAGTGATCACACCCAGGAGCCACCCTTGAGCAACACCACCACCTCCAGCACCGGGCAACGCCTGTTCATTGCTCGCAACAACCTGCACCAGGTGCACGTGGGCCCCGACCCCGACGCACCTGCCGCTCGTGCGCTGCAAGCTGGCCAAGCCCGACTCGCGCTGGAGCACTTTGCGCTAACCGCCAACAACATCACCTACGCCGCCTTTGGCGAGGCCATGAAGTACTGGCAGTTTTTTCCGGCACCCGATGCGACTCAGGGCTGTCTGCCGGTCTGGGGCTTTGCGGTGGTGACCGAATCACAGGCCGACGGTGTGGCGGTGGGCCAGCGCGTTTATGGCTACTTTCCGGCCGGCTCGCATTTGGTCGTGACACCCGGCCGAGTGCGAACCAGCGGCTTTTTCGACACCGCCGCCCACCGCGCCGAGTTGGCCGGCGCCTACCAGCAGTACGTCTTCTGCGACGCCGACCCTGCCTGGCTGCCGCGACTGGAAGGCTTGCAGGCCGTGCTCAAGCCGCTCTTTGTCACGTCGTTTCTGATCGATGACTTTCTCAGCGACAACCAGTTCTTCGGCGCGCACCAACTGCTGCTGTCCAGTGCATCCAGCAAAACCGCCTACGGCACCGCCTTCTGCTTGGCGCAACGGCGCGGCACACCCGGCGCCGCGCAAGTGGTGGGGCTGACTTCCCCGGCCAACCGTGCTTTCACCGAAAGCTTGGGCTGCTACGACCGGGTGATGGCTTACGCTGATGTGGCCCAGCTGGACCCCAGCGTGCCCACGGTGTATGTCGACTTCGCGGGCAACGCAGGCCTGCGCCGCAGCGTGCACGAACGCTTCAACGAACAGCTGAAATTCAGCAGCTCGATCGGCGGCACGCACTGGGAAGCCCTGGCCGGCGGCGGCGGTTTGCCCGGCCCCAGGCCGACGCTGTTCTTTGCGCCGGCGCAGATCAAGAAGCGCGCAGCGCCGCCGCCCGACGGCTGGGGCCGCGAGGTGCTGGAACAACGCCTGGCCACCGCGTGGCAAGGCTTGATCGCGCGGGTTGAACGAGCCGACGACCCTTGGGTGCAGGTGGTGGAGCGCAGCGGCGCACCAGCCACGCTGGCGGCCTACACCGCACTGCTGGAAGGCAAGGCCGACGCCCGCGAAGGGCTGATGCTGAGCCTGCGCACTTAAGCCAGCGCGCGTTCAAGCACGCGTTCAAGCGCGGGCCCGCAGCGCGGGCTCAAGTGCGGCGGCCAAGAGGCCGATATAGGCGAAACGAAGCGAATTTCACCGCCTCGTTCACGCCCGCCAGACCCCATGCCAAAAGAAACCGTGCCCTTCATTGAACGCCCGCCGCGCGACGTAGCGGGCTGGGCCGCGCTCTTCAAGCTGCAGCAGATGCCGGTGTTGGCCAGCACGGCAACGGCGCTGGATGACATGCGCGAGATGGAAGACGCCGTGGACGCCCACCTGCTGTCCGAGTCCATCTCCAATGACCCTTTGATGACCCTGAAACTGCTGGCCCATGTGGCACACCTGCGCCGCGGGCGGGAAGGCAGTGAGGTGGAGACCGTCACCGAAGCCCTGGTGATGCTGGGCATTCCACCGTTCTTCCGCGCTTTCGGCCCCCAAGAAACGGCGCAAGACCGGCTGGCCTTCCACGCCGAAGCGCTGGCCGGGTTTGAGCGGGTGCTGCGCCGCTCGCACCGTGCCGCGCGCTTTGCTATCGGCTTTGCGGTGCACCGCATGGACCACGACGCGCCCGTTATCCACGAAGCGGCCTTGCTGCATGATTTTGCCGAGCTGTTGCTGTGGTTGCACGCGCCGTCGCTGGCCTTGGAAATCCAACGCCAGCAGGCGGCAGACAGCACCTTGCGGTCGGCGACGGTACAGAAGGCCGTGCTCAACGTCGAGCTGGCCGATCTGCAACATGACCTGATGAAGTTGTGGCGCTTGCCGTCACTGCTGGTGCGCATCACCGACGATCACGCGCAGCAGCCCACCTCCCAGGTGCGCAACGTGCTCTTGGCCATTCGCGTAGCCCGCCACAGCGCCCAGGGCTGGGACAACGCCGCCCTGCCCGACGACGTGCGTGATGTCGCCGAACTGCTGCAGATGTCGAACGACGCCACGATGCGCTTGCTGCAGGAGATTGACAGCGACTGAGTCGCACCCACCGCGCCAAGGTCTTGCGGTGGCGGCGCCAGCTCCAGGGTGATCGGACTGCTCGTTAGCCAACGGTTCTTCTGGCCCAGCCGATCGCGCGACGGGCCCAAGGGGTACTTGAGGCGGCCGTCCTCCTTCAGCAACAGCGCCTGTTGCCAGGCTGAGCGCCGTCTTGCTGCTGCTGAAGACCCAGATCCAGCCGGTTGCTGCCTTTGAAGTCAACGAGGATGGCTGTGAGCCAAGGCAACCTCCTACAACACCAAGCTCTGCTGGCTGACGGCGTGTTTTGATGCCAGGGAAGACAGTCTGTGCATCCCACCGGAGCCAGCCATGTCCAGTCTGAACTTGCCGCCTCGTCCAAGCGCTGGCGTATCCCGCCGCTCTGCCACGCGCCTTCATCGATATGCGCTGCTGTGGGTGGCGCTGGTCTTGCTGCTGGCGGTTTTCTCGGTCTTCGTCCATTTGGTGAGCGCGCAGGTTGTCCGCGGCGCGGGCGTGCGCGACCAATGGCTGAGCGCAGTCAACGACCAAGACATCGCGCGCGCCAGAAAACGCGACCTTCGCGTCAGCCGCGACGACAGGCGCTGAACAGCCCTACCGTGGCATGGCTCAGGGCGACGAATTGGCGCTGCACCGCAAGCCGCCCCCCGTGCTGGCCGAGATGATGAACGTGATGGACGGCAGGGCGCTGGCGAACTGATTTGCGCAGCCCAACAAGGCCTGCAGGGTCACAGCCCGGTCACTGGTTTGCTGTTGCTCGCTGTGATCGTCCTGTTGCTGACGGGACGACTTTGACGCAGCCGGGGCTGCAGGTGGCACCTTCCCCACCGCCGAACTCAGCCTTTGCGGATCAGGCCATAGATAAACGACGCCACCGCCAAAACCGCGAAGACGATGAAAAGAATCTTTCCGATCCCAGCGGCACTGGCAGCGATGCCACTGAAACCAAACAAAGCGGCGATGAGTGCAATGACAAAGAAGACGACGGCGTAGTGGAGCATGGAGCTCTCCTCATGGATGAAAGGAACCTGTGCAAGCCGGCGCGCGGGCGGAGGTTCAGGCCGCCCGAGCTGAACCTCAACCCGCGAGGGTTGACAGTTGGCTGGACCAAGCCTCAGTGTGCTGAACACCCAGCTTGCGGTCGATCGGCGTTGCCGCCTTGGTGCTGTGGGCAACGACCACCGGCTGCCGTAGGACAGCGCCGACGGCAGCGCCCGGCGCCTCAGCCTTCTGGCGATAGGGCCGGCAGCGTGACTTCGATTTTTGTCCCCTGGCCCGGCGCAGAGTGCACCCGCATGCTGCCGCCCTCGGCCTCGACCCGAAAGCGCATGCCCAGCAGCCCGAAAGTCGATCGGCTGGCAGTGTGGGCATCAAAGCCCACCCCGTCGTCGCGCACGCTGACCTGCACGGACTCGGCTTGGTCCGGGCTACTCGCAACCGTGATCCACACCTGCCGGGCATGGGCGTACTTGCTGACGTTGGTCATGGCTTCTTGCACCACGCGGTAGACCACCAGTTCCACCCCCGGCTGCAGCCGCACGGGCTCGAACAGGGTTCGCACCGGAATGCCGGCGCGTTGCGAGAAGTCAGCGGCAAACAGCTCCAGCGTGGCCGCCAGCCCCAGATGGTCCAGGGTGGACGGGCGCAGGTCTTCAATGATGCTGCGCCCAAGCATGATGCTGCTGTTGAGCTTTTCCACCAGGTCCGCCAGCAGCGCCTGGGCTTCAGGCGCCTTGTTGCTCAGCCGCGAACGGATGCGCGCCGCGTCGAGCTTGGCTGCAGTCAGCAAAGATCCCAGGTCGTCATGCAGATTGCGCGCCAGGCGATGTCGTTCGTCTTCACGTGCTTTCAGGAGGTAACGGCTCAGCTCCGTCAACTGGGCGGTGCGCAGTGCAACTTCGGTTTCCAGTCTGTCGTGAGCAGACTGCAGGGCCGCTGTTTGGGCCTCTTGCACCGTTGCCAGGTCATCACTCTTGCGCAGGTACAGCACCAGGGCCAACAGCAACACGGCACACAAGACCGCGACACCATAGCGGCTGAGCAGCAATGTGCGGTCCAGCGTCTGGTTGGAACTGACGCGCAGGGTCTCCTGCACTTTCGTCAGTTGAGCGACGAGGGCGCGCAAGCCGTCCATGCTCTCTTGGCCAGACCTGCTCAACAGCTGCTGCAGGGCGGCCGGCTTCTGGTCGGCACGCACCAGCCGGATGGTCTCGTCGAGTTCATCCAGCTTGACCAGCGCCAGGCGGCGCAATTCGGCCAAGTCCGCTTGGGCCGTTTCGTCGCCGCTGAAATGAGCGTCCAGAGTCGCAAGTGCTTTCAAGCCAGCGCTGCGGCCCTCGTTGTAGGGTTGCAAATAATCGGTGCGCCCGGTCAGCAAGTAGCCCCGCTGGCCGGATTCGGCATCGGCCACGGCACGCTCCAGTGCCACCAGGCTTCGCCGGGCCATGTTGCTGCCACGCACATCCTCGATGGAATCTTGAGACTGCCAGTAACTGCCCTCGCTGATGAAGAAGGTTGCGAGGCCAGCCACCACCGCCATCGGCAGGACAAAAGGGTTGCGGCGAACCATCGACAGCCAGCGCATGGTTCAGTACATCCCGCTGTGGCAAGCACCACAGTGGGCGCCAAATGGTGGGATCATGCAAGCCTGTCCACTCTGCGATGTCCCCTCATGATTCGCATCGCCATCGTAGACGACCACGCCATGGTGCGTGCCGGGCTGAAGCAGTTCTTTGCCGATGAAGTGGACTTCCGCGTCGTCGCCGAAGCCAGCAACGGCCGCGAAGCGCTGGACATCGTGCGCCAAGGCGAGGTGGACGTGCTCTTGATGGACATCTCGATGCCCGGGCAAAGCGGCGTCGACGCGCTGGCTGCCATTCGTGCGCGGGCGCCCGACCTGCCGGTGCTGATCCTGAGCGGCTTTGCCGAGGAGCATTACGCCACCACGCTGTTGCGCCAAGGGGCCAGCGGGTATCTGAACAAGGACTGTGATCCGCAAGAGATTGCCAAGGCCATTCGCACCGTGTTCAGGGGCCGCAAGTACATCACCGCGGGCGTAGCCGAGCGCCTGGCAGAGGGACTGGGTGGCGCAGGGAACGGCCCGGCGCACGAACAACTCTCCGAGCGCGAACTGCAGGTCTTCTTGCGTCTGGCCAAGGGCGAAACCATCGGCCACATGGCCCAAAGCATGAACTTGAGTGTGAAAACGGTCAGCACCTATCGCACCCGCGTGATGGAAAAGATGGCGCTCGCCTCAAACAGCGACTTGACCTACTACGCCCTGAAAAACGGCCTGATCCAGTAGCGCCGCGGGCGCTCAGCCTCCTGTAAAAGGCAAGGGCCGCGACAGCGCTTTGCAAGGTCAGAGCAGGACACCAGGCTTGGTGTCCAAGCCATCGGCCATGCGGTTGCAGTAGGCAATGAGGCTGTCGATGTCGGTGGACTTGTCAAAGACCCGATCGGCACCCAGGCTCAGGCACTTGCTGCGCATGGCTGGCGTGGCGTAGTTGCTGAACACAACCCACTTGCGCCCTTGCGCACCGAGCGCAGCCGCCTGCAAAACGCCCAGGCCGGACCCGCGCTTCAAGAAGATGTCCACGATGACCAGCGCAGCCTGGTTGTCGGCCTGGTTCAACCAGGCCGTCGCGTTTTCTTCGTCCTCGGCAAAGCCCACCACCTCGACGGCCGTCAGCTCCAGCAGCGTGGCGATCAGGTTGTCACGGATGACGGCGCTGTCTTCAACAATGAACGTCTTGAGCCTGTGCATGCGCCGGAAAGAGAAACTACCCCAATCGGCTTGCAGACGGCCGCGTGAAGGAGTATCGCCCCGCAGGGCAACCGTCCGATGTTCAATTTTGGCCGCCTGCATGTCAGACAACGCCTACACGGCTGAAGCAGCGGTCTGCAGGCCGCGCGCGCAAACCGCTGGTGACAGCGTCAAGAGCCCTGCTTGCCACTGGAGTCTGAAGGGCCAAACCAGGCGTCGGTGGCCTTCTTCTCCCAGGCAGCAAGTTGTCTTTCGACCTCTTCCTTGGCCAGACCGTAGCGCTCTTCGATCATGCCTGCCAGTTGGTCGCGGCGTCCGGCAATGACGTGAAGGTCGCTGTCGGTCAGCTTGCCCCACTCTTCGCGGGCCTGGCCCGTCACTTGTTTCCAGTTGCCTTGTATGCGGTCCCAGTTCATGGTGTGTCCTTTCAGGGTGTGTCGATGGGCGCCCGCAAGGGCGGTGCGCCGCGGCTCTGGATTTACGGCCGAACGATGATTTCGTTGCGGACCACGCGCACGCCATTGACCTTGCGGGCCAGGGCTTCTGCGGTGGTCTTCTCGTCGATGTTCTTGGCAAACCCCGACAGCATCACAGTGCCGTTGAGGGTCTCCACGCTGATGGACACCGCGTCGACCAGTTTGTTTTCGACAAACCGCGCCTTGACGGCCGTCGTGATGGCGGTGTCGTCCACATAGGCACCCACCGACTCTTGCCCGCGCGTCACCGCGCATCCGGTGGTGGTGAGCAGGATCAGGGCCGTCAGCGAAGCGGCGATGGCGGAACTGGTGCGGTTGAAACGATGGCTTTGGGTCATGTGAAGTCTCCTGGGTGGTGAAGTGAGTTGCTTGAAACGGCTAGGACGTCAACGAGGCGGCATCCAACAAGCCGATGCCAGACCTTAGCTGCGCACCGGCTGCCGGCCCCTAGTCGCAGCGCCCGATCCCGTGTAGGACAGCGCCCTGAAGGCTCGCCAAAAGCAGCTGCTGTCGAGCTCGACGGCGCAACGCAATGTCAGTCGCCCAGGATTTCGCCAACCGCCTTGAGTTCGTTGACCCGGTCGCAGACCGCCTTGACCGCGATCAATATCGGCATGCCCAGGAACAGGCCACCCAGGCCCCACAGCCACCCCCACGCCAGCACGCCAACAAATACCGCCACGGGGTTCATACGGCTGCTGCGCACCGTCAGCCACGGTGTCAGCACGTGGCTTTCGACGCTGTTGATCAGCAGTGAAACTCCGCCCACCACCAGTGCCATCTCGATCGACCCGAACTGCATGAAGGCAAACAGGCTCGAGGCGCCCGTCAAAACCACACTGCCCAGGTAAGGGATGAAGTTCAGCACAAAGGCCAGAAGCCCCCAGACCGGGGCATTCTCGAGACCCAGGCCCCAGAAACACAGCCAGACCGCAACACCGACCAGCAGGCTGGTGAACAGCTGCACCAGCAGGTAGCGCTGGATCTGCTGGTCAATCTCGTCCAGTGCCGACACGGTCAAGCGCCGCATTCCAAAGTTGGGGCCGGCAATCCTGGCCATCTTGCGCCGGAAGGTGTCGCCCGAGGAAAGCATGAAGAGGGCCACAAAGAGCACCACCGTGACATGCGCCAGTCCGGAGATCAGACCTTGGGTGCCAGTCCAGAGGTGATCCCGCACATCGAAGCGCAGGGGCTCCAGCTGTACCCGTGTCACGCGGCTCGGCGCCGGCCCCGCTGGCCGTGCCGCATCACCCGCCACGCTTTCAATTTCAGCCGCGGCCTTTTGGACCTTGACCAGCACCGCACCGGCACCCAGGTCCCGCTGCCGCGCCACTTCGCGGCGGAGTTTTTGCGCCACGTCGGGCAGGCTCTCCATCATGGCAACCGCGTCACCACTGAGGGCCCAGACCACCGAACCAAAGCTGCCGATGATCGCAAGCAGCAAGAGGGTGGACGCCACCGCGCGGGGCAGGCGCCAACGCACCATCTGGTTGACCACTGGCGTCAGGGCATAGCTGAAAGTCAAGCCCAGAAGCACCGGCACCACGACGGCGCTGGCCCAGTGCAAGGCGAACAAGCTGACCAGCACCGCCAACAAGACGATCGCGCCACCCTGCAGGCCGCTGCCGGTCCACAGCGGCGCGGGGCCTGCGCCGTTGACGCCACCACCCTCAGGGGTGATGGCGATTTCGGCCGCTGCCTCAGGCTTCAACACAGCCACCAGCTTCAGCATGGGCGACGGATAGGTTCATGGTGTCCTGACAAAAACGGATGGGGTGGGAAAGAGTGTGCAGGGACCACGCCAGCCTTGGCAGCAGACCCAGCCGACAGCCGGCGTAGTCGTCGTCCTACGCCGCAGGGGGCACTCCGCGCGCCGCTGCACGCTGGCTGCTGGACAAGTAGGACGGCGCCTGCATCGCTGCGGCACCTGGTCCGGCTGCGCGGCGCTGCTGTCCAGCGCAAAGTGAGGCCTCGTGACCCATGACGTGTCACGACACACATCTCAGGAGCTGCGCATGCACACATTTCTCAGAATCACAGCGGTGGCCCTCGTCGCCGCCGCGTGTGGGTTGGCCCACGCCGATACCGCCAGTGCCACGGCGATCAGATTCGTCAGTGGCGGCGCCAGCGCCGAAGACTTCGTCATCCTGAATCAGCAGGCGGCCGACTATTCACTGAAGCTGCTGTTTGCCGCCAAGGGCAGCGGCGCCTACCTGGCCGACGTTCATGTCACCGTGACATCGCTGCCCTCGCAGCAGATGGTGCTGGACACGCGCACCGAAGGGCCGATGCTGCTGGCAGCCTTGCCTGCTGGGCGCTACCAGGTGAACGCCAGCTACTCGGACGTCAGCCCAGGTGCCGCAGCCACCTTGTCTCGAACCGTCGTGGTGTCGTCGCGCGGACGCGTGAGCCACATCATGTACTTCAGCACGGCTGACGCGGTGAGCGCTGAATCGCCACGCGAATTCCAGACCGGCCGCTGAGCGTCACCAACATATCCAGCACCGGACCGGCAAGGCCGCGGCCGGCAGTGTGGGTCCGCAGGTTCGTGCGGCCCGAGCCGTCAGACCGGTCCTACGGCCTGTTGGGCAGATGCCCTGCACCCCACCCACAGCACGACATCTACAGTGCGAAATCACCAGGAGATTCCATGAATTCAGTCAATGACCTACCCACATCCAACCGCTCTTCTTCGATTGCCCAAGGCGTCGATCATCTGGCAGCTCAGGTCGACAAGACGCTGCAAGGCGCCGAGCATGCAGCCAGCAAGGCGGTCCAACAGTTGAACCAAGGTGCCGGCGATCTGCGCGACAAGGCTGCGAGCGCCTTGGCGCAAGCGGGTGATCTCACCCACCGCAGCCTGGACCGCGCACGCGAGGCCAGCGCCCAAGTACGCGAGCGGGCTTTGCATCTGAAAGACGCGGCGGCCCAAAGGGTGCAGGCCGATCCCATGAAGGCGCTGATGATCGCTGCTGCGGTTGGCGCTGGCTCTGCGTTGCTGCTGCAGTGGCTGCGTCAGCCGCGACGCCAGGCTTGAGCGCGGGCGCAGCTGCGCCAGACAGACGCGCAGCCGCGCTGAACCCAACAGCATGCCAACCCGACCGAGACACCTGAATGCTGCACTTGCTCTTTCAGAAACTGGCCACCGAGCCAGACCTGTTTGCGGAACACGCCAGCGCCTATGCCGCCTTGGCAGCGCTGGAGGCGTGCGAGGCGGGACGCTTGTTGCAGCACCGCGCGCTGGCCTGGTTGGCGTGTGGTTCGCTGGCGCTGCTGGCCTTGGCACTGTCGTGTACGGCGGCCCTGCTGGCCGCTGCGCTTCCCTGGCATGACATGCCTGCGCCCTGGGTGCTGGTAGGCCTTCCGGCCGCGTTGTGGGTGGCGTCTGGCGCCTGGGGATGGATCGGCTCCAGACAGCTGCGGTCCCGACCTTTTGAGCACCTGCGCCAGCAATGGGCGCAAGACGCACAACTGGTTCGCGATGTGGTGCAGTCCACTTGACCCACGATGACGCGTCCATGGCCTGTGCGCGCAGGCCGGACACCAAGCAAGCCGACGTGGCCCCGGCGCTCTCGATCGATCTGGCCCTGGCCTTGACCCGATTGGACCATTCGCGCGCTGGGTTGCGCGCGGCTTTGAAGCCGGCAGCGCCGTCCAAGTCCGACAGTGGAGACGCCTTCTTCCATCCCCTGCGCAGCGTCCGCGCTTGGCTGCGGGCTACTGCATGGGGCGCACCGCTCGAGCCCGTGCTCAATGCATTGAGCCAAGAGCTGAAGCTGTGGTGGGAACGTCAGTCTTGGCGCCAAGCGGTGCTGCAGGCCAAGGACGTCGTGTCTGCGGAAGTCTCGCCCTGGGTGCGCCGCTACCCGATCGCAGCGGTGCTGGTGACAGCCACCGCCGGCGCCCTGGTGATCAGCAGCGGCGTTTGGCGCTGGCACACGCTGCGTCGGTCGGCCTGGGTACTGGCCGCACAACTGCGCCGGGCGTGCATCGGCCAGCTCAGCAACCCAGCGGTTCAGGGTGTGCTGTTGAGCACCCTGGTTTCTTACCTGGCGTCCCGCACGCAACCGGGAAGTACCGATCAGCCCCAAAGGCGTGAGGCCGCTGACTCGAACAGAGTCTGAACCGCGCCAGATGGGCATTGCAGGCGCATTTGCAGGCTGCGCAACGCGAAAGTGTCGTTCGACGACGCCTGCAAAAAACGCAACGAGCATGGCGACCCGCAGCATGTCGCGCCTGATGGATAGACGTGGTGCAGAACAAATACGGGACAGAACGCAGCTTTGGAAGACGGAGCCGACAGCATTGCACCGAATGTCACTCGTTCAGCCCCGCGGTGGCGTGGAAGCGCCAGGCCAAACTGGCCGCTTCCATGATCAGGCCCGCCGCGCCGCGATTGCTGATTCGACGCGGACGTTGGGCTGCAGGCATTCCTGCAGGTCCCTCTGCGCCTTGAAGCATTGCTCACAGCCCTGGATCTGCTGAGAATCGCCGCTGGGGGCCGAGCTCAACGTCGAGCTGGCCGATTTGCAGCATGCCCTGATTGAAGCTGTGGCGCTTGCCGTCGCTGCTGGTGCGCATCACCGACGACCACGCGCAAGAGCCCACCTCGCAGGTGCGAAACGTGCTGCTGGCCATTCGTGTCGCCCGCCACAGCGCCCAGGGCTGGGACAACGCCGCCTTGCCCGACGACGTGCGCGACATCGCCCAATTGCTGCAGCTGTCGCATGACGCCACGATGCGCTTGCTGCAGGAAATCGACAGCGACTGAGGCGCCAGACCTCAGGCGGCGTCTGCGTTCAAACGAGGCAACAGCTCCAGCTGACCACGGGCGGTCACTTCCACGGCGCGGCCCGTGGTGCGTCGCAGCCAGCCCATGTCGGTGAAGTGCCGGTACAAGTCGTCGGCCAGTTGGCCAGCCAGGTGATCGCGACGCTCGGACCAGTCCAGGCAGCCGTAGGCAAAGCGACGCCGACCATGGGGTGGGCGCGGGCTCATCCCCAATCCTTCAAGCCACGTCCGACCGGCGTCGGTCAGTTCAAAGCCGCCAGGCGTCGATAGAAGACGACCCCCACGCTTGAGCGCATCAAAAACCGAAACGGCCAGCTGGCCTGCCAAGTGTCCGTAACAGCAGCGCGCCTGGCGCAAGCGAATCCGCTGCGGATGCGCCCACGCTTTGTCGTGCCCATCGCGCTCGGCAACCAGGGCCAAGGCTTCGAGGGCATGCGCCACTTCGGCGTCCGCCAGTCGGTAGTAGCGGTGCCGGCCTCTGGGCTCACAGACAACAAACTTGGCATCCAGCAGCTTGCCCAGATGTCCGCTGGCCGTGCCCGGTGCGACTGAAGCAGCCTTGGCCAGTTCGCCGGCGCTGGCGTACTCACCGGACAGCAGGTAGGCCAACATCCGAGACCGCGCCGGGTCGGCCACGATGGCTGCCACACGGGCCAGGCGGGGTTCACTGGCTGTGTTCATGCCGGTCAGATCAGCGCCCCTTGCGAGTCCAAGGGTGACTCTTCGCGTTTCAACAAGCCGTAGTCGCGAACCACCGCTGCAACCCGCAAACGGTAGCTGGCCAGGACATGGCTGCGCCCTTCCTGCTGAGCTTGACGGTGCATTCCATGACAACGCCATGCGCGCACCGCCGCTTCGTCGCGCCAGAAACTCAACGACAAGAAGCGCCCCGGCTTGGCAAGGCTCTCGAACCGTTCCACCGAGATGAAACCGTCCATCGACTGCAATTCGGACTTCAGTGCGGCAGCCAACTCAAAGTAGCGGGGCGCTGCGCCCTCGTGCGGTTCGACCTCAAAAATGACCGCGATCACGGCGTCACCTGCCGCGCGAGGTTGCGTGTTCCGGCCACATCTTCCAGCCAGCTTCGCTCCTCGCGAAGGATGAAGCGTTGGGACTGGGCCCACTCGAAGTTGGCGCGCCCCTCGGCGTCAAGCTTGAGCGTCGCCCGGTAGCGTTCGTACGCCGCCAGGTCGTCAAAGCCAATCAGGCCCCACGCCACATCGTTGCTGCCTTCATGCGGCAAGAAGTAGCCGATCAGGTTGCCTCCGCAGCGCGGAATGATCCGGCCCCACGCTTCGGCGTAGCGCTTGAAGGCTTCTCGCTGAAAGGGGTCGATCTGGTATCGGATGAAGCAGGTCACGGCCATGGCGCACGCTCAAGTCGGATGAAAAGCGACGATGAGTGTGCAGCAGATGACAGGCACCACGCTTCGGCACAGACCGAAGTGTGGCGCGAATCGAAGTCCCTTCAGCTCCCAGCAGAGGGGGATCGCCCAGCCTGGCTGGGCGCCCCCATGATCAGGGGCGTCGCGCCTCGATCACCACTTCGACACGGCGGTTGGGCAGCAGGCATTCCTGCAGATCCATCTGCGCCTTGAAGCGCTGCTCACAGCCCTGGATCTGCTGTGAGTCGCCACTGGCGGCCGTGCTCATCAACGCGGGTGCGATGCCCAGCTTGGCCAGTTCGGCCTTCACCGTGGCCACCCGCTTTTCGCTGAGGCGTTGGTTGTAGTCGTTCTGGCCGGTGCTGTTCAAGCGGTCGGCATGGCCGCTGAGTTTGATGCTTTGCACCACCAGTTTTTCGCGCTGGATCTTGCGCACCAGTTCTTCCAGCTGCACCACCGAGAACGGCCGCATGTTCTTGGTGTCGTGCTTGTCAAAATTGAACAACACACCGGCCGACAGCTGCACCACTTGCACCGGCGGCGGTGGTGGCAGCGGCACCAGCACAGGCGGCGGGGCCTCGCGCGGCTGCACCACGGGCGCGGGCGCTGGCGGCGGGGGTGGTGCAGGGGGCGCGGGCGGCGGCAGGCATGCATCGGCCAACGCACGCGCCTCACCCAGCAGGTCTTCGGCGATCTGCACATAGGGCTTGGCGTGGCGCCATTGCTGCTGGTTGATTTCGTTGCCAGCGTGCACCAGCTCCACTTCGGCACAAGCGGCTTTTTGCGCGGCGCACTGCCAACCGGCGTGGCCACGCAGGCTGCTGGCGCGCTCCCACAGGTCGGGGCGCAGGCGGGCTGCGTTGTTCACCAAGGGCGTGTCCAGCGGCATCGGGCTGACGCCTTTTTCCATACCGACAATGAGCTTCTCGCTCTCGGTCATGGCCGCCTGCGGGAAGGCGCTGCGGTCGTTGCGGGTGTACTCGTGAAAGCTCACGTCCAACCAGCACTGGGCCTTGGACAAAAAGTAGTCACGCACCGGGCGGCCGCGGTCGTTGAGGCCCTTGATGCGGCCCTGCAGCGTCTCGTAGGCCTTCTGGTCGGCGCTGATGGCTTCGTCGGTGAGGCGCGCTGCCTGGGGTGTTAGCTGCGTGGTCTGCGCGGTGGCCAGCGAGGCGGCAACTGAAGCAGACAGGGCCCACAGCGACAGGGACAGCAAGGAAACGGTTTTCATCGGTCGAGGCTCCTGTTGACCAGAGGGTCACGGCCCTTGAAGAGGTCTTCGTCAAACTTGAATCGCAGCCGGATGTAAACCCCGGAGCGTGTGTACTCATAACCCGTCAGGTCGGCGTCACCGGCAAAGCCTGCGGCGTTGAAGCCGGCCGACAGCCACAGGTTTTGCCGCAGCAGGTAGCCCACCTCCACGCCATAAGCGGTTTGGCGTGCACCGCTGTTGCCAAACTGGGCGGCGGCCATCAGGCCCAGGTCCCAGTTTTCGGTGATGTCGTAGACCAGGCGGCCGGCCAGCAGCTGGGCCTTGAAGTCGCTGGCCACGCCGTTTTCAAAGCGATCTTTTTGCCACTTGGCGGCCATGCGGCCGGTCATCCACCAGGGCCTGCTGGGGTGGTAGTCGGCGTGCGTTGAAACGATCCAGGCGCGCGACTTCAGCGTGCCCACGGCGGCGTTGCTGGCGTCGCTTTCGGTTTTGTATTCCACCTTGCCCAGCGCGTTGATGCGGTTGGTGTCGGTGTCGCGGTAGGCCAGGCCCAGCTGGGCGCGGTCTTGCAGCACATCACCGCGTGCGGCGTAGTCGGTCTTGAGCAGGTGGTTGCGGGCCAGCAGCGTCCAGTCGCGGTCGAGCTTGCGGGCCAGCAAGGCTTGCAACAGGGTGGTGTTGAAGCGCTCGTCGGTGGGTGTGGCCGACAAGTCGCCTGAACGGCGCAGTTCGATACGGCCGCTGCCGCGCCACAGCGGGTTGGCCGTCCAGTCCAGCCCGGCGCTGATGGCGTTGGTGGCGGCCGTCTGGCCACTGATCACGCGCACGTTTTCCAGCCCGGTGTTGATGCGCCAGCCCTCGGCCACGTCCCACAGGTTGCGCACACCGCTGGCCACTTGCAGGTCGCGCCCGCTGATGGCGTCGCGCAGGCGGTATTCGCTGAAGGCTTGGGTGTCTTTCCAATAGCTGCTGTCCACGCCGAGCACAAAAGTGCCGGCGTTGCGCCGGGTGTCGGACACGCCGCCCAATTGCACCCAGCCGTCTTGCAGCTCGTAACGGCCATACAAGCGCGTGCGTTCGGCCACCGTGTAGTCGCCACCCAAGGCCAAGCGGCGGCGTGCGTCGCCGCCGATGTCGGTTTCCACTTCGGCGCCCAGCGAGAAGCGGTCGTTGACACGCCAGCCCGCACCCAGGCGCACGGTGGTGCTGTCCAGGCGCGTACCGGCGGCCAAGCTGCTGGGCGCGGGTGCCACGCCGCCTTGTTGAATCACCGGCAGGCCGGTGGTGGGGTCCAGCACCTGGTTGCCAAAGCCCAGAGCACCACCACCCGAGCCGCTGCCGATGCTGCTGCTCAGGCCCAGGTTGCTGTCGTAGGGCCAGTTCAGCTGGCCGTTGGCTTGGGTGCCCACCCGCTCGCGGGCCTGGCGCAGGCTGGCGTCTAGCGTCAGCCTCTCCAGCCCCAGCGCCGATGCCCAGCGCAGGCCCACTGCTGCGCTTTGTCGTTCGCCGCCACCGGCGTTGCGGTCGGCGCTGTGCAGGCCTTCCAGGTAGACCTTGAGGTCTTTGTTCAACTTCAAGCCGCCACGCGCGTAGAGCTCGTCGCGCCCGCCTTGCAGCGGCGCGGCCAGGTTGTTGAAGAGTGGCGAAGAGCGGCCGGCCGACACACGGGCGTCGGTGCTTTCGCCTTCGTGCGCCAGTTCCACGCGAACCGCACGGCCCGTCACTTCACCCACGCGGCCGGCCAGCGCTTGCGCGGTGCTGGTGTTGGTCGGGTTGGTGTTGACGGTGCTGGTGCTCTGCGCGGCCTCGACCACCACCGCGGTTTGCGGGGCCAGCCGGAAGGTGGCGTTGCCACTGCGCAGTTCGTAGGGCGACAGACGGTTGCGGTCGCTGACCAAGGAGCCGCCGACTTCGATGCTGTCGGTGACGCGCCACTGCGCGTCGGCACCGGCCACCCAGAACTCAGGGCCGCCCTGGTCCACCTCGTAGGTGATGCGCAGCGACAGTGGGTTGAGGTCGGTGTCCACACTGGGCAAGAAACTGGTCAACAGCACTCGGCCCGAGAAGGGCTCAAACGTGTAGTCGACCAGCCGAACCAGCGCACGCACGCTGACGATGCGAGAGGGTTGCAGCCGGTCGCGTACCAGCACTTCGATTTTCTCGCTGCCTTCCAGCGCGCCGCTGTTGCGCAGGCCGTAAGGGCCCGAGCCCTGGCTGTTGATTTCTTCCACCACCTGGCGCAGGCTGTCGCGGAAGGCAAACACATTGCCAGTTAGCCCGCCCTCTTCGTGGTGCAGCCGCACGCCCGTGGCGGTGCGGTTGTACTGGCCCAGGCTGCGCTGTTTGAGCGAAGCCACCGCGCCCTGGCCCACGGCCTGGGTGAAGCCGTCGCCGGTAACGAAATCGCCGTAGAGCAGGTAGCTCTTGTTCTTGTCGATGCGCACATACAGCCGCTCGGCGCTGCGGGCGTCAAAACTGCGCAGTGAAGCATCGCCGTAAACGGGGTAGAGCTCATCGGGCCGCACGTCGCGCAGCAGCCGGGCGCGGGTGGCCTTGTCGCTGTCGTAGGCGGCCGTCAGCAGCAGGTCGCCCCGAATGGTGCCCTTGACATAGAAGGCAGCGCGCGCCGCGGCGTTGGACTTGCCGCCGTTGAAGTCGCGTGACCAGCGCTCCAGCTCTTGTTCAAAGCCGTCGTTGCGGCGGGCCGGCGTGATCAGGGTCTTGCTGCGAAAGTTGACGATGCCTTCCAGCAAACCGGCCGCCAGCATCGGCCGCAAGTCAGGCACAAAGCTGATGGTGCCCGACGCTTCTTCAGCGCCGGCGGTGATGCGGATGCGCACGTCCTGGGCTTCGGCTGGTGCTAGCAGGGTGAACTCGGCGACGCCGTTTTCCACCCTCAACTGCACACCCGGTGTCATGCGGTCGGCGTCTTGCCGACGCGGGCCGAATTCGTCGGTTCGCGCGCCGGGCAGCAGCACGCGCCCGCCGGAGTGTTCGAGCGTGGCAAACACGGTCTGCTTCAGGCTCTGGCCGTCCTTGCCAAACAAGCGCAAGGTCAGCTTGACCGGGCTTTGGCCGTCGGCCGGCACCGCGTTGCGGTCGACCTCCACCACCACCCGCGCCACCAGGCTGTTGCTGGCGTAATCCAGGCCCGCTTGCTCGGCACGGAACACCACCGGCTTGTCGGAGGCGTCGCCCGGCGTGCGCGGCAACAGATGGGCAGCACCGGCGCTGGGCGCGGTGTAGCGCACATCGCTGGGCGTGCCCGCTGGTGGGGCACTTTGCGCCAGCGCTTGAATGCTCAAGGCCAGCAGGCTCAGCGCGAACGCGGCTTGTCGTTGGTTCATGGTGTCAGCGCGGCCCATTCGCGCCTCCTGCGTCGGCTGCGGTGCCGCTGTCGCGCCCTGTTGGCGGTGGTCGGTTCATCGGCAATTCAGTCGCGGGGATGTTGGTGTCGTCCTTGGCTGCGCCAGCCGGCGGCTTCACCGGTGTAGGCGTCGCACGGGGCTTGGGCGCTTGCTGGTTGGCGCCGTCGGTGCCTTGTTGCGGCGAACTGAGCGTGCTCTTGCCGTGCGCCTTGCTGTCAAAACGCAGCGCCGGGCCGCCCTTCTTTTCGGTCTCGGGGGCGCGCACTTCGCCTTGTGCTCGGCGTGCCTTGACCTGCTCCAGCACCGTGTTGCTGCAGCTGCCTTCGATGAAGTCGGCACGGTGCAGTTCGCCGTTTTTCAGGTCCAGCCACAAGCTGCCGGCGTCACCCAGGTTGCGGTTGCTGGATGTCGTCAGGCGGCTGCCACGTGGCAGCGTCAGCGGGTCGACCTTGAGCACCGCGCTCTTGGGCGCCAGACCGCAGATGCTGTACTTGCCCTCGCTGTCGCTGACCAGCGTGGTGCCGTCCTGCATCACCAGGCGCACCCCCGGAATGCCCAGCTCTTCGCGGTCTTGCTGGTGGTTGTTGTTGCAGTCAACAAAGATCTTGCCCAGCACGCAGGCGTCGGTGGTGAAGACACCGGCGTTGACACGCACCTTGAAGGCCGACTCGTTGGTGGCCACGCTGCCCGGCAAGGGCTTGAGCTGCGCGTCAGCGCAGCCTGTCGGTGCGCCGCAAGCATGGGCTTGAGCGCGGTTGATGCCGTCGCCCTGCTGCGCGCCCACCCCCACACGAACGCGGTAGCGCAAGATCAGCTGTTTGCTGGCTGGCATGGGCCCCAGGTTGAAGGCCAGCACCGGGCCCAGGCCGCCGGGGCTGCTGGACACCGGATCGGCGATGGGCACGTCACCCACCATCGCGGTGCCGCGGATGTAGGTGAAGCCCGCTGGCAGGCGGTCCACCACCGTGGTCTGGCGCGGTGGTGCGCCGGCGCTGACCGTCACCGTGATGCTGTAGCGCACGCTCTCGCCCACTTCGGCTGCAGCCTTGTCGCCGGTCTTGCTCAGCGCGATGGCGCTGGGTGGGAAAGGGTCCAGCGGGATGTGGTTGTGGATCACGTTGGCGCCGCCCGAGCCGGTGGTCAGCGTCAGGAAATAGGTGGTGGCAGAACCAATGCTGCCAGTGGGTGGCGCGGCTTGCGGCTGCACGTTGAACACCGAACCGGGCGCGCCCGGAGGCAGCAGCGGGCCAGCTGCCGGCGGGATGGCCGTGGACTGGAAGGTGTAGCCGGCAGGCGGTGTTACCGACAGGCGCCAGGTGCAGCTGGCCGGCGCCGACGGTGCAAACAGGAACTGGTAGAACCCTTCGCTGCCCACCGTCATCGAAGCGCGGCCACCGTTCAGCGTGTAGCCGCCCAGGTTGGCACCCACCAAGCCGGTGGCGGGGTTCCAGCCAGCGCACACACCCACCGGCTCGATGGCCACCACCGAGCCCGGCACGGGTTGACGCAAGCCCGAGTCGTACACCACGCCGCTGGGGTCCACCGGCAGGCTTTGCTGCGGCAGGTCCTGGCCCGGGGCCAGCACCACCGTCAACAGCGGGTTGGCACCACTACCAACACAGGAGCTGACGCTGCCCAGCGTGGCACCGGGCACACAGCTGGCACCGCTGGAGCCCGGCGCGGTGTGGCCGTTGACCGGGTAGCCAAAGACCACGCCCGAGGCCGGGTCACGGAAGCGCACGCTCAGCGGCAGGCCGGGCATCAGGCCGGCGACGCGGTAGCTGCCGTCGGCAGCGGTGGTGGCGCGGCCGACCACAGCGCCCGTGGCGGGGTCCACCACTTCCACCAGCCAGCCGCCCAGGCCACGGTCGCCGCTGTCCAGCAGGCGCGGGCTGCTGCCCACGTCGTACCAGACGCTGCCCGACAGCGAAGAGGCCAGCTGCACCGGCGTGGGCGTACGGCAGGCGTTGTGGTCCACCGTGGCACTGCACAGCGGCAATGCCGCCGGGTTGTTGTTGTTGAAGGCGTCGCGCTCGGCTTGGGCAGGCCGGCGGGCTTCGATCTCGCCGCCGCCGTCCACCAGCACCAGGTTGCTCAAGGCCGCGCCGGTGGCCGCAGCTGCACCCACCGCGACTGGGGCGGTGATGACATTGGCGCCCACCGTGCCCGCCGGCAGCACGGTGCTGCTGGTGCAGGTGAAGGTGTTGGCACCTGCGGCGCCCACGCAGACCCAGCCGGTGCCGGTGGGCGTGGCGGCCAAGGTCAAGCCGGTGGGCAGGCGGTCGCTGACGCTGTAGCTGCCACTGCTGGGCAGCTCACCCACGTTGCGCACCGTGATGCGGTAGCTGCCGGGGAAGCCCACGGTCAGACGCGGCTCGACCAGGCTCTTGCTGACACGCACGTCGGGCGAATTGGCCAACTCACCGAAGTTGTTGCCCAGCGAGCTGGCCCCGGGTGTCAGCACGATGGCGCTGATGACCGAGACCGGCACCGTCGGCGGCGTGGCGTTACCACCCGCGCTGCCCGGCGTGGTCTGGCCATTCACGGTGCCCGCCGGCTGGGTGGGCTGGGTGATGACGTAGTTGCCCGGACGCAGGCCGGTGAAGCTGTAGCTGCCATCGGGCGCGGTGGCGGTGCTGAGGTTGACCGGGTTGCCCTGATCGTCGGTGCCGGTCAGCACCAAGGTCACGCCTCCCAGGCCGCCTTCGCTGGCGTCCTTGATGCCGTTGTTGTTGTTGTCGGCATAGACCGAGCCAGCAATTTGAGCGGCGGGCACTTCAGCAAAATTGTTGGCGCTGGCGGTTTCGCCCACACCCAGCGTGACGCCGCTGATGGCGCTGGGCGTGCTGCCCACGCCCGTGGCGCTGCCACCGCGGCTGCCCGGCAGCGTGCTGCCGTTGACGGTGCCCGCGGGTTGTGTCGGCTCGCGCACGGTGTAGGTGCCCGGCGACAGTTGGCCAAAGCTGTAGTTGCCCGTGCTGTCGGTGGTGGTGCTGCGGGTCACCGTGCGGCCAGCGCTGTCGGTGCCACTCAGTTCGATCGTCACGCCGGCGATGCCGGTCTCGCTGCCGTCGATCAGGCCGTTGTTGTTGGCATCCAGCCAGACACGCCCTTCCAACACACTGGAGCTGGGAATCTCGGCAAAGTTGTTGCCGGTCGACACCGCGCCGCCGCTGAGCAAAACGATGCCCGACACCGCGCTGGGCACGGTGCCGATGCCGGTGGCCGTGCCGCCAGCGCTGCCGGCCACGGTCTGCCCGTTGCTGGTGCCCGCTGGCTGCGCGGGTTCGGTGACGGTGTAGGTGCCAGGCCTTAGATCGCTGATGGCGTAGCTGCCATCCGCCGCGGTGGTGACCGTGCGGCTGACGGCTGCCCCCAAGTCGTCGGTGCCGGTGATGAGCAAGGTCACGCCGGGCAGGCCACTGTCGCCCGGCAGGTTTTGCACGCCGTTGTTGTTGATGTCAATGAACACCGTGCCGCTGATGGCCACCGGCAACAGTTCGCCAAAGCGGTTGTCGGTGCTGTCTGCGCCCGCCGCCAAGCTGATGCCGCTGATGGCGCTGGGCGCCGTGTTCACGGGCGTGGCATTGCCGCCGCTGCTGCCCACCGACGTGCGACCGTTCAGCGTGGCCACGGCGCCTACCACCGGCTGCGCCGCCTGTTCTGTCACGGTGTAACCACCGGGCCCGGCTGCCACCAGGTCGTCAAAGCGGTAGTTGCCGCTGGCGTCGGTGGTGGTGCTGCGGTTGACCACGTTGCCGGCGGCGTCGGTGCCGCTCAAGGTGACGGTGACACCGGTGATGCCGCTCTCGGCGGGCTGGCGCGTGCCGTCGTTGTTGTTGTCCAGGTAAACCGAGCCCGACAGCGTGCCCGCACGCTCGCCAAAGTGGTTGCCCGCCGACCCGCTGCTGGGCAGGTTGCTGATGGTGATGGCATTGGCTGCCGCGCTGGAGGCGCTGGCGCCCGGGTTGACACCGCCGTCGGCATAGCCCACCGGCTGGGTCTGGCACAGCGTGTAGGTCAGGCCGGCAGAGACACCGCTGAAGCTGTAGTTGCCGGATGCGTCGGTCACCGTGCTGGCCACCACCGCACCTCCGCAGCTGTTGCCCAGCACCAGCGTGATGGTCACGCCCGGGATGCGGCCGTCAATCGGCGTGGGGTCCAGCATGTTGTCGCGGTCGCGGTCGATATAAACCGTGCCGGTGATGGGCGCTATGGGCAGCTCACCAAAGGTGTAGCCCGTGCCCTGCACGCCCGCGCCCAGCACGATGCCGCTGACGGTGTCGTTGACCGCTGCGCTGCCGCCGGCCGTGCCGGCACGATCCTGGCCGTCGTTGAAGACACCGCTGGCTGCGGGTATCGCGCCTTCGGTGATGGTGTAGCCGCTGGCGTCGCTTTGCAGCAAGTCGCCAAAGCTGTAGTTGCCGCTGCTGTCGGTGGTGGTGCTGAGGCTGACCACCGCACCGTTGATGTCGCGGCCCGTCAGCGAGACCGGCACGTTGGCGATGCCGGTTTCACCCGCGTCGCGCAAGCCGTTGTTGGTGTTGGCGGGTGTGGCCGGCGAGAAGTCGCTGAAGACCGAGCCCGACAGGCTGCCCACACGTTCGCCAAAGTGGTTGCCGGTGGAGCCGGTGACGGGCAGGCTGCTGATGGTGATGACGTTGGCAGCGCTGCTGCTGCCGCCCGTGCCCGGGTTTTGGGTGCCATTGGCATAGCCGCTGGGTTGTGTCTGGCAGATCAGGTAGCTGCCACCCGCGGCCAGGTTGGTGAAGCTGTAGTTGCCGCTGGCGTCGGTGGTGGTGCTTTGCAAAGTGGTGCCACTGCTGCAATCGGCACCTTGCACCAGGCGAATGGTGACGCCGGCGATGCGGCCGTCGGTGGGCGTGGGGCCCAGCAGGTTGTCGCGGTCGCGGTCGATGTAGACCGTGCCGCTGATGCCGGCGATGGGCAGTTCACCAAACAGGTAGCCGGTGGCTTGCTGGCCGCCCGACAGATTGATGCCCGAAATAACGTCGTTGACCGCCGTGCTGCCGGCTGCGTTGCCGGCCGTGTCGCGGCCGTCCAGGTAGCTGCCGCTGGCCGGGGGAATGGCCCCCTCGGTCAAGGTGTAGCCAGCCGGCCCTGCCGCGATCAACCCATCAAACAGCGCATTGCCGCTGGCATCGGTGTTCAGCGTGACGTTGACCGGGTTGCCCAGGATGTCGGTGCCGGTCAGCGTGACGGGCACGTTGGCCACGCCCGTTTCACCGGCATCGCGGCTGCCGTTGTTGAAGTTCAATGCTGTGCCAGCGCCCGTGTCGGCGTAAACCGACACCGCCAGCGAAGCCAGCGTTTCGCCAAAGTTATTGCCCGTGGAGCCCAAGGCCGCCAGGTTGTTGACGGCAATGACGTTGGACGACGGCGTGCCACCGGCGCTGCCGGTGCCGTAGCCCACCGGCTGGGTCTGGCAGACCAGGTAGTTCTGGAAGGCACGCACGTTGTCAAAGCGGTAAGTGCCATCACCGGCCGTGGTGGTGGTTTGCACCGTGGTGCCACTGCTGCAGTCGGCACCTTGCACCAGGCGGATGGTGACGCCCGACAGGCGCGTGGTTTCGCTCGCGCCCAATGTGGCGTCGCGGTTGTTGTCCACCCAGACCAGGCCGCTGATGCTGGACAGCTGCACCTCGCCAAAGTTGAAGGCCGTGCCGTCGGCGCCTGAACTCAGGTCGATGGCGGCGATGCGATCGGTGTTGGCGGCCGGCGTGTTGGGCTGAGCCGTGCAGCCCGCCGCGCAGGCGGCGCCGCCGATCAAGCCTGCGTTGACGGGGCCGTTGGCCAGACCCACGGGCGTGCTGGGCAGCGGCTGCTCCAGCACATAGGGGGTCAGCGGGTCCAGGTTGGTGAAGTTGTAGAAACCGCTGCCGTCGGTGACTGCGGTGGCGATGACGGCCAGCGTGTTGGCGTTGAGCAGGCGCACGGTTGCGCCTGGGATGGCCAGATCCGTGCCACCGTCGCGAACGTTGTTGGAATTGACATCGATGTAGACGAAGCCGCCCAGGCTGGGGCGCCGCAGTTCGGGGAAGTTGTAGCGGGTGCCGGTATCGCTGGCACCCACCGGCACCGCGCTGTAGCTGCTGTTGCCGTTGGTGCCGCCGGCGGCATAGCTGCCCCCCAGGCTGGGCGCCGCGCCGCCCGCGCTGGGCGGGTCCACCGGGCCGTTGTCAAAGCCGCTGGGTTGGGTCTGGGTCAGGGTGTAGCCGGCGCCATTGGACGGGGCCAGGTTGTTGAAGGTGTAGTCGCCGTTGCCATCGGTGGTGGTGGTTCTGTTGACCACATTGCCGTAGGCGTCGGTGCCGGTGATGCGGATGGTCACGCCCGAGACGCGTGGCTCGGTGCCGGCCGCCTGCGGCGTGCCGCCATTGGCGAGCGCGCGGGAACGGTCTTCAAACACCGTGCCGGTCAGCGAGGAGCGTTGAATGGTCAGCGTGCTGATGCCGGTGTTGTTGCCCCCGGGCGTGTCGATGCCGCCGGTCTTGTTGGGATCGGTGTCCACCGTGGCGGTGTTGGTCAGGCTGCCGCCCGTGGGGAAGCTGGTGATGCGCACCGGGATGGTGATGGTGGCGCTGCCGCCGGCATCGAGTTGGCCCAGGGCGCAACTCACCGTTGCGCCGCTCAGGCTGCAACTGCCACTGCCGGCCTGCAAGGTGCGGGTCCAGGTGATGGGGCCGGTGACCTGGGCTTGCGCGGGCAGCGTGTCAGTAAGGTCGGTCTGCAATGAGTTGCCCGGCCCGTTGTTGACGACCGTCACCACCCAGTCAAAGGGCTGCATCAGCGTTGGGCTGGCCACAGTGGCCGTCTTGGTCGTGCGCAGGTCCACGCGCTGGCGCGCGGTGGTTTGTTCGCCCTCGCTGTTGTTGCCGGCCTGGCTGTCGGGCTCGTTGGCCGACACCGTGGCGGTGTTGTTGAAAATGTCGCCGGTGGGCGCAGGTTGGTCCAAGACCTCAAAGCGAAGGAAGATGTTCTTGGTGGCGCCAGAAGCCAGTTCGCCCACCGCCGCACCGGTGTTCAGGTTGCCGGCAGGCACCGAGCAGGTGAACGCAGGAATAGCGGTGCCGGGCGTGGAGGTGACGTTGCTGACCGAGCACAAGGACGGCGCATTGCAGCTGCTGCCACCCAAGGTGCTGGTGTCACAGACAAAGCGCACGCGCTTGCCCGCCGGCGGCACCATGTTTTCGCTGATGCGCACGCCGGTGCCAAATGAAGGCCCGTTGTTGGTGACCGCCACCTGGTAGTCCAGGAAGGAGCTGCCTGCGGTGTAAGGCACGGGGTCGACCGCATCGGTCTTGTTGACCAACAAATCCAGCGACGCTGCGCCCACGGCCAGCGAAGCACTCTGCTCGTTGTTGCCGTTGTCACCACCGCCCACGTTTTCGGTGGACGTGGTACTGACGCGCGCCACGTTGGTGAAGGTGCGGGCGGCGTTGCCGGCCTGGAAATTGGGCCGCACACGCAAGGTGACGGACTGGGTCTCGCCATTGGCCAGCGTGCCAATGCTGCAGCTGAAGTTACTGCTTCCTGGTGCCAGCACCGCCCCGGCGGCGATCGTGCACGTGGAGCCCGCCGCGCTGGACGCGATGCTCACCACCGTGACGCCACTGTCCCCCACCGGGAAGGTGAAGGTGTCTGTCAAAGAAACACCCAAGGCCGGGGACGGGCCGTTGTTGCGGAAGGACATCACGTAGGTGGCCAACTCACCCGCCAGCACGCTGGCCGGCGTGACGGTCTTGCCGGTCATCTCGACGTCGGCAATCGGTGCGATCTCCACCGTGTCGCTGGCCGTGTTGTTGCTGGCGTTGGGGTCGCCTTCTGCGGTGTTGCTGACCGTCGCGGTGTTGGTAAAGCTGCCCTCTTGCAGTGGCCGGTTGACCACGATCGTCACGGTGACGGATTGGCCCTGTAGCAGCTGCCCGCCGGTCTGGGTGCAGGTCACGGCCGCGTTGACGTTGCTGCAACTGAAGGTGGCGCTGCTGCCGCCCGAAGGCAGGGCGGTGATGCTGGCGAAGCTGCTGCGGCCATTGATAAAGGCCGGCACGGTGTCTTGAATGACCACGCCCGTGGCTGCTTGGGGGGCGAGCGAGACGTTGCTGACCACCAGCGTGTAGGTCACGCTGCCTTCATTGACCGCCACGATGCGGTCCCCGCCCAGTGGCGTGCTGGTGACCTTGGTGATGGCCAGATCGGGTTGCACTGTGGTGCTGGTGCTGCTGACACCGCTGCAGTCGTTGCCGGTGTTGGGGTCGCCTTCCACGGGCGGTGAAGCCAGGGCTGCGCTCAGCCCTGCGGGCACGCTGCTGCCGGTACAGGCGGTGTTGGTCACGCTGCCAGGCGCGTCCGCCCGCGTGATGATGCTCAGCACCGGCAAAGACGAACCGACGCCCAAGCCAGCGGCGTTCGCATGGGTACAAACCACCCGCGGCACGACCGTGGCGTCGCATATCCAACCGGTGCCCGTTGCGCTGACAAACGACTCGCCAGAGAGCAGTTCCACCACACGCAACGGGCCTGTGGCCACACGCGGCCCGCCATTGCTGACGGTGATGGAGGAAGTCATGTTGGTACCCAGAGCCACCGGGTTGGGTGTCTTGCTCTTGGCCACTCGAAGGTCGGCCCCGTCACGCAGCACCAGCACATCAACACTGCCGCTGTTGTTGCCGGCGATGGGGTCGGTGGTGGTCGACGTGATGCTGGTCGTGTTGGTGAAGGTCTGGCCGCTGGGGCTGACACTGCCGTTGCCCGGCGCGGTGGCCACCACGGTGATGTTGTCCGTGGCGCCTGCTGGCAGGCTGGCTCGGCTGCAGTTGGCGGTATTGCCTGTCGGGCTGCAGACCCAATTGGGGCCACTGGCCGACACCAAGGTCCACCCGGCTGGCAAGGGGTCGGACACCACCACGTTGGCCGCAGCGGCAGGGCCACCGTTGCGGGGTTGAATGACGAAGGTGACACTGGCACCGGCCACCGCTGGCAACGCAGAGCTAACCGACTTTTGGGCGATGCGAACGTCCGCCCCAGGCAAGACGGTGGTGTTGACAGTGGCGGTGTTGTCGGCCGTATCAGGGTCTACCGTGGCACCCACGGCGGGCGAGACGGTTGCGCTGTTGGTCACCGTGCCGCCGCTGGCGTTGACGGTGCCGACCAGGGTGACGGCGGGGATGCTCACCCCCACGCCGTGCGGTCCCGGCCGGGTGCAGGTCACCACCCCGGCGCTGTGGCCGCAGGTCCAACCAGCGCCGCTGGCGGAGACAAAACTGACCGACGGCGGCAGGTTGTCGGTGATGACGATGTCGCCACCGGCATTGGGCCCACTGTTGCTGGCGGTGAGTGTGTAGGTCAGGTTGGCGCCGCCCACCACGGGGTCGGGGTTGCCCACTTTGCTCAAGGCCAGGTTGGCGCCACTGACGACAGTGGTGTTTTGCGTGCCGTTGTTGTTGGCGGCGTTGGTATCGTTGTCGGCCACCAACGACACGCTGGAGTTGATCGTGGCCGGGCCCGGTCCGATGGCGCGCCAGGTGAAGGTCACGTTGCGCACGTCCAAGCCAGACCCACCCACCGTGCCCAGATTGCACTGCACCACCGTGGCAGACAGGGGCGCGCAGTTGGCACCGGCCGGGCTGGCGGACGCAAAAGTGGCGCCCGCCGGCACCGTCAAGGTCAGGCGAACGTTGGTGGCTGCGTCGGCCGCGTTGTTGTCGACCCGCGCCACGTAGTTGTACAGAGCGCCGGCAGCAACGGGGTCGGTGTCGGTGAACGAGGAAATCTGAGGGTCAGCCGCCCAAGCCAGGGTGGGGGCGACGACCAAGGCCGCCAACGCCACGCGCGCAGCACCCAGGCAGCTTCCCCAACGACCTTTGTTTTTTTGATGGCCGATCAATCTCGACTCCTGTTTGTCTGTTCGCACGCGCCCTGTCTGGAGCGGGTGCCAAGTCTGCCGGGCATCCTAGACAAGCGCCTCGGTCGTTGACCCATCCTTTGTGTGGGTCCTTGTCGCCAGTCGTATGCAATAGTTGATACAGGTGAGCAAATCGCTCTAAGAAGTCACATTTGCAAGGTGATCCATGGACATGAACGGCATTCAAAACTTTCTCAGCACGACCCTGACCGAACTGGGAATCAAGATCCTGGCAGCCATTGCCTTCTGGATCGTCGGCCGTTGGCTGATCGGAAAGGTCATCTCCTTGGTTCAGGCCGGGATGAACCGCAACAACGTCGACCCCACCCTGACCAAGTACCTGGGCTCGATCGTGGCGGTGGCGCTGAACATTGCCCTGGTGCTGGGCATCCTGGGTTACTTCGGCATCCAGACCACCAGCTTCGCGGCCATGTTGGCCGGCGCCGGCGTGGCCATCGGTGCAGCCTGGAGCGGGATGCTGGGCAACTTTGCCGCTGGCGCCTTCATGCTCATCCTGCGCCCCTTCAAGGTGGGCGACTTTGTGCAGATTGGCGGCCTGGTAGGCACGGTGCACGAACTGGGCCTGTTTGGCACCACCATCATCACCCCTGACAACGTGCATACCTTGGTCGGCAACGGCAAGGTCTTTGGCGACACCGTGTTGAATTTTTCGGCGCGGCCGGCGCGCCGTGTCGAGCGCACCGCGCAGTTGGCCGGCGGCGTTGACGCGCTGGACGCCATGGCCCGCTTCAAGGCCGCCGTGGTGCAAATCCCCAACGTGGTGGCTGACCCAGCGCCCGAGGTGAACCTGCTCGACATCAACCTGGTGGGCACCGTGATCGCCGTGCGCCCCTACTGCCATACCGACCACTACTGGCAGGTTTACTTCGACACCAACGAGATGATGGTGCGGGTGGCCAAGGAAGCCGGGTGGCCCGCCCCCACACCAACACAAATCATGAAGACAGTCGCGGGCTGAAGCTACAGCCCGACCAGGTTGCCTCAACTGCCCAGGCTGAAGATTCCGAAAAGCCCCAGCAGCAGCAGCCCATAGCGGGCTGCTTTGCCAACGGCGATCCACATCATGCTCTGCCAGAAGGGCATGCGAAACCAGCCGGCAGCCAGCACCAGCGCATCGCCCACCAGGGGCAATACCGAGAGCACCAAGGCCGGTGGCCCCACGCGCCGCAACCGCATGACGAGCGGGTGTTGCTCATCGACTCGCACCCGCTGAAAGCGCTCATAACCACGGCGACTGGCCCAGCCCATGCCGAAGGTCAGCAAGGCACCCACCAGATTGCCGGCCAGCGCCACCCAAAACCCCCACCAGGCCAGCCCGGGGTAAGCCGTGACCAGTGCCGTAAGCACCACTTCACTGGAACCCGGCAAGACCGTGGCCGAAGCAAAGGCCGAAAAAAAGAGGCCCCACAAACCAGCAGCGGGGCTCATCCAGGATTGCAGCCACGCAGCTGCTTGCGCTATCCATTCAAACATCGGCACTATTGTGGTGGCTCGTGATGGCCCGCCGCCAGCCAGGGCTGCTGCGGCTAGATCGGTACTGCGGTGGTGCCTTTGAGCCGGCGCATCATGAAACTGGTTTTGCAGTCCTGCACCGACGGGTGGCGCAGCAGGCTGTCCATGACGAAGCGCGAGTAGTGCGACATGTCGCGCACCAACACGCGCAAGAGGTAATCCATGTCGCCTGTCAACGCGGCGCATTCCACCACCTCGGGCCAGGCCTGCACAGCAGCGGCGAAGTCGTCTATGGGATTGCGCTGTTCGTTGTGCTTGGACAAGCGCACGTTGATGTAGGCCGTCAAGCCCAGCCCCACCCGCTCGGGCGCCACCAGCGCCACATAGCCAGCGATCACGCCCGACTCTTCAAGCCGCTTGACGCGGCGCAGCGTGGCGCTGGGAGAGAGCCCGACGTGGGCCGCCAAGTCGTCATAGGTCGCACGGCCATTGACTTGCAAAGCCTGAAGAATGCGCAAGTCCAGACCATCAAGTCCGTTTTCGGTCTCCATACATGCAATGTTCGCAGTTATCGTGCGTCAGCGTCAATGTTTTCGCCATCGCTTGCAGACAAACTGCGTGCGGTGCACCCTACAGTGCGTTGTTTTACAAACTGGGCACGAGGCCAAGCATGCAATTCACTCCTTGGGACAACCCGATGGGCACCGACGGCTTCGAGTTCATCGAGTACGCCGCTCCTGATCCCGCCGCCATGGGTGCGCTGTTCGAGCGCATGGGTTTCAAGGCCATAGCCAAGCACCGCCACAAGAACGTGCTGCTGTACCGCCAAGGTGAGATCAACTTCATCGTCAACGCCGAGCCGGACAGTTTTGCGCAGCGCTTTGCGCGACTCCACGGCCCCAGCATCTGCGCCATTGCCTTGCGGGTGCAGGACGCACGCCAGGCCTTCGAGCGCGCCAAGTCGCTGGGCGCCTGGGCCTATGCCGGCACGGCCGGGCCTGGTGAGCTCAACATCCCGGCGATCAAGGGCATCGGCGACTCGCTGATCTATCTGGTGGACAAGTGGCGCGGCAAGGGTGGCGCCCAGGTGGGCGACATCGGCAACATCGGCTTCTTCGACGTCGACTTCGAGGCCTTGCCCGGCGCCACCATCAACCCCTTGGGCCACGGCCTAACCTACATCGACCACCTCACGCACAACGTGCACCGTGGCCGCATGAACGAGTGGGCCGACTTCTACGAACGCCTGTTCAACTTCCGCGAGGTGCGCTACTTCGACATCGAAGGCCAGGTCACCGGCGTCAAGAGCAAGGCCATGACCAGCCCTTGCGGCAAGATTCGCATCCCCATCAACGAAGAGGGCAACGAAAAGGCCGGGCAGATCCAGGAGTACCTGGACATGTACCACGGTGAAGGCATTCAGCACATTGCGCTGGGCGCCAGCAACCTTTTTGAAACCGTTGATTCGCTGCGTGGCCAGGGCCTGAAGCTGCTGGACACCATCGACACCTACTACGAGCTGATCGACAAGCGCATCCCCGGCCATGGTGAAAATGTGGCCGAGTTGAAGGCCCGCAAGATCCTGGTCGACGGTAAACCCGGCGAGCTCTTGCTGCAAATCTTCTCCGAGAACCAGCTGGGGCCGATCTTCTTTGAGTTCATCCAGCGAAAAGGCGACCAGGGCTTTGGCGAGGGCAACTTCAAGGCGCTGTTTGAAAGCATCGAGCTCGATCAGATGCGCCGCGGCGTGCTGAGCAAGGCTTGAAGACCATGGCAGGCGTGGACTTTCACGATGGTGTGAACAAAGGGGTTGCGCCGGTTACCTATGGTGCAGGCGACCGCCCGCCCCGTGGCGACTATCGCAAGGCGCGCGCCGACTACACCTGTGAGCAAGACTACGGCCAGTACAGCGCAGCGGATCATGAGACGTACCGGCGCCTGTACACACGCCAGCTTCAGCAGTTGCCGGGATTGGCTTGCGAAGAATTCATCAGCGCCGTGCAACAGCTGGGTGAACCAGCTCACATCCCGCAATTTGACGCAGTGTCCGAGCGGCTGATCAAAGCCACCGGCTGGCAGATCGTCAGCGTGCCGGGCTTGATTCCCGAGGAAGCTTTCTTCGCGCTGCTGGCAGCACGCAAGTTCCCGGTGACCGACTGGATACGCAAGCCCGAAGAGTTTGACTATGTGGTGGAGCCCGACGTCTTCCACGATCTTTTTGGCCACGTGCCGCTGCTCTTCAACCCGGTTTTTGCCGACTACATGCAGGCCTATGGCGCGGGTGGCATGAAGGCCAGCCGCCTGGACGCTGCAGAGTTGCTGGCACGCCTGTATTGGTACACGGTGGAGTTTGGCCTGATCCAGACGCCGCAAGGGCTGCGGGCCTATGGCGCAGGGATCCTGAGTTCAGCCGGCGAGTTGCGCCACAGCGTGACTTCAGCCAACGCCGAACGCGTGGCATTCGATCTGAAACGGCTCATGCGCAGCCGCTACAAGATCGACACGTTTCAAGCCACTTACTTTGTCATCGACAACTTCGAGCAACTGTTCAAAGCCACCGCACCAGACTTCACGCCGGTCTACAAGCACGTTCGCCAGCAGATAGCAGAACAGGGCGAAATCGAAGCCGGGCAGGTGCTGCCCGGTGAGCGCCGCTTCAGTGCAAATGTGACGACGGTTCGGCCTGCGCGCTGACCCACCGCAAGAGCTCGTTCCAGGGCTCCGGATGTTCCACCATGTGGACATGCGCCACGCCAAGCAGATGGCGGTTGTTTGCGCCCGGCAGCGTAGCGGTGATTGGCGGGAAGACGATGTTGTCGCAGTGGCTGTAGAAGCAGGTGAACTTTGCTGCACGCTCCGCCGGTTCCAGGGCGGCCAGTGCAAGCAGCCAGCGACTGGCGCGGCGCATTTGTTGGGCGTTGCGTGTCAGGGCGAAACGAGCCAACCAGGTACCGTTGTGTGGCGTGCCCAAGGTGATCGCATGGTGCACCCGGTTGTCGCCTTGCACCTGAGCCCACCAGGCCCGCAGTGCCAGCCCGCCCATGCTGTGGGCCACGACCACTGGCGCCAGTCCCGTGGCTTGGTGCAACTGCGTGATGGCTTGTTCAATGGCCGGCCGGTAGTCGTCGATGCCACCGAAGATGGGCTCCAGGTTCAGCGCAATCGCGGGCACGCCACGCTGGCTTAGGCCCTTTTGCCAGCGATTCCACAGGCCACGGTTGCAAAAGAAGCCATGGATCAACAACACCCCTCGCTGGCCGCTGGATGCCTGCAAGGTGTTGGGAAACCGTTGGCTGAAAAAAGGTTGGCGCCAACAAAAGACCAAAGGGGCCGAACGCACCTCACCCCACCAAGCTCGCAACAACTGCAGCCCTGAGGCTCTGGGGGTAGGGTCGTCAACGTGGGCCATGCGCAGAAAGACGAATTCCAGTGCCAGCACCGCCGCATAGCCACCAACGATCAGCCCAACACCCAGCAGAGCCCAGGCTTCATGACCTGCTTTCCAGCAAAGCACGCCCCACAAAGCAGCCAGCGCCAGCGCACCCAGCGTGATGAACTGCTGTAACCGAGCCAGCATCAATCGCTTCAGGCCAGTCGCACTTCACGGCCCGACAGGGCGCGCGCCAGGCCAGTGGCCAACTTGTTGACCAGGCCATAGATCGACAGCTGGGGATTGGCGCCAATGCTGGTGGGAAAGAGTGACCCGTCATGGACCGAAAGGTTTTCCAACTGCCAGTGACGACCGTCAGCCTGGACCACACCCAACTCGGGTTTGCCGGCCATGCCGCAACCACCCATCACATGAGCGCTGACCACCTTGGTTTGGTAGGGAACCATGGACCAGCTTGAAATGGCAGCTTTGGCTTCCGCCCAGGTGCTGTAGGGCACCGCGGCTTGGTGACCCGGCGTGACACGGCGTGCGCCAGCAGCAAACTGGATCTCAGCCATGCTGAGCATTGCCCGGCGCGCACCGTCCATGATGAAAGGGGTCAGGGTGTAATGCAGCTCAGGTGTGCGGTCGGACCGGAGCTTCACCCTTCCACCGCTGGCTTCGTCGTGGAAGCCGTCGCGCAGCAGGGCCAGCAGCGCATGGGTGTTGGGGAAGTCTTTCATGGCTTTGGCCTGCATGTCCCCAAACCCAGGCAAAGAAGTTGACGCGAGCACCGGGTGCATCGGCGGCGCTTCGAGTTTGTATCCCATGGGGCCGTCGATGGGTGCCACTTCCAGGAAGTGGTCGGTGTACATCGTCTGCGGCGCACCGTCCCAGCCCGCAACCGTCTTGTCAAAGACAGCGGCCGACAGCACAACGGGATGCAAGAAGGTGCGCGCCCCCAAGCGGCCATGGGGGTCGGGTGCGCCCGAGCGCAGTAGGAGACCGGGCGAATTGATCGCACCGCCCGCCACCACAAAGTGGCGAGCTTGAATTCGTGATGGGGCGCCCGTTGCAAGGCTGCCATTGATGGCTACAGGGACGCAGGTCACGGCCTGCACTTTTCCTTGCACGATCTCGAGGCGATCCGCCCGCATTTGCACCAGCAGTGTCGCGCCCTTGTCGAGCGCAGCCGGTATGGTGGTGACCAGCATCGATTGCTTTGCATTGGTGGGGCAACCCATGCCACACGACCCCAGGTTCCAACAGCCCTTGACGTTGCGGGCGATGGCTGCGGCCGGAATACCCAGGCGCGCGGCACCGATCTTCAACAACTCGTTGTTCACGTTGGGTGGCACCAGCCAGGGCCCGATGTTCAGGCGCTGCTCTGCCTGCAGAAACCAGGGCGACATGGTTTCGTCGTTCATGTCCGGCAGCGCAAAGCGGTCCTGCCAAAACTTCAGCGTCGCGCTCGGCGTGCGAAAAGAGCTGGTCCAATTGACCGTGGTGGAGCCCCCCACACACTTGCCTTGCAAGATGTTGATGGCTTTGTCGGCGGTTTGGCGGTTTGCACTGTCCTGGTAAAGCGTGGGATAGGCCTCGCTTTCGAGCTGGCGGAAGTCGGAACTGCTTCGCAGTGGCCCTTCTTCGATCAGCACCACACTCAGTCCCGCCGATGTCAGCAGCTCGGCGGTGATGCCCGCTCCGGCACCAGTGCCGATGATGGCGACATCGCAGGTCAGTAACGAAGGGACGGCCGCATGGGGGCCACCGTGCACTTTCCATCCGCGGGCCAAGCCAGCGCGTATAGGGTCTTGGATGTCGGTCATGGTGCTGTGCGCGGCTTAGACAGGGCGTGCGCCTGGATAGCCTATGGCTGACCAGGTCGAGGGATCGGCGAAATAGGAGCCGTTGGTGATGTCTCGAAGCGCGTGGTACGCCTGCTGACGAACGGCAAGGCTGGAGCGCTGCATTGACGCCAGGGCTTCAGCTACCTGCGCTGTTGTTGCTGTCGCCCAGTCGGTCGACAAGCCGACCAAGGCCACTCGACCAGGCGAGCTGCCGATGATGGTGATCAGTTCGTCAACTTCCGCCTGCATGTGGGGGGGTAGGCCAGCGAGGGTTGCTTCAACCCGCGTCAGGTGGGCTTCGATAGCCACAGATCGGGCGGCGCTGTCCGAAGGAAGCAGTGGGCCCAATACCGTTTGTGCCACCGCCATGAAGAGGGCGCGGCCCGATGGCGTGAAGCGGGCATCCTTCCTGCCGGGCTTGAGCAGCGCCAATGTCGTACCCGCAACGGTGAGCAAGGCACCTGTCGCAATGCCAACGGTGAGCAGCGTTCGTCTTTTCATGACGCGCAGTGTTGCATCATTGGTGTTCTTTGGCTTAGAGGCGGGCGACTAACGCGTACGCACCGCACTTCAATTGAACGTCTACGGCACCCGAATCTTGGTTAGTCTGAAGACTGTTGCCCTTGAACGATCCGCACGGGCATCGGATTCCGTGTTGGCGGGCGCTGTCTCACGAGTGAAGTCTCTTCAGCATCAGCGGTTTGCGAAGTCCTACGCAGACCTGATGGCCAATCCAAGGTACAGCGCTGCGACGCAATTTTTTCTGGAAGATATCTACGGACCTGGCGATTTCTCACAGCGCGACACGCAATTTGCGCGAATCGTTCCAGCTTTGGTGCGCCTGTTTTCCAGCGAGATCGTGGAGACTGTGGCGGAGCTGTCCGAACTGCATGCCCTTTCGGAGCAGTTGGACACTGCGATGGGCCGGCATCTGGGCTCGGCAGGGCTGACTGGTCAGGTCTACGGACAGCTGTGGCGGTCTGTTGGGAAGCCTGAGTCACGCAGCACGCAGGTCGATCTGATCATTGCTGTCGGCCAAGCTTTGGACGGCTACACCCGCAAGGCGATGCTTCGCCACAGTTTGAAGATCATGCGGCGGCCAGCACACGCTACCGGTTTGGGTGCGTTGCAGACGTTCTTAGAGCGGGGTTTTGATACGTTCCGCGCCATGCGTGGCGCTAACGAATTTTTGGCTCGCATTTCAGAACGTGAGCGTGCGCTGGCAGCACACTTGTTCAACGGCGGAAGCGTGGACATTGACTTCTGACGCCGGGCTTGGGCCTCGGGCCATCTGAACAGCGACTCGTAGAATTTCTTGAGGACCGTGAGTAAGTCAGATACTGAAACTTGAACTGCAAGGACTCAGAAAAGAAACCAGTTCTGAAATGGGAAAAGGGCCCGATTCAACCGAATCGGGCCCTTCTCTTTTTAATAGCCTGACAATGTCCTACTTTCACACGGGAACCCGCACTATCATCGGCGCAAAGGCGTTTCACTGTCCTGTTCGGGATGGGAAGGAGTGGGGCCACCTTGCTATGGTCATCAGGCTTGACTTTTCGCCACGTCGTCTTGCGACGCCGCAGCCAATTCATAGAGTCTTATCAGTTTGATTGCGTTCTTGGCATAACCCGAATTCACACTCAAGGCCAAAAGGGCCGATCGTCAAAGTTATAGGGTCAAGCCGCACGAGCAATTAGTACCGGTCAGCTCAACGCATTACTGCGCTTCCACACCCGGCCTATCAACGTCCTGGTCTCGAACGACTCTTCAGGGGGCTCAAGGCCCCGGCAAGACTCATCTTGAGACGAGTTTCCCGCTTA
>JAYTVT010000036.1:0-21591 GCA_043743835.1 Betaproteobacteria bacterium
ACGCTATACTCTTGGGCTCAATTCCTCGATAGCTCAGTCGGTAGAGCGCCGGACTGTTAATCCGTAGGTCCCTGGTTCGAGCCCAGGTCGAGGAGCCAAACAGCCAAGGCCCCGCACACCCGTGCGGGGCCTTTTGCTTTGGGCAGTTCTTTGATGGCGCCCCTCTGCCTGCATCCATCAGGCAAGTCTTACCTGCCCGCGGCGCGCCCCAGAATGGGCACGATCCCCTAGCAAAGCCCTAGCTTGACCGGTGGTCTCCGAGGTCACAATCCAGCCTCGGCGCAGCCCCTGTTTCTGTGCCCAGGGGGACCCGTTTGATCTTTGACCTGATCTCCGACAACACGCGAGCTGCTGGCCTGGGTGCCCTGATGAAGGGCGCTGGCAAGGTCACACGCTACATCCCGATTCCCCAGCCGACGCTGCTGGTTGGCCCTGGCTCCAGTGCCCGTTTGGGTGAAGTCATCGCCGGCTTTGGCCACCACAAGCTGCTGATCGTCACGGGCGCTTTCACAGCCCGCCTGGGCATGCTCAAGGGCTTGACCGACGCGCTCACCGCTGGCGGTGCGAGCTTTGTGGTGTTTGACCAGATCACGCCCGACGCGCCGATCCCCTTGATCGAGCAGGGCATCGAGTTCTATCGTGAACACGGATGCGACGCGCTGGTCGCTGTTGGCGGGGGCTCGTCCATGGACGCTGCCAAGGCCATTGCCATGGCCATTGCCAACCCGCGGCCGGTGCGCAAACTGGCGGGCTACCTGAAAGGCCGGCGTTCACCGCCAGCCATTTACGCTGTGCCCACCACGGCCGGCACGGGCTCTGAAGTGACCGTCGCGGCGGTGATCGCCGACCCTGAATACCAGGACAAGGTGGTCATCGTCGACCCCCGTTTGGTGCCGCGCATGGCTGCGCTGGACCCGACCTTGATGACTGGCTTGCCGCCGCACATCACCGCCGCCACGGGCATTGACGCGCTGACCCATGCGGTGGAAGCCTTTGTGGGCAACTGGGCCACGCCCTATTCCGACGGCATGGCCCTGGCCGCCGTGGGCATGATCTTTCGCCACCTTCGCACCTGCTACACCGACGGCAAGAATCTGGCCGCGCGCGAGCAGATGGCTTTGGCGTCCACCTACGCCGGGCTGGCGTTCACGCGGGCCAACGTGGGCTACGTGCACGCCATTGCGCACCAGTTTGGCGGCCGCTATCACACCGCTCACGGCCTGGCCAACGCCATCATGCTGCCGCACGTACTGAAGTACTCCAGCCCGGTCATCACCGAACGGCTGGCACAGTTGGCCGTGCGGGCAGGTCTGGGACAAGCAGGCCAAGCACCTGAAGTCTTGGCCCAGAAGTTTTTGGACGGCGTTGACCAGCTCAACCGCGACTTGAACATCCCGCTTCACCTGGACGCCTTGCAAGAAGCCGACATCCCTGCGCTGGCCAAGGCCGCTTGCCATGAAGCGCACACCGGCTACCCCGTGCCGCGCTACATGAGCCAGGAACAGTGCGAGGAACTGATCCGTCTGGTGCTGCCGCCGCCCGCTGGTGCCGCGCCCAAGCAGAGCTCGAAAAAAGTGGCCTCAGCCCCGGCCGCAGCAAAGAAAGCTGCTGCCCGCAAGGCGGCCCCTGCCAAAACGCCGGGCCGCAAGGCCGCAGCCAAAACCAACCGCTAGGAGACCAACCCCATGAAAAAAGTTGTCACCGTCACGCTGGGCTCGTCCAAGCAAGACTTTGCTTTTGAGACCAACTTCCTCGGCCACCGCTTCTCTGTGCAGCGCATGGGCGCCGACAACGACACCGGCAAAGCGTGGGAGTTGCTGCGCCGCCAGCAGGCCAACGTCGACGCCATTGGCTTGGGCGAGATTGGCGACCACTACCAAGTGGGCCTGCGCACCGTGGTCAACAAAGAAACCAAGCGCTTGCTCAACGTGGTGACCCGGGTGCCGGCCACCAGCGGCGCCACGCTGCGCCGCCTGCTGCAGGTGCGGGCCATTCGCCACGTGCAGCATGAGCTGGGCAGCTACTTCAACAACAACTTGGTGCTGTTCTTGTCGGGCATGCGCAACTACGACATGGCGGTGGCGCTGTCGGACTACACACGCAACCTGAGCTTTGCCGACGCGCTGTTTCAAACCGGCGCGCCCGCCATGTTGGGCTCGCTGGAGCAGTTGGAGCTGTACGCCAAGGGCAGCAAGTGGGCGCTGTCGGGCAAGCCCGGTGAAATGCTGGAAGCTTCCCTGTCCAGCTTCAAGCGCAACCGGGTGGCCGACGCGGTGGGCAAATCGCACGTCATCGTGGGCACTTTTGCTGAACTGAAGGCCGTGGGCAATGCCAGCAACCTGGCTGGAAAGACCGTAATCACCTCGGCGGTGGACGACGAGCGCCTGGCCTTCTTCACCAAGTGCAAGGTCAACCTGGTGATCGACGTGTCGCCGAAGCTGTTTGACCGCGTGGTGGGTATCAACACCATCGAGGCCATGATCCTGGCGGCGCTGGGCAAACCGCCTGAGCAAGTGTCCGACGACGACTTTGCCGAGATCCTGGACGAGCTGAAGATCAAGCCGCGCCTGCTGCACCCCACCGGCAACTTCCGCAACATTCGCCGGTTTGCTTTTGTCATCCACCCCTTGAGCCAGGAGTACATCAAGAAGGGTTTCCCGATCCCCAAGGCCACGCCCAAGTTCATCATGGACCAGATTGAAACGGTGGCTGCGCACATGCCACCCATGGTCTATTGCAAGATGGAAAACATCGTCTCGCCCTGCGGCGCCGAGGCCGAAGGCTGGTTGATCACCGTGGGCGGCACGCCCAAGGAAATGCTGGCGCGCAGCCCCGAGTTCACCTACCGCCGCCTGTTGCACGCGTCCAGGATTGCCGAAGGCCTGGGCGCGCAGATCATGGGCCTGGGCGCTTTCACCAAGGTGGTGGGCGACGCAGGCATCACGGTGGCGCGGCGTTCGCGCTTGCCCATCACCACCGGCAACAGCTATTCGGCGTCCGGCGCGCTGTGGGCCGCGGCCGACGCCATGCGGCGCATGAACCTGGTCAAGATCAGCAAGGGCGACAAGCGCGTGCCCGCCAAGACCATGGTGATTGGCGCCACGGGCTCCATCGGCTCGGTCAGCGCGCGCCTGATGGCCATGGCCTTTGACGAGGTGGTGGTGGCCGGCCGCGACATGAAAAAGCTGGAAGAGCTGCGTGCCTCCATCTTGCTGGACACACCCGACGCCAAGGTCACCTGCTCGACCAACTACGACGAGCTGCTGGGCGAGATGGACATGATCGTCACCAGCACCTCGGGGGCTGGCAAGAAGATCCTGGACATCACCAAGGTCAAGCCCGGCTGCGTGATCACCGACGTGGCGCGTCCACTCGACCTGCCGCCCGAAGAAGTGGCCAAACGGCCCGACGTGCTGGTCATCGAGTCAGGCGAGATCGAGTTGCCCACGCAGGTCAAGGGCATGAAGAGCATCGGCCTGCCGCCCAACGTGATCTACGCCTGCCTGGCCGAGACCATCGTGCTGGCGCTGGAAGGCCGCTTTGAAGTGTTCACCATCGGCCGCGACACCGAGTGGGAGAAGGTCAAGCAGATCTACAAACTGGGCATCAAGCACGGCATGAAGCTGGCGGCCATTTCGGGCGTCAAGGGCGTGTACAGCGACGACGACATCGCCAAAGTGGTGAAGCTGGCGCAACAAGCCCGGCTGACCTGGAAGTCAGGCAGCGCGCCCAAGAAAGCCAGTGCCAAGGCCAGCTCGTCTGCTGCGGCGCCGGTGAAGGTCGCAGCGAAGGCGCCTGCCAAGTCACTCACCAAGGCGGCTTCGAAGCCCAAGGCCGCGCCCGTCAAGGCTGCAGTGGCCAAGAAGGCTGCGGTCAAAGCGCCTGCAAAGAAAGCAGCACCTGCCAAGACGACAGCGGCCAAAGCTGTGGAGGCTGTGAAGGCTCCAACCAAAGCCGCAACCAAAGCCAAACGGGCCGTGGCCGCATGACAGCGGTGCGCCTGAGTCCGTTGGACGCCGCCTGGCTCTTCACCGAGTCACGCGCCACGCCCAACCACGTGGGCGGCTTGCTGCAGTTTCAGCTGCCCGCCAATGCGCCGCGCGACTTCATGCGCACGCTGATGGCCGACTTTCGCCAGCACCGCACCTTCACCGCGCCCTGGAACCGGCGCCTGAAGTACGCCTTCAACAAGAACCCGGTGCCGGCCTGGGTTGAAGACGACGACATCGACCTGGAATACCACGTGCGCCACGCCGCCCTGCCCTGGCCCGGTGGTGAGCGTGAACTGGGTGAACTGGTGGGCCGGCTGCAAAGCTCGCCGCTGGACCTGAGCCGCCCGCCCTGGGAATGCACCATCATCGAAGGGCTGGACGGCGGCCGCTTTGCGATGTTCATCAAGATGCACCACTCGCTGATCGACGGTGTCAGCGGCGTCAACCTGTTGCAGCGTGCCATGTCCTTCGACCCGGCCAAGAGCTTGGGCCTGCCGCCCTTCTGGGCTTCGGGCCTCAGCGCCGCGCCGCGCAGCCGCCGCACGGGCCCGCCACCCACGGTGGCCGAGGCCGCCGCCGCGGCCGTGGCGGGTTTGAGTGAACAGGCCAAGTCGGTGCCACAGCTGATGGGCGCCTTTGCCAAGATCCTCAAACGCATTGGCGACCCCAGCGACGGTTTGGTGGTGCCCTTTGCCGCGCCACGCTCCATCATCAACGGCCGCGTTCGCGAAAAGCGCCGCTTTGCCACCCAGCAGTTTGCGTTGGAACGCTTGCGCGCCGTGGCCCTTGGTGCCGGCTGCACGCTGAACGACGTGGTGCTGGCACTGTGCGGCGGCGCCTTGCGCCGTTTTTTGCTGGAGCGCGACAGCTTGCCCGAGCAAAGCCTGACCGCCGGCATCCCGGTGTCGGTGCGGCCCAAGGACGACGAAGGCACGGGCAACGCCATCAGCTTCATCGTGGCCACGCTGGGCACCGACGTGGAAGACGCCGAAGAGCGCCTGCGTGTCATTCGGGCGTCGGTTCAGCACGCCAAAGCGCATGTGCAGGCGCTGCCACGCAGCGCGATGTTGCAGTACACGATGCTGCTGATGGCACCCACCATCGTCACGCTGCTGACCGGCGTGGGTGGGCGCACTCGGCCGATGTTCAACATCACCATCTCCAACGTGCCCGGGCCGGACAAGCCGCTGTTCTTCCGTGGCGCAGAACTGGTGGCCACCTACCCGGCGTCCATCGTCACGCACGGGCAGGCGCTGAACATCACCTGCCAGAGTTATGCCGGCTCGATGAACTTTGGCTACACCGGTTGCCATTCATCGGTGCCCAGCTTGCAGAAGTTGGCGGTGTACACCGCTGATGCACTGGCCGAGCTGGAAGCTGCGTTTGTCGTTCCGGCCAAGGCCAGCAAAGCTGCGCCGCGCGTTGCCAGCAGGCCCAAGGCCGCGGTTCGCAAACCGCGCGCTGCGAGTGGGTCTACGGCAGCTGTCAAAGCCAAGGCTGCCAGCGCCAAGAAGCGCGCCTGAAGCTACCCCTTAACGGGCCAAAGCCCACCAAGGTGGCAGTAGGCGCTGGACATCAGGGCGTTGGTAGCGCTCGTCCAGCAGCCATAACCAGCCGCGGTCCTCGGGCGTCCTGATCACCCGGCCCGCGGCCTGCACCACCCTTTGCATGGCGGGTATCAGGTCGGCGTAGCCTTGGCCCTGGCCAAACAGCTTTTCCAAGCGGGCTCGGATGTGGTCCTGCGTCACCGAAACCGGCGGCAGGGCCAGCGTTGCGATGAAGGCCCCGATCAGCTGGGTGCCGGGCAGGTCAACCCCTTCGGCAAAAACGCCGCCCAGCACCGCAAAAGCCACCCCCTGCCCTTGCGGCTTGAATCGCTGCAAGAAGTCTTCGCGTGCAGCGGCGCCCATGCGGCGGTCTTGGCGCCACTGCGAGACGTCTGGCCGCAGTTTGGCCATCAGGTCGGCCGCCTGGTCCAGGTAGACGAAGCTGCTGAAGAAGGCCAGGTAGTTGCCGGGATGCGCGTCAAACTGCTGGGCGATGGTCTCCACCAGCCGCTGCAAGGAGTCGGCACGGTGGGCATGCCGGGTCGACAGGCCGCGAGCGACTTGCACCGTGAGGTGCTCGGGCGCAAAGGCTGGCGGCACGTCGATCCATCCGGTGTCCTCCGGCAAGCCCAGCAGTTTCTGGGCGTAGTCGGGCGGTGACAGCGTGGCCGAAAACAAGGTCACGCTGTGCACGGCCTTGAAGCGCTGCCGCAAAAAGCAGGCCGGGGCGACGTTGCGCACGCACAGCACGGCGTCAACCGCTGCGGGCGGGTCTCCTGGCGGCCCGTCAACCAAGGCCGGCACACCCAGCAGCGTTTGCACGTCAAACAAAGAGTGGTCGCTCAGGGCATCAACCAAACTCAGGTAACGCTGCAACTCAAAGTGAAACTGCAGAAAAGGGCCTACGGCCAAGGGCTGCTGGTGAAAGTGTTCGGCCATGGCGCCGGCGGCGAGGTGCAGAGCCTGCACCAGTTCGTCCGGCGCGGCGTCCAGCACGGCATAGGGTGCAGCCGCGTCGTTGACCACCGCTTCGACAGCCAGCAGCAGGGTGTCCAACGCAGACCGCACCGCGGCCGGCGCCGCCTGCGCCGCTGCGCGCAGCTGACCCAGGCCCAGCTCAGCGCTGTACATGGCGCGCGTGCGCTCCACCAGGTTGTGCGCCTCGTCGATCAAGACCGCCAGGCGCCAGTCCATGGCTTGCATCAAGCCCCAGAGTTGGCCCTGGATGTCGAGCAGGTGGTGCACGTCGCCCACCAGCACGTCGGCCCAGCGCACCAGTTCCTGACCCAGGTAGTAAGGGCAGATGCCATGGCGCAGGGCCACCTGGCGCTGCGCCGCCGCGTCCAGCCAGCCCAGGGCCACGGCGTCTTGGCGCGCTGCCGGCAGGCGATCAAAAAAGCCCCGGGCCAGGGCGCAGGCGTCGCCATGGCAGGCCTTGTCCGGGTGCTCGCAGGCCTGCTCCTTGGCCACCATCAACACCACGCGCAGAGTCTTGCCCGGGGTGGCACTGCGCAAGACAGACAGCGCCTCCAATGCCGTCACGCGGCCGGTGCCTTTGCAGGTTAGAAAAGCCACCTTGTCGATGCCCTGCCCCGGCATGGCACGCAAACTGGGAAACAGCGTGCCCAAGGTCTTGCCGATGCCCGTGGGTGCTTGCGCCAGCAGGCACTGGCCTCGCACGGTGGCACGGTAGACCGCCTTGGCCAGGTCACGTTGGCCTTGGCGAAACGGTGGGCTGGGAAAGGGCAACTCAGCCAGCGCCGCATCGCGGGCGCTTCGGTGCAGTGCCTCCTGCTGCGCCCAGGCCATGAAGTGCTGGCATCGCTCAGCCAACACCTCTTCCAACTCGGCCGCGCCATACACCTGCTTCAGTTCGGTCTCGGTCTGCGAGGCCACGTCCAGGTACACCAGCGACAGCGTCACCTGCTGCAACTGGCGGCTGCGGCAGAACAAGGCGCCGTAGGTTTGCAGCTGGGCCCAGTGCAGCTGACGCCGGTTTTCAGGGATGTCATCAGGCCGGCCGCGGATGGTCTTGATTTCTTCCAGGCAGCGATGTCGTGGATCGTATCCGTCGGCCCGGCCGCGCAGGTGCAGCGGGCCCACGTCACCTTCCAGCGTGATCTCGGTTTCGTAGTCTTGCCCACGGCGACTGGCCACCAGGCCTTGCCCCTTCAGCCCTTCGAGCGCGGTGGCCGATGGCGTGAAGCGCCGGTCCAGGTCACCGCGCTTGGCGGTGAATTCACACAGCGCGCGCACCGACAGGCTGTAGGACCAGGCCCGGCCTGGCGCAGGCCCGTCTGTTGCCGTGGCCAAACCGGGTGCCATTTGAGCGTGCTCAGCGTGCTCGGCGCGATGGACGACGGCGGCGTGTTGGTCGGTGGACGGGTTCATAGCGCGCAGAGCCCGCACGGTAGCGTATGCTGGGCGGGACCAGGCCGTTGAGCGTTGCGCCACCACAAAATGCACGGCCCTCGTGCAGCCCTGACGCGCTGGACTTGCGAATGCCAAGTTTTTATCCGCCGACCGAGAAACCCCACCGATGCAGCAGCTGACCGCCCACGAAGCGAGTTTTCTCTACGCAGACACCACTCAGGCCAACTCCAACATCACCTTCGTCCAGATCTACGACCAGAGCACCGCGCCAGGCGGCCATGTGCGCTTCAAGTCGATCCTGGCCCACATCGAAAACCGCCTGCACCGTTCACCGGTGTTTCGCAGCAAGCTTTTGCATGTGCCGCTGGCGCTGGATGAGCCCTACTGGGTGGAAGATCAAAACTTCGACCTGGAATATCACGTACGCCACAGCGCGCTGCCCAAACCGGGCGACTGGCGGCAGTTCTGCATCCAGGCTTCGCGCATCCACGCGCGTGCGCTGGACCTGCATCGGCCGCTGTGGGAGATCTACGTCATCGAAGGCCTGGACAGCATCATCGACCTGCCCACTGGCAGCTTTGCGCTGCTGACCAAGATCCACCACTCGGCGATCGACGTCGCCAGCCGCAACGACTTCATGGACGTGCTGCACGACAGCACGCGCCGGCCGCCCAAGCCTGAGCCGCCCGAACCCTGGTTTCCTGAGCGCGCGCCCGGCGCTGCACCGCTGCTGATGCGTGCGGGTTTGCACCTGGCACTGGCGCCCACCAAGCTGATCGATCCGCTGCTGCGGGTCGCACCCAAGGCCAAGGCGTTTCTGCGGGACTTGCTCAAGCCCGAGCCGCACGGGTCGGCCACCCGGTTCAATACTGTGGTGTCGTCGCACCGGGTGTTTGACACCCGGCGTTTCCTGGACAGCGAGTTCGAACGCATCCGAGGCCTGGTACCGGGTGCGACCTTGAACGACGCTGTGCTGGCGGTCTGTGCCGGTGGTTTGCGGCGTTACCTGGAGCTGCATGGCGAGCTGCCCGAGACCGACCTGGAGGGCGTTGTGCCGCACACCCTGGACGCCAGCGAGCCTACCTACCCAGCACCGGGTGCTGAGGGCGCCAGCGGCGCGCCGCGCCGAATCACCCTGGGCACCCATCTCGAAGACGCGGTGCAGCGCCTGGCCTGGATCCGCGACCAGTCCGCGGCATCGCCTCCCCCGGCGGCACGACGGGCGACACCGGCCAGCTGTACCGTGACACACGTTGTCGGCCCGCCAGCTGCGGTTTACCTGCACGGCGCGCGCATGAGCTATTTCTCAGCCATCCTGCCCATCGCCGACGGCAAGGGCCTGGTGTTTGCCGTCACCCACTACGACGGGCGCATCGTCATTTCGCCCACCTCATGCCGCGAACTGATGCCCGACCCACAGGTGTTCACACAATGTGTACGCGACACCTTCCAGGACTACCTGGCACTGGCACCGCCTGCCAAGGGCGTGGCGCGCAAGAAAAAGACGGTGGTCTCCCGGGCCAAGACCAAGATGCCGGCTTCGCCTAGAAAGGCACGGCCTGGTGAGTCAGCCAACGGTAGGCCCAGCCCAGGGGTCCGCCGGGCTGGAACGGCTGCCAAGCCCCCTCAGGCTGCGACAGCCGCTCGGCGACGATCCACAGCACCACGGCGTTGAAACCCAGCCCGGTGTGGCTGCCGGGTACACGAACGTTTTCATGCCGCGAGGCATCGCCCTCAACGGTGGCTTCCTGCGGCGGAACCACGCCATCGCTCAGCGAGTACAGGCAGCTCATCGGCATGGGCAGCACCTCACGCTCCCGCAGCTTTTTGGCGCGCGGTTGCATGGTGTGCGCTGCCGGGCCCATCGGGTGGGCAATCAGGCGGTACATGGCCTTGACCAGTGGCGGCGAGGCGCTGCCTTCGGCATCGACGGTGATCGGGCTGCCCAGCGTGACCACGTTGCGCACGCATTCGGGCACCTGATGCGCGCCATAGAGCGCAAACACGCCACCCAGACTCCAGCCCACCAGGCTGACCTTGCGCCCGGTTTTGTGGTGCAGGTGGCGGATCTTTTGTTCCAACGCCGCGGCATGTTTGCTGTGGAAGCCGACGTTGCGCCCCAAGCCCCAGGTCTCCACCGCATAGCCGCGGTTGCGCAAGAAGACCTCCAATGCAATCAAGGACAGCTCGCTGCCCATGAAGCCAGGCAGCAGCAGCACCGGGTGGCCGTCGCCGTGCGGCGCAGTGGCCAGCACGGGCAGCGACCAGGGCAGCAGCGCCAGTTCAAACAAGGCCCGGACTTCCAAGGCCGAGTGGACGGTCTTGGGTTTGCCGGTGTGAGGGTGTCGTCGCGCCATGGAAGTGATGTTACGGCGACATCTGCGGCGGCTGGACGAGATCAGAAGCCCGCCACCAAGCCGCGCAAGAGTTCATCAACCAGGGCAACAAGACAGACCACAGTCGCATCAATGCTCTGGGGTTCAGTGCGGGGTGAAACGTCACCCAGTCAACCCGCTGCGTGTCACGGGCGAGTGATCACATGGGGTCAATGATCACCTGGACATGGTGCAAACGCGGCACCAATTCACCCACAAGTGGCTCCAGGTCAAACAGAGCCGCACCCGGCAGGTGGCCATGATGCGGCGTTTGGCGGGGCCAGTCGAGCTTGCCCACCGTGGAACACGGCCAGCGGTCTTGTGAACCACATGGGTTCGTCACAGCGCCACAGCGGCCGGCGCCGTCTCAAGTAATGACGCCAACCGACGGCGATGGGCGTAAAGTTTGGGCGCAACGTGTCCGTTGGCCTGAAGCCGGCGATGTGCACGGTGTCCGAATGGTTCACCCGGCCGGCAGAGAGGCCGTGAGGAGTGGTCAGTGACTGTCACCTACAAACTCACCGCATGGAACATCGAGTGGTTGGACAAGCTGATGGCCGCGCTCGCGGACCCAATCACCTCGGCAGTCCAGCGCCAGCGCCTGAAGCGTCGGCTCGATTCCATCTACTCCGTAATCACAGAGGTGTCGCCTGACATCTGCTGCGTGACGGAGGGCCCATCGGGCGAAGAAGCCATAGACCGCTTCGCAGAGGGTCTGGACGGCTACGTGGCCGTCAAGCGCCCGCCGGGCAACTTGTACATGCAACAAGGCACCCAGTGGATTTGGTTCTTGGTGAAAAAGAGTCTCGCACCAGACACCTCCCTGCTGCCCTTAGACGTCTGGCGCGAATACGCCGAGCTGGCCTCCCCAGGCGGTGAGCACAAAGCCAAGTGGCCGGTCTACAGGTGGGGCGAAATCGATGCCTCCAAGCACGGTCACTACCGGCATCCACAGGTCCTGGTGTGGAACGTCGCTGGCGTCAGGGTCGAAATCATTGGCGGTCACTTCAAGAGCAAGCTGACCAAGGTCGGCAACTTCAAGAGTCCCGATCCCGCAGTTCGAAGGGCGTACATCGAGGAGACGCTCGAAGCACGGATCAAGCTCGCAACCGAGGCACAGAACACTCGGTACTACATCGACCAGCGGTTCCGCCAGGACGTCGCACCTGCCATCGTCCTCATGGGTGACCTCAATGACGGGCCAGGCAAGGAGCTCTTCGAGAGGCAGTTCTTGTTCTTTGACTTGCTGGGCAACCTGCAAGGCGACGTGTTTGAGTCCGAGAAGTACCTCAACCACGCGCTCTTCGACTACCCGGACGACCTGCGCTGGACGGTGCGGTTCAAGGATCCGGTGGACGAGACCCGAGACCCGCATATCTTGCTCGATCACATCATGTTCACCCAGGCCTTCGTTCGCAGCCAACTCCCGCTGAGCATTGAGCCGCACGCGGGCAAGGTCGAACACGCCATCTTTGACCGAGCCAATGCTCAGTTAGGGACAAGCGGGCCAGTGAGCGACCACCGGCCGGTCAGTTGCCTGCTGACCGTCAAGCCGTAGCAGCACCAGCCTTCGCCGCTGAACCGGCGCCTGATCAACGGCGGCGACGCCCAGTTGCTTGGCCTCTCGCGAGTGCTGGAGAAGCGCCGGCTCGCTCGGCGGATCGAGGTCCAGCGCCAGCAACGACGGCAAGTCGCCCCCTTCCGGTTCAAGCTCAAGCTGGAAAGGCCCACAGTTTGGCCCGAAGAAGTGTTGAGTACCTTGGACTCTGTGGCGCCTTCAATCTGACATTGCCAGACGCTCGCCAACGGACCGGCACCCTCCTAAGTGGCGGGTTTTTGTGCCCCGCCCGCGAAACTCGCTGAAAAGACGAAGCCCCTGATCTCGCCAACCGAGTCAGGGGCCTGCAGGGAGTCAAGAGACGCGGTGGGATGAGATCACATGTGGTCGATCATCACCTGCCCAAACCCGCTGCAGGAAACCTGCGTGGCGCCGTCCATCAGGCGCGCGAAGTCGTAGGTCACCTTCTTGCTCGCGATGGAGCGCTCCATGGACTTGATGATCAAGTCCGCGGCTTCCACCCACCCCATGTGGCGCAACATCATTTCGGCCGACAGGATCTCAGACCCCGGGTTGACATAGTCCTTGCCCGCGTACTTGGGTGCCGTGCCGTGGGTGGCCTCGAACATGGCGATCGAGTCGCTGAGGTTGGCGCCTGGCGCAATGCCGATGCCACCCACTTGGGCGGCCAGCGCGTCGGACACATAGTCGCCATTCAGGTTGAGCGTGGCGATCACCGAGTACTCAGCCGGACGCAACAGAATCTGCTGCAGAAAGGCGTCGGCAATGCTGTCCTTGACGACGATGTCCTTGCCCGTCTTCGGGTTCTTGAACTTGCACCACGGGCCGTCGTCGATGAGCTGCGCGCCAAACTCGCGCTGCGCCAAGGCATAGGCCCAGTCGCGGAAGCCACCTTCGGTGAACTTCATGATGTTGCCCTTGTGCACGATGGTCACGCTGGGCTTGTCGTTGTCAATGGCGTATTGCAGGGCCTTGCGAACCAGGCGCTCGGTGCCCTCGCGACTGACCGGTTTGATGCCGATGCCGCTGGTGTTGGGGAAGCGGATCTTCTTGACACCCATTTCTTCGATCAAGAACTTGATCAGCTTCTTGGCCTTGTCGCTCTCGGCCTCGTATTCAATGCCGGCGTAGATGTCTTCGCTGTTCTCGCGGAAGATCACCATGTGGGTCTTTTCCGGCTCTTTCAGCGGGCTGGGCACGCCCTTGAAGTATTGGATGGGGCGCAGGCAAACGTAGAGGTCCAGTTCCTGACGCAGCGCGACGTTCAGGCTGCGGATGCCACCGCCCACCGGCGTGGTGAGCGGGCCCTTGATGGACACCACGTATTCGCGCACCGCACTCAGGGTTTCCTCGGGGAGCCAGACATCAGGGCCATAGATCTTGGTGCTTTTTTCGCCTGCGTAGACCTCCATCCAGTGGATCTTTCGCTTACCCCCGTAGCTCTTGGTCACCGCGGCGTCCACCACCTTCAGCATCACGGGTGTGATGTCCAGACCGGTGCCGTCGCCCTCGATGAAGGGAATGATGGGCTGATCGGGAACCGTGAGCGAAAAGTCCGCGTTGACGGTGATCTTCTGGCCGAGGGCTGGCACTTTGATGTGCTGGTACATGCGGGTGGTCTCCAGGCCCCACTGCGAGCAGGGCCGATGACAGGTTGGAAGAACTTTTTATTCTAAGTCTGCAGGGTCATGTCAACCGGCTCCAAAGTGCCGGCGTTTGCGGAGGGCCTCCCAATGGAGGGGGGTGTTTTCCAAAGTACTTTGAAAAGGTAAATAGAAATGAACAAGCTCCTGGCTGCCCTGATCGCCGCCGCTTTCGCCACCACGGCTTTTGCCGCTGAGCCCGCCAAGAAGGCTGACGCCAAGCCTGCCGCTACCGCTGCTTCGGCTGCCAAGAAGGAAGAAGCCAAGCCGGCTGCCGCCGCGCCTGCTGCCAAGAAGGAAGAGGCCAAGCCTGCTGCTGCCGCTCCCGCCAAGAAGGAAGAAGCCAAGAAGTAATCTTCTTGCTTCGCAGGTGCCGGCAACGGCTCCTGACCTTTTGCACAGCGCCCGGTTCCACCGGGCGCTTTGTTTTGGGCGGCCCTTTGCCAAAGCACTTTAGGTTGCCCAAAGGTCAGCGTTCAAGTCCAACCGCAGAAGGCAGCTACCTGAGGCCAGACCCCGTGGCCTAGCGAAAACCCTGAGCCCAGGACCAGACAAGCGCCAGCGATGCGCACCAGCCAGCGCTCCCAGGTGGCCAGACCAGAGCGTGTTTTCAATTGCTGCCAAAGCCACGGCGCTGCCAGCAGCCCGCCCGAAGAGGCCAAAGCAAACGCCGCCATCGCTCCGGCACCCGCTTGTGGACCACTGGTCAGGCTCGCCACCAGCAGTGCCGACTGCAGCAGGCCGCATGGCCAGGCCACCCACAAACCGCCCGCAACCGCTGCTTGCGCCGGGCCCCGCATGGGCGACCACCCATCGCTGGGAGCCAGCTTGACAGCCTGTGGTTGGCGCCCAAGCGCACCCATCCAGGCGGGTTGACGCCCCACAACGGCCATCCATAAACCCAGACTCAGAAAACCCAGGTGCAGCAACACCCACAGTGGGCGCAGCGCCGGCGTCCACTGCGACAGCGCGGCCAGCGCCCCCACACTGGTGGCCACCACAGCACCGGCTGCTGAATAGCCTGCCACCCGTGCCAACTGAAAGGCGACGCTGGAGGCCGCACCGCGCCCGCCACTCACGGCTGCGCAGGGTGCCGCACACATGGCCGCGCAGTGCGGCGTGCCGGCCAAACCCAACAGCGCGGCACTGGTGACGAGGGCAGCGTCCACGAATTCAGATGATGCGCGAGAAGCGCTCACGCACCTGGTCGGACTGCAGGTGGCGGTCAAACAGCATCGCGATGCCACGCACAAAGAACCAGCCCGTCGCGGTGACCTGGATCTCGTCGTCGCCCACTTCCACCAAGCCCATGCCCTGCAGCTCGCGCAGCTGAGCCAGCTCAGTGGCAAAGACCTCTTTCACGTCAACCAGATGAGCCAGCGCGATGGACTCAAAGTCCACCCGGCCCTGACACATCAAGGCCATGATGACGGCACGGCGCAGCAGGTCGTCACGCGTCAACGCCAGCCCGCGAACCACGGGAAAGTTGCCTTGCCGCAAGGCGTCTTGGTACTCGGCCAAGGTCTTGGCGTTTTGGCTGTAGGTGGCACCCACCCGGCCAATCGACGACACCCCCAAGCCGATCAAGTCGGCATCGGGCTGCGTGGTGTAGCCCTGGAAGTTCCGGTGCAGCCGGCCTTGGCGCTTGGCGATGGCCAAGGCGTCTTCGGGCAGGGCAAAGTGGTCCATGCCGATGTAAACATAGCCGTGGCTCACCAGCCCGGCGATGGCGTCGCCCAGCATGCGCATGCGTTGTTCGGCACTGGGCAGGGCCGCACCATCGATGCGGCGCTGCGGCTTGAAGCGCTGTGGCAGGTGGGCATAGGCATAGAGCGCGATGCGGGACGGGCGCAAGGCCGCCACCTGGGCGATGGTGCGGCGAAAGGACTCCGGCGTTTGACGCGGCAAGCCATAGATCAGGTCGGCGTTGATGGACTGAAACTTCAGTGCCCGCGCCTCCACCACCAGCTCTTGCACCATCTCAAAGGGCTGCACGCGGTGCACCGCCACTTGAACATCGTGGTCGAAGTCCTGCACCCCAAAGCTGATCCGGTTGAAGCCCATCTGCGCCAGGTTGCGCAGCCGCTCGCGGCTGGCCGTGCGCGGGTCGACCTCGATGGACTGCTCAGCACCCGGCGCGAGTTTGAAGGCGCGGCCGAGCAGAGCCATCAAGTCACCCAGCTCCTGGTCGTCCAGAAACGTGGGGGAACCGCCACCCAGGTGCAACTGCGACACCACTTGCCCCTGGCCAAGCTCGGCCACATGCAGCGCCACCTCCTGTTCCAGCCAGCCCAGGTACTCACGGCCTCGGCTGTGGTGTTTGGTGATGATCTTGTTGCAGGCACAGTAGTAGCAAACCGATTCACAAAAAGGCACGTGAACGTAGATCGACAGCGGCGGCGAACCACCCACGACCAAGCCTTCGGCCCGTTGACGCAAGGCTTGGCGATAGGCCTGATGCCCAAAGGCCTCGACAAAGCGGTCGGCGGTGGGGTAGGAGGTGTATCGGGGGCCTGGTACGTCGAGCTTGCGCAGTTCAGCGTCGCTCAGGGTCAGCGCAGGGTCCACCAATGGGGCAGCCAGATTGCTCATGCGCGCACTGTGCCAAATGGTGCTGGCGCAGGTTTGATCCACCTCAATCCTGGCGCAGTGTCTGGTCAAACCAAACCGCGCTGGCACTCAGATTCGCACATAGTGGATACTGCGGCCACCGCTTGGCGTCACCCAAAAGCATGGAAGCAGCCCTCCCCGCCCTTCGACTGGAACCCTTTAAGGTCGCTTGCTCCAACTGCAATTTGAAGGAGTTGTGCCTGCCCGTGGGCATGGCCAACGAGCAGATGGACCGCCTGGACTCCCTGGTTGCCGCCCGCCGCAGCGTGGCGCGGGGCGATGCGCTGTTTCATGCTGGCGAGCAATTCACATCGCTTTACGCGGTGCGCACGGGTTTCTTCAAGACCTGCATCTCCTCGGAAGACGGTCGCGACCAGGTCACCGGTTTTCAGATGGCCGGTGAACTGCTGGGGCTGGACGGCATCGGCACCGAACGCCACACCTGTGACGCGGTGGCGCTGGAAGACTCGCAGGTTTGCGTCATACCCTTCCACCAGCTGGAAGAACTGTCGCGCGAGCTGTCCGACCTGCAACGTCATTTCCACCGCATCATGAGCCGCGAAATCGTGCGTGACCACGGGGTGATGCTGCTGCTGGGCAGCATGCGGGCCGAAGAAAGGCTGGCCGCCTTCTTGCTGAACTTGACACAACGCCTGCGCATGCGCGGCTTCTCGGCGCAGTCGTTGATCTTGCGCATGACGCGCGAAGAAATCGGCAGCTACCTGGGGCTGAAGCTGGAAACCGTCAGCCGGGCCTTTTCGCGCTTTCAAGAAGACGGCATCTTGCAGGTCAAGCAGCGGCAGATCGAAGTGCTGAACCCGGAAGCCTTGCAAAAACTGGTCAACAGCAGCAGTTGCTGAGGATTGACGGGCTGGCCGCGTGGCCATTTGACCATCCAGTCGCCGGGGCCAGCCTTAGCGCCAAGCGTTGATTTCTTCAGCGCTGCTGGCCAGCAGCAACGTCAACGCGCAGGCCGCCGACGTGCACACCCAAAACACCAGAAACGCCAGCGAATACACCGCTGTGGCTGAAAGCTGCAATGCGGCGCCGGTGATGCTGTGCAGGCTGAGCGGGTCGACAAAAGCAAACACGGCCACTTCCAGCACCGCCGCCAACAAAAAAGCCGGCCACACCACCGTAGCCAGCTGCTGCACCCTGCGCTTCATGGCTGCCGCCTGATCACCGCGTCGGCGTGGCCGCGTGGTTGCGGCCCTGCACCGCCGGCAGGTCGGCCTTGCTGGCGTTGGCGGACGTGGCCAGCACCGGGTCCGGGTAGATCAGCGCCAAGGCCAGCGTGGCAAAGCTGGCCACCACCACCAGAGCCGGACCGCCGATGACCATCCAGACAATGGGCAGCCGCCACCACGGCACTGTTTGCAGGGCTTGCGTCGACTGCGCGTCGATGGATTGGCGAAGCATCGTTTGACTCATTGCAGACCCCCAGCAGCGCCCATCATCGTGGCACCAAAAACGTTGATTTTTCGACCTCGCGGTGCACGGGCACCAGGGCCGGCCCTTCGAGCACCTGAATCTCAAAGCTGATGGGGTGGCTGCCGGATCCCATTTGCGCAGCCACCTCTGGCGGCACCTTGACGGCCAACGCCACCCAGCGTGCTTCAGCGCCGGCCAAGGCCACTTCGCTCTTCAGATCCTGGGTAGCCTGTGGCACGCCAGCGGCCGTGATGCGGTAGTGCTGCAGGCGTTCGGTGGTGTTCATCAACTGCAGCCGGTAGACGTTTTCCACCCAGCCGTCGTCCACCATGCGGGCCAGCACGCCGCGGTCACGCACCACGTCCACCCGCACCGGCGAACGCATCCACAAGCCCAGGCCCAGCCCGGTACAGATCAGCACCAGCACCGCGGTATAGACCAGCACACGCGGCCTGAAGATGCGCTTGACTTCGGCGTCGCGCTGCAGGTGCTGCTGCATGCCATTTTGGGTGTCGTAGCGCACCAGGCCGCGGGGGTAGCCCATCTTGTCCATCACGCCGTTGCACACGTCCACACAGGCGGCGCAGCCGATGCATTCGTACTGCAGGCCGTTGCGGATGTCGATGCCGGTGGGGCAGACCTGCACACACAGCTCGCAGTCGATGCAGTGGCCCAGGCCGGCCACTTTCAGGTCGGTCTTGCGACCACGCGTGCCGCGCTTTTCGCCACGCTCAGCGTCGTAGCTGATGACCAGCGTGTCCTTGTCGAACATGGCACTCTGAAAACGCGCATAGGGGCACATGTACTTGCAGACCTGCTCCCGCATGTACCCCGCAAAGCCGTAGGTGGCAAAGCCGTAGAACAGCACCCAGAACCACTCCCAGGGCCCGAAGCTCAAGGTCACGGCCGATTGCCACAGCGTGTGGATGGGTGTGAAGTAGCCCACAAAGGTGAAGCCGGTCCACAAGCCAATGGCCACCCAGGTGATTTGCGTGCCGCTCTTGCGCAGCAGCTTGTTCAGGCCCCAAGGGCCCTTGTCCAGCTTGATGCGCTGCATGCGGTCGCCTTCAAACTGGCGCTCCACCCACATGAAGATTTCGGTGTAGACGGTTTGTGGGCAGGCGTAGCCGCACCACAGACGGCCAGCCACCGCCGTGAACAAGAACAGCGCGTAGGCCGAGACGATCAGCAGCCCTGTCAGGAAGATGAAGTCCTGCGGGTACAGCACCAGGCCAAAGATGTAGAAGCGCCGCGTGCTCAGGTCGAACAGGACCGCCTGGCGCGCGTTCCAGTCCAGCCAGGGCAAGCCGTAGAACAGCAATTGGGTAGCCCACACCAATGCCCAGCGCCAAGCGGCGAACCAACCTGACACCGCACGGGCGTAAATCTTTTTCTGGCTTTGGTACATGCTGACGACCACCGCACGGGCATCGTCAGCATCAGCGGCCTTGGCCACGGCCGCAGGGGAGGCGATGTCGTTCAAACCGGCGACCCTGAGCCCTGCTTCATTGGCCGGTTTCGGTGGCACGTCTGGGTTGCCAACATTCGCTAGCCGCCTCAGTTGCCCGCAACGCGGCTGGCCTGCGACAGGTTCAGCACGTAGCCGCCGAGCACGTGAACTTGCTCGGGCGTCAGCAGGCGGCCCTGCGCAGGCATGGCGTTGGTCTTGCCTTTGTTGATCATTTCGACAATCGCCTGCTCGCCCCAACCGTGCAGCCAGATCTTGTCGGTGAGGTTGGGTGCGCCCAGTGCCGTGTTGCCCTTGCCGTCAGCGCCATGGCAAGCCGCGCAGACGCCGAACTTGGGCTTGCCCAGCTGCGCTGCAATGTCGTTGTGTGCGCTGCCCGACAGGCTCAGCACGTAGTGAGCAACGTTCTTCACGTCCTCACTGGTACCCAGCGCTGCGCCCATGGGCGGCATCACGCCCACCCGACCTTCGACGATGGTCTTTTTCACGCTGTCCAGCGTGTTGGCGCCCAGCCAGTCGTTGTCGGCCAGGTTGGGAAAGCCCTTGCTGCCGCGTCCGTCAGAACCGTGGCACTGCGCACAGTTGTTCAGGTAGAGGCGCTGGCCAATGCCCATCGCCTGGACGTCGCGCCCCAGCTCTTCAGCGCTCATGCTGACGTACTTGGCGTAGACCGGCACCATCGCCGCGCGGGCCTTGTCCTGTTCGGCTTCGTATTGGCCGACGCTGCTCCACTTCAGGCTGCCAGGGCTGGTACCCAGGCCCGGATAAAAGGCCAGGTAAACGGCAGAGAAGACCACCGTCAGCACAAACAACCACATCCACCAGCGTGGCAGCGGGTTGTTCAGTTCACGCAGGTCCTCGTCCCAGATGTGGCCGGTGGTGTTGTCGTTGGCCATCACCTTGCGCCGGCTGGCAATGATGAGCAGACCCAGGCAGGCCAGCAGGCTGATCACCGTGGACACGGCGATGAACAAGCCCCAGCCACTGTTGACAAAGTCACTCACAGTTTCTCTCCTCGAATGGGGTTCGGCTCGTCCTCGCCCAGAAACGGCAGGCGTTCAGCTTGCGCGTGTTCGGCGCTGCGTTTGCGGCTGTAGGTGTGGACCATCAGCGCCAGGAACAGCAGCAGGCTGATGACGGTGATGGTGATGCGCAGGTCGTTGACATCCATGTTTTTGCCCCTTGGTTCAGGTGACTTTCAGTTGCCTATTTGCGCGCGGTGCCCAGCACCTGCAGGTAGGCGATCAAGGCGTCCATCTCAGACCGGTCCTTGACCTCATCCCCGGCCGCGGCCACCTCGGCGTCGCTGTAAGGCACGCCCACGATGCGCAAGGCCTTCATGCGCGGTGCCATGCTGGCGGGGTCGATGGTGGCGCCCACCAGCCAGGGATAGGCCGGCATGTTGGACTCGGGCACCACGTCACGCGGGTTCACCAGGTGCACGCGGTGCCACTCGTCGTTGTACTTGCCGCCCACGCGGTGCAGGTCCGGGCCGGTGCGCTTGCTGCCCCACTGGAAGGGGTGGTCGTAGACAAACTCGCCTGCGGTGGAATGCGGGCCGTAGCGCAGCGCCTCGGCCCTGAAGGGGCGCACCATCTGCGAGTGGCAGTTGTAGCAACCTTCACGCAGGTAAACGTCGCGCCCGGCCAGCTGCAGCGCTGTGTAGGGCTTGAGCCCTTCCACTGGCTGCGTGGTGGAACGCTGAAAGAACAGCGGCACGATCTCGACCAGGCCGCCCACGGCCAGGGCCAGCAGGATCAGCACGATCATCAGGAAGTTGTTGGTCTCGATCTTCTCGTGACCAGAGGGAGCGGTGTGGTTTGACATGGTGATGAACTCCTGGGGCTTCAGGCGTGGGCTGGTTGCAGTTGCGGTATGGGGGCTTGAGCCGCCTTGCCGCTGCGCACGGTCATCACCACGTTCCAGGCCATGATCAGCATGCCGCTCAGGTAAAGCAGCCCACCTAGCAGCCGCACCACGTAGTAGGGGAAGGTGGCCTTCACGCTTTCCACAAAGGTGTAGACCAGCGTGCCGTCGGGGTTGACCGCGCGCCACATCAGACCCTGCATGACACCGGCGATCCACATCGCAGCGATGTAGAGCACGATGCCCACGGTGGCCACCCAAAAGTGCGTTTCGATGGCGCGCACGCTGTACATCGTGGTGCGGCCGAACATGCGCGGAATCAGGTAGTACAGGCTGCCCATGCTGATCAGGCCTACCCAACCCAGCGCACCGCTGTGCACGTGGCCCACCGTCCAGTCGGTGTAGTGGCTGAGCGCGTTGACGGTCTTGATCGACATCATCGGCCCTTCAAACGTGCTCATGCCGTAGAAGGACAGGCTGACGATCAGGAACTTCAGGATCGGGTCGTCACGCAGTTTGTGCCAGGCACCGCTGAGGGTCATGATGCCGTTGATCATGCCGCCCCAGCTGGGGGCCAGCAGCACCAGGCTGAAGATCATGCCGATGCTTTGCGCCCAGTCGGGCAGCGCGGTGTAGTGCAGGTGGTGCGGGCCGGCCCACATGTAGGTGAAGATCAGGGCCCAGAAGTGCACGATGCTGAGGCGGTA
>JAYTVT010000037.1:0-74419 GCA_043743835.1 Betaproteobacteria bacterium
CCATGAGAACCACCTACTGCGGTCTCGTCAGTGAAGCACTGATGGGCCAAACCGTCACCCTGATGGGCTGGGCCCACCGTCGGCGTGACCACGGCGGTGTGATCTTCATCGACCTGCGCGACCGCGAAGGCCTGGTGCAAATCGTCTGCGACCCGGACCGCGCCGAGATGTTTGCGGTGGCCGAAGACGTGCGCGGCGAGTTCTGCCTGAAGGTGGTGGGCAAAGTGCGGGCACGCCCGGCCGGCACCGAAAACGCCAACCTGGTGTCGGGCAAGATCGAGGTGCTGGCGCTGGCGCTGGAGGTGCTCAACCCCAGTGTGACGCCGGCGTTTCAGATGGACGACGACAACCTGAGCGAGACCACGCGCCTGACGCACCGTGTGCTTGACCTGCGTCGCCCGCAGATGCAGAAGAACCTGATGCTGCGCTACCGCGTGGCCATCGAGGTGCGCAAGTTCCTCGACGAGCAGGGCTTTGTCGACATCGAAACGCCGATGCTGACCAAGAGCACGCCCGAAGGCGCGCGTGACTACCTGGTGCCCAGCCGCGTGCACGACGGCACCTTCTTTGCGTTGCCGCAGTCGCCGCAACTCTTCAAGCAGTTGCTGATGGTGGCGGGCTTTGACCGCTACTACCAGATCGTCAAGTGTTTCCGCGACGAAGACCTGCGGGCCGACCGCCAGCCTGAGTTCACGCAGATCGATATCGAGACCAGCTTCCTGGGCGAGGCCGAGATCCGCGCCATCACCGAAGCCATGATTCGCACGGTGTTTCGCAAGACGATGAACGTCGAGTTGCCGGTCTATGCCGAAATGACCTACGCCGACGCGATGCACCAGTACGGATCGGACAAGCCCGACCTGCGTGTGAAGCTGGTCTTCACCGAACTCACCGACGTGATGAAGGACGTGGACTTCAAGGTCTTCAGCACGCCTGCCACCACCAAGGGCGGTCGCGTAGCGGCCTTGCGTGTGCCTGCGGGTGGCGAGATGAGCCGCGGCGAGATCGACGCTTATACCGAATTCGTCAAGATCTACGGTGCGCGTGGCTTGGCGTGGGTGAAGGTCAACGATGCGGCCAAGGGCCGCGACGGCCTGCAAAGCCCGATCGTGAAAAACCTGCACGACGCCGCCATCGCTGAAATCCTGGCCCGTACGGGCGCTTGCAACGGCGACCTGATTTTCTTCGGTGCTGACAAGGCCAAGGTGGTCAACGACGCGCTGGGCGCGTTGCGCGTCAAGATCGGCCACAGCGAGTTTGGTCGCAACCACGGACTCTTCGAGGACAAGTGGGCGCCGCTGTGGGTGGTTGACTTCCCCATGTTCGAGTACGACGAAGATGGCAAGCGCTGGAACGCGGTTCACCACCCGTTCACCGCACCCAAGGACGGCCACGACGAGCTGATGAAAACCGACCCCGGCGCCTGCATCGCCAAGGCCTACGACATGGTGCTCAACGGCTGGGAGATTGGCGGCGGTTCGGTGCGCATCCACCGCGCCGATGTGCAAGCCCGCGTTTTCGAAGCGCTGAACATCACGCCCGAAGAGCAGAAGATCAAGTTTGGCTTCTTGCTCGACGCGCTGCAGTACGGCGCGCCGCCGCACGGCGGCTTGGCCTTCGGGCTGGACCGCATCGCGACCTTGATGACCGGTGCCGAGAGCATTCGCGACGTGATCGCCTTCCCCAAGACCCAGCGCGCTCAGTGCCTGCTGACGGGCGCGCCGAGCTTTGTCGATGAAGCCCAGCTGCGTGAACTGCACATTCGCTTGCGTAACCCGCAAGCTGCTGGCTGAGCCGCGCCCACGGCTGCAGCTGTGACCCAGCGGCCGTTCAAGATCCCCCGGTCGGTGTTGGTGGTTATCCACACACCCGACCTGGAGGTCTTGCTGATCGAACGCGCTGACAAACCCGGTGCCTGGCAAAGTGTGACCGGGTCTCTGGACGCCGAAGACGAGGTGTTGGAAGACACTGCACGGCGCGAGGTGCTGGAAGAAACCGGCATCCAAGGCGGCCACTTGCAGAACTGGCAGCAAGAAAACCTGTACGAGATCTACCCGGTGTGGCGCCACCGCTATGCCCCCGGTGTGACCCAGAACCGAGAGCACGTGTTCGGCCTGCTGCTGCAAGGCCGGGTGGGTGTCACGCTGAGTCCACGTGAACACCTGACGCACGTCTGGCTGCCATGGGCCGAAGCCGCAGACCGCTGTTTTTCGCCCAGCAATGCGCAGGCCATTCGGCAGTTGCCCGACAGGATGAATCGGGCAGCGTGATGCCAGTGAACCCGATGCAGTCGACCTTGATGCCGCCCTACACCGGCTTGGGCGCATTGCGTGTGGCCACCTACAACATCCACAAAGGCGTGCGCGGGCTGGGCATGCGCAAGCGGCTGGAGATCCACAACCTGGGCCTGGCCGTGGAAGCCCTGGACGCTGACCTGGTGTTCCTGCAAGAGGTTCGGCTGTTTCACCACCGCGAGGCCCAGCGCTTCGATCGCACGCACTTTGGTTGGCCGGCCCAAGGCCAGGCCGACTACCTGGCGCCCGAAGGCTATGACGTGGCTTACCGCACCAACGCTGTCACCCGCTGGGGCGAGCACGGCAACGCGCTGCTGTCGCGCTGGCCCATGGGCGACATCGGGCACCACGATGTCAGCGCCCACCGCTTTGAGCAGCGTGGGGTCTTGCACGTGCCCGTGGTCTGGAATGGCACCACCGTGCATGCCGTGGTGGTGCACTTTGGCTTGGGGCACCGGGGTCGCGTGCAGCAGGTTCAGCGCCTGGCTACTTTCATTGAAAGAGAAATCCCACCCGGCGAGCTGCTGGTGGTGGCGGGTGATTTCAACGACTGGGGTGAGCGCTTGGACGGGCCCATGCAAGACCTGGGTTTGACGCGCGCCGTTGCGCCCGGCGGCGGGCAAGGGCGGTCGGCCACATTCCCATCCATCGCGCCCGTCTTTGCGCTGGATCGCTTCTACCTGCGTGGCCTGACGTGCCGCTCCACGCTGGTGCCCCGTGGCATGACGTGGTCGCGCATGTCGGACCACCTGCCGCTGGTGGCTGAGCTCGAACCCGGTTAGGCTTAGCCCCCACCATGGCTGAATCGTTGCGTCAAAAGATGCTGGGATGGACCCAGGTTCCTGCTCCCCAGTTTGTGGGTGGCAACCAGGTGGAATTGCTCGAAGGCGGCGACGCGCTGTTCCCGCGCATGTGCAGCGCCATCCTGGCGGCCCAGCATGATGTGTGGCTGGCCACCTACATCTTCCATGACGATCCAGGCGCCACCTCGGTGGCCGATGCGCTGAAGGCTGCCGCTGCCCGCGGTGTGGCGGTGCACGTGGTGGTGGACGGGTTCGGGTCCATCGCCACCATGGACCGTGTGCGTGCCATGTTTGCTGGCAGCGGTGTGCTGCTGGAGGTGTTTCGCCCGTTGGACCGCTGGTACTCCTGGTTGCAGCCGGGTCAGCTGCGCCGACTGCATCAAAAGCTCTGCGTCTGTGACACTGCGGTGGCTTTTGTCGGCGGCATCAACCTCATCGACGACCGGCACGACATGAACCACGGTTGGGTTGACGCCCCGCGGCTGGACTTTGCGGTGGCTCTGACCGGCCCTTTGGTTCAAGCAGTGCATGCAACGGCCCGTGCCATGTGGGCGCGGGCCCACCTGCGGCGAGACTGGCGCGAAGAAGCGCGGGTGGTGGTGCGCAGTGCCCGGCCGGTCCAGGAAGCCATGGCGCTGCTGGGTCAGCTGCGGTCTGCTGTGCCTGCCTCGTCCGCAGCGCCCGCCGAGCCCATGCGTGCCGCCTTTCTGGTCAGGGACAACCTGAGGCAACGCCGCGCCATCGAGCGCAGCTACATCGAAGCGATCCGGCGAGCCCAACGCCAGGTCGACATTGCCGTGCCGTATTTCTATCCCGGCCATGGATTCCGCGCGGCTTTGCGAAAAGCAGCGCGGCGTGGCGTGCGGGTGCGCTTGTTGCTGCAAGGCAAGATTGATTACCGCTTTGCCGCCATGGCCGCCCAAGCTCTCTATGACGAGATGCGCAGCACCGGCATTCAGGTCTTTGAGTACACGCCTGCCTTCTTGCACGCCAAGGTGGCGGTGATCGACGACAACTGGGCCACCGTAGGCAGCAGCAACATCGATCCATTGAGCCTGTTGCTGAATCTGGAAGCCAACGTGGTGGTGCGCGACATTGATTTCGCCCATGCGCTCAGGGCGCGCTTTGATGCAGCCTTTGCAGTGTCCACCCTGGTCTCAGGGCCGCCAACGCGCGCGGGGTTGCGCGGCTGGCTCCGACGGATCGTGGTTGCTGGGGCATCCAACCTGTACCTGCGCATTGCAGGCATCACTGGCCGCTACTAGTTGCCGGCCGGTGGCAGCCAGCCAGCGCTGCGGCCCACCCAGCTTGCGATAGCCTCAGACCATGGCCAAACGACCACCGTTACCCAGGAACACGCCCGTCGACCTGGCTTTGCAGGGCGGGGGCTCTCATGGAGCCTTCACCTGGGGCGTGTTGGACCGCCTGTTGGAAGACGACAGCTTGGGCATGGCGGGCGTCTCGGGCACCAGCGCCGGCGCCCTCAACGCCGCCGTCATGGCCACCGGCTGGGCCCAAGGGGGCCGCCAAGGCGCCCAAGTGGCGCTGCGCGCCTTCTGGGAAGACGTGGGCAGCCAGCATTCGCCCTTGGGTGGTTGCTTTGGTGTGATGCCGGGTGTGCCCGCCGGGTTGGCCGCCTTCAACCTGGACATGAACCCCTTTTATGCCTGGACGCAGCAGTTCATGCGCCTGTTCAGCCCCTATCAACTGAACCCGGTCGGTGCCAACCCCTTGCGCAGCGTTTTGCAGCGGCACGTGGTGCCGCAGGTGCTGAATCGCGGCCCGCTGGAGCTGTTCATCACCGCGACCAACGTGCGCACCGGTCAGCCGCGGGTGTTTGATCGCCACGACTTGAGCATCGATGCGCTGCTGGCTTCCGCATGCCTGCCCCAGTTGTTCAAAGCCGTGGACATCGATGGCGAGCCCTACTGGGACGGCGGCTACAGCGGAAACCCGGCGATTTGGCCGCTGATCTACAACACCGCGGCGCTGGATGTGGTGCTGGTCAAGATCAACCCCTTGGTGCGAGCGGGAACACCGGACACCGCCGATGAGATCGCCGACAGGGTCAACGAAATCACCTTCAACGCGGGCCTGGTCAGCGAGATGCGGGCCATTGCATTTGTGCAAAAGCTCATCGACGACAAGCGTGTTCGCGCTGGCGACTACAAGAACCTGCGCCTGCACATGGTGGCTGACGACGAAGGCCTGGCGCCCTTGCACGCCTCCAGCAAGCTCAACACCGACATCGCCTTCTTGCATGCGCTGCACGCGCTGGGCCGCACGGCGGCTGAGCGTTGGTTGAAGGCGCACCGCGCCGATGTGGGCGTGCGCAGCAGCCTGGATCTTCGGCAGGCTTTTCTCACGCCGCGCGGGGCCAGTGCGGGCCCGGGCACCTAAACGGGCTGGGGTGCGAACTGGCCTTCCATGAGCCGACGCAATTGGTAGGCGCGGGTGCTGGTGTCCAGACTCACATCGTTCCAGCTCAGACTTTGCCCCTTTTTCACCGGTCGGACCATTCGCGGGCCGTGCGCCAGGCCCAAGGGCAGGCCGCCGATGGCCAGTGATGTGGCCGCTGGCAGCAGCTTGCCCCACACCGTGTAGCCGCCTTCGCCGTCGAGCACTTCGCCTACGGCCAGGTCGCGTTTGGCGGTGGCCACCACGTCGGCGTTCCAGGCTTGGGCCACGCCAGTGGCCTCTTGGCGCAGCATCACGCTGGCCACCGAATAGCCCACCTCCAGGCCGATCAGGTGCCAGCGTTTGTAGAGCGTGAAGTAACGGCCCGTGGGGTCGGTGTGGGCGTTGTATTCCTCGAAGCAGTTGCGGATGTAGTCGGTTTCGCCTTCTACAGTGACCCATACGCCCATGCGGATGTCGTACGGAATGGCGCGGCCGTTGGCTTCCAGGCTGGAGATGACTTCCACCATGCCCTTGCGCTCCAGCACACCCCCTTCGCTGATCGGGCGTGTGACAAAGGGAATGTCCTCGACGCTGGCGGGCGGGTAGAGCAAGCCGTTGCTGGGCACGCTCAGGCCCGTGGCGTTGGCCACCGCAGTGCTTTCGATGCTGGGTTTGCTGCCGTCCAGGAAGCTGTTGAACATCTTGGGATTGAGGCCACCCCGCGCCGCCTGCTCGGGCGTCAGCCCATAGTGGCCCCACACCGTTTCAGGCGTGCTCTCGCAAAAATGCGGCAGCCATTTGTGGCCACGGCCGGCGGCCACCACCGGGAAGCCACAGGTGCGGGCCCAGTCCACCAGGTCACAGATCAGCGCTGGCTGGTCACCAAAAGCCAGCGAGTAGATCACCCCTGCGGCCGAAGCACGCTGGGCCAGCAAGGGGCCGCAGAAGGCGTCTGCTTCCACCGTCACATTGACCACGTGTTTGCCCTGGGCAAAGGCCTCGAGGATGTGGTCCACCGCCGCGATCGGCGCGCCGGTGCTCTCCACGATGAGGTCGATGCCGGGGTGGGCCACCAGCGCTTGCGAGTCCGCGCCCACATGCGTGTTGCCTTGGCGCAAGGCAGTGTCCAGGCTGCTGGCCGACAAGCGCTCGGCCTCCCAGCCCACCCGGACCAGGTTGTTGCGCGCGGCCGCGGGCGACAGGTCTGCAATGCCCACGATGTGGATGCCCGGTGTGCGTGGCACCTGAGCCAAAAACATACTGCCAAACTTGCCTGCTCCAATCAGACCCACGCGGATTGGCCGGCCCTGAGCGGCGCGCTGCATCAATTGCCGGTGAAGGCTCATGCCTCTTGCCTAGCGGGTGCCGCTGCGGTGCCAAAAGAAAGCTCACTGGTCACCAAAGCACTGGCGGGCAGGCCATCTTTCCAAGGCACCTGCACGGGGTAGTCCTGCAGCAGGCAGTCGTCGGGCAGGCAGCTGATGGGCGTGAAGTCGCGGTGCGCGATGTACTCAGGGCGTTTGTGGCGGCGGATGTGGTTGCTCACCGCGCACAGGCTCAAGTACACCGCCACGCGGTTCCAGGGGCTCAAATTGCTGGTGCTGGCGTGTACCAGGCAGCTGTGAAAGAGGATCATGGAGCCCGCCGGCCCTTTGGGGCTTTTGATGCCGCCGTTCTTGCCGCCCGCGCGCGCCACCAGTTGCCGAATCAAGTTGTGGTCCACCGTCCACAGCGGGTAGCTGGTGGTGGTGAGGTCGTGTTGGGCGTCGATGACGCCGCGTTGGTGGCTGCCCGGTATGAACATCAGGGGCCCGTTGAACTCGTTCACGTCGTCCAGGAAGATGGCCACGTTCATGGCCCGCTCAGAAGGCATCAGGTCATCGTTTTTCCAGGTGCCGTAGTCTTGATGCCATTGCCAGACGTCGCCCTCAAAGGCCATCTTGCCGTTGATCTTGAACTGGTGCATGTAAAGCGCTTCGCCCAGCAGGTCTTGCACCGGTTCCACCATGCGCGGGTGGCGGGCCAGGCGGGCAAAAGGCTCGGACACCAGGTGTGCAGCAAAGTTGGTGCGTACCGCGTCGCTGCCTTTTTCTCGCACGTTGTAGGCTTGCCTTTGGCTGTACAGCTCGGGCACCGCTGCGTTCAATCTGGCAGTCTCTTCAGCAGTGAACAAACCAGGAAAGAACAAAAAACCTTCGCGGTCGAACTGTTCTTTTTGGGCGAGCGTGAGATTCATGGCCAGGTTTCCAAGTGAGATGCAAAACGGGGATCACAGGGGCGGCGATCATCACGCCAGCCTACAGAATACGCAGGTTCTGTTCAGAGGCCCATTCGGGTTTGGCGGGGGATTCGGGTGCGCCTGGGCAGGCTTGCCACAATGCGGCGCCATGAATTCCAACGTTTGTCTGCTGCCCGCTGTGTTCGGGCTCTGCCTCTTGGGGGGCCTGGCGCAGGTTCAGGCCCAAACGCCGGCCCCTGTCAGCGACTGCTCAGACTATGTGGATGATCGGGCCCGTTTGGCCTGCTATGACCGGGTCCATGGGCGTCCGGCGCGAACGGATGCCCCCAGCCTGGTGACCCACTCAGCTGGCACGCTTGCTGCGCAGCAGCCTAGCCCAGCGCCACAGCCAATGGCGTTGGGAACCGACCAGCTGTTGAACTCCCACCTGGCCGAGCGCTGGGACTTGCGTGGTCATACCGGTGAGCTGTTTGCACCGCGCGCCTACCGCCCGGTGTACATGCTTCCAGCCACCTGGACGGACCGAGTCAACCGCGTTCCGGGCTCACCGTCACCTGACCACACCGTTCCTGCGGAGCTGGAGCTGAGGGCAGTCGAGACCAAGTATCAAATCAGCCTGAAGGCCAAGCTGCTGCCCGACATCCTGGGTTTGCCGGTCAGTTTGTGGGGCGGCTATACGCAGTCTTCGCGTTGGCAGGTCTACAACGGGGCTGCCTCTCGCCCTTTTCGCGAGACCAACTATGAGCCTGAGGGCATGCTGGTGTGGCCCATGAAAGGCGAGGTGCTCGGCTGGCAGATGCGCATGGCGTCGGTGTCGCTCACCCACCAGTCCAATGGACGCTCCTTGCCTTTGTCGCGCAGCTGGAATCGCATCATCGGCACGCTGGCCCTGGAGCGCGGTGAATGGGTGGCCGAACTGCGCCCATGGGGCCGCATCTACGAGGGTCGCAACGAGGACGACAACCCCGACATCCTGAACTACATCGGCCGCGGTGAACTGCTGCTCAGCCGCTATTGGGGCAACCATGCGCTGAGCCTGCAAGTGCGCCACACGCTGCGCTTGGCGGAAAAGTCGCGTGGCTCGGCTCAGGTGGACTATGTCTTCCCGCTCACCGGGGCGCTGCATGGGCACCTGCAAATTTTCAGCGGGTATGGCGAGAGCATGATCGACTACAACGTGCGGCAGACCAAAGTCGGCCTGGGCGTGACGATCGCGGGCTGGCGCTGAGCGCCGAAGTCGCTGCGGCCTCCCACGTTGAAGACGCCGCGGGTTGATCGAAACAAGGGCGCTTAGACCCCGCTTTTGCCGGTCACCCCTAGCCCCGGTGTCCCTAGCATGCAGGAATCTGCATCCTGGAGAAGCCGGATGGAATCCGCCGTTGCCGCCAAAGCGCCCGCCAGCGGGCCAGGCCCCGTCACAGGGGCTGCTGCTGCATGGGCACCCGAAACCGTGGGTCAGCTGGAGGCTGCGCGCAGCGGCCAGATGAGCCTTCAAGCCTTGTTGGATGCCGCCCAAGCCTTGCAAGGTGCCGGCCACAACGACACGGCGGCGCTGCTCTACGAGACCTGGTTGGACAGGACCGCCTCGCCTTTGCGCCATGTGGCGGCCTTCAACTGGGGCACCTTGTTGTCCAACAGCGGGCGCAGCGATCAGGCGGCGCTGGCTTATGAGCAGGCTCTGGCCCACCAACCGGGCTTTGCGCCGGCTCAGCTCAACCTGGGCCACTTGATGGAACGCCGTGGCGACAGCGCTGCGGCCTTGGCCCGCTGGGCCGCAGTCTTCGATGCCCCAGAGTCTGTCAGTCAGGACCTGCAAATTCACGCGCTGAACAACAGCGCACGCTTGTTGGAGACGCTGCGTCGTTACCCGCAAGCTGAAGCGCTGATGCGGCGCAGCCTGGAGCTCAAGGCCGAGCAGCCCGACGTCATTCAGCACTACGTACACATTCGACAAAAACAGTGTGCCTGGCCACATGACCTGGCGGTGGGCCGGGTCACGCCCAACCAGTTCTTGATGGGTACGTCGCTGCTGGCCATGATGGGCCTGCACGATGACCCGGCGCTGCAGCTGCTGGCCGCCCAACGCTTTGTCAACGACAAGGTGCCCAAACCGCCGGCGGTGGCGCTGCACAGCCGCATGCCGGCCCGCACGGGCCGCATCCGCATTGCCTACCTGTCGGGCGACCTGCACATGCATGCCGTGGGCCTGCTGACGCCGGAGCTGCTCGAGCTGCACGACCGCAACCGCTTCGAGGTCTGGGGCTTTTGCTGGACCCCCGATTCGCAGCAGCCGCAGCGCCTGCGCTTGTTGCACGCGCTGGACCACCACGTGCGACTCCACGGTGTGGATGACGCCACCGCCGCCAAACTCATTGCACAGGCCGGCATCGACGTGTTGGTGGACTTGCAAGGCCTGACCAGTGGCGCGCGGCCGGCCATCCTGGGCTACCGCCCCGCGCCGGTGCAGGTCAGCTACCTGGGGCTGCCAGGCACCAGCGCCCTGCCGGGTGTGGACTGGATGCTGGCCGACCGCTTTGTGATGCCGCCGGCCCTGCTACCCTACTGCACCGAACGTCCGCTCTACCTGCCGCGCTGCTACCAGGTCAGTGACCGCCAGCGCGAAGTGGCGGCCAGACCTGAGCGCGCGCGCTACGGCTTGCCCGAAGGGGCCTTTGTGTTTTGCAGCTTCAACAACAACCACAAGTTCACGGCCGAGATGTTCGGTGCTTGGATGCGCATCGTCGCAGCGGTGCCCACCAGCGTGCTGTGGTTGCTGGCTGACAACGACACGGCCCGGGAAAACATGTTGTGTGCGGCCGATGCGCACGGTGTGGACCGCAGCCGCCTGATCTTTGCGCCGCGTGTCTCGCCGGCCGAGTACTTGGCGCGCTTTGCGCTGGCCGACTTGATGCTGGACACCTTTCCGTTCAACGCCGGCACCACCGCCAGCGACGCGCTGTGGATGGGTACCCCCATCGTCACCCGGGCGGGCCGCACCTACATCAGCCGCATGGCCGGCAGCCTGCTGGGTGCGGTGGGCCTGCCGGACCTGGTCACCGAGAGCCTGACCGACTACGAGCGGCTGGCCATCACCCTGGGGCGCGAGCCTGCGCGCGTGGCCTCCTACAAGCGCTACCTGGCCGAGCACGGTCGGCAGTCGCCGCTGTTTGATGTGCCGCAGATCGTGCGGGACATCGAAGCCCAGTTTGAAGACCTGGCCTTGCGTGCCAGGTCAGGTGCTGCAACGGCCTGACCTCTGGTGGAAGTTACCCCCACCCTGCAGCCATGAGCGAAGCACCTACTGTGGCGCCCGCGGCGGCAGCGCAACCACCCCCTACAGCATCGGCCCCGGGTGGGGCGGGATGGGACATCGAAAACGACCCCTTGGCACATGCCCTGAGCTGGCTGACGCGCCACCACGGGCGCGAACAGTCGCCCGAGTCCTTGCTGGCGGGCCAGCCCGTGGTCCAAAAACTGGGCCCAGACCAGGCCCTGCGCGCGCTGCGAGAAGCGGGTTTCAGCGCCGGTTTGGTTCAGCGCCGTGTGGCCGATCTGCACCAGCTGTTGCTGCCTGCGGTGTTGCTGCTGAACGAGGGTGATGCCTGCATCGTGGTGGCGCGCCGCGCCGACACCAGCGGCGCCGAGCCCAGTTACGACATCGTCATGCCTGGGCGTGAGCACCACGCCTGCGCCGCCACCGAAGCCGAACTGGGCACCGAGTACACCGGCTTTGCGTTGGTGGCCACGCCGCTGGCCACGCCCAAGCATGCGGCGCAAGACGAGGCGCTGATGCGCGACCCTGCCAGCCACTGGTTGTGGGGCACGATGCGGCGGTTTGTGCCCTACTACCGGGCGGCACTGTTGGCGGCGCTGCTCAGCAACGTGCTGATGCTGGTTACCGGCATGGTCACCGCGGTCATTTACGACAAGGTGATTCCGCACCAGGCCTATGTCACCTTGTGGGCACTGGCCAGCGGCGCGGCCATCGCGCTGACCTTTGACCTGGTGGCCCGCCAACTGCGCGCCTACTTGATCGACATGGCGGGGCGCAAGGCCGACCTCATCGTCGGCAGCATCCTGTTTCGCCAGACGCTGGCGGTGCGCATGGAGCGCCGCCCCGAGTCGGCTGGCGCTTATGCCCATCACCTGGGGCAGATTGAACAGGTGCGAGAGTTCTTTGCGTCGGCCACCTTGTCGGCCATTTCCGACATCCCTTTCATCGTGGTTTTTGTGGCCATGGTTTTTGCGGTGGGTGGCCCTCTGGGTTGGGTGCTGTTGATCGCCATTCCGCTGCTGCTGGTTTTATCGGCTGCGATCCAGAGCAGTCTGCGCCGCGCCACCATGGCGCACATGCAGCAAACGGCCGACTTGCACGGTGTGCTGGTGGCGGCGGTGGACGGTATTGAAGACCTCAAGGCCAGCGGTGCGCAGGGGCGTTTTCTGCGCCAGTACGAAGAGTCCACCGCTGCGCATGCCACCAGCATGCTGCGCACCCGCAAGATCACGGCCTGGACGCTCAACATCTCGGCCATTGCCCAGCAGGTGGTGACGCTGATCATGCTGGTCTGGGGTGTCTACCTGATTGAAGACAAGGTCATCACCGCAGGGGCCCTGATCGGCTCGGTCATGTTTGCCATGCGCGCCTTGGCGCCTTTGACCAGCGTGGTGCAGCTGGCCACCCGCTACCAAGGAGCCCGCGCAGCCATGCGCGCTTTGGACCGGGTGATGGAGCAACCCATCGAGCGCGAGCCGGGCAAGGTCTATGTGCCGCGCCGTGAACTCAGCGGCCGTATCGGGCTGGCCGATGTGGCTTTTGCCTATCCGACGCCCGGCGGTGGCTCTGAGCCAGGGCCCACCGTTCTCAAGGGCGCGACACTTCAGTTTGAAGCGGGTGAGCGGGTGGCTTTGCTGGGCCGGATCGGCAGCGGCAAGAGCACCGTGCTGCGCCTGTTGGCGGGCCTGTATCTGCCGACCGAGGGCCACGTCGCTGCCGATGGTATCGACCTGCGGCAGATCGACCCGGCCGACTTCCGTGCTCGCGTGGGCTTTGTGTCGCAAGACCCCAAACTTTTCAGCGGTACCTTGCGCGACAACGTGTTGCTGGACAGACCTGCGGCCGACCCTGCCCGCTTGAGCGAAGTGGCACAGCTCACCGGCCTGGACCGCCTGGTCGCCACCCACCCGCAGGGCTGGGAACTGCCGGTGGGTGAGGGCGGCGCGCTGCTGTCGGGCGGCCAACGCCAACTCGTGGCCTTGGCCCGGTGCTTGGTCACCCGGCCGCAGATCTTGCTGATGGACGAACCCACCAGTTCGATGGACGCACAAAGCGAGGTGGCTTTTCTGCGCCAGCTCAAGCAGGCCTGCGGCAGTTGCACGCTGGTGATGGTGACGCACCGCCCAGCGGTGCTGGAGCTGGTCAACCGGGTGGTGGTGGTGGACAACGGTCGCGTGGTGATGGACGGCCCCAAAGCCCAGGTGCTGGCCGCCCTGAGTGGCGCCCGTCCCGCGCCACCGCCGCAGGACGGCAACACCAGCAATGTGCACATGCACCCCAGCTCGCAGCCCGTTCAACGTGAAGCGGCGGTCTGAGCCATGTTTGGACTGAAGAAGACCCCTTCAACGGCCGCCCAGCTGCAGCCGCGCGACATGCCTTTTGTCAGCGACGTGGCGGGTGCCCAGGTGGTGGAGCCAGCGCCGGCGGCCATGTGGGCGGTCTACCTCATGCTGGCCGCCCTGGTGGTGGCCTTGGCCTGGTCGGCGGTGGCGCAGGTCGACGTCGTTGCCAAGGCTGCCGGGCGTGTGGTGCCCGATGGGCGCGATCAGATCATTGCCAGCCTGGAAGGTGGCATCCTGCGTGAACTGCTGGTGCGAGAGGGCCAGCAGGTCAACGTGGGGCAAGCGCTGGCCATGTTGGACCCCACGCGCGTGGAAGCCCAGCAGGCCGAGGGCCAGGCCAAGCGCTTGGCCCTGAAAGGAACGCTGGCCCGCCTGCAAGCCGAAGCGTCGGGCAAAGCACTGAGTTTTCCTGACCCACTTCCCGAATCCATCGTTCAAGGTGAGACGGCCAGCTTCGAGGCCCGTCACACAGCACTGAACGACGCCGTTGACACCAACCGGCGCAGCATCGGTTTGCTCAACCGCGAGCTGGAGATGGCGCAGGCGCTGTCCAGCAAAGGGCTGATGAGCGACGTCGAAGTCATGCGTGTGCGCCGCCAGGTCAACGAGCTGAATTTGCAAACCCACGAGCGCATCAACCGCTTTCGCCAAGAGGCCAGCAGCGAACTGGTGCGGGTGAGCACCGAGCTGTCCTTGATGGAGGAGCAGATGGTGGTGCGGGACGACGTCTTGCGTCGCAGCACCTTGGTGTCGCCAGTGCGCGGCGTGGTCAAGCAGATCCGAATCAACACCCTGGGCGGTGTGGTGCCGGCCGGAGCGCCGATCATGGAGTTGGTGCCCGTAGGCGACCACTTGATCGTGGAAGCCCGAGTGCGTCCGTCTGACATCGGTTTTGTCAAGGTGGGCCAACCGGTGGAGATCAAGCTCAGCGCTTACGAATACACCATCTACGGCAGCCTCAAGGGTGTGGTGCAGTCGATCAGCCCAGACGCCTTGGGCGACCCGGACCGCGCCAGTGCGCCCGAAGGCACCTGGTACCGCGCTTTGGTGCGAGCCAACGGAGGCGACTTGCATCCCCAGTCTCCAACAGCCGACAAGGGCATGCCCATCTTGCCTGGCATGACCGGCACGGTTGAAATTCGCACCGGTCAACGCACGGTGCTGGGCTTCTTGTTCAGGCCCTTGCTCAAGACCACCGAAGCCTTTCGCGAGCGCTAGTCCACCTCAGTGCGCGGGCTCGCCCGGCGCGTGGCCCGGCAGCGAAACCTGGCTCAGAGCACGCGCTGTTGTCGGCAGACGTTGTCGCCGGTGACGGTCAGCCGCAGGCTGCCGCCATTCCACTCCAACCAGTTCAGGCTGACGTAGTCATTGATGTCGCTTTCAGCGATATCGGCCGCTCGGTGCTGCTTCAGCAGCGAGACCGTGGCGGGCAGTGCGTGACGCAATTCCTCTTGGCGAGGGGCGGGCGTGCGGTGCAGTGGCTGGGTCATGAGAGGCTCAAGATGCCAAGCCACGTTAACACCCTCGTTGCCGATTGCCACCCGCCATTTGCAGGGGGTTGCGGGTGATATGGTCAGGGTCTTCCCCAGTCGACAGCCGGCCGGGCCCGACATCGTCCGAAGCGTGCCTTTGGTGCGCGCGGCTTGCGTACCGCAAAGGCCCATCATGATCGACTCTTTGCTGCTCAGCGCGGCCCGCATCGGTACCTTCGAGCATGACCGGCCGATGACCCACGCCAGCGGGTTTTTCTTCGAGCGTGACGAGCGGCTTTACCTGGTGACCAGCCGCCACGTGTTGATCGACACGCCCAGCAAGCACTTCCCCAACCGCATCGAGATCGAGGTCCACACCCAGGAGGCCGACCTGGCCAAGTCGACCGGCTTTTCAGTGATGCTGTATGCAGACGGCAAGAGCCTGTGGCACCAGGGTGAGGATGCCGCCGGCGAGATCGATGTGGCGCTGATCGAGTTGGACCGGTCGGCTTTACCCAAAGCGGCGGTGATACGCCCCTTCACACCGGCCCACATTCAAGCTGTTGATGGCAATGTAGAGGTGGGCAGTTCGGTGTTGATCGTCGGTTTCCCGCTGGGCTTTCACGACACCTTGCATCACCTGCCCGTGGTGCGCCAGGCGGTGGTGGCTTCAGCGTATGGCCTGCGTTTCCAGGGCCAGGGCTACTTCCTGACCGATGCGCGAACCCACCGCGGCACCAGCGGTTCGCCCGTGGTGTTGCGCGACCCGGCGGCAGCCGCCGCAGGCGCAGCGCTGCCGTGGAAGCTGCTGGGCGTGCACTCGGCCAGCCTCGACATGAGCGGGCGCGATCGGGTGCAGGACGAAACTCTGGGTTTGAACTGCACCTGGTACGCCGACATGCTGATGGTGCTGAGCCGAGCTGCGCCAGCGGCTAGGCCCGGCCAAGCAAACGCCGCTGACTCAGGTGCGACGGCGGGCGCGAGCCAACAGAAACAGGGCTGAACCTGCCAGCACCAAGGTGCCTGGCGCGGAAGCCGGGTTCGGATTGCCACCATTGCGCTGCAGGAAGCTGAAAGTGTTGAGCGCGTAAATGGCGTTGGAGTTCATGTTCAAGTAGTCGGCACCGCAGACGGCCAGACCGCAACCCGTGGTGGTGGCAATCATGTCGATGTCGGCAATGATGAACAGCGCGCCCGATCCGGCCGCGTACTCACCCGCAGCCCAGTAAGCCGAGGTCACCTGGTTTTGGGCGTTGCGCCCAGCAACGTGGCCGTTCTTGGCCAGGATGGCGGCCTCGTCGAGCTGGCCCACGTTGTAGTGCTGGGTGACGTTGGTGGCGTTGCCAAAAGGCCCTTGGAACAAAGGTGCACCGCCATTGGAGACCGAGCCCGTGCTGTCGGTGGTGCTGATCCCTAGCGCCGTGCCCAAGCCGTCGTGCCCGGAGTCGTCCTGCAGCAGGAAGAGGTCGCCGCCAGCCAGAAAGAAGTCGCGCACCGCGGTGGAAAAACCAGCGGCCTGACCATCGGACACCCAGGTGCCCACAAACATGTTCACGCCGGCCAGCGTGGTGCTGTCGACCACCGCCATGTCAACCGTGGTGATGCTGCGGTTGACGATTCCCGCTGGCCCGAAGTTGCCGGGGTTTTGCAGGGCGCCGCGAAGGCCGGTCATGTAGGAGCCGTCCCAGGCCCACTCGAAGCTGTCGCTGATGAGCGACTGCTTGGCGCCGCCCACGGTGTAGGCCTGGGCGACCAAGGCGCTTAACGCCAGTGCGGTACCGATCAAAAAGCGTTGGATGGTCATGAGTTTCTCCGTGCAGTCATGCGCCGGCACGCTGCGCCACCCCAGAATGGGCTTGGCCATGCCGACAGCCGCACTGTGACCCCTGGTGCGTTATGCCAGCGTTACGCAGGCACTGTTGGCGGGCCTGGCGGGAGCCGCATCCCACATTTGAAGAGGTTTTTCAGCCGGGCTGCGCCCGAATCCGCGAAGAGCTCAGCGGAACAGACCCAGGCGCTGCGCTTCCAGCGCGGCCTCGGCACGCGAACTCACGTTGAGCTTGCGGTAGATCTGCTTGACGTAGTCGGCAATGGTGTGCCGCGACAGACCCAGCTGGACGCCAATCTCGGGCAAGGTATAGCCCTTGGCCACCCGCAGCAGCACTTCGCTTTCGCGGTCGGTCAGGTTCACACTGGGCATGGCGTTGGCAGAAGCCGCCTGTGGCTTGGCCTTGGCGCTGAAGTAGGCCATCACGCGGCGCGCGATGCTGGGTGACAAGGGGGGCTCACCTTGGCTGATGCGTTGCAACTGCTCGGTGATGAGCTCGCGCGCCTGCTCTTTCAGGATGTAGCCAAATGCGCCAGCCTGCAGAGCCGGAAACAGGTGTTCGTCGTCGTCGTGGATCGTGACCACGACACTTTGGGCGTCGGGCTGCATGTCGCGCAGCTTGGTCACGACGTCCACGCCGGAGCCGTCGGGCAAGCCCAGATCAACCAGGGCCAGGTCAAACTTCACTGCCGCCACCAAACCCATGGCGTCGCTGACGCGGGCGCTTTCAGAAATGGTGGCACCCGGGAAGACCTGCAGCACCAGCTTGCGCAGCCAGGCCCGAATCTCAGGCAGGTCTTCCAGCAGCAAAATGGTTTTCATCAGGGGTGTGAAAGGTGGTCGACTTGGATGTTATCGACCTGCGCGCCCGCTTCATGAAGGCGTGGTGGCGCGATCCAGCGGAACCGTGAGACGTATCACGGTTCCATAGCCTGGGCCACTCTCCACCAGGCACTGCCCCTGCAATTGCTTGGCGCGGTTCTTCATGCTGGCCAGGCCATGGCCGCGGTCCAGACGGCCGTCGATCTCGTTGGAGATGCCGTCGCCGTTGTCCTGCACGGTGAGTTGGAAATCACCGTCGGCGATGGCGGCCGTGATGCTGCAACTGCTGGCACCGCTGTGTTTGATCACGTTGCTGGTGGCTTCGCGCAGGATGCGGGTGGTTTGCACGTAGGCGCGTGCGCTCAGGGTTTGTGGCAAGTCCTCGGGCGCTTCCCATTCGCCTTCGATGCCGGCTTGCCCCAGGCGAGCGATCACCTCGGCACGCCAGTCGCCCAATGCGTCCGCGAGCCGAACGGGCTTGCCGGTGAGGCCCCGGACCGACAGGCGCATTTCTTCCAAGGCTTCACGCGCCAGCGTGCTGATGCGCTCGGACTCGCTGGTGTGCACGATGGTCAACAGTTTGGCGCCCAAGTCGTCGTGCAAGTCGGCAGCGATGCGCTTTCGCTCGCGTTCAGTGACCTGCTCCACCCGCAATTCAGACAGCTGGCGAAAGTTGCGCTCGATCTCAGCGGTGGCCTCGCGAACACGCTGCTCCAGTTGCGTTTTGTGCTGCTCGGCCTGGTAAAGCGCGTGGCCGTGCTGCTGCACCAGGCGAAGACCCACCATGACCAGGATCACCGGCACCAGCAGGCCGGTCAGGTGTGTGGCCGTGGGTGGCACATGCCACCACTGGGCACAGATCTCCAGCAAGCCCGCCACAGCGATGCAGGCCAAGAAGCCAGCCATCAGCCAGGCCGACCGGGTATGCCAGCGTTTGCGCAGGTGCAGCATGGCTGCCGCGCTCACTTCGACAGCCAGGATCAGGTACCAAAGGTTGGCCACGGTGTTGAAGTGCAAGGATCCCGCGGCCAGCAAGCTCAGGGCCAAGGCCGCGCACTGCAGCGGCAGAGCCCGGTCCACCAGGCCGAAGCGCAGGCCCGCGTAGCGCAGCAAGAACTGCACGGCCGCCCAGGTGATGAAGCCCAGCAGGGCGCACAGCAAGAACTCCATGGCCAGATTGCCCAGAGGCACGTCACGCAGCCACAGCCGCATGTTGACCAGCGCCAAGCCCACGCACAGGGCTCCAAAGTAGGCCAGATGGCTTTCGCGCCGGTTGATGAAGCCCAGCACAAACATGAAGCCGCCCATCAGCACCAGCGTGGCACTGACCGCTTGTGGCGCGCTGACCTGAACCGCCATCTGCCGCGCCCGCTGATCAGCCAAGGTTGAAAGGGCGCCCACGCTCAGTACCGACAAGCCACCGGCCCGCAGTCGGGACCCCGACGAAGACAAAGCGTGGCCCGCCACCCGCAGGTCCAGCACGTTGCCCTCGGGGCGCAGCAAGGCCGCCGGAAGCGCCAGCAACTGGGGGTGGTTGCAGTTGTTGGTCAGTGGGGCGGCCATGCGGCCACCGCTGTGCAGCAGGTGGCCGTTGAGATAGACCTCCACATTGCTGCAAACCCGCGGCAGCAGCAGCGCCAGCGGATCGCCCGGGTCGGTGCTGCCGTGGGGCGGCAGGGCCAGGCGGTACCAAAGGGTTCCCGCAAACCCGGGGTGGGTTTGTGCCCACTCGTGGGGCAGTGATACCTCCAAGCCAGCCCTGTCTTCTGGAAACGTCGGCTCGGGTCCTGCCACCGTCAACGCCGAACGCAGCTGCAGCACGGGTGCTGGTGCTGCCTGTGCCGCCGGCAAGCCCAACAGGGTCAGCCAAAGGCTCAAAAGCATGGGCAGCAAGGGCAGGAGTTGTTGAATCCGCATGGCGCAGCCGATTCTGCACGCCTGTAGAGCCTGGGCCAGCGCTGCGACAATGCCAGCCCGTGTGTAAATTGCCAATGCCTTGATTCGTCGTCACACCTTCGAAGAGCCCGACAACCGCCGCCTGGCGCATCTGTGTGGGCCGCTGGAAGCGCACCTGCGGTTGGTCGAGTCTGCCTTGGGGGTTAGCCTGTCGCGCCGCGAAGCCACCTTTCGCATCCAAGGGCCGGCCAGGTCGGTCGAACGCACGGCCCAGTTGCTGGACGCGCTGTATGCCCGCGCTGCACGCGCCATCGACGAGCAGACCCTGCAGTGGATGTTGGCCGATGCCACGGCCGTTGATGACCCCACCGCCAAACCTGCGGCCGCGCCAGAACCTGTGGTGCTGCACACACGCCACAGCGACCTGAGCGGCCGAACCCCACACCAGCTGCAGTACCTGCGGCAGATGTTGACGCACGACATCACGATTGGCATTGGCCCCGCCGGCACAGGCAAGACCTTTCTGGCCGTGGCCTGCGCGGTGGACGCGCTGGAGCGACAAGGGGTTCAGCGCATCGTCTTGACCCGCCCAGCGGTAGAGGCCGGCGAACGGCTGGGCTTCTTGCCTGGTGACCTGGCGCAAAAGGTCGATCCCTACCTGCGCCCGCTTTACGACGCGCTGTACGACCTGATGGGTTTTGACCGCGTGAGCAAAGCCTTTGACAAGGGGCTGATCGAAATAGCGCCGTTGGCCTTCATGCGCGGACGCACGCTCAACCATGCTTTTGTGATCCTGGACGAGGCCCAGAACACCACGCGCGAGCAAATGAAGATGTTCTTGACCCGCATCGGCTTTGGTACCAAGTGCGTGGTCACCGGTGATGTGAGTCAGATGGACCTGCCGGCTGGCACGCCCAGCGGACTGGTCGAAGCTGCACAGGTCTTGCAGGGTGTGGAAGGCGTTGCCTTCACCCGTTTCACGGCCGCCGATGTGGTGCGCCACCCGCTGGTGGCCCGCATCGTGGACGCCTATGAACAGCAGCCCACTCAGAACCCAGACGCTTCCGACCGTCCTGCGCCCATGGGTCGGGCTTCAACATGAGCCGGCCCGCGCTGCAGTTGTCGCTTCAGTTCGCCGACGGCAGCCACTGTGAGCGCTTGCCACGGCACCGTGTGGCGAGATGGATACGGGCTGCGTTGGCGCGACCCGGTCAGATCACCGTACGCATCGTCGGCGCCGAAGAGGGCCAGTTGCTCAACCGCGACTATCGTCAAAAGGACTACGCGACCAACGTGTTGACGTTTGACTACCAGCACGAGCCAGAGGTGATGGCCGACCTGGTGCTGTGTGCACCGGTGGTGGCCCAGGAGGCCGCTGATCAGCGCCTGGACTTGGCTGCCCACTACGCCCACCTGCTGGTGCACGGCACCTTGCATGCCCAAGGCTACGACCACGAAGACGACGAACAGGCGGCGGAGATGGAAGCCTTGGAGAGTCAGATTCTGCTGGGCTTGGGCTTTTCCGACCCCTATCGCCGACGCTGAAACTCGTTTGCCCTAGACCAGGATGCCGTCGCCTTCCAAGCGCACGGCAGGCGTCCCATCGGGGCGCACCGACCTAGCTGCTTCTTGGCCAGCAGCCTCGGTGCAGCCTTCCATGAAGCGCGGCATCGGCAGTTGCTCGGCCGACAAGCCCAGCCGTTGCCGTACCAGCACTGCCAGCTCGTCCAGCAAAACGACTGCCAGCGCCCGCCACTCGATGACCAGCTCGTCCTGCGGCTTCCAGGTGCGTGCCAGCAAGCGCGGGTCGCGTGGCGTGATCACGCCGGCGTCGATCAACAGCCCAGCGCTGTGGCCGCCTGGCAGGGCCGTCAAGGCGTCGACGCCCGTGACCTGCACACCGGCCCAGGCCAAGGGCTCCAGCAGCGCAATGGTGATGGCCTGTGCAAGCTGGTGAAACGGCACCCAGCCATCGGTGGTGCGGTCTTGTTGCCCGTTCGCAATCGTGGCGCCGGCCCACAGGTGTGGCCAGACATCACCTGCAGGCAGACCCTGCACCTTGCTGCCGGCCGGCCAAACCGGTGCGAACACACGCAGCACATGGCCCAGCACCTCCGTAGCGGAGATGTCCTGGCGGCTGCCGTATGCGGTGATGCGATCAAAGAGCAGACCGGGCCGAGCCTGCGCCGGCAAGCCCCGGGCGTTATCACGGGCGGCTTCGTCTTGCAAGGCGTGGCCCAGGCGCGCCAGCATCGCTGCTCGGGCATCCAAGCCCACCACAGGATTGCTGGGGCTGCTTTGGAAGATGGCGCGCAGGGCCGCCGCGTCCACGTGCCGCAGCGCGGTGGCGTCGGCGCGCTGGGGGTCGCCGGCTTGGGATGAAAAGGCACCGGCCATGAAAGCGCGGAAGCAAGCCACCGCCAAGCCTTCGGACTGGCGATAGGCAGCAGCGGGCGTTGCAGGGCTTGCTGGTGTTGCACCAGGTGCCGGGTCTTGCGGCTCGGCGGCAGGTGTGGGCTGCTTCGCGGCGGCTTTGTCCAGCATCGCCAGCAAGTCTTCGGGCGCTGCTTGGGGAAGGGCAGCGACGCTCACACCCGCCGACTCTGCATAGACCCAATTCGCGCCAGCGCCACCATTGAGCAGGCAGCTGACGACGATCATGTCCACCTGCACGCGGGCTGCTTCTGCGGGCAAGCGGCCAGCCAGGCGCTGGTCCAGTTCGCCCTTGCGCGACGGCCCTTGGCCTTCCAAGTCCCGCCAGCGACTCCGCAGCGGCACCACCAAGTCGGGGAAGCGTTGTCGAGTCAAGGCCGCCAAGCGGTCGGCCAATGGCGGCAATGCGTCGCGGTTGAGCTTGAAGCTGGGGCTGACCCCTTGCTCAACCGCAGCAACGACACCGGCACAGCGTGCGCGAATCGTGGCTGGGTCGTGCAAGGGGGCGTGGGGGTGGGCTGACGCCACAACCGGCAGGGTTTCATTCACGCCCCAGCCCTCCCATGAGCGTGCGGGCGCGGCGGACAGCTGCGGGAAAGGGCCTGCGGGTGGCCGCGCAGTGGATCAGATGGTTCATGCCTGCTTTCATGGAACGGAGGGCTGCCATCTCAGGGTGAGCGCGCGAAAGCTGGGGTCTTGCCTCAGGCTCGTTGAAGAGCACTTAGACCGACGGAACCCGCCTTTGGCTGGCAGTGCCGTTCAAGGACGATACGCGATAACGCCCGACGGCCTGGGGATCGGCTGGGTTGCCCCAGCGCGGCAGGGCTTTTGTGGTCACTCAAAGGGCGGGTTGCTCGACTGTCGTTACGCTCTCTGGGCAGGTGAATTTTCACTTGCAACTGTCACGTGCATGAACAGAATGCAACCGTCAGGCCCCGAAGACCTGAGCCACAAGACCCCAACAGGCGGAGAAATCACATGAGCAAAACCAGCACCTTGATCACATGGGCAGCCGCAGGGCTGATTTGCGCTTCAACGGCGCACGCGCAAAACAGTGCGCCGATGCTGGACGTTTGGTGGAGCAACGGCTCGGCACGCATTGCCGATGAGCAGTGGGCTTCGGGCAGCGAAGCACGCACCTTCTTTTTGCGGGTGATGAGCCCGGGTCTGGCTTTCAGCAGTGTGCGCATCGGACCCGACGGTTCGCACCGGTGCACCCCACAGAATGACCCGCGCGTGTTTCGCTGCGACAAGACTTCAGGGGGTGGTGGGAGTTATCAGTACGCCATCAGCCTGTCTCAGATGCAGGTCATGCCCAAGTCGGCACCGGGCATGCCGGACGGGTGGCTGCAGAGCGAGTAGCTTTACGGATGGCTGCGCTTGGCTGAGAGCCGGCAATCACTCTTGGTTGCGCAGTTCATTTTGTTTGGGTGCATAGCAGGTCCTCCAGGTGCAGGAGTGCAAGAGCAGGCTCTGATCCCGGGTTTGCCTTCGCTGCTCTAGCCATTTCACGTGCTTCCTGTGCAGCAGACTGCGCCTCGTTGGGGGAGCCTGCAAGCAACGCGGCTTCTGCCAACGCGCACAGTGCGAGGACCAAGCTGACCGGGTCGGCGGTGGCGCGCAAGTAGGCCAAGCCCGTTCGGATCTCTTGCAGACCTTCCGTTGTTTCCTTCAGGCGGGCGATGACCAAACCCAGTTGGCAGCGGATTTGAGCTTGAGCTCGCGGGTTGCCCAAGTCCACAGTCAACTTCAACGCCTGCTGGTAGTTCTGCCGGGCCAACTCGGATTGACCAGCCTTAGCGTCAATCAGGCCCAGGGTCTCCAATGCAGCGCACTCCAAGCGCGCATATGCCATTTCGCGTGACAGACCGTGGGCGGCTTCAGCTGCAGCTCGGGCTTCACTCAGACGGCCCAACAGGCAATTCAGCATGGCCAGGCTGTTCAGCGCCGTGCCCTCGCGCTGACGGTCACCGCGCTGGCGCGCCATATGAAGCGCCTCTTGGCAGAGCTGGCGCGCCTGTTCCAGGTGGCCCAGGTAGCCGTGCAGGTTGCCCAGGTTGGCCAACAAGATGCTGAGCCAATGTGGGTTGTGGTGCTGCCGGGCCAACACCAGCGCCGCTTCGTAGTGCACCTGAGCCTCGGCCATGCGGCCCTGTTCGAATTCCAGCGTGCCCAGCCCGTTAAGCGCAGCGCATTGCAAGTCGACTTGTCCAATGCTCTGTGCCTCGGCAAGTGCCTGTTTGAATTCTTGGACTGCCAGCTCGGCGCGCCCTTCGCGCCCATGCAGTGCACCGAGTCGCACTTGGACCGCGGCCACGGCAGCGCGGTCTGCCGCCGCCTGTGCCATGGTCAGAGATGTTTCGTAGTGGCCCACCGCCCGCCCGCGTTGCCCTTGGGCTTCTAGCGCACTGCCCAAAACGTGGTGGGCACGGGCGGCGGCCAAGGGCTGCATGTTGGACAGTCCGCAGACCAACTCCGCCAACTCGATACCGGCCTGGAAAGGCCCTTGTAAATTGATGGCAGACCAAGCTCCCACAAGCGCATCGGCAGCCAGGTCAGCCTGGTCTGCATGCACGGCCCGCCGGCACGCCACGGCCAAGTTGTCGATGTCGACACAGGCGTTTTCAATCGCCCGTGCCGGCCCCAAGCTGCCAAACCACTGGCTGTGCCGAGCCCATGCGGCCTGCAGCGCACCTGGCCCGCTGCCGCTGAAGCGGCCTTCGGTGCGCAAGTGTTCGTCGGCATAAGCCTGCACACTCATCAAGAGGTCAAACCGTTCGCCCTCCAGCGGCCGCACAAAGGACTTGTCGACCAGCGAGTTGACCACGTCCAGTGTCCACGGTGCGTCCACCACCGTGTCCAAATTGATCACCGCTTCAGCCGCCTCCAGATTGAAGCCTCCTTCAAAAACCGACAGCTGGGCCAGCGCCAACTTGTCGGCCTCGGGCAGCAAGTCCCACGACCAATCGAAGGCGGCCCGCAGGGTGCTTTGGCGGTCCAGCCGGCCACCGGCAGATGCCAGCAACTTGAATCGTTCGCTCATGCGTGCCAACAGGGCACGCGGAGCCAGCGTGCGAACACGTGCTGCAGCCAACTCGATGGCCAGCGGCAAACCGTCCAGCAGCCGCGCCAGTTGTGTGATGGCAGCCTGGTCTTCATCGTTGGGGTGGAAGTCGCGCTTGGCCGAAGCCGCGCGCTTCAGAAAGAGCTGCTGCGCGTCGTCGGTTTGCAGTGGCGCGAGCGCCAACGCTTCTTCGCCCACGATGCCCAGCACTTCGCGGGTCGTCACCAGGAAACGTGCTTCCTGGGCGCGCGCCAACCAGCTGCCGACGGTTTCTTCGGCGTGCCGCGCCACCTGTTCAAAGTTGTCCAGGATGACCAGGCAGCGCCCTCGGCTGGCGATGACCTGCCCCAGCTGAACGCAAGGGTCGCCAGGCCCCAAGGGCAGGTCCAGGCCCTGAGCCACGGCGTTGTAGATGCCTTCCACCGAGCGGGCCGGTGCTAAGTCGCAGAACCAGACGCCACCGGGGTAGTCACCCAACCACGACCAGCCAAACCGGGTCGCCAGACGCGTCTTGCCGCTGCCGCCCAGGCCCAACAAGGACACCAGGCGGGCGCCCTCGGCCAGGCGTTGAGCCAGGTCCAGCAAGGTCTTGCGTCGCCCCACAAAGGCGTCGCGCTCAGCGGGCAGGCTGTGCTTGACCTCGCGCACAGGCAGCCACAGATCGCCCTGGGCCACCACGCGGTAGGCTTTTTCGGCGTCAGGTGGCGGCACAAACGGCGCGCCGGGGTCGCCGGCTTCCCACAGCTCTAAGGGCGCAGGCAAACCCTTCACCCGCCAGTGACCATGGGAGAGCAGGCGTTGCGGTATCTCGCCCAGCGCATCACGTACAGCGCTGGTGATCAGGGTCTGGCCACCCAGCGCGGTGGCCATCACGCGCGCCGCCAGCGGCTTGGCCACGCCGTCCACTTCAATGGGCTTGGCCCCCATGGCAACGTCGGCAGCCGGTGTCTCGCGCACCGTGACGGCGCCCACGTGCATGCCGGCCCGGGCGCGCAAGCGCAGTGGCGCGCCGTCGGCAGCTACCGTGTCGCGCTCGATCTGGGCCAGGGCGCGGTGGTAATCCAGCGCATAGCCCAAGGCATCGCGGGCAGCCCCAAACATCAGCAAGAACCCGTCGGTCTTGTCGATTTCACGACCGTTCCAATGGCGCAGCAGGTCGCGGGCCATGCGGTCATGGGCGGCCCAGATCAGAGCCATGGGCTGATCGCCCAGGCGTTCGGCCAGCGCTGCGCTGTCGACCAGGTCGGTCAACAGCAGCGCAACGGTGCTGTTGCTGGCAGCGTTGGGTAAAGGCTCGTTCAATCCAGGCCTCGCGCGGGGAAGCTGGCTGGGCGCTGCAGCCAGTTTTGGCTGGAATAGGCGGCCGTACCGTCTGTCACATGCAGCGTGTAGGCCAGCCTGGAGTGGGCCGAGCGGTTGGCGGCGCTGTAGTGGGGCAGCAGCCCGTGGAAGACCACCAAGGTGCCGGCAGCGACGGGCAGGGGCAAGGCGCTTGACGTGGCGGGCCAGGGTGTGTTGTCCAGTGCCTGCATGCGCAGTTGGCCGTTTTCGCAGACGTACTGCTCGCGCAACGGCGAGCGATGTCCGCCAGGCTGCACCCACAGGCAGCCGTTGTCCAGGGTGGCGTCTTCCAGCGCAAACCAGAAGGTGGTGACGGTGTGCGGCGTGGTGACAAAAAAAGTGGCGTCCTGGTGCCAGCCCACCTCGCCCCCGATGCGGGGCTGCTTGAAGATGAGCTGGCTCTGCCAGACCAGGGGCTGTGTCAGGCCCAGGTCTTGCGCCAGGCCCGCCAGCTGCGGCCCGTGGCTGAAGTTGTCGAACACCGGGTCCAGGTCGTGCAGCGCGTGGCCGATCTTGTTGATCGACTGCGACTTCGGCACCAAGAGTTCTCCTTCGGCATCCAGGGCTTCCTCTTCGAAGAAACAGTGCACTTCGCTGGCCGACGCGATCAAACGGGCGTCGGCCACCAGGCTGCGATCACGCGTGGAAAAGCGACTGGCGCCAGCCTTGGGGTCGAAGTTGTCCACGATTTGCTGGGCACGGCGAGTGGCTGCCTGCAGTTGAATCGCGTCCTTGAACCCTGGCAGCACGCAGTAGCCCAGTTCGTGAAACTGAGCTTTGGCTTTGGCGGGGAGGATCGACGTGGGCATGGGCATCGGTGGAGGGTGAGAGGTGTTGCCTGCAGGCATCAGATGGCCTGTCTTTGATGGAACCTTCATCACTTTGCGCGGTGCTCGAAGGCATCATCGATGCTACTGCCAGCCAACCCCTCAGCCAGGAGCATCCATGATCCGCAGCAGCCCTTTTCCCGTGCACCATGCTCTAGCAGCCGCAGCCATTTTGGCGCTTCACTTCGGTGCATTGGCCCAATCTACCGCGCCGGGCGAACTTCAGGTGGTGACCGTGACCGCTGAGCGCCGCCTGGAAAACATCCGTGACGTGCCCAGTTCGGTCACCGCCTTGCAAGGCGACGTGCTCGAGGCGCTGGCCACCAGCGGCCAGGACCTGCGCGCCCTGAGTGGCCGCGTGCCCAGCCTGAACATCGAGTCTTCCTTCGGCCGTGCCTTCCCGCGCTTTTACATCCGCGGCTATGGCAATACCGACTTCCGCCTGAATGCGTCGCAGCCGGTCTCGCTGGTTTATGACGACGTGGTGCAGGAAAACTCCATCCTCAAGGGCTTTCCCATCTTTGACGTCGACCGCGTTGAAGTGCTGCGCGGCCCCCAAGGCTCGCTGTTTGGACGCAACACCCCCGCCGGAGTGGTGAAGTTCGAGTCGGTGCGCCCGGGCAAGAAAGCCGAAGGCTATGGCAGCTTGTCTTACGGCACCTTTGGCACGGTCAATGCCGAAGCCGCGGGCAACATCCCGCTGGGGCAGAACGTGGCCATGCGCCTGTCCGTCTTGAGCCAGTCGCGTGACGACTGGGTCACCAACACGATTGCCAGCAGTCCAACCCGTGAACTGGAAGGCTACCGCGACGGAGCACTGCGGGCTCAGGTGCAGTTTGATGGCGGCAAAGCCTACAACGCCTTGCTCAACGTCCACGCACGCGACCTCAACGGGTCGGCCCGCCTGTTCCGCGCCAACATCATCAAGCTGGGGACCAATGACCTGGTGGCTGGGTTTGACGAACGCAAGATCAGCAACGACGGCCAAAACCGCGCCGAGCTGCAGAACTACGGCGGCAGCCTGCGCCTGCGGGTCGGGCTGCCGGGCATGTCGCTGCATTCCATCACGGGCATCGAGACCGTGCGTGCCTACAGCCGCGGTGACATCGACGGCGGTTATGGCGCCAGCTTCCTGGGCGCTGGAAACTTCGGCCCGGGCGTCATTCCCTTTGCTTCAGAGTCGGCCGACGGGATCCCCAAGCACAAGCAACTGACCCAGGAATTGCGCCTGGAGTCGGACACTTCCGGCGCCATCAGTTGGCAGGCTGGCGTCTTCGCCTTCAAGGAAGACTACAAGATCGAGAGCTTCAGCTACGACAGCCTGGCCGCCAGCGCACAAGACGGCTACCAACTGGTGCGCCAGCAAAACACCGCATTGGCGGTCTTTGGCGCCGCCACACTGGCGGTGACGCCCGACCTCAAGTTGCGAGGCGGCCTGCGCTACACCCGCGACAAGAAGGACTTTGTGGTGGAGGCCTACACCAACTCAGGCTTCGTGCCTTGCGTGCTGCTGGGCAAGTGCACGCTGGCGCAGTTGAAGGCCCAGGGCCCCACCACCGCCGCGCCCAGTGACAACAAGTTGAACTGGGACCTGAGCGGCACCTACGCACTCGACAAGACCACCACGCTTTACGCGCGCGCCGGCACCGGCTTCCGTGCGTCCAGCGTGCAGGGTGCCGGCGCATTCAACGGCCAATCGGTGGCGGGCCCTGAAAACAACACCTCTGTTGAAGCGGGTATCAAGGCCGACCTCTTTGGCCGTCGCGCTCGTATTGCTTTTGACGTCTTCAGCTACACCGTGAAAGACCTGCAGCTGACGGCCGTGGGTGGCGCTGCCAACGCCAACATCCTGCTCAGCGCCAAGAAGGCCAAAGGCCAGGGCTTTGAGCTCGACTTCCAAAGCTACCTGTCCGACCGCGTGCTGGCCACTGTGGGTGTTGGCTACAACGACACCAAGCTGCAAGACGGCAACCTGGCGGTGGCCTTCTGCGCGGCGTGCACGGTGACCGACCCCAAGACCACGCGCGGCGGAAACCAGGTGGCCCTGATCGACGGCAACCCCTTGCCGCAAGCGCCCAAGCTCACCGGCAACGTCACGCTGAAGTACACCCAGCCCGTGGGCAACGGCGACCTCTATGTGTTCACCGACTGGGTGCACCGCAGCAAGGTCAACTTCTTCCTCTACGAGTCGGTGGAATTCACGGGCAAGGCGTTGACCGAAGGTGGCCTGCGCGTGGGCTACAGCTGGGGTGGTGGCAAGTACGACGTGGCGGCTTTCGGGCGCAACATCACCAACCAGATCCGGGTGGTGGGTGGCATCGACTTCAACAACCTCACCGGCTTCATCAACGAGCCGCGCACCTTTGGCGTGCAATTCAAGGCCATGTTCTGAGGGGAGATGGCTTGGGCGGGCTGGGGTGAAGGTCCTTTGAACGCCTGAGTCACCTTCACGCTGCCTACACTGTGGGCATGCATGCAGAAGTGTTGATCATCGGTGGTGGCGTCATGGGTGCCGCCACCGCTTGCTTTCTGGCTCGTGACCATGGTGCCCGCGTCACCGTGTTGGAACGCGACCCCAGCTACGCACGGGCCTCCAGCTCGCTGTCGGCCAGTTCCATACGGCAGCAGTTTTCTCAGCCGATCAACATCGCGCTGTCGCAGTGGAGTCTAGGGTTCCTGCGCCGTGTGTCCAGCGAACTGGCCGTGGACGGTGATGCACCCGCCTTGGGCTTGGTAGAGCCGGGTTACCTGTACCTGGCCAACCCGGCGCAGGCGCCGGTTTTGCAGGCCCAGCACCCGGTTCAATTGAAGGCGGGTGCCGACATCGCCTTGCTCAGCCCGGCGCAACTGCAGCAGCGATTCCCCTGGCTGCAGGTGGCTGACCTGCAGCTGGGTGCGCTGGGTTTGTCGGGCGAGGGCTGGTTTGACGGGCCCGCGCTGCACCAAGCCTTCAGGCGTAAGGCCTTGGCTTGCGGCGCGCGCTTTGTGGCCGCCGACGCCGCTCGGTTTGATCGCCTCGGCGACAAGGTGCTGGCCGTGATCTGCGAAGACGGCCGCCGCTTCGAGGCCAGTGCATTTGTACTCACAGCAGGCGCCTGGAGCGCACCACTGGCGGCACAGCTGGGCATGGTGCTGCCGGTGTCGCCACGCAAACGCGACGTTTTTGTGCTGGACACACCGGCGCGCCTGCCGGGCTGCCCCTTGGTCATCGACCCCAGTGGTGTGTGGTTCAGGCCCGACGGCGCGTCGGGTCGGCGCTTCCTGGCCGGTGCGCCGCCGCGTCAACCCTGGCCCGGTGACCCGGACGAGCCACCCCTGCACAACATCGACCACGCCTTGTTTGACGAGGTCATCTGGCCAGCCTTGGCCCAGCGTGTGCCGGCACTGGAAGCGCTTCGGGTGCAGTCCAGCTGGGCCGGTTACTACGAGATGAACCACTACGACCACAACGGCTTGGCGGGTGTGTTGCCGGCCTGGCGCAACGTCTACACAGCGTGTGGCTTCTCGGGGCACGGCATGCAGCAGGCACCGGCCGTGGGCAGCGCGCTGGCGGCGTTGATCACCGGGGGCAGCAGCAGCGCTCCTTTGCTGACCGAGCTGTCGCCGCAGCGGCTGCTGGACAACCTGCCCTTGCTGGAGTCCAACATCATCTGAAGCAGGTGGCCGCTCCAGCGCTGCGACGCGCCAGTAGGTGCATCGCAGCAGGCGGTAGGCGGTAACGCGTCAGACGATTCACCGCAGCGCGCCAGGCGCAGCGCCGCTCGATAGACTCGCACCTCCATGCGCATCCTCCACCTGGGCCGTCGCCCCTACGCTGAAGTCGAGGCCGCCATGCGCGCTTTTACCGCGGCGCGCGGCCCCGAAACCACAGACGACCTCTGGCTGGTGGAACACGACCCCGTCTTCACCCAGGGTGTTGCCGGGCGTGACGAACACGTGCTGGTGGCCGGCAGCATCCCCGTGGTGCGCACCGACCGCGGTGGTCAGGTCACCTACCACGGGCCAGGTCAGGTGGTGGCCTATCCCTTGGTGGATTTGCGCCGCTTAGGCATCTACGTCAAGGAATACGTCTTTCGCCTGGAAGCCGCGCTGCTGGACACCCTGGCCGACCTGGGTGTCACCGGCCACCGCGTGCGTGGCGCGCCGGGCATTTACGTGCGTTTGGCCGACCCCTTTGGCCACGCGGTGCAGCACACCGCCAGCGTCGACCCCTTCAAGGGTTTGGGCAAGATTGCCGCGCTGGGCATCAAGGTCAGCCAACACCGCAGTTACCACGGCCTGGCCCTGAATGTGGCCATGGACCTGGAGCCCTTTGCACGCATCAACCCCTGTGGTTATGCCGGCTTGCAAACGGTGGATTTGCGCAGCCTGGGCGTGGTGGTGGACTGGCAAGTGGCCAGCGAGGTCTTGAGCCAACGCTTGCTGCACCGGTTGAGCCCTTGACCTGCTGATGGCGTGCGCCATGGCGGCGAAGGTCTGACGCGGGGTCTTGCGCGTCCGACGCGCGCTTGCCACCTTCGAAGTGAACACGTCGGCTGCAAGCCACCCCTTGGTTTCGCCGCGCATCAGGCCCCAATTCCCCTTCCACTTCTGCCCCTAGCGCCCCAAGTCGGTGCGGGAGACTGCCAGCCAGCGCAGCCGCCATCTGGCCGGCCGCGGCATTGCACCCGTACCGAAGGATCACCATGGCACGCTCGACCTGGGCGCAAGCGCTCTTCTTGGCACTTTCAGGCTGGGCCACCAACGCCCTTGCGCAGCCCTTGCCGGTGCTGCCCGACCTGGGTGAGCCGCCCGCGAAACGTGCCCAGCTGAGCCTGGGCGGGACGGGCCTGTTGTTCAGCAACCAGTTCGACGGCAGCCGCGTTCGGCTGGGCGTGGACTTCAATGCCCGCTCAGGCGCGGTGCTCAGCGGTTCGCTGGCCACAGGCATCGGCAGCCGTAACGCCACAGGCCTGGTCTTTTCGGCCGGCAACCGCAGCCAGGAACTGCTGTTGAACAGCGCCTGGCAGGTCAGCAGCGACCAACGCCTGCTGCTCACCACCGGCGTCTTGCGCCAGGGCCTGGACATCGACTTTGTGTCCGGCCGCGAACGTGTCAGCCTGCTGCAAAGCAACTTTTCGGGCAGCTACCGCTGGCACTTGGGCCAAACCTGGCTGAATGCCGTGGAGGCCCTGGCTTATGTTTCCCGCACGCCCAGTCGCAAGCTGTCAGACCTGAGCTACAGCACCGACAGCGCCACGCTGTTTGAACTGTGGACCGACCCGCGCCGCGTGGTGGGCGGGCGGGTGACCGGTTGGCAGGGCCGCGCCTTGCTCAACCCCTTTGCGGGCACCGACCTGCGCCTGGGTGCGGGTGGCGAACAGCTCACCTATGACCACGCCACCGGCCCCTTGAGCACCAGCCGCGCTGTGGCCAGCGCCGAGTGGACGCAGCACCTCAGCGGTGGCCTGAAACTGCGTGTGGGGCTGGACAGTGGCGTGGCCAGCGACCGCTACTCGCTGGGCCTGGAGCAGGCCGTGTCGGGCGGCCGCCTGGGTGTGGACCTCACCGCGCTGCGTGGGCGCCAGGGTTTGGGCAATGACCAGGCGCTCAAGCTGTACTGGAGCCGTTCCTTGGGCATCGAAGCCGAGCGCGGCACGTCCACCGGGCGCTTGGCGGGCGGCAGCAGCAAGCCCGCTTGGGGCAGTCTGCTCGACGACGTGTCGCGTCGCCCCAGCCACCTGCCCAGCCAGGTGGTGGCCAAGCTCGACAACACGGCCCCTGCCTTGCGCACGGTGGCCATCAACAAGGCCGCGCTGCCGGCCGGCAGTGTGCTGGACAAAACCAGCGGCGCGGTGCGCGTTTCGCTGGGCCTGGCTGTCACGGGTTTGGCGGGTGTCACGCTGAACGGGGCCGCGTTTGCCAACGCCGGGCAGTTCACGCTGCAGGGCAACGAATTGAGCATCCAGCCCTTGCAGATGACACCGCCTGCCGCTGGCGCGCAAGACACCTATGTGGTCACCGCCAACAACCTGGCCGGTGGCACCACGCTGATCACCGTGCTGGTGTCCAAGGGTTCGGTGCAGATCGACAGCATCGTGGTCAGCCCCGGTGCGCCCATGACCACCGTGCTGAGCGGCTTTGCCGACATCAGCAAGCTGCTGGGAGACCCGGCGTTCAACCTGACGCCGCCCACGTCCAACCGCGCCGGCGCCTTTAACTACATCAGCAGCAACCTGGCGGTGGCCCGGGTCAGCGGCAGCACCGTCACGCTGGTGGGGGCGGGCAGCACCGTGATCACGGCGCAGCAGGCTGCTGGGGGTGGCTTTGCTGCGGCCAGCATCAGCGCCACGCTGAATGTGGGCGGGGGGACTCCCGCGTTGGGCGCCTTGGCAGCGCTGAACAAGACCTTTGGTGACGCGCCCTTTTTGCTGGTGGCGCCCAGTTCCAACAGCTCGGGTGCCTTCAGCTACAGCAGCAGCAACCCGGCGGTGGCCACGGTCAGCGGCAGCACCATCACCCTGGTGGGTGTGGGCAGCACCACCTTGACGGCTACCCAGGCCGCCGCCGGCAACTTCACCGGCGGTGCCACCACCACCACGCTGACCGTGGCTCCAGGTTTGCCGACACTGGGGGCTTGGCCCGGGCTGAACAAGGCCTTTGGCGACCCCGCCTTCACGCTGAGCCCGCCTGCGTCCAACAGCAGCGGCGCTTTCACCTTCAGCAGCAACAACCCGGCGGTGGCCACGGTCAGTGGCAACACCGTGACGCTGGTGGGGGCGGGCACGGCTGCGTTGGTGGCAGCCCAAGCTGCGGCGGGCAACTACAGCGCACGGGTGGCGTTGACCACCTTGAACGTGAACGGCACCACGCCCACGCTGGGCGCTTGGGCCAACCTGAACAAAACCTTCGGTGACGCGCCCTTTTTGCTGGTGGCGCCCAGTTCTACCAGCCCCGGCGCCTTCAGCTACACCAGCAGCAACCCCGCGGTGGCGGTGGTCAGCGGCGCCAGCGTCACCATCGTGGGTGCGGGCAGCACCACCATCACGGCCACGCAAGCCAATGCGGGCAGCTACTACAGCACCAGCACCAGCGCCACCCTCACCGTGGCTGCCGTGGCGCCCACGCTGGGCGCTTGGGCGGCCATCAACAAAACTTTCGGTGATGCGGCCTTTGCGCTGAGTCCGCCTTCATCCAACAGCGCTGGCGCTTTCAGCTACAGCAGCAGCAACCCGGCGGTGGCCACGGTCAGTGGCAACACCGTGACGCTGGTGGGCGTGGGCATCGCCAACATCGTGGCCACGCAACAGGCTGCCCTGGGCTACACCGGTGGCACCGCAATAGCCAGCCTGACGGTGGCCCCAGCCACACCGCTGCTGGGCACCTGGCCTGCACTGGGCAAGACCTTTGGTGATCCCGCTTTCGTGTTGGCTGCACCGGCCTCCAACAGCGCCGGCAGCTTCAGCTTCAGCAGCAGCAATCCGGCGGTGGCCACGGTCAGTGGCAACACCGTCACCGTGGTGGGTGCAGGCAGCACCACGCTGACGGCCAACCAGGCGGCCAGCGGCAACTACGCTGTTGCGTCCAGCACCGCGGTGCTGACGGTGGCGCCGGCCTCGCCCACGCTGGGCAGTTGGCCGGCCTTGAACAAGACTTTTGGTGACGCCGCTTTTGTGCTCAGCCCACCGGCCAGCAACAGCGCCGGTGCTTTCAGCTACAGCAGCAGCAACACGGCGGTGGCCAGCATCAGCGGCAACACGGTCACGTTGGTGGGGGCGGGCAACGTCACGCTCACCGCCACGCAAGCCGCCGCCGGTTCCTACAGCACCAGCAGCACCAGCACCAGCTTGAACGTGGCCAGCGCCACCACCACGCTGGGCAGTTTTGCGGCTGTCAACAAGAACTTTGGCGACGCACCCTTTGTTTTGACCGCGCCCAGCTCCAACAGCCCCGGCGCCTTCAGCTACAGCAGCAGCAACACCGCGGTGGCCACCGTCAGCGGCAGCACCGTGACCATCGTGGGCGCTGGAAGCACACAGATCGTGGCCAACCAGGCCGCAGCGGGCAGCTACCTGGCGGGCAGCACGCAGGCCACGCTGACCGTGGCGCCTGTGGCACCCACCTGGGGTGCCGTGGTGGCCATCAGCAAGACCTTTGGCAACGCGCCCTTTGTGGTGGCTGCGCCCAGTTCCAACAGCGCCGGGGCTTTCAGCTTCAGCAGCAGCAACACGGCGGTGGCCACCGTCAGTGGCAACACCGTCACGCTGGTGGGCGCGGGCAGCGCCAACATCGTGGTCACCCAGGCTGCTTCAGGCGGCTACACCTTGGCCAGCGGCAACGCTGCGTTGACGGTGGCGCTGGGCGCGCCCACTTTGGGCAGCTGGGCCGCCAGCAACAAGACCTTTGGAGATGCTGCGTTTGCGCTGAGCCCGCCTGCTTCCAACAGCGCCGGCGCCTTCAGCTACAGCAGCAACAACCAGGCGGTGGCCACGGTCAGCGGCAGCACCGTCACCATTGTTGGTGCCGGCAGCAGCACCTTGACGGCCACGCAGGCTGCTGCGGGCCCTTATGCCAGCGCCAGCACCACGGCGGTGTTGACGGTGGCTGCGCAGGCCCCCACGCTGGGCGCCTGGTCAGCCATCAGCAAAGCCTTTGGCGACCCGGCCTTTGCGCTGAGCCCGCCCACGTCCAACAGCGCGGGCGCCTTCAGCTACAGCGGCAGCGACCCTTCCGTGGCCAGTGTCAGTGGCAACACCGTCACCGTGATGGGTGCGGGCACCGCCACGCTCACCGCCACGCAAATTGCGGCGGGCAACTACAGCGCGGGCAGCGTCACCGCCACCATCAGTGTGAGCGGTACGGCGCCCACCTTGGGCAGTTTCAGCGCCATCAACAAGACCTTTGGTGACGCACCTTTTGGCCTGGCCGCGCCCAGTTCCAACAGCCCCGGCACTTTCAGCTTCAGCAGCAGCAACCCTGCGGTGGCCAGTGTCAGCGGCTCCACGGTGACCATCGTGGGTGCGGGTACCAGCACCATCACCGCACAGCAGGGCAACACCGCCAGCTTCTTTGCGGCCAGCACCAGCGCCACGCTGACGGTGACGGCCATCGCGCCCACGCTGGGCAGTTTGGCCGCCATTGCTAAGACCTTTGGCGACGCACCTTTTGCGCTGACGGCGCCTTCGTCCAACAGCGCGGGCGCTTTCAGCTACAGCAGCAGCAACACGGCGGTGGCCACGGTCAGCGGGTCCATCGTGACGCTGGTCGGTCCAGGCACTGCCAACATCGTGGCCACGCAGGCAGCAGCCGGTGGCTACAGCACGGGCACCGCCAGCGCCGCGCTGACGGTGGCCCCAGGCGCACCCACACTGGGCTCTTGGGCGGCCATCAACAAGACCTTTGGTGACGGCAGCTTCAACCTCAGCGCACCCAGCTCCAACAGCGCCGGCACTTTCAGCTACAGCAGCAGCAACACGGCGGTGGCCACGGCCAGTGGCTCCACCGTCACCATCGTGGGCGCCGGCAGCACCACCTTGACCGCCACCCAGGCCGCAGCCGGCAACTTCAGCAGTGTCAGCGCAACGGCCACGCTGACGGTGCAGGGTGCAGCGCCCACGCTGAGCAGCTTCAACGCCATCACCGCCACTTACGGCACCTTGCCGTTTGCTGTGTTTCCGCCCAACACCAACAGTGCCGGTGCCTTGAGCTACAGCAGCAGCAACACCGCGGTGGCCACGGTCAGCGGCAACATGCTCACCATCGTGGGTGCCGGTGTGTCCACCATCACTGCCAACCAGGCCGCCAATGGAAACTTTGCCGCGGGTGCCATCACCACCACCCTCACGGTCAGTGGCACCGCGCCCACCATCGGCGGCTTCACCGCCATGATGGTGACCTATGGATCGCCGTTCACGCTGACGGCGCCGCAGTCCAACAGCGCGGGCAGTTTCAGCTACACCAGCAGCGACCCGTCGGTCGCCACCATCAGCGGCAACACCGTGACCACCACCGGCGTGGGCCCGACGATGATCACGGCCACGCAGGCTGCGTCCGGCGGCTTTAACGCCGGCAGCGTCACGGCCACGTTGATGGTCAACCCGCTGCAGCCGAGCTACGGCAGTTTCACGCTGCCGAACAAGAGCTTTGGTGACGGCAACTTCACCATCAGCCCGCCCGCGTCCACCAGCGCCGCGGCTTTCACCTACCTGAGCAGCGACCCCTCGGTGGCCACCATCAGCGGCAGCACCATCACCATCACCGGGGCCGGCAGCGCCACCATCACCGCGTTTCAGGGGGCGGGCGGTGTTTATGCACCCGGCAGCACCACCGGCACCTTGACGGTGGGCGTGGCCACACCGGTCTTGAGTGGCTTTGGCAACTTCAGCCGTGCTGTGGGCGACCCCAATGGGCTGGTGCCGGCGCCAACGTCGCCCAGCAGCGGCGCTTTCAGCTACACCAGCAGCAATCCGGCAGTGGCTGCCATCAGTGGTGTCAACCTGATCGTGGTGGGTGTGGGCAGCACCACCATCACCGCCACGCAAGCCGCCAACGGCAACTACGCCAGCGCATCAGCCACTGCCACGCTGACCGTGGTGCCCGGCACGCCCGTGCTCAGCGGTTTTGTGCCCATCAACAAAACCTTTGGTGACGCGGCCTTCAACCTCACGCCGCCCACGTCGCCCAGTGCGGGCAGCATCAGCTACAGCAGCAGCAACACGGCGGTGGCCACGGTCAGCGGCCTGACTGTCACCGTGGTGGGCGCCGGCACCTGCACGATCACCGCCACCCAAGCCGCCAGCGGTGACTACCTGCAAGGCAGCGCCAGCGCCACGCTGACGGTGGCCGGGGCCGCGCCCACGCTGGGCACCTTCACCAACGTGAGCAAGACCTACGGCAATGCGGCCTTTGTGCTGACGCCACCTTCGTCCAACAGCGCAGGGGCTTTCACCTACAGCAGCAGCAACACGGCGGTGGCCACGGTCAGCGGGTCGACCGTCACCATCACCGGCGCCGGCACCAGCACCATCACCGCCACGCAGGCGGCAACTGGCAACTACGCTGGTGGCAGCACCAGCATGGCGCTGACGGTGGCGCCGGGTGCACCCACCATCACGGGCTTCAACGGCATCAGCAAGACCTATGGCGACGGCAGCTTCACGCTGACCGCACCGTCGTCCAACAGCGCCGGCAGCCTCAGCTACGCCAGCAGCAACACGGCTGTGGCCACGGTCAGCGGCAGCACGGTCACCATCGTGGCTGCAGGCACGGTCACGCTCACGGCCACCCAGGCAGCAGCCGGCAACTACGGTCTGGGAACTGCCACCGCCACCCTGTTTGTGGACAAGGCCACGCCCTCGATCGCGCCCATAGCCGACGTGAACATGACCAGCGCCGACTTCGGGCAGGTCTGCATCGGCATCACGACCGACAGCTGTTACGAATCCTGGTGGTTGTCCCTTGAATACGCCGTGGACTTTGGTCCAGCGCTCAATGGCACCACCAACACAGCTGATCTGGGCCGAAGGTACGGCGGTTGGTCGCGGAACGCATTGCGTGATGCGGACACGGTGTCTACCTCCGGCGGCCTGGTCTGGATGAGTGGTTCGCCCGTAATCTCGGGCCCCAGCGCGTTCTTCTGGGGTGGCTTCAACATTGAACTCAACTCCGGCAGCCAGACCACCATCGTCACCATCACACGCGCCGAGACGGCCAATTTCAAGTCGGCCTCAACATCCTTCAGCATCACCGTCCACACGGCCTCTGTCAACGGCAGTGGCCAGATGTGCCTCAACGGCGGTGTGTGGCACTGGGGTTCTGGGCAACTGACATGTCTGTGCCCCAGCAGCTGGTCGGGCGACTTCTGCGAGAGACCGGGGCCCCAATCCTCAAGCTCGCCCAGCGCCCAGCCAGCAAGTGCGCGCGCCCGAGATTCGACCCGCACACGACGCTTGCTCGAGGGCCCGGCCAAGCCTGGTGCAACGGCGACACCCGCAGCCTCTGCGGCGCGTCGCTAGAGCAGGTGCCGGTGGTCGCTGCCCACCGCGCCCGTCAGCCACCTGCCCAACTCAGGCCAGGCAGCAGTGGTTCCAGGCCACGGGGTTTGGTGACCAGCTGTTGCAGCTTGCCTGCTTGGTGTGTTCACCACCGAGCCTTCCGGTCCTAGACTCACGGCCAATTGTCTTCTCGGTCACTGGTTGGCTAAGCGCCTTGCTCTGGTGTTGCCGGGCAACTCCACCTCCACCGGCTTATGAACCCGACACTGCGCCTCGATCAACCGAACCCATTGGCATGGCTTGTGTCGCTGGTGCTGCTGCTGAGCGCCTGCGGTGGAGACAGTGACAAGGCCGCGCCAACCGCCGCACCAGCGGCCGGGACTGGCACCCCTGTTCTCACCAACGCAGCCCCCAGCGCACGCGCCGGCAGCAACCAAAACGTGTTGGTCGGCGCCACGGTGACACTGGACGGCAGCACCAGCACCGACAGCGATGGCGACCCGCTCAGCTACCGCTGGGCCTTGGTCGCGCGGCCCACCAACAGCAGCGCGGTGCTCAGCAGTTCAAGCGCGGCCCGCCCTACCCTGGTGGCTGACCTGGCAGGCACTTACACCGCCACCTTGGTGGTCAACGACGGCAAGACCGACAGCCTGAGCAGCATCGTCACGGTGGTGGCCAGTGTCGGCAACGTGGCCCCCGTGGCCCGCGCGGGTGTGGCCCAGAGCACGGTGCCTGGGGCTTTGGTGACCCTGGACGGCAGTGCCAGCAGCGACGCCAACGACGACGTCTTGAGCTACCGCTGGACCCTGAGCAGCCGCCCCGCTGGCAGCAGCGCCACGCTGAGCAATGCCAACGCCGCGGCGGCCAGCTTGCGGCCCGATGTGGTGGGCAGCTACGTGGCCACGCTGGTGGTCAACGACGGTGTGTTTGACAGCGCGGACAGCACGGTCACCATCACCGTCACCACCGCCAACGTGCCGCCGGTGGCCAACGCCGGGCCGGCCCAAACCGTGGGCATCGGCAGCAGCGTCACGCTGGACGGCCGCCTCAGCAGCGACGCCAACGGCGACGCGCTGACCTACCAGTGGAGCCTGACCTCGCGGCCAGCAGGCAGCACCGCTTCGCTGGCCATCCGCAACACCGCCCAGGTGTCCTTTGTGGCCGATGTCGGGGGCCTGTACGTGGCCAGCCTGGTGGTCAACGACGGACGGGCAGACAGCCTGGGCACCACGGTGGCGGTGACGGCCGTCATCTTGCCCTTGCCAGCGGGCAGTGGCACCTTGGCGCAAGAGCGAACCGGCCTGGCGTTTCACAAGCTGAACGCCAGCACCGGAGCGACCACCGCCCAGCCCAACGCCTGCCTTGCATTCAACGCCGCGGACCTGGGCCCCGACGGTGTGGTGCTGGCCAGCGAGAGCGGCTCCACGCTGCTGCGCCAGGTGGACCTGCTGACAGGCGCCTGCAAAGCCCTTTTCAACGTGGCTGAACCCATGGTGGCTTTGGCCGTGGCCAGCGATGGCGTGCTGCATCTGGTTTCAGCCGCCAGCACGGCCGGTGCGCGCCAGCTGTACCGCTATGCGGCCGATGGCCGGCTGCTGAGCCAGGGTGCCATCAGCGGTGTCTCAGGCGTGGTGGGCACGCCTGATCTGACAGCGCCGCAGGGCATGGACTTTGCGCCTGGCGGCGCGCTCTACATGGCACAGGGTGGCAGCTTGTGGCAGGTCAACCCGAGCACGGGTGTCGGCACCTTGGTGGCCACCGGGCTGGCGATCAACGGTGACTTCGACATCGACGCGGCCGGTCAGCTGCGCAGCGTGGACCTGGGGCGGCTTTACACCTACAGCGTGGGCAGCTGGGCGCTGCTGGGTTCTGTGGTGTTGCAGCGCGACCTGTTTGGGCCTTCAGCCTTGACGCACCGCTGAGCGTTTGCGGAGCTTTCCAGCCTTCTGATCAAGTGCACGACAAAGGAGTTTTCATGTCAAAAGCCGACTTCGACACCTTGGTACCTGTTCACAACGACATCGACAGGCGCGCTTTTGTGCGCACCGCCGTTGGTTCGGGGTTTGCCGCCGCGGCCATGCCTGTGATGGCGCAGACGGTGGTCAAAACCGACGCCCAGGACCTGGTGGCAGGTGAGGTGACGGTGCCAGTGGGTGCCTTCAAGATGCCTGCCTATCGGGCAGCACCTGCTGGGCGCAACAACGCGCCGGTGGTGCTGGTGATCAGCGAGATCTTTGGCGTGCACGAGTACATCGCTGATGTGGCGCGGCGTTTTGCCAAGGCGGGCTACTTCGCCATCGCACCCGAATTGTTTGTGCGCCAAGGCGATGCCAGCAGTTACGGAGAAATTGCCAAGCTCATTGCGGAAGTGGTCTCCAAGGTGCCCGACGAACAAGTGATGGCCGACCTGGATGCCTGCCTGGCCTGGGCGCAAGGCCAGGGTGCCGATGTCAGCCGCACGGGCGTCACGGGCTTTTGTTGGGGCGGCCGCATCACTTGGCTGTATGCGGCCCATCAGCCATCGGTGAAGGCCGGCGTGGCCTGGTACGGCCGCCTGACCGGTACATCCACGCCCTTGACGCCCCGCCATCCGGTGAATGTAGCGGCGCAGCTCAAGGGCCCAGTGCTGGGCCTTTATGGAGAAAAGGACACCGGCATACCTTTGGACACCGTGGAGCAAATGAAAGCCGCACTGGTCGGCGGCAGTGCGGCCGCCAAGAAGAGCGAATTCGTGATCTACCCTGACGCGCCGCACGCCTTCCATGCCGACTACAGGCCAAGCTATCGCAAGACGGCTGCCGACGACGGCCGGCAGCGCGCCCTGGCTTGGTTCAAGGCTGCGGGCCTGGACTGAGGGCCGGCCCACCACGGAGCCTGGCGATGATCAGAAGGCCGCGATGCCCGTCATCGCGCGCCCCAGGATCAGCGCGTGGATGTCGTGCGTGCCTTCGTAGGTGTTGACCACCTCCAGGTTCACCAGGTGCCGCGCCACGCCAAACTCGTCGGATATGCCGTTGCCACCCATCATGTCGCGCGCGGTGCGGGCAATGTCCAGGCTCTTGCCGCAGCTGTTGCGTTTCATGATGCTGGTGATTTCGACCGAGGCCGTGCCTTCGTCCTTCATGCGGCCCAGCCGCAGACAGCCCTGCAGGCCCAGCGTGATTTCGGTTTGCATGTCGGCCAGCTTCTTCTGGATCAGCTGGTTGGCCGCCAGCGGCTTGCCAAACTGCTGGCGGTCCAGCACGTACTGGCGGGCGCGATGCCAGCAGTCTTCGGCCGCGCCCAGCGCGCCCCAAGAAATGCCATAGCGCGCGCTGTCCAGGCAGGTGAAGGGGCCCTTCAAGCCACGCACATCAGGGAAGGCGTTTTCTTCGGGGCAGAACACGCCGTCCATCACGATCTCGCCGGTGATGCTGGCGCGCAAACCCACCTTACCGTGAATGGCCGGCGCGCTCAGGCCCTTCATGCCCTTGTCCAGGATGAAGCCGCGGATGGCGCCGGCGTCGTCTTTGGCCCACACCACAAACACGTCGGCGATGGGGCTGTTGCTGATCCACATCTTGCTGCCGCTCAGCGAATAGCCACCGGGCACGGCCTTGGCACGTGTGACCATGCTGCCGGGGTCGCTGCCGTGGTTGGGCTCGGTCAAGCCAAAGCAGCCGATCCACTCACCGCGCGCCAGCTTGGGCAGGTACTTCTGCCGCTGCGCTTCGGTGCCAAAAACGTTGATCGGCAACATCACCAGCGAGCTCTGCACGCTCATCATGCTGCGGTAGCCGCTGTCCACCCGTTCCACTTCACGCGCCACCAGGCCGTAGCAGACGTAGTTGAGGCCAGCGCCGCCGTAGGCTTCGGGGATGGTGGCGCCCAGCAGGCCCAACTCACCCATTTCGCGGAAGATGGCGGCGTCGGTTTTTTCATTGCGAAAAGCCTGCAGCACACGCGGCGCCAGTTTGTCCTGGCAGTAGGCCTGCGCGGCTTCGCGTACCTGGCGCTCGTCGTCGGTGAGCTGTGCGTTCAGCAGCAGCGGGTCGTCCCAGTGAAAACTTGCCTTGGTGGCCATGGTGGTGCTTCTTTCTTGATGCGGAAAAGGGAGAAAACAGTGTGACGTGCGGGTGCAGTTGCTGTGGTTGCAGATCGTTGTTGCCGGCTGCTCAGGCGGGCAGCACTGCGGTGACCTCGATCTCGACCTGCGCCCGGTCTTCGATCAGCGCCACCACCTGCACGGCGGTCATCGCGATGCCAAAGTCGCCGATCAGTTCGCGAAACGCCGCGCCAATCTCGCGGCCGCGGGCCAGGTATTCGCGTTTGTCGGTCAGGTACCAGGTCATGCGGGTGATGTGGGCGGGCTGGGCGCCGGCAACGGCCAGCACATCCACCACATTTTGCAGCGCCTGGCGCACCTGGCCGACCAGGTCGTCGGTGTGGAACTGGCCTTGGGCGTCCCAGCCGATCATGCCGGCGACAAAAATTTGCTGACCGCTGGCGGCCACGCCGTTGGCGTAGCCCTTGGGGCGGGCCCAGTGGCTGGGTTGCAGAACGGTCTTGCTCATGAAGATTCCTTGATCAGGTCACGGCCGATGATGAGTTGCTGCACCTCGGTGGCGCCTTCGTAAATGCGCAGGCTGCGGATCTCGCGGTACAGGCGCTCCACCGGCACGCCGCTGACCACCCCCAGCCCACCAAACAGCTGCACGGCGGCGTCAATCACCTGCTGGGCCCCTTCGGTGGCGGCCAGCTTGGCCATCGCGGCCTGGCGGGTGACATTCTTGCCCTGGTCGCGCTCCCACGCGGCGCGGTAGACCAGCAAGGCGGCGCTGTCGATGGTCAGCGCCATCTGCGCCAGCTTGGCTTGCGTCAGCTGAAAGTCGGCCAGGTGGCCACCAAACATGGGGCGGCTCTTGGCACGGGCCAGGCCTTCTTCCATGGCGCGGCGGGCAAAGCCCAGGGCCGCGGCGGCCACGCTGGTGCGAAAGACGTCCAGCGTGCGCATGGCCACTTTGAAGCCCTCGCCAGCGGCACCAATGCGGTGGCTCAGCGGAATGCGGCAGTTGTTGAAGCGCAAGCGTGCCAGCGGGTGGGGCGCGATGACGTCGATACGCTCGGCGATCTCAAAACCGGTTGTGCCGGCTTCAACCACAAAGGCGCTGACACCGCGCGCTCCCGGGGCTTCGCCGCTGCGGCAAAAGACCACGTAGAAGTCGGCAATGCCGCCGTTGCTGATCCAGGTTTTTTCGCCGTTCAACACCGCGTGGTCGCCGTCGATGTGCGCCGCGCACTGCATGGCCGCAACGTCTGACCCGGCCTCGGGTTCACTCAATGCAAAGGCGCTGATCGCTTGGCCACGCGACACCTTGCCCAACCAACGGGCTTTCTGCTCGGCCGTGCCGGCCAAAGAAATGGCACCTGAGCCCAGCCCCTGCATCGCAAAGGCAAAGTCGGCCAGCCCGTTGTGCCGCGCCAGCGTTTCGCGCGCCAGGCACAGCATGCGGGTGTCGATCACCTCAGCCGCACCGCCGTACGCCGTGCCGGCCACCGCGTGCTGCAGCCAGCCACCGCTGCCCAATTGCTGCACCAGCTGCCGGCATTGCGCGTCCACGTCGTGGCTGTGCACGTCGCGCACTTCCACCTGGGCCCAGCTGTCCAGCGCTTGCGCAAAAGCGCGGTGCTGCGGCTCAAAGAAGGGCCAGGTCAGGTGTTCCAGTGGGTTCATCAGTTGCCTTCAAACACGGGCTTGCTCTTGGCCACAAAGGCGCGGTAGGCCCTGCCGAAGTCTTCGGTCAGCATGCACAGCGCCTGGGCCTGGGCTTCGCTCTCGATGGCGGCGTCGACGCCCATGTCCCATTCCTGGTGCAGCATGGTCTTGGTGATGCCGTTGGCAAAGGTGGGGCCGCTGGCGATGTCGCGTGCCAGCGCCAGCGCCGCCTGGCTCAGGTCTTCGGGCGCCACCAGGCGGTTGTAGAAGCCCCAGCGTTCGGCCTCTTCACCGGGCAGCGCGCGGCCGGTGTACAGCCATTCACTGGCGCGCCCCTGGCCCACGATGCGCGGCAGCATGGCGCAGGCGCCCATGTCGCAGCCGGCCAAGCCCACGCGGTTGAACAAAAAGGCCGTCTTGCTGCGCGCGGTGCCGATGCGCATGTCGCTGGCCATGGCCATGATGGCGCCCGCGCCGGCGCAAACGCCGTCCACGGCGGCGATGATGGGCTGCGGGCAGTGCCGCATGTTCTTCACCAGCTCGCCCGTCATGCGGGTGAACATCAGCAGCTCGGGCGCCTTCAACTGAATCAGTGGGCCGATGATCTCGTGCACGTCACCGCCGCTGCAAAAGTTGCCACCTGCGCCTTGCACCACCACCACGTGCACGTCGCTGGCGTGGCGCAGCGTGTGGAACAGGTCGCGCAGCTCGGCGTAGCTGGCAAAGGTCAAGGGGTTCTTGCGTTCGGGGCGGTTGAGCGTGATCACGCCCACGCCCTGGTCAACCGTCCACAAGAATTGCTTGGCTTGGTGGGTGGCCAGTTGCACACGGTTGCCGGCGGTCAGGGTGGGATCGACTCGGTCGTTCATGGGTGCGGGTCTCGGTTGTGGGTCTGACGAGGTGGGGTGAGGCGGTGGCCTGGTGCTGTATGCCGATGCGGTGGATCAGAGCACAGGTCTCAAGTGGCCGTCTTGGCACGTTGAAACAGGGCTTCCATCTGCGGTTTCCCGCTTTGGTACTGAGCCGGCCATGCGGTGCCCGTGAAGCCGATCCGTGCCGCCTCTTGCAGCGTCCACGCCGGGTTGGCCAGGTGCGGCCGCGCCACCGCGCACAGGTCGGCGCGACCGGCGCTGATGATGCTGTTGACGTGGTCGGCTTCCGTGATGGCGCCCACCGCGATGGTGGCAATGCCGGCCTGGTTGCGAATGCGGTCTGCAAATGGCGTCTGGTACATGCGGCCATACGTGGGCTTCTGGTCGGCGCTGACCTGGCCCGAACTGCAGTCGATCATGTCCGCGCCGGCGGCCTTGAAGGCGCGAGCGATCAGCACCGCGTCATCGGGCGTGATGCCGCCTTCCACCCAGTCGTGCGCTGAGATGCGCACCGAGATGGGCTTGTCGCTGGGCCAGGCAGCCCGCACCGCGGCAAACACCTCCAGCGGATAGCGCAGGCGCTGGTCGAGTGAACCGCCGTAAGCGTCGTCGCGCCGGTTGGTCAACGGTGAGATAAAGCTGGACAGCAGATAGCCGTGCGCGCAGTGCAGCTCCAGCCAGTCAAAACCGGCCTGCGCGGCCAGTTGGGTGCTGCGCACAAAGTCAGCGCACACGCGGTCCATGTCGTCGCGGGTCATGGCGCGCGGCACCGCGCCGTCCTTCAGGAAGGGCAAGGCTGATGCGGCCAGCAGCGGCCAGTTGCCACTGGCCAGGGCGCGGTCGGCACCTGCACCCTGCCAAGGTGCATTGGTGCTGCCCTTGGGGCCAGCGTGGCCGATCTGGATGGCGATCTTGGCGTCACTGCCTTGGTGCACAAAGTTGACGATGCGCTGGAAGGCGTCGCGCTGGGCTTCGTTCCACAGGCCAGGGCAGCCTGGGGTGATGCGGGCGTCGGCACTGGTGCAGCTCATCTCCACCATCACCATGCCCGCGCCGCCCATGGCCCGCGCGCCCAGGTGCACCAGGTGAAAGTCACCGGGCAGGCCGTCGACGCACGAGTACTGCGCCATCGGTGAGACCACAACACGGTTCTTCAAGGTCACGCCGCGCAAGGTGTAAGGCGTGAACATGGGCGGCACGGGCGTGGTGGTGGTCAGCCCCGCCTGCTCGTCAAACCACTGCTCAAAACCGTCCAACCAGCCCTTGTCGCGCAGGCGCAAGTTCTCGTGGCTGATGCGCTGGCTGCGGGTGAGCATGCTGTACATGAACTGCTCGGGCTGCAGCTGGTCGCAGTAGCGCTGGCCGCAGACCTCAAACCATTCCATCGCGTTCCAAGCCGCGTTTTGAATGCGCAGCACGTCAATCGCACGCAGCGCCTGGTAGGCGCCCAGCACCTGGGGGATGTGCGCGGCGGTGTCGCCCAGCAGCTTGAATTGACGCGTGAGTTCTATGGCGTCTTCCAGCGCCAGCTTGGTGCCTGAGCCAATGGCAAAGTGGGCCGTGTGCACAGCGTCGCCCATCAGCACCACGTGGTTCTTGCCGTTGAAGTGCCACCACTGCTCGCACTTCACGCGCTGGAAGTTGAGCCAGGCGCTGCCACGCAGGTGGCGCGCATTGCTCATCAGTTTTTCGCCTTGCAGGTTGCTGGCAAACAGCTTTTCGCAAAAGGCAATCGACTGGTCGGGGTCGGCCTGGTCCAGGCCGTGGGCCAGCCAAACGTGTTCGGGGCACTCGACGATGAAGGTGCTGGTGCTGTCGTCAAACTTGTAGATGTGGGCCTGGAACCAGCCGTGCTCGGTCTTTTCAAACAAAAAGGTGAAGGGCTCGTAGACCTTTTTGGTGCCCAGCCAGATGAAGCGGTTGGGCCGGGTGACGATGTCGGGCTTGAAGACGCTGGCGTACTTGCTGCGGATGCGCGAGTTGACGCCGTCGCTGGCAATCACCAGGTCAGCATCGGGGTAGTCGGCATCGCTGTTGGCTTCGGTCTCGAAGATCAGCTTCACGTCCAGCGCTTCGCAACGCGCCTGCAAGATGTTGAGCAGCCGCTTGCGGCCGATGCCCACAAAGCCGTGGCCGCCGCTTTTGATGGTGCGGCCTTTGATCTGCAGCTCAATGTCGTCCCAGTGCGCAAAGCTGGACTCGATGGTGTCGGCGGTCTCGCGGTCCCACTCGCGCATGTTGTCCATGGTGGCGTCCGAGAACACCACGCCCCAACCAAAGGTGTCGTAGGGCTTGTTGCGCTCCACCACGGTGACGTCGTGCAGGGTGCCACGTTCGCGGCCCAGCTTTTTCATCAGCAGGCCGAAGTACAGGCCTGCGGGGCCACCGCCGATGCAGACGATCTTCATGGCTGCACTGCGGGCTGGTTGTGGGGGGCCTTGAACATCGTGCGCGCTCCGGATAAAAGCGGATTTTGCAAGTATTTTCCAAGTGCTTCAGCCCCTGCAGCATGGGCCACTCAGCGACAAGGGCAAACCCCCAGTGCAGAATGCTGTGCATGAAATGGGCTCGCCTGGTTTTGCCGATGCTGTGTTTGCTGGTGGCGGCCTGTGCGGCGCCGCCTTTGCAGCCTGGCATGGCCGTGGCCCAGGTCCTGCAGACCTGGGGCCAACCGACTGCCACCTATCCGCTGGCTAACGAAGGTATGCGCCTGGAGTACGCCACCGGCCCTTACGGCCGCACCACCTGGATGGTGGATGTCGACGCCGCCGGGCGGGTGCTGCAGTCGCGTCAAGTCCTGAACGAAGCCGAGTTCTTTCAGCTGCAGTCACAGAGCGGCTTGACCCGCGACGCGCTGCTGCTGTGGTTGGGCACACCCGGCGAAAGGCGCGGCGCGGCTTGGGGCGGTCAGACCTGGTCCTGGCGCTACCCGACCAACGACTGCCTGTGGTTTCAGGTTTCGCTGAGCGCTGATGCCGTGGTGCAAGGTGCGTCGTTTGGGATCGACCCCGTTTGCGACGCACCCAGCGACGCCCGCAACTGAACGCTGCAGACCGCAGCAAAGGTTCTTCAGCCTTGCAGGGCTTGCGCCAGCAGCCGGTGAAAGTGGTGCGTGCCCTGTTCGTGCCGGGGTGAGTAGCGCCCCGTGCTGTAGAGCCGCGAGCGAATGCCCTTTTGTACGCTGAGCACCACCGCTTCGTCTTCCATTTCCACCGGGTCCAGCGCGCCGCCCGCACCCTGGCCCAGCTTGCTGGGGTCGGCCACAAAGCTGCGAAACAGCACCCGGGTTCGCGACAGACCCAGTGGCTGCACCACATTCACCGACAAACCCCAGGGGTAGACGTTGAACATCAGGTTGGGAAACAGCCACCAGTAGTAGGCGGCCACCCGCAGGCCGTGGTCGCGGCTGCCGGGTGGTGGTTCAAAAGCCGCTTCGCCGTCGCGTGCCAGGGCCAGCTGCAGCACGCTGGCCTGGCCGAGCTCATAGCGGTAGTTGTCCATGTCCAGCGTCTGGTTCAAGGCCGGGTGCACAAAGGGTATGTGCAGGCCTTCCAGGTAGTTTTCGACGTAGAGCGCCCAGTGCGCGTCAAACTCGAAACTGCGTGAACGGCTCAGATCGGCGGCCCATTGCTGCACCGGCAGCCAGGCCAGGCGGTCTTGCATTTCTGCCAGCCAGTGGCCTAAGGGCAGCTGCGGCGCCAGCGAGGCAAATCCGTGTCCGGCCCAGACCCCCAGGGCCAGCTCGGGCAGGTGGTCGCTGCTGGACGGGAAGTTGCGTGCACCTTCAAAACCGGGCATGAAACGCATCTGGCCATTCAGCTCGAAGCGGCGCGAGTGGTAGGCGCAGCGGATGTGATCGGCTTTGCAGGGTTGGTTCACCAGGCGGTTGGCGCGGTGGGTGCACACGTTGGACAGGCAGCGCAGCGTGCCCGTGGCGTCGCGCGACAGCAGCACGGGCTCGTCCAGCAAACCGGGCAGCAGGTCGTGGGGTGCGAGCGTGCCCGCCTCGGCCACGTTGTCCAAATGCCCTAACCAGTGCCAGGCGCTGGCAAAAACCCGCTCACGCGCCAGTGCGAAGACGGCTTCGTCCAGGTAGAAAGCCTTGTCCAGGGTTCGGGCCACAGTGATGTCGGGGTCGACCGCAAAACGGTGCTCGGTCATGCTTTCGCTCCCTTGGGCATCAGCAACTCAAAGCTGCCCTCGGCCACCACCTGGCCGTTGATCTGCACCGCCACCCCGTGGCGGCCCGCGTGGTAGCGGCGGGTGGTGATCATCCGCATTGAATGACCTTTCTTCAGGTCCACCTCACCCATCGCTGGAAACTGCAGTTGCCAGCCCTTGAAGACCTTGGGGCTGGTGCTGCCGTCGGCCTTGACGTGGTGAACCGCGTAGTCAATGGCCAGCGTTTGCGTGCGTGTGCTGGTGGACTGCAGGTGCAGCATCAACTGCACTTGCCCGCCCAGGGCCACGCGGGCGGGTGCCAGCTTCAGCGTGGCTTCGCCCTTGAAGTGGCCACCCAGCCCCCAGGCCTTCAGCACCGCCGGGTCGCCGGCCTTGATCAGCGTGCGGCTGGCGTGCTTGAGCATCTGCCGGCGTGGCGCATTGGCTTGCGGCAGGTGTTCTTGCAGCCATGTTGCGACCAACTTCGGGTGGTCTTTGGCGATGTCGTTCAGGTGGTTGGCCACGCTGCGCCGCACGTAGTCGCTGGGGTCGTCTTGCAGGGCCCGCAGCAAGGGCAGGCTGGGGCTGGGGTCCTGGATCAAGGCCTTGAGCTGTTCGCCCCAAGGCAGCCGCGGCCGGCTGCCTTCGCTGACCAGCCGGCGCACGTGTGGGCTGTCGTCATGCACCCAGCGTGCCAGCGTGGCAAAGCTCAGTTCGGGGTGTTGCCGGATGAACGGGCGGATGGCAAATTCGGCGGTGAAGCGCTGAGTCAGCGCATGCAAGGTTTGCAGCGCGCGTTCGGGATGCGCTTGTCCGTGTTGGGCAATGTATTCACCCACCGGCCACAGGATCCAGCCGCGCAGGCCCTGCTCTACACCGTGCAGCTGGGCCATGGCTTCGCCGGTCTCAGGCGGGGCCAGGGCCGCTTCCAACTGCAACGCGGCTTGGTGGAAGTCGGCGGGCAGCGTGCTGGCCAGAGCCTGGCAAACATGCAAGGCTCTCGCCTTCAGTTCCAGCGCCTCCAAGCCCGTGCTGGCCAGCTTGGCAAAACGGTGGCCATCAAAGCCGGGTGCCACCTGCTGCATCCGCTGCGCCGCTTGCTGCACCAAGCCGGGGTTGATCAGGTTCTTGAAAGGTTCTGCCATGGCTGCCTTGTGGATGCCCCGTTTTTTCCTGAGTGCTTGCTTCGAGGGGGACCGTTCCGCCCTCTCGCCAAAAGCTCACCGCTGTCGCTACAGTGGGCCTATGAACAGCTTTGAAAACGTGCGCCTGCAATCCCCGCGTTTGTTGCTGCGGCCCTTGCGCGCGGACGACGCCGGCGCATTGTTGGCCATCTTCAGTGACCCGCAGGTCATGCGCTACTGGAGCACACCCCCATGGACGTCCAGCGAACAAGCGCACGCCATGATCAACCGCGATCTGGACGGCATGGCCCGTGGCGAGCACATCCGGCTGGGGCTGCAACGGCTGGACGACCATGCGCTGATCGGCCACTGCACGCTCTTTGCCTGGTCCCAGCAAAGCCGACGCGCCGAAGTCGGCTACGGCATGGCCCGGTCCTGCTGGGGCCAGGGTTACATGGACGAGGCCTTGCGCGCGCTGATCAACTGGGGCTTTGCCACCTGGGACCTGAACCGCATTGAAGCCGACATCGACCCACGCAACACCGGCTCTGAGCGCAGCCTGCTGCGCCTGGGTTTTGTCAAGGAAGGCCACCTGCGCCAACGCTGGATCGTGGGTGATGAGGTCTCGGACACGGGCCTGTACGGCCTGCTGCGCAGCGACTGGGAAGCGCGCCGCTGAACCTCACCCCTTCAAGCGCACGGGCAGCTTCTTCAGGCCTCTGAAGCGAACCCGCATGTCGCGCTCGGGCGCACCATCGGCCACCAGTCCCGGGTAGCGTGTCAGCAAGGCCTGGATGGCGATGCGCGCCTCCAGCCGCGCCACGTTCATGCCAGAACAGGCATGCGCACCCTGGCCAAACGCCAGGTGGTTGTTGGGTTTGCGGGCCAGGTCCAGGCGCTCGGGCTCGTCAAACTGCGTTGGGTCGCGGTTGGCGGCACCCAGGCCCAGCGTGATGAAGCTGCCTTCCGGCAAGGTTTGGCCGCTGAATGTGAGAGGCGCGGTAGTCAGCCGGTTGTTCAGTTGCAGCGGGCTTTCGAACCGCAGCAGTTCTTCCACCGCGGTGTTGATCAAAGCGGGCTCTGCCACCAGGCGCTGCAGCTGCTGGGGGTGCTGAAGCAGCGCGTGCAGGCCGTTGCCGATCAGGTTGGTGGTGGTTTCGTGCCCGGCATTGAGCAAGAAGATGCAGTTGTGCAGCAGTTCGCTTTCGCTCAACACGCCTTGGGCATCACCCTGCAGCAGCCGGGTCAACACATCGCTCTCGGGGTCACCCGGGTGGCGGCGGCGTGCTGCCACCAAGGTGCGCAGGTAGCCCGTGAAGTCGGTGACGGCGGTGTTGGCGCGTGCCAGCAAAGCCGCGCTGGGCGCAGGCTCCAGTGCTGACAGGATGGCCAGCGACCAGTCGCGCAGCGGCGCACGCTCGGCGTGCGGCACGTCCAGCAGGTTGCCGATGACCTCCACCGGGATCTGCGCCGCAAAGTGCTCCACGATGTCCGGCGCGGGCTGATTGGCCAGGCGGTTCAGCAGGTCTTGCACGAGGCTGACCAGCCCAGCCTCCATGCGCGCGATGGCGCGCTGGTTCAGCGCGCCCATCAACAGCCTGCGCACACGCGTGTGCAGTGGCGGGTCGTTGAATACCAGGCTGCTGGTATGGTGCTCAAAGATAGGCGTGCCCACGCCCAGGCGCGGCGCGAACTCGCGCTGTTTGTCGCTGCTGACATGCGGGCTGCGGTAGGCCGCCAGCACGTCTTCATAGCGTGTTAACAGCCAGCTGTTGGGCCCCAGCGGGTGCACGGGGCTGTGTCGACGCAAAGCGGCGTACACCGGGTAGGGGTTGGCGATGAAACCGGCCGGCGGCGCAGCCAGTGTGAAGCCGTGGGTCAAGGTGGCGTCGTCCATGCGGCCATCGTAGCGGGGCCGCCCAAGGCAGCCATGGACACCCGCTGAGGTGAAACAAACAGGCTTGACCCCCCCTGAATGGACCCCCGCAGGTAAGGGGGAAGGTGAGCATGTCACGCCCCCACCGTGCAGGAAGTCCTGTGAAATGCGGCTCCGCACCCAGACACTTGCGGCGCGCTGCTGAGAACGCAGTGCACCACACCAGTAAGGAATGCCCACCGTGAACGGCCAAGCTCAGATCAACACCGCAACAGCACAACCCTATGTTCGCCCCAGCCGGTTCGAACTGGAGCCCGCAGTGTTCACGGTGGCTTTGGTGGCGGTGGTGATGTCCATCTGTGCCTGGAACCCGGTGGCCACGGAGCAGCAGCAAGCCGCCCCGGTGGATGGCGGCAGCACGGTGGTCCAGGCCTCGCGCGGCTGAGTTTTCTAAACTTCGCCTGCGCTGCCGCAGGCCCTGTGATCAAGCCGGCTCAAGCCGGCTTTTTTGTGCCCGGCTGGCAAGCGCTGACGCCCCGGCGCTGGGGCCTCCAGTGAATTCGTCACCGTGAGCTTGTGCACAAACCCTGCGCGGTTTTGGCAGCCGATCGTGACACTCTGGCGAGAGCAGCGCCGAGTGCTGCTGCTGGCCCAAAGCGCTGTGCTGCCAACAGGTCTTCAGTGCGCCCTGGGCGTTCGCCGATAGACTCAACAGCACCAAGGTGCCGGGGTCGAGCACAGAAGATCAGGGTTATCACCATGCTGGGCAGAATTTGCGGATTCGAGACGGCCTTCGGGAATCGCAGTTTCAAAGGTTCGCTGGTGAAACTGGCGGACGCAAACCCTGGTTTTCCCATGCCCAGGGAAGTTTTCCCATGAACGCCAACCTGCTGCAGGCCATCACCGACCTGGCCCGCGCCGGGCGCCATGCCGACGCCGTACAGGCCGCCGCCACCGCGCTGACTGCGTCCCGACTGTCGGTGGCTGAACAGCACGCCCTGCTGGACCAACGCATCCACAGCCTGGTTGCGCTGTGCGAGCTGCCACGTGCGCTGGTGGATGTTCACACCCAGCTCGCGCTGGCGGATGCGCAGGCCCAGCCGGCGCTGCCTGAGCGGACGGGTTCGCGCCCACGTTCACAGGCGGGTTCACAGGCCCAGCGTGCGGCCGCCCTGTGCAACCTGGCGCTGGTGCAGACGCGCCAAGAGTACAGCGCCCAGGCCTTGCAGACGGCCGAGAGCGCCTTGCAGGCCGCCCAGGCGGCACCCGCAGTCCAGCGCCCGGCGCTGGTGGCGCTGGCCTTGCTGCGCAAGGCCACGGCGGCGCTGAGCACCGACCCCGCGCTGGCCTCGCGAGGCGCCGCCGACGCCGCGCGGCGCTTCGAAGCGCTGGGCGATGCGGCCCACCAGGGACAGGCCCTGCGCGTGCTGGCCAGTGTGAAGCTGGCCGAAGCCGACACCCCCGAGCACCGCGCACTGGCCGAGCAGGCTGTGGCGCTGGCGCGGCAGGCGGGCGATGCCAGCGGCTTGGCGCGCGCCCTCATGACACGCGACCAGAGCGACGACGACCTGGCCGTGTGCGTGCGTGGCCTGCACGCAGCGCACCGCCTGGCGCGAGATGCGGGCGATCTTTCACTACAGGCCACCGCCGAACTCAACCTGTGCCTGACCTACGCACGGCTGGGCCTGAACCACCGTTCCTGGCGCTTGATGCGTCACTCCATCGCGCTTCGTGAACCTGGTCTTGTTGACTCGGCGCGCGTCAACAGCTGGGGGATCGCAAGCGTCGTCGCGCGCGAATGCGGAGACTTTGAGGCCGCGCGCCAAGCCACTGAACAGGCGCTGCGCGCCCACGCGACGGACCAGCTCCCGAGAAACGAAACCATCGCCTGCTGGTTTGAGTCGCTGGACCTGCAACGCGACAACCCTCGGCGCGCCTTGGAGCTGGCGCGTGTGATCGCCGGGCGAGAACAGGGCTGGCGGTTGGCAAACTACCTGTGGACGCTGGCGCAGCAAGAACTGGCCGCCGGCAACCGCGCCGCAGCGCTGCAGGCCAGCGCGCGGTCCACGCGCCTGCAGCAGGAACGCCGTGGCCGCCTGGGCGGTGGCGCGGCGTCGGACGCTGCTCTGTGGTGGACACACCACCGCGCCTTGCTCGCCAATGGCAAGACCGAGGCCGCACACCTTGCCAACGCCACCGCGTACGCGCTGTTGGTGCAAGGCGTGCGCCCGCTTGGCGACGAGGGCCTGCGTCGCTGCTACCTTCAGCGGACCTTCGGCGAACACGCTGATCTGCTGCACGCCTGGGTGGCTGCCGCGCGCTCCGCCGGGCTGCCGGCGGAGCGCTACACCGCCCACCTGCAAGGCGCCGTCAGCCTGAAGGACAGCATGCAGCGCCTGGTCGACACCGGCCTGCGCCTGAACGAACCCGAGACCTCGGCCGCGCTGCACGAGTTCGTCATCGAAGAAGTGGCCGAACTGCTGGGCGCGCGGCGCGTGCTGCTGGTGCTGGAAGCCCCGGCCGGCAGCAGCGCAAGCGCCAGCATCGCCGGCTCGCAAGTGCCTGAAGGCGAATCGGCCACCGACCTGCTGACCGCCATCACACCCTGGCTCGATGAAGCCCGCCGCACCCGCACGCTCAGCCTGCGCCTCGGACCGGGGGGTGCCGAAGAGATCGACCAGCGCAGCTGCCTGGTGGCGCCCATGGTGGCGCAACAGCAACTGCTGGGCTTCGTCTACGCCGACCTCGACGGCCTGTTCGGCCGCTTCCACGACACCGACTGCCACCTGCTGGCCACCCTGGCCGCGCAGGCCGCCGTGGCGCTGGCCAATCTGCGCACGCAGGAAGGGCTGGAACGCCAGGTGGCCGAGCGCACGGCGGCGCTGGAGCAGCGGGCGGCGGAGCTGACCATCATCAACGCCGTGCAGCAGGCTTTGGCGGGCGAGCTGAGCATGCAGGGCGTGTACGACGCCGTCGGCGACAAGCTGCGCGAGGTGTTCCCCGGGTCGGCCGTGCTCATCCGCATCATCGATCGCGCGGCGGGACTGGAGCACTACCCCTACAGCTTCTTCGACGACCAGCGCCAGCACATCGAGTCGAAGCCGCTGAGCGACATTGGCTTCGGTGCCCACGTGCCCCGCACCGGCAAGACGCATGTCGTCAACGAGCGTATGGACGAGGCCACCGCAGCCGTCGGTGCCGCGGGCATGCTGGGCGACGTCAAGTCGATGCCCAAGTCGCAACTGCTGGTGCCGCTGGCGGCGGCCGGCCAGGTGCGCGGCATCCTTCAGCTCAGCGACCAGCAGCACGAGCATGCCTATGGCGAAGGCGACGTGCGCCTGCTCGAGACCCTGGCCGCCAGCATGAGCGTGGCGCTGGAAAACGCCCGCCTGTTCGACGAAACCCAGCGCCTGCTGAAGGAAACCGAGCGCCGCAGCGCGGAGCTGGCCGTCATCAACACCATCCAGCAGGGCATGGCGCGAGAGCTGGACTTCCGCGCCATCGTCGAATTGGTGGGCGACAAGCTGAGTGAGGTGTTTGCCAGCAACGACATCAGCATCCACGGCGGCAACCTGCTGACGATGCAGGCCCAGGCCTTGTACGTGCTGGAGCGGGGCGAGCGCAAGCAGTTCCCCGACTACATGCTCGACGCCACCCAACCCGTGATTCAACGCAACCGGCTCGGCAAGGTGGTGCTGGCGCGCAACCCGGCAGAGATCGCACAGGTCATGGGCCTGACGGTGGAAACACTCGACACCGAGGTCGAGCAGTTCCCCGGCACGCACCAGAGCAAGACCATCGTGTGGGTGCCCATCAACCCCAGCCCCGAACGCATGTACGCGCTGGTGCTGGAAAGCGCCGACCGAGAAGACGCCTTCAGTCAGGCCGACATCTCTCTGCTGCAGACCGTGGCAGCTGCGATGGGCGTGGCGTTGGAGAACGCGCGGCTGTTTGGCGAGACGGAGGCTGCGCTGCAACGCCAGACCGCAAGCGCCGACATCCTGCGCGTCATCAGCCAGAGCCCCACCGACGTGATGCCGGTGGTGGACGTGATCGTCGCCACGGCGCGCAAGCTGTTGGGCTGCCACCGCACTGCGTTGCTGCGCCGCGAGGGCGAGGCGCTGATCTCGCTGCGGCACGCCACCCGCGAAGGCGTGGTGCCGGCGATCGTTTCGAAACTTCCGCTCGATGCGGCGCATAACTTCCCGTCGCGCGCGTTGCTGGCGAAAGCACCGTTGCACATCCCGGACTGGTCGGTCATCGTTCAGCCTGAGCACGAGCAAAACATCCAGCGCCAGACGGGCGTGTGCTCGTCCCTGATGCTGCCGCTGCTGCGGGGCAGCGACCACGAGGCCTTGGGCGTGCTGATCTTCCAGCGCGACAAGCCCCAGCCCTTCAGCGAAGCTGACATCGCCCTGGCGCAGTCCTTTGCCGACCAGGCCGTGATCGCCGTCGAGAACGTGCGGCTGTTCAACGAAACGCAAGAGGCGCTGGAGCACCAGACGGCGACGAGCGAGGTGCTGGGTGTCATCGCCGCTTCGGTGGACGACGCCCAACCGGTGTTCGACAAGATCATCGACAGCGCGGCGCAGCTGTTTCCAAACGCCTTGGCGCTGGTGATCCTGCAGGCGGATGCGCAGGACATGTTGCACGTGGCCGGCATTCGCTTCGTGGGTGACGCGTCGGGGCCGTTCACGCCGGAATCGGCGCGGCAGCGCGAGCAGGCCATCGCACAGGCCTTTCCGTCGCCGCTGGCAGGCACTGCTACTGAGCTGGCCATCCGCACTGGGCTGGCCGACATTCCCGACATGCAGAACGCGACCGAAGTGCCGGGACTGCAGCGCTTCGCGAAGATGATCGGCTTCAACTTCGCCGCACTGTTCGCACCGCTGATGTGGGAAGGCAAGGGCATCGGCTCGATTGCGATGCTGAGCTCACGGCTCGGCCCCTTCAGCGACAGGGAGCGCGCGCTGATCAAGACCTTCGCCGACCAGGCGGTGATCGCGATCCAGAACGCACGGCTGTTCAATGAAACGAAAGAGGCGCTGGAGCTGCAGACCGCCACGTCTGACGTGCTGCGGGCCATCAGCAGTTCGATCAACGACGCCCAGCCAGTGCTCGACAAGATCCTCGACAGCTGCAGCCAGCTGATGCCCGCCAACAGCATGTTCGTCAACCTGGTGGGCGAAGACGGGCGCCTGCACCTGGCCGCGTCGCTGGTGATCGGACTACCAGACCGGCCGGGCTGGACGCAGGTGGACCTGGAAACGGTCCAGAAGGCCACGGCGGCTGTCTACCCCATGGCCCTGGCGAGCACGGGAACGGCCTTGGCCATCGCCAGCGGCCGGGTGCTCAATTTCCCCGATGTGTTGCATGGCGACGCTGTGCCCCACGGCGTGCGCGCGCCGGCCCAGCGGCTGGGTCTCAACTACTCGCAAATGATGGCGCCCCTGGTGCAGGGCGAGCGCGGCATTGGCAGCATCGCGGTGATGCGCGCGGCGCTGGGCGGCTTCACCGAGAAAGAACAGTCGCTGCTGAAGACCTTCGCCGACCAGGCGGTGATCGCCATCCAGAACGCGAAGCTGTTCATCGAAACGCAAGAGGCGCTGGAGCGGCAGACCGCCACCTCTGACGTGCTCAAAGTCATCGCGCAGTCGCCAGACGACGTGCAGCCCGTGTTCGACACCATCGTGCGGCTGGCGCGCGACCTGGGCGGCTCATTCGGGGCCTGGGCGTTTCTGTTCGATAGCAGCCTGATCCGGCCGGTGGCCCAGTGCGGGCTGATGGTTGATCAGTTCAAGAACTTCATGTCCCAGCACCCCTGGCCCGCCACACGCGCAACCATCAGCGGGCGCGTGTTGCTCGAACAGCGAACGATCGTCATCGAGGACCTGCGCCAGGATGTGGAGTTCGTGGAGCGCCTTCCTGAGAACCCGTCCCGCCGCGTGATCGGGGTGCCGCTGATGCGCGACGGCAAGGCCATCGGGTGCCTGAACCTGGCCTGGCCAGAACCCGGGCCAGTTTCCGAGCGCCTGCAGGCTCTGCTGCAGACCTTCGCCGACCAGGCCGTCATCGCCATCGAGAACGTGCGGCTGTTCAATGAGACGAAGGAGGCGCTGGAGCGCCAGACCGCGACGGCCGCCATCTTGGCCACGATTGCGCAGGCGCGCGGAGACGTGCAGCCGGTGCTGGAGACCATCGTGCACAGCGCGCGCGAACTTGCCGGAGGCCTGACGGCAACGCTGTGGCAGATCGAGGACGGGCGTGGGATCTTGCTCGCTCGCACCCGCACCGAGGCTGACGAAGTGCTGGTTGCACACGGCCCCTTCGAGGTGCGAGATACGTATCTGGGAAGCCCGGCCATCACACATCAGCCATTGTCCGTTCCAGACACGGACCTCGAACCGCTGCTCGGCGAGTCTTGGCGCGAGATCGCGCGTGTGCGCGGCTACCGGTCGGTCGTCGTCGTTCCGATGGTGCGCGACGGCGTCTGCGTCGGGCTCATCAGCGTCACCCGGCAGCAGCCAGGGCCGTTCCCCGACCGCATCGTCGCGCAGTTGCAGACCTTCGGCGACCAGGCGGTCATCGCCATCCAGAACACGCGGCTCTTCAACGAGACCCAGGAAGCGCTGGCGCGGCAGACCGCCACGTCTGACGTGCTGCAGGTCATCAGCGAGTCGCCCACCGACGTGCAGCCGGTGTTCGACATCATTGCCGAGCGCGCTGCCGTGCTGACGCATTCCCGCTTCGGCCTGGTGATTCGCGTTGACGGTGAATTCTTGCACCTGGCCAGCATGCATGGCTCCGACCCGGGTTCGGTGGACCTGGCCCGCCAGGCCTGGCCGCAGCGCCTGGACCAGAGCAGCTCGGTGTCGGCGCACGCCATCCGCGAGCGGCGTGTGCTCAATGTGGCCGACGTGCAGGACATGGCGCAGGGCGAATACTCGCCAGAGATGCAGCGCGTGCTGGCGGTGGCCGGCTGGCGCAGCATCCTGTGTGCACCGCTGATGCGCGACCAGGATGCCATCGGCACGCTGAGCGTGGGCCGCGCCGAGGTGGGGCTTTTTGCCGACAAGGAAGTGGCGCTGCTGCAGACCTTCGCGCGCCAGGCGGTGGTGGCCATCGAGAACGTGCGGCTGTTCAACGAGACCAAGGAGGCGCTGGAACAGCAGCAGGCTTCGGCCGAAGTGCTGCAAGTCATCAGCAGTTCGGTGGCCGACGCGCAGCCGGTGTTCGACAAGATTCTCGAGAGTTGTGGCCGGCTGTTCGACGGCGTGGGGCAGACACTGAATCTGCTGGACGACAACGACGTGCTGCACCTGGCGGCCATGCGATGGGCGCCGGAGAACTGGACCGGCACCTTGAGCGACAAGCAATTTTTGGAGGCCAACGACCGGGGCCGTGCGGCCTGGCCGATCAAGCTCAGCGCCAAGGAGGCGCGCTGGATGCGGCGCGGCAAGGGCGTGTACGCTTTCAGCGATGTGCTGAGCGACCCGAACGCGGGGCCCGCGATGCGCGCACCGGCCTTGGCCACAGGGTTCTCGTACGCGCAGATGGGTGCGACGATGTTTGCCGGCGAAAGGTGCATCGGCAGCCTTGTCGTCACTCGCAGTGCGGGCCACGACTTCACGGCCAAGGAGCAAGCGCAGCTGATGTCGTTTGCCGACCAGGCGGTGGTCGCGATCCAGAACGCGCGGCTGTTCAACGAGACGCAAGAGGCGCTGGAGCGCCAGACGGCCAGCGCCGAGGTGCTCACGGTGATCGGCCAATCGGTGTCCGATGCCAAGCCAGTGTTCGCGCGCATCATCGACCGTGTCACGCGCATCCTGGACACCCATCACATCAACATTGGACTCATCGGGCCCAATGGGTTGGTGCATCTGCAGGTCCATGATGCGCCCGAACTGCGCGCCGATCCTTACTACGCCCGCATGGGCGACTGGCTGAGCAGCTACTTCCCGGCGCCGGCGCGCGACACGATCTACGGTTACGTCGCCAAGATGCGGACCGTGCAGCACTATCCCGACGTGCTGGGTGGTCCGGACGTACCGGCGCGGTTGCGCGAGCTTTTGGGCTGGTTTGGCGATCATTCACAGCTTTGGGTGCCGCTTGTCTGGAACGGCACGGGAATCGGCGCCTTTTCCATCGCACGTCGACCCAGGAAGCCCTTCACCGAGCACGAAATCGCACTGGTCAAGACCTTCGCCGACCAGGCGGTGATTGCGATCCAGAACGCGAAGATGTTCAAGGAGACGCAGGAGGCGCGTGCCCAGGCCGAAGTGGCGCGCGGCCAGGCCGAAGCGGCCAACGAGGCCAAGAGTGCGTTTCTGGCCACCATGAGCCACGAGATCCGCACGCCCATGAACGCCGTCATCGGCATGAGCGGGCTCTTGCTGGACACACCGCTCACCGACGACCAACGTGACTTTGCGTCAACGATTCGGGACTCGGGCGATTCGCTGCTGACCATCATCAACGACATCCTGGACTTCTCGAAGATCGAGGCCGGGCGCATGGACATCGAGGCGCACCCGTTCGACCTGCGCGAGTGTGTCGAATCGGCCATGGACCTGATCGCCAGCCGCGCCGCTGAAAAGCACCTGGACATCGCCTACGTCTTTGAAGGCGAGGTGCCGCCGGCCATCAGCGGCGACGTGACGCGGCTGCGCCAGGTGCTGCTGAACCTGCTCTCCAACTCGGTGAAGTTCACCGAGCGCGGTGAAGTCGTGCTGACCGTGCGCGTCGAAGGTGACGAGCAAGCCGACGAAGGCAGCCAGCTGCACTTCACGGTGCGCGACACCGGTATCGGCTTGAGTGAGACCGGCCTGTCCCGTCTGTTCCAGAAGTTCAGCCAGGCCGACAGCACCACCACGCGCAAGTACGGCGGCACGGGGCTGGGCCTGGCCATCAGCAAGCTGCTGGCCGAACTGATGGGCGGCAGCATGTGGGCCGAGAGCGCCGGCCAGGGGCATGGCAGCAGCTTCCACTTCACCATCGCCTGCAAGCGGGCCAGCCTGCCTGAAGGCAGCAAGCGCGAGTTCATCGGCGAGCAGGCGGCGCTCAAAGGCAAACGCATCCTGGTGGTCGACGACAACGCCACCAACCGGCGCATTCTGGCGCTGCAGACGGCCAAGTGGGGCATGGTGGTGCAGGACACCGAGTTCCCCGAGCAGGCGTTGGCCATGCTGAAAAGCCAGGCATCAACCCAGCCCTACGACCTGGCCATCCTGGACATGCACATGCCCGGCATGGACGGCGCCACGCTGGCCAAGGCCATCCGCGACGCAGGCCATACCTTGCCGCTGGTGCTCTTCACCAGCCTGGGCAGGAAGGAAGGCAGCGACAACACCTTTGCCGCCACGCTGGGCAAGCCGCTGCGCCAGAGCCAGCTCTTCGACACGCTGGTGAGCCTGCTGGTACAGGAGGCAGCGCCGCAACGGGCTGCGGCACCGGCCAAGCCGCGCATGGACGCCGGCATGGCCGAGCGGCACCCGCTGCGCATCCTGCTGGCCGAGGACAACGTGGTGAACCAGAAGCTGGCCATGCGGCTGCTGGCGCAGATGGGCTACCGCGCCGACCTGGCGTCCAACGGCATCGAAGCCATCGAGAGCATCGAACGACAGACCTACGACGTGGTGCTGATGGACGTGCAGATGCCCGAGATGGACGGCCTGGAAGCCAGCCGCCGCATCACCGCCAAGTGGAAACCCCATGAACGCCCGCGCATCGTGGCGATGACCGCCAACGCCATGCAGGGCGACCGTGAAGAGTGCTTGGCCGCGGGCATGGACGACTATGTGACCAAGCCGATCCGCGTGGACGCGCTGATCGCGGCACTTCTTCAAGCCAAGGCAGGTCATGAAAGCTGAAGCCACAACACCCGAGCCGGTCGAGGCGCAGATTCGCGCCACGCAGTTCGAGGTGCTGTCGGGTAACGTGCGCCAGGGCCTGCTGCTTTCGCTGGCGGGTGCTGCGATCGTCGGCGTGGCGCTGCATCAGTGGGGTGGGGCCAGCGCTTTCTGGGGCTGGGCAGCGACCCTGGTGATGCTGACGGCTGCCTACTTCGCCTTCGTGGCGCCGCGCCAGCGCGCATGGGCGGCCGCCGGCCGCACCAAGGACGCGCTGCGCCTGCAGCTGGCTTTTGACAGCCTGCATGGTCTCTTGTGGGGCGGTGCCGCCGTTCTGTTCTTTGCACCCGACCCGACGCGCGTGATGCTGCTCGTCATCATGGTGCTGGCCAACGTCATGGCCGTCAGCATGGCTTCGGCCATCTACCTGCCGAGCATGCTGGTGCTGGCCGGCACGCTGTCGTTGCCCTTCATCGGCATCGCCGTCTGGACAGGGGGCTCCACGCCCTATCTGGCCGCGGCGGCGGTTGCGGTGGCCACGGTCAGCGTGCTCGTACCCGGGCTGCGTTACCACCGTGCGCTGCTCGAATCAATCCGCACGCGGTTCGAGAACGCCAGGCTGCACCGCGCGACACAAGAAGCGCTGGAGCAGCAAACCGCCACGGCCGAGGTTCTGAAAGTCATCGCCGGCTCGCCGTCAGACGTGCGACCGGTGTTCGAGGCCATTGCCACCAGTTCCAAGCGGCTGCTGCAAGCCCAGTCGGCATCGGTGCTGCTGGTGCGCGACGGGCAACTCCATTTGGCTGCGTTCACGCCCGTGAGCGACGAGGCCGACCGCGCATTGATTGACGCCTTTCCCATGCCGCTGGCCGCGCATCCTCACTCTGCCCGCATGGGCGCCGGCGAAGTGGTGCAGCTGGGGGACACCGAGATCGAGTGGGCCGACGTACCGCAAATGGTCGAGATGGCCCGCCAGCGTGGCTTCCGCAGCTTGTTGGCAACGCCACTGATGCGCGACGGTGCGCCCATCGGCCTGATCAGCGTCACGCGCGCCGAGCCCAAGCCATTTTCAGAAGAGCAAATCGCGTTGCAGCGCAACTTTGCCGACCAAGCGGTGATCGCGATCCAGAACGCACGGCTGTTCAACGAGACGAAGGAAGCGCTGGAACAGCAGAAGGCCTCGTCCGACGTGCTGGAGGTCATCAGCCAGTCGATGGGCGACTCTGAGCCCGTGTTCGAGGCCATCCTGCAGCGCTGCGAGCGGCTTATCGACGGCACCATCGGCACTTCGATCGAGCTGGTGGCTGAAGACGGCCGGATGCACCGCCGGCACTTTCGCGCGGCCGATGCGGCCGAAGCGGCCTGGCGCACGTTGTACAGCAGCCCCGTTGAAGGCGAAGACATTGCGCGGCAGCTGCGCATGTTGCCGCCGGGTTCTGCGGCGAGTACCCGCCGATTGGAGGAAATGGGCGACGGCATCATCGTCTATCCCGACGTCATGTACGGTCCCGCTGTCCCGAAGAGCGTGCGCGAGTACGGCCGCATTGCGCTGGGCGGGCGCATGAGTTACGCCAGCGCCGGGGCGCCGATGTTCAAGGACGGTCGCTTGCTGGGCCTGATCGGCGTCGCACGGGTGCCCGTGGGCGACTTTGACGCGCGTGAACGCAAGCTGCTGGAGATGTTCGCGCGCCAAGCCGTGGTGGCGCTGGAAAACGCGCGGCTGTTCCGCGAGACGCAAGAATCACTGGAGCGGCAGACCGCCACGGCCGATGTGCTGAAGGTCATCGCCAGCTCACCTTCAAACGTGCAACCGGTGTTCGACGCCATTGCCGCCAGCTCCAAGCGCTTGATGCAAGGTCAGTCGGCCGCAGTGTGGCTGTTGCGCGAAGGGCAACTCCATCTGGCCGCGTTCACGCCAGTAAGTGCCGAGGCCGATCGCGCATTGATCAACACCTCTCCCGTGCCGATGGCATCGCACCCCCAGGCTGCCCGCATGGGCACCGGTGAAGTCGTGCACATCGGCGACACCGAGGTCGACTGGGCCGACATCCCGCAGATGCGCGACTTGGCACGCCAGCGGGGCTTTCGCAGTGTGTTGACCACGCCACTGATGCGCGATGGTGCGCAGATCGGCATGATCAGCGTCACGCGAGCGGAACCCAAGCCGTTCTCCCAAGCGCATATTGCATTGCAGCGCACCTTTGCCGACCAGGCGGTCATCGCCATCCAGAACGTGCGGCTGTTCAATGAGACGCAGGAGGCGCTGGAGCAGCAAAAGGCCTCAGCCGAAGTGCTGGCCGTCATCAGCAACTCGATGGCCGATGCGCAGCCGGTCTTCCAGGCCATCGTGCAGGCCTGCCAGCGGCTGTTTGAGGGGCATACCGTCGTTCTTTCGCGCGTGCGCGACGACGGACAGGTGGAGCACGCCGCCGTTGTCTCCGCTGGGGCGACGGGGGAACACGCACGCGCGCTTCTGGACCGTGGGTTCCCGCGTCCGCTGTCGCAGTCCTACCAGGCCTACCCGATCCGCAAGCAGCGTGTCGTGCACTACCCCGACATGCTCAACGGCCCGGGCGTACCCGAGCCCATGCGGCAGACGGCACGCGACATCGGCAACTACTCGACGCTGATCGCCCCGCTGCTGTGGAGCGGGCAGGGCATCGGCACGATCCACGTCACGCGCCAGCCGCCGTTGCCGTTCACCGAGAAGGACACCGAGCTGCTGAAGACATTCGCCGAGCAGGCCGTGATCGCGATCCAGAACGCGCGGCTTTTCAATGAAACGAAAGAGGCGCTGGAGCAGCAGACGGCCAGCGCCGAGGTGCTGGAGGTCATCAGCGGTTCCGTGGCCGACGCTGCGCCGGTCTTCGACAAGATCCTCCTGAGTTGTGAGCGCCTGGTCGCCTGCACCGATCTGAGCGTGCTGACTGTGGACGACGCTTCGTTCGCACATCTCGGCGCCATGCGGGGCGACCAGGGATTGAAGGCCGGCGAGATCTATGTGCCGATTCCCGTCGAAAAAACCATCATCTGGGAAGCGTTGCGGCTGCGGAAAGTCATGCACTACCCCGACGCCATGAACGGCGCGGACGTGCCCGAACCCGTGCGCCGTTTGGCCGCCAGGGTCGGCAACTTTGCAGTCGTTGTCGCTCCCATGATCTTGCGGGACCGGATGGTGGGCGGGCTCTTCATCGCGCGGATGTTTGACCAGCGCCAGTGGAGCCCGTTCACTGCCCGTGAGATCGCATTGGTGGAGTCCTTCGCCGACCAGGCAGTCATCGCAATCCAGAACTCAAAGCTGTTCAAGGACGCCCAGGAGGCACGCGAGCAGGCTGAAGTTGCGCGTGCCCAGGCCGAAGCAGCCAACGAAGCCAAGAGCGCCTTCCTGGCCACCATGAGCCACGAGATCCGCACGCCCATGAACGCCGTCATCGGCATGAGCGGCCTCTTGCTGGACACGCCACTGACAGAAGACCAGCGCGACTTCGCCACCACCATCCGCGACAGCGGCGATTCGCTGCTGACCATCATCAATGACATCCTGGACTTCTCGAAGATCGAGGCCGGGCGCATGGACATCGAGAGCCATCCGTTCGACCTGCGCGAGTGCGTCGAGTCGGCCATGGACCTGATCGGCGGCCGCGCCGCCGAGAAGCACCTGGACATCGCCTATGTCTTTGAGGGCGAATTGCCGCCGGCCATCAGCGGCGACGTGACGCGGCTGCGCCAGGTGCTGCTGAACCTGCTGAGCAACTCGGTGAAGTTCACTGAGAAGGGCGAAGTGGTGTTGACCGTGCGTGTGGAAGGCGATGAGCAGGCCGACGAGGGCAGCCGGCTGCACTTCACCGTGCGCGACACCGGCATTGGCCTGAGCGAGACGGGACTGTCGCGCCTGTTCCAGAAGTTCAGCCAAGCGGACAGCACCACCACGCGCAAGTACGGCGGCACCGGCCTGGGCTTGGCCATCAGCAAGCTGCTGGCCGAGCTGATGGGCGGCACCATGTGGGCGGAAAGCGCCGGGACGGGCCAGGGCAGCAGTTTTCACTTCACCGTGGCATGCAGGGTGGCCGAACTGCTGCAAGGGACGCGGCGCGAGTTCATCGGTGAACAGCAGTTGCTGAAAGGCAAGCGCATCCTGGTGGTGGACGACAACGCCACCAACCGCCGCATCCTGGCGCTGCAGACGGCCAAGTGGGGCATGGTGGTTCAGGACACGGAATTCCCGCTACAGGCGCTGGAGATGCTTCAGCGTGAGCGCTACGACCTGGCCATCGTTGACATGCACATGCCGGGCATGGACGGGGTAGCGTTGGCGGTGCGCATCCGGGAGGCAGGTCATGCGCTTCCGCTGGTGTTGTTCAGCAGCTTGGGTCGAAAAGAGGCGGCCGACAGCCCGTTTGCGGCGACCTTGGCCAAGCCGCTGCGCCAAAGTCAGTTGTTCGATACCTTGGTCAATCTGTTGGCCCATGATGCCGCCGCAGCCCCCAGCGTGGGGGTTGCACCCGCCAAGCGGCGCCTGGACGCCAGCATGGCCGAGCGCCACCCGCTGCGCATTCTCTTGGCCGAGGACAACGTGGTGAATCAGAAACTGGCGCTGCGTCTTTTGCAGCAGATGGGCTACCGAGCAGATATCGCGTCGAACGGCCTGGAAGCCCTCGAGTGCGTGAAGCGCCAGCCCTACGATCTGATCCTGATGGACGTGCAGATGCCCGAAATGGACGGGCTGGAAGCCAGCCGCCGCATCACCACCACGTACAAACCAAATCAGCGCCCCCGCATCGTGGCCATGACCGCCAATGCCATGCAGGGTGATCGCGAAGCCTGTCTTGCCGCTGGCATGGACGACTACGTGACCAAGCCGATCAAGGTAGAAGCACTGGTTGAAGCACTGTTGGGCGCAAGCGAGCGCCAGGACATGTGATATGACAGCAGCGTCCATGATCACCGCCACAGGCGCCGCTGCGACGGCGGCCGATCTCATCTGGGCCGGCCAACATCAGCAGGCCCTGGCCTTGTGCACGCAGGCTCTGGTGCAACTCCAGCCAGATGCTGCCTTGACCCTGCGGCTGCTGGCTTTGCGCAGCGAAGCGCAGGTAGCCCAAGGTCGACTCGCGGAGGCTCTGGCCGATGCGGATGCCATGCTGAATTGCGCCCATGCCCGTGTCCAAGGAGGTCGGCACGGCGGGGCGAGTGTCGCAGGGCTAGCCGCCGCCAACGGAGCGCGGGCGCTGGCATTGATGCGCCTGGGTCGACAACCGGAGGCTTTGGCCGCGGGTGAAGGCGCGGTGGCGGCGGCTCGCACTGGCTCAGCGTTCCACGCACGCGCGGCTATGGCGCTGGCATTGCTGCGACGCGGCGAAGCCCACTACCGCATGCTGCAAGCCGGCGCTGCCTTGAAGGATGGCCTTGCTTGCTTGGAGCTTTTCGAGAGATTGAAAGACTTTTCCGGCCAGGCGCGCGCGCAGTGGTTGATCGCAGCCAGCCAGACCAACCAAGGTCATGTCGCCGCCGCGAAAGAAGCTGTGGCTCGTGGCCTGGCCTGCGCGCGCGCCAGCGGCGATCTCTGGGCACTGGGTACCTTGCTGAACGCGCATACCTTTTGGGAAGGCGACTTGGCAAGCTATCTGCGCATCCTTCGCCAAGCGCAGGATGCGTTCCGTCGCGCCGGCTACCGTGAACGTGCGGCCATGGTCGAAGGCAACCTGGCCAGCACCTTTGCCGCCTTGGGCATGAGCGAACGCGCGCTACGGCTGCGAGAGCACCTTTGTCAGCAAGCACGAGACATGCAAGCTCACCAAAGTCTGCTCCATATGTTGGAGGCCATGTCTAGCGCTGCCGCAGGCCTGGGCCGCTTTGACGATGCGAGGCGGTATGCGGCCGAGTTTGACGCGCTCGCGTTGCGCTTGGGTCAACCCGATGGTGCTCGGCGCCTGGCGCGCATACATGCGGACCTGGCTTTCGAGGAGGGTGACAGCGCTAGGGCGGCCCGACTGCTGCGGTCCGTGTGCGCATCCTTGAACGAGCAAAGCCTGATCGGGCTGCGCCTGGCACTGCCTGCGGACTTGGCCCGTGTACTGCTGGACCTGGGGCAAGCCAAGGCCGCTTTGCGGCTGACCATGGCGGCCACGGCCCTTCACGGCAGGACAGGACTGACGCAGCTCAACGGCATGTCGCCGCCGGATCTGTGGTGGCAGCACAGCCTGGCCTTGGCGGCCAATGGCCTGGCGAACGACGCCTGGGCTGCCCTTCAACGCGCCTATGTCTTTTTGATGGAGAGCGTGAGCCCGTTGCGTGACGAAGGCTTGCGCCGCAGTGTTCTGAACAAAGTGCCTGTGCACCGTCAGATCGTGCTGGCCTGGTTGCAGCAATCTGCTGGGCGTGGCCTACCTGATGGCGAACGGCAGGCGCACCTACGCCTGCCCAGCGAGATCGGTGAACCCTTCAAGCGGTTGGTGGATACCGGATTGCGACTGAACGAAATCCGAGATCCCCATGATCTGCAGCAGTTTGTCATTGACGAACTGACTGAACTGAGCGGTGCTGAGCGCGTGCTCTTGGTGTTGGAGGGCAGCAGCGCGGATGGCATGGGCCTGAAGGTGGCCGGCGCGATGTTGCCGCGGCAGGCGGACACGGACGTCGATCAAACCGAACTGTTGCGGAGCATCACGCCATGGCTGCAGGAGGCTCGTCGCACCCGGGCCGTGACCTTGCGCCATGGCCCTGAGGGAGCGTTGCCTGAATACCAGCGAAGTTGTCTGGTAGCACCACTGGTGGCCCAACGAGAAGTGCTGGGCTACCTGTACGCTGATCTCGACGGCAGCTTCGGTCGATTCCACGAAGCCGACCGCGACTTGCTCGGCATGCTGGCCGCGCAGGCTGCCGTTGCGCTGAGCAACGTGCGTTGGAGCGAAGGGCTGGAAGCCCAAGTTGCAGCCCGCACCGCACAGCTGGAACTGCGCACCGCTGAGGCCCGCACTGCGCAGGCCCAGGCCGAGCAGCGGGCCAACGAATTGGCCACCATCAACGCCTTGGGCCAGGCGCTGTCGACCCAGATCGACCTGCAGCAGCTCATCCGCACGGTTGGCGACCGCATGCGGGAGGCTTTTCAAGCCGACATCGTCTACGTGGCCCTGGTGGACGAGACCACCCAACTGATCCGCTTTCCCTATGTGCACGGCGACGACTTTTCCGCGCTGCCCATGGGCACTGGCCTGACCGGAAAGATCATCGAGACCTGCCGGCCGCTGCTGCTGAACCAGTCGGTGGACGACGCCGCGCAGGCCATCGGCGCGACGCGGGTTGGCGCGCGGGTTGCGTCTTACCTGGGTGTTCCCATCACCACTCAAGGGCGTGCGGTGGGCGTCATCAGTGTGCAAAGCAAGCAGCTTGAGGGCCGCTTCACGCCGTCGGACCAAAACCTGCTGTCCACCCTGGCAGCCGGCGTGGGCGTGGCCATCCGCAATGCCCAGCTGTTTGCCGAAGCGCGAGAAGCCCGCGCGCTGGCCGAGGCCGCCAACGAAGCCAAGAGCACCTTTCTGGCCACCATGAGCCACGAGATCCGCACGCCGATGAACGCCGTCATCGGCATGAGCGGGCTGCTGCTGGACACTGCGCTGGACGACGAGCAGCGCGACTACGCCACCACCATTCGCGATTCGGGCGACGCGCTGTTGACCATCATCAACGACATCCTGGACTTCTCGAAGATCGAGGCTGGGCGGATGGACATCGAGGCGCGGCCTTTTGACCTGCGCGAGTGCGTCGAGTCCGCCATGGACCTGATCGCCGGGCGCGCGGCCGACAAGCGCCTGGACATCGCCTATGTGTTTGAAGGCGAGGTGCCGCCTGCCATACAAGGTGATGTCACCCGATTGCGCCAGGTGCTGCTGAACCTGCTCAGCAACTCGGTGAAGTTCACCGAAAAGGGTGAGGTGGTGTTGACGGTGTGCGCAGAAGGTGACGAGCAGACCCCAGGGCGCAGCCGTTTGCACTTCACCGTGCGCGACACCGGCATTGGGCTATCTGAAAGCGGCCTTTCACGCCTTTTCCAGAAGTTCAGCCAGGCTGACAGCAGCACCACGCGCAAATACGGCGGCACGGGGCTGGGCCTGGCCATCAGCAAGCTGTTGGCCGAGCTGATGGGCGGCAGCATGTGGGCTGAGAGCGCCGGGCCCGGCCAGGGCAGCAGCTTCCACTTCACCATCGTCTGCAATCCTTCCCAGCTGCCCCAAGGCAGCCGGGCCAGCTTTTTGGGTGAGCAGCAGGCGCTGAAGGGCCGGCGCATCCTGGTGGTGGACGACAACGCCACCAACCGGCGAATCCTGTCGCTGCAAACGGCCAAGTGGGGCATGGTGGTGCACGACACCGAAGCACCCGCAGAAGCGTTGCGCATGATGAAGGAGACGCCTTACGACCTGGCCATCATCGACATGCACATGCCAGGCGTGGACGGCGCCATGCTGGCCCAAGCCGTGCGCGACGAGGGGCACACGCTGCCGCTGGTGCTGTTCACCAGCCTGGGCCGCAAGGAAGGGACCGAGGGTTTGTTTGCCGCCTCGCTGGCCAAGCCCTTGCGGCAGAGCGCGCTGCACGACACGCTGATGGGGTTGCTGGGCGGCGAAACCTCGCCCAGGGTGGCCAAGGTGCAGGTCAAGCCCAAGCTCGATGACGGCTTCGCCCAACGCCACCCTCTGCGCATCCTGCTGGCCGAGGACAACGTGGTCAACCAAAAGCTGGCCATGCGCCTGCTGCAGCAGATGGGCTACCGTGCGGACTTGGCCAGCAACGGGATTGAGGCCATCGAATGCGTGGCGCGACAGACCTACGACGTGGTGTTGATGGACGTGCAAATGCCCGAAATGGACGGGCTGGAAGCCAGCCGACGCATCACCACCCGATGGGCGGCAGGCCAGCGGCCTCGCATTGTGGCCATGACAGCCAACGCCATGCAGGGCGACCGCGAGCTGTGCCTGGCTGCCGGCATGGACGACTACGTCACCAAGCCCATTCGCGTCGACCAGCTGGTCAGCGCGCTGTTGGCGGCACCACAACGAGGAGTGGCTTAAGTGAGCCTGATCGACCTGACTATTTTCAACGAATTGAAAGATACCGCTGGACCCGAGTTTGTGGCTGAGCTGGTGGATACTTTTCTGGAAGAAGCGCCCACCATGCTGGCTGACTTGCGCAGTGCACGTTTGGCTGGCGCCGCCGATGTTTTCCGGCGCGCCGCCCATTCGCTCAAGAGCAACAGTGCGACCTTTGGTGCCATGGAAATGTCAGGCCTGGCGCGGCGGCTGGAGTTGGACGGCATGTCCACCGATGCTCGCCAGGACATGGCCGCCATCGACGCCCTGGACGACGTCTACAGACATGCCGCAGCCGCCCTGCAGGAGCTGGCCCGTGGCTGACAGCGCGCGTTTGCTGGTGGCCGACGACAACAAGGTCAACCGCCTGTTGCTCTCGCGCAGCCTGGAGCAGCAGGGCCACCACGTGGCGCTGGCGGTGGACGGGCGCCAGGCGCTGGACATGCTGCGCAGCCAGCCCTTTGACCTGCTGCTGCTGGACATCGAGATGCCGCAGATGGACGGCTTTGAGGTGCTGGCCGCGCTGAAGGCCGACCGCGCGCTGCGTGACCTGCCGGTCATCGTCACCAGCTCGGTTGAAGGTGTGGCCAACGTGGTGCGCTGCATTGAGCTGGGTGCCGAAGACTATCTGCCCAAGCCCCTGAATGCCGTGCTGCTCAAGGCCCGCTTGCAGGCCTGCCTGGAAAAAAAGCGCCTGCGCGACCAGCAAAAGGAAATGGTGCGCCGTTTTGCCACCGCCGAGGTGGCCGACGATCTGCAGCAAAGCGGGTTTGCGCTGGGTGGCAAACGGGTGGTGGGTACGGTGATGTTCAGCGACATCCGTGGCTTCACGGCCATGGTGGAGCGGCAAAGCCCTGAAGAAACCATCGAGCTGCTCAACACTTACTACACACTGATGTTCGAGGCCATCACTGGCGCGGGCGGTGTGGTCAACCAGATGGTGGGCGACGGGCTGATGGCCATCTTTGGTGCGCCTTTGCCCTTGGCCGATCACAGCGCTGCGGCGGCCCGTGCGGCGCTGGAAATGCTGGAGCTGGTGGACCTGCTCAACGCCGAACGCCAGGCTGCGGGTAAGGTGGCCATCGCCATTGGCATCGGCATGGCCACGGGCGAGATGGTGGCTGGCTATACCGGTACCCAGCAGCGCGCCACCTACACCTGCATTGGCGACACCGTGAACTTGGCGGCGCGGCTGGAGGCGCACACCAAGCAAATGAACCGTTCCATTTTGTTGGACGATGTGGCGCGGCAGGCCTTGGGGCCGGGGTTTGAGCCTGTCGACATGGGTCCGGTGTTGTTCAAGGGCAAGAGCGAGCCCACTTGGGTTTGGGCGCTGGGGCCTGGGGCAATGGCTTAGCGTTTTGATGATGGTCAGCAACACTTGAAACATGACCAGCCACGGTCCTGAAACGGCGGCTGAACAGAATCCGGGGCATACCAAAAACATCTCGGGAGTCTGTTTTGTTGCCCATCACCGCCGCGCCCAGCGCCGCCCGTACCGCCCGTGACGAACTGCTGCGTGAAGCTGAAGCTCAACGCGCCTTGGCCGAGCTCTTTCCCCACCTGAAGCTCAACGCCTTGCGGGCCATCCAGGACCTGTTTCCACTGCACGCCCAGTGCCAGCGCAGCCCCGCCACGATGCACTGAGCCGATCAGGCGTTTCATGGCCCAAAGCACTTCGTGTGTACGGCCCAGGAGCACGGGTCGCGGTTCCATCGGCGCTTGCCGCTGACTGTCAGTCGGGCAGCCCTCCAGCGGGCTGCTAAGCTCGCGGCGATATGTTTACCGGCATCGTTCAAGGCGTGGCCACGGTCACGCAACTGCAAGACCGCCCCGGTTTGCGCAGCTTCACCCTGGCCTTTGAGCCGGGTTTTGGCTCGGGTCTGGCGATAGGCGCCAGCGTGGCGGTGGACGGCGTCTGCCTGACCGTCACCGCATTGCATGGCACTGGCGCCCACGCCGCAGATTTCGACGTCATGCAGCAAAGCCTGGCCTTGACCACCTTGGGTGAGCTGGCGCCAGGCAGCCGCATCAACGTCGAGCGCGCGGCGCGCGACGGTGCCGAAATCGGCGGCCACCCGCTGTCGGGCCACATCGACTTCAAGGCCCAGGTGGCCGAGGTGCGCGAACCCGAGAACAACCGCGTGCTGCGCGTGGCAGTGCCTCCGCCCTGGATGCGCTATGTGTTTGCCAAGGGCTACATCGCCATCAACGGCGCCAGCCTCACGGTGGCAGAAGCACAGCGCGAAGCCGGTGGTGCGGGCTGGTTTGAGGTCTGGCTGATACCAGAAACGCTGCGCATGACCACCTTTGGCGACAAGCGCCCGGGCGACGCGCTGCACATCGAGATCGAGCGCGGCACGCAGGTGGTGGTCGATACCGTGCGCGATGCACTGGACGAACGCCTGGGCCCGCTGCTGCCGGCACTTGAAGCGCTGCTGGCCCAGCGCGGCAGCTCGGTCGATGAGCTGGGCGCGGCGCTGCGCTTGCCGGGCGGCTGAAGCGGCGGTTCGGGCACCGGCCCCAGCGCAGACGCCTCAAGGTCTTGAACCCTCCAACAGACCGCCATTTGACGTCCCGCCCAACCCCAACCGAACCTCACCCGAACCCACCCCGACCCCATGAAAATCCTAGTCCTCAACGGCCCCAACCTCAACCTGCTCGGCACGCGTGAGCCTGCCGTCTACGGCCACGCCACGCTGGCCGATGTCGAGGCCTTGTGCGTGGCCGCTGCGGCTGAGCGCGGCGCCGAT
>JAYTVT010000038.1:0-21312 GCA_043743835.1 Betaproteobacteria bacterium
GTGGTGGTGCAGAACAGCGCTGACCGGCCGATCCAGGTCGGCTCGCACTACCACTTTGCCGAGACCAATGGCGCACTGGCCTTCGACCGCAGCGCCGCCCATGGCATGCGCCTGAACATCGCCAGCGGCACCGCAGTGCGCTTCGAGCCCGGCCAGCAGCGCACGGTGGAACTGGTTGAATACGCCGGTGCCCGTGAAGTCTGGGGCTTCCGGGCCCAGATCCAGGGAAAGCTCTGACATGGCAACCCTCCCCCGGCGTGCCTACGCCGAGATGTATGGCCCCACCGTGGGCGACCGGCTGCGCCTGGCTGACACGGGCCTGGTCATCGAGGTCGAGGCCGACCACACGCTGCGCGCCGGCGGCTACGGCGAGGAGGTCAAGTTCGGCGGCGGCAAGACCATCCGCGACGGCATGGGCCAGGCCCAGGTGCCCAATGGCCCGCACCCGCACGAGGCCTGCGACCTGGTCATCACCAATGCGCTGATCGTCGACCACTGGGGCATCGTCAAGGCCGACATCGGCATCAAGCGGCATCGCATCATCGCCATCGGCAAGGCCGGCAACCCCGACGTGCAGCCGGGCGTGGACATCGTCATCGGCCCGGGCACCGAGATCCTGTCGGCCGAGGGGATGATCGTCACCGCCGGCGGCATCGACAGCCACATCCATTTCATCTGCCCGCAGCAGATCGACGAGGCGCTGTACTCGGGCGTGACCACCATGCTGGGCGGCGGCACCGGCCCGGCCACCGGCACCCTGGCCACCACCAGCACGCCCGGCCCCGACAACCTGCGCCTGATGCTGCAGGCGGCCGAAGCATTCCCGATGAACCTGGGCTTCCTGGGCAAGGGCAATGCCAGCCGGCCCGAGGCGCTGAACCAGCAAGTCGAGGCCGGCGCCATCGGCCTGAAGCTGCACGAGGACTGGGGCACCACGCCCAGCGCCATCGACCAATGCCTGCAGGTGGCCGAGGCCCACGACGTGCAGGTCTCGATCCACAGCGATACCCTCAACGAGAGCGGGTTCGTCGAGGACACCATCGCTGCGACCAAGGGACGCACGCTGTGCGCCTTCCACACCGAGGGCGCCGGCGGCGGCCATGCGCCCGACATCCTGCGCGTGGTGGGCGAGGCCAACTTCTTGCCCAGCAGCACCAACCCGACCATGCCCTACACCGCCAACACGGTGGACGAGCACCTGGACATGCTGATGGTCTGCCACCACCTGGACGCCAGCATCGCCGAGGACCTGGCCTTTGCCGAGAGCCGCATCCGCCGCGAGACGATTGCAGCCGAGGACGTGCTGCACGACCTGGGCGCCATCAGCATGATGAGCAGCGACAGCCAGGCCATGGGCCGGGTGGGCGAGGTCATCATCCGCACCTGGCAAACGGCGCACAAGATGAAGGGCCAGCGCGGCACACTGCCTGAAGACAACGCCCGCAACGACAACTTCCGCGTCAAGCGCTACATCGCCAAGTACACCATCAACCCGGCCATCGCCAACGGCATCAGCCACGACGTGGGCAGTGTGGAGGTGGGCAAGTGGGCCGACCTGGTGATCTGGCGGCCGGCCTTTTTTGGTGTGAAGCCCAGCCTCATCATCAAGGGCGGCTTCATCTCGGCGGCCTTGATGGGCGACGCCAACGCGTCCATCCCCACACCGCAGCCGGTGCACTACCGGCCCATGTTCGGCAGCTATGGGCGCGTGGTGCAGGCCACCAGCCTGACCTTCATCAGCCAGACCGCGATGAACAACGAGCTGGGCGATGAACTGGGCCTGCGCAAACGGCTGTCAGCCGTACACGGCTGCCGTGGCATCAAGAAAGGCGACATGGTGCTCAACGGCTACCTGCCCAAGATGGAGATCGACCCGCAGACCTACCGTGTGCGTGCCGATGGCCAGGTGCTGAGTTGCGACCCGGCCACCGTGTTGCCGATGGCGCAGAAGTACTTTTTGTTTTGAACCGAACAAGCTAACGCCGAGCCTGAATGTGGCTGCGCAACCAGACAGCAAAGGTGGCCTCGTCCACCACACCGGCCGCCACATCAAGCATCGTCATCGTGGCCTCGGCCTGCGTGGCCACCAAGCGATGGCCGTTCAACGCCAGAAACAAGCCAACCGCCAGGAAGGCCACTCGTTTGTTACCGTCCACAAAGGCATGGTTCTTGGCCAGACCCACACCATACGAAGCAGCCAGGTCGGCCAGGTCCGGGTCGCCATAGGCCGCCACATTCAGGGGGCGGGCCAGGGCCGACTCGAGCAGGCCCTGATCACGAATGCCCGCTGCGCCGCCGTGCTCCGCGATGCTCTCGTCGTGCAAGAGCAGCAAGGCGCGTCGGTCTATCCATCTCCAGGTCGCCACCGGCTGCTCACTTGGCCAGTTGATGGAACGTGTCTCGGAACTCACGCATGAACTCGCGGCCGGCCCTGATCTGCTCGTCCAGGCTGGGGTCGTAGGGTGTGAGCATCACGCCATCCGCCGCATCGGTGACAAACACCGTGTCACCCTTCTCCAGCTTCAGGCGCGCCAGCATTTCCTTGGGCAGGATCACGCCCACCGAATTGCCGATCTGCGTGAGTTTGAGTGCGGTCATCACTGGTCCCTTTTTTGTTATAACAAACGTTATACTAACCGCAGCTTAGGGCCTACACAAGCCCGCCCATCCACCTTGCAGGAGCACTGCGACATGCTCACCGTGAACAAACTCATCCCGGGTGCCCGTGGCCTGGCCCCCGTGCTGCTGAAGCGCGCCGCCCGCGTGGAACTGAATTGGGACGTGCGCCAAAAGAGCCGCTTTGACGCCACCGACAGCCAGGGCCGCACGCTGGGCGTGTTTTTGCCGCGTGGCACCGCCGTGCGTGGTGGCGACGTGCTGGTGGCCGAAGACGGCTCACTGATCCAAGTGCAGGCCGCACCGCAAGCGGTCCTGGTGGTGCGCCACTGCCCACAACATGGCAGCGCACTTGACCTGACCCGTGCCGCCTATCACCTGGGCAACCGGCATGTGCAACTCGAACTGCAAGCCGACCATTTGAAGCTGGAGCCCGACCACGTGCTGGCCGACATGCTGCGCAGCATGCACCTCATCGTCAGCGAAGAGAGTTCAGCCTTTGAGCCTGAAGGGGGTGCCTACGCGGCGTCTGGGCATGGGCATGGGCACAGTCATGAGCACGGGCATGACCACGCTCATCAGCACGCGCCCGTCGCAACGCCGGCGCCAGCTCGCCAGCCCATCGCCATCGCGGTCAAGGCTGCGCCGACACCGCACGTGCATGGCCCCGGCTGCGGCCACGACCACGGTGACCACCATCACCACTGAACCCAGCACAACCGCCGTCAGCGCCGCCACCCGGCTGCAGTTGATGTGGCTGGCCTCACCGGCGCTGCCGGTGGGTGGCTTCAGCTACTCCGAGGGCCTGGAAGCGGCCGTTGAAGCAGGCCTGCTCAGCAGCGAAGCCCAGGCCGGTGACTGGCTGCTGGCCCAGCTCACGCTGAGCCTGGCGCGGTCCGACCTGCCCGCTTTGGCACAACTCTGCCGCGCCTGGACCAGCCACGATGAAGCGCGCGTGCGCTCGCTGAACACCTGGCTGCTGCACACCCGCGAAAGCACTGAGCTGCAGGCGCAGGCCCAGCAGATGGGTCGCTCGCTGCTGGACTGGTTGCGCAACAGCAGCCATGCGGCAGACCCACGCCTGGCCACGCTGGCGGCTTTGCAGCCGGCACCCCTGTGGCCCACTTCTTTCGCGCTGGCCGCCACCCTGGCTGGCGCCACGGCGCAAGACGCGCTGCTGGCCTTCGCCTGGGGCTGGGCCGAGAACATGGCCCAAGCCGCGATGAAGGCAGTGCCACTGGGCCAGGCGGCGGCCCAACGCATGCTGGCGCGGCTGTCAGCCCAGATCCCCACCGTGGTCGAAGCCGCGCTGCTGCTGGGCGACGATCAACGCCAAGCCTTCACGCCCATGCTGGCCATCCTGTCGGCGCAACACGAAACCCAATACTCCAGGCTCTTCCGCTCATGAACACCCCTGCCCTGCACCGCATTCCTGGCCGCACCAAAAAACTGCCGCCGCTGCGGGTGGGCGTGGGCGGCCCGGTGGGCAGCGGCAAGACCACCTTGGTGGAAATGCTGTGCAAGGCCATGCGCGAGCGCTGGGACCTGGTGGTGGTGACCAACGACATCTACACCAAGGAAGACCAGCGTCTGCTCACCGTGTCGGGCGCGCTCGAAGCCGAACGCATCATGGGCGTGGAAACCGGCGGCTGCCCGCACACCGCCATCCGCGAAGACGCGTCCATCAACCTGGAAGCCGTGGACCGCATGTTGGAGAAGTTCCCCAATGCCGACATCGTCTTCATCGAAAGTGGCGGCGACAACCTGGCCGCCACCTTCAGCCCCGAACTCAGCGACCTGACGCTGTATGTGATTGACGTGGCGGCCGGCGAAAAAATTCCGCGCAAGGGCGGCCCTGGAATCACCAAGAGCGACCTCTTCGTGATCAACAAGGTCGACCTGGCGCCCTACGTGGGCGCCAGCCTGGAAGTGATGGAAGCCGACACCCGCCGCATGCGCCCGGCCTGGGCCACCACGCGGCCCTATGTGATGAGCAATCTGCGCACCCAGCTGGGTCTGGCTGATGTGGTGTCCTTCATCGAAAGGCGCGGCTTGCTGACAAGCTGAGCCCCTTCAGCGGCCAGGCGTGGCCCTGGCTGCCGAAAAGCTCGACGACATGGGCCCTATTCGGTGCCTCGTTCGTCCGCAGAACATCGACACTGCCTGGCCGAAGTGGTGCGCGAAGGGGCGGCTGCATGACAGACAAAGTGTTCATCGAAACTCTGGTACTGGTCGAGACCAAGCGCTCGCCCGCCACGGTCCATCGCATCGTGGACGCAACGTCAAAACCTTTCCTTGGGGCTGAAACCGCTTTGTGCGCCAACGAGCGCACCAAAAGGGTCAGCCTGGTCTTGGCGCTCGACCAAAACCTCCATGCAGCAGCAGCTTGAACTCTTCGAGCGCCAGCTGGCGCGCGAACGCGCCGCACGGCTGGAAGCAGAGCGTCTGCTGCAGGACAAGGCCCGTGAGCTCTACGACACCAACGTGGAGTTGCAGACCCTGATCGTCGAACTCGACAGCGTGGTCGCCACGCGCACGGCAGAAGCCATCGCCGCGCGAGACGAAGCGGTGGCAGCCAACCACGCGAAAAGCGCTTTCCTGGCCAACATGAGCCACGAGATACGCACCCCGCTGGCATCGATCATCGGCTTTTCCGAGTTGCTGTTGGACGAGCGCACCGGAGTCAGCCAAGACGAAGCCCTGCGCACCATCATGAGCAACGGGCACCACCTGCTGCAGATCATCAGCGACATCCTGGACGTGTCCAAGATTGAGGCCGAGGGCCTGGAGCTGGAAATGGCCGACGTCCAACTGGCCTCGGTGCTGAAAGACACCGAGCAGTTGCTGGGGCCACGGGCACGCGAAAAGGGTTTGCAATTCGTGGTTCAGGCAGAGCTGCCTCTGCCTGCCATGGTGCGCTCCGACTACGTACGCCTCAAACAGGTGTTGCTCAACTTCTGCAGCAACGCCATCAAGTTCACTTCCACCGGCACCATCACCTTGCGGGCACGGCTGCTGCCCGGTGAGGTGTTGGAGCTGGCGGTCATGGATACGGGCATCGGCCTCAGCGAAGAACAGATCGGCAGACTCTTCCAGCCCTTTGCGCAGGCCGACGTCTCCACCACGCGCTGCTTCGGCGGCACCGGTCTGGGTCTGTTCATCAGCAAGCAACTCGCCGCCATGATGGGCGGCGAACTGCGGGTTCAGGCTGAACTGGGCCGTGGAAGCACTTTTGCGCTGGTCCTGCCGCTGTGCCCTGACGGAGGGAAGCTGGCCCCCACCTGGATTCGTACATCGGAAGACCTGGCGCTGGCAATGCAGGCACCACAAAACGACGCACTGTCCATTCCCGCACTCACCGGTAACGTCCTGGTCGCGGAAGACGGCGCTCACAACCAACGCCTGATTTCAGCCTACCTGCAATGCACCGGGACGGACTTCAAGATGGTCGGCAACGGTGAATTGGCAGTTCAGGAAGCCATGGCGGGTGATTTCGACCTGGTGCTGATGGACATCCAGATGCCGGTGATGGACGGTGTCACCGCCGTTACCCTGCTGCGCGGCACCGGCTATCGGGGCGCCATCGTGGCACTGACGGCCAACGTGATGCGCGCCGACATTGAACGCTACCGTGAGATCGGCTGTGACGATGTGCTGGGCAAGCCCATTGACAGGGCGCGGCTTCACCACGTGCTGTCGCGCTACCTCTCGACCTCGGGCGCTGTGCGCACGCCCACCAACCCGGGCAGAGTCGACGCCTTGATCCAGCGCTTGGCGGCCGACTTCCGCGCCGAAATGCCAGAGACCGTTCAGACCCTCACCTCAGCACTGAGCCAAAAAGACTGGGCAACCTTGCGGTCGCACAGCCACCGCATCAAGGGCCTGGCTGGGTCCCTGGGCTACGCTGTGGTGACTCAGCGGGCCACCCCCATTGAAGGTCACATCGACCAGCAAGAGTGGCAGCAGGCAACGCACCACATCCAAGCGCTCTTGCAGGCCCTGAACGACTGCATGACGCAACCTGTCACTCTACTTGCCGAGGCTTCTGGATGAGCACACCCGACGAAGAGCTTTCAACCTTGATCAGCACTGCAGCAGCCAGCGCAAGCGACGAGGCTCAGGACAGCCAGCCGACCAAGAGCACACACCGCTGTGATGTGCTGCTGGTGGACGACACCGGTGCCAGCCGCGAACTTCTGGCGGCCATCCTGCGCAATTTCGCTGGACGCCTGGTCATGCGCGAAGCACGCAATGGCGCCGAAGCCCTGAGAATTTGGAAAGATCTGAACCCACGCATCACGTTGCTGGACATTGACATGCCTGGCGAAGACGGGCTGTTCGTGCTGCAGGAAATGCGCAATCAGCGGGCGGACACCTTTGTTGCCATGATTTCTGGCAGCAACTCGATGGACAACGTCAAACGAGCCTTGGCCCTGGGCGCCAGTGGCTTTGTCATCAAGCCGTACAAGCCCCAACGCATCCTGGATTTGCTCAAGAAGTACTCCGAGCAAGCCGGACACACCTTTCTGTAAGTCTGTCAGTCCATCCCTGTGGTTCTCGTCCCCATCCTTGCGAATGGGGTCACGGCAGCAAGGCACCGCCTACCATTGCGACTTGCCCACCAACACACAGGAGTCCCCATGGGTCTGATGTCCTTCATGAAAGAAGCCGGCGAAAAGCTGTTTGGCAAAGGTGAGGCCAAGGCCGCACAAGACGCCGCCGCCAGCGCCCCCACGCCTGAAAACGTGGCCGCCCTGAGCAAAGCCGCTGGCGACGCCATCATTGGCTACGTCAACGCCCAAGGCCTGCCCGGCAGCAGTTTGGACGTGGGCTTTGACGCTGGCAGCGCCACCGTCACTGTGGCCGGCCAGGTGGACGACCAGGCCACCAAGGAAAAGATCCTGCTGTGCTGCGGCAACGTGGCCGGCGTGGCCGGTGTCAACGACATGATGACCGTGGCCAACCCCGAGCCCGAAGCCCAGTTCCACGTGGTGGTCAGCGGCGACAACCTGAGCAAGATCGCCAAGGCCTACTACGGTGACGCCAACAAGTACCCGGTCATCTTCGAGGCCAACAAGCCCATGCTGAGCCATCCCGACAAGATTTACCCGGGACAAGCGCTGCGCATTCCTGCACTGTAAGTACCGCAGCGAGCGGGAGACAATCGACCCCTGAGGCCCGGCCGCAAGCCGGGTCGCCTGTGGGTCGCCGCCTGAAAAGGCACTGGCCTGCACAGCAGCACACCAGGGTCAAAGGGCCGCTTTGAGCAAGCTCTACTTCCGCTTCGCAGCCATGAACGCCGGCAAGTCCACGCACTTGCTGCAGGCTGCCTACAACTACGAAGAACGCGGCATGCGGGTGCGCCTGTTCACCGCAGCCCACGACGAACGCAGCGGCGTGGGCGTGATCGGTTCGCGCCTGGGCTTGAACCGGCAGGCCGAGACCTTTGGGCCCGAGACCGTTTTTGACTCGGCCTGGTTGGCGCAGGACCAGGGCAAGCCGGTGGCCTGCCTGCTGATCGACGAAGCCCAGTTCCTGACGCACGATCAGGTGCGCCAACTGCACCGCCTGGCCCACCAGCACCCCGTGCCGGTGCTGTGCTACGGCCTGCGCAGCGACTTCCGTGGCGACGCTTTTCCGGGTGCCGCCACCTTGCTGACGCTGGCCGACGACCTGGAAGAAATGAAGACCATTTGCGCCTGCGCGCGCAAGGCCAGCATGAACCTGCGCGTGGACGCCCAAGGTCGGCGGGTCAAGGAAGGCGAGCAGGTCATGATCGGTGGCAACGAGAGCTACCGCGCCGTCTGTCCCAACTGCTTTTACAGCGAAGGCGACGATCCGGCCCGTGCACCGGGTCTGTTTGGCTGAGTCTGCGGCTGGTCCGTGCCTCGTCGACAGCTGAGTCCACCAACCCGCGCCCGATACACTGGGACGAATGAGCAGCATCCCCAAGCCCGACGCTACCCATGCCGCGCTGGTGCAGCGCGCCGAAGGCGGCGACGCCGAGGCCCGCGGCGCGCTGTTTGCTGCGCTCTATGCCGAACTGCACCGCATTGCACGGCGCGAGGCCGGCCGCTTCGGGGCATTGCCTTCGCTGGGCACTACCACGCTGCTGCACGAGGCCTATCTGGACATCGGCGGCCGCCAGGGCCTGGCCTTCAACGACAAGACCCACTTCCTGTCCTACGCCGCGCGCGCCATGCGCGGCCTGGTGATTGACCATGTGCGCAGCCGCCAGGCCATCAAGCGTGGGCATGGTCTGGACATCACCAGCTTCAGCACCGTTTTGGCTGAACAGTGTGCCGAACCCGAAAGCCTGCAAACCCTGAGCGACGCCCTGGACGAGTTGGCCCAGCAAGAGCCTGCACTGGCGCATCTGGTGGACCTGAAGTTCTTCTGCGGCTTTTCCTTGGTGGAGATTGCCAGCATGACGGGTGTGTCCGAACGCACGGCGCAGCGCCAGTGGGAGAAAGCGCGCCTCTTGTTGCGCCACGCGCTGGGCGGCGCCTGACACTCACCCGGCACAGGCTCTAAGTCGCTCGGCCGCCGAACGGCAGCCAAACAGCCGCCAAACGGCAGCCTCGGTCGGCCGACTCCCCTGAAACTATTTTTGATGGCCTTGGCGGCTTTGACCTCGGCTTCGCGATTTCCCTTGCAAGGGCGGCATTCGCCACCCGCTTCAGCCAAGGGATCGCACCATGCGCAACCGCCTGTTCGGACTGTTCGGCCTGACCCGGACCTGGCCCCCTGCGCCTCCAACATGGCCAGCTCAGCGCTCCGCGCTTGAACGCCACACCCGCTGGACCAGCGCCTGCGGCACGCCGCTGACGCTGCGCCGCATACAAGCTGAAGACGCCGCGCTGCTGGGCGAACTGTTCGAAGAGCGGCTGTCCCGCGCGGCGCGCTACAGCCGCTTTCACGGCGCGGTGGGTCGGCTGTCGGCCGCCCGGCTGGCCTGGATGGCCGATGTCGACTTCAAGCACCGCGCGGCCTTCATCGTCACCCACTGGTTAGACGGCCTGGAACACGCGGTAGCCGAAGGTCGTTGGGTGCGCACCTCGGTGACGCCAGGCGCCGAGTTTGCGCTGTCGGTGGCCGACGCCTGGCAAGGCCACGGCATTGGCGGGCGCCTGTTGAGTGCCTTGGTGCAAGCCGGCCGCGAGCAGGGCCTGCCCTGCCTGTCGGGCGACGTGCTGCCTGGCAACGCGGCCATGCAGTCGCTGGCCCTCGCTCAAGGCTTTGACTGTGGACCGCACCCCGAAGACGCCGACTTGATGCGAGCCGAGCTGCGCCTGGCACCACAAGCCCGCCCCTTGAGCCCAGCGGTCAACGCGTGGGGCGCCTTCACCACCGCTGCCTGGCAGCACTGATCTTCAACATCACCGAGAACCCCCATGCGAAACCTGACACCCATCCCCTTCACACTGGTTCTGGGCAGCGGCGGCGTGAAAAGCATCGCCGGCCTGGGCGCCATGGAAGTTTTCGAGCAAGAGGGCCTGCGCCCCGCCGCTGTGGCGGGCTGCAGCGCTGGGGCCATCTTTGGCGCGCTGATTGCGGCGGGCTACCCGGCCCAACGTGGCATGGAGATGGCGCGCCAGCTGTGGTCGCGCGACATCACCAGCCGCAAGCGCCACCGCGCTTTGTTTGAAGTGGCGTTGCCACGCATGGCCGGTTTTGATGACCGCTTTGCGCTGCGCGACGACCGCCTGATTGGCCAGCAGCTGCAAATCGCCTTCGGCAACACACGCATAGAAGACCTGCCCACACCCCTGCATGTGCAGACCACCTGCGCCAGCACCGGCGCGCCCGTGGTGCTGCGCCAGGGGCTTTTGACACAGGCCCTGCGCGCCAGCGTGGCCCTGCCCTTTTTGTTTGCACCCCAACGCATCGATGGCCAGTTGCTGGTTGACGGCAGCCTGTCAGACCCCTTGCCGGTGGACACCGCACCGGCCAGCCATGTCACCGTGGCACTGGGCTTTCGGGTGCCCTTTCCACGCAACGCCAACTCGGCGTCGCGCCTAGCCACGCGCGTCACCGCAGCCTTGTCCAACAACCTGCTGGACGCCCGCCTGGCCCGCGCCGACGCCAGCCGCATGGTGTTGATGCTGCCGGAGCTGCCACGTCGCATCGGCCTGTTTGAAACCGAAGCCATGCCGGAGCTCATCGACATCGGCCGCCAGGCCGCGCGCGCTGCACTGCCACGCTTGCGTCTGCTGCTGGGCCAGACCGTGCGCCTCGCAGCTACGGCATAGAAGCACGCGGCCGGCCATGGCCTTAAACGGCGCAGGCTTCAAAAGGAGCTAGGCTCAGGCATGTTGCCTGCCCACTGGAAGACACTGCAACCGTTGCTGGACCAAGCGCTGGACGCGCCGCCGGCCGAGCGCTTGGCCCTGATGGACCAATGGCGCATCACCTTCCCCCATCTGATTGACGAGCTGCATCGCCTGCTGCAAAGCCACGAGCAAGCCGAGTCCGAAAGTTTTTTGCAGGGCGAACCCGCCAGCGGCGCGGGCCTGTTCGCCACCCCCTTGGCCGGACAACGGCTGGGTGCCTACACGCTGCAAGAGGCCATCGGCGAAGGTGGCATGGGCAGCGTGTGGCTGGCCCGACGCGACGATGGCCGTTTTGAAGGCGTGGTGGCCGTCAAGCTGCTGAGTCTGTCGATGCAGGGCGAAGCGCGCGCCGAGCGCTTTCGCCGCGAGGGCCACATCCTGGCGCGGCTGGCCCACCCGCACATTGCGCGGCTGCTGGACGCTGGCGTGTCGCCGTCCGGTCAGCCCTACCTGGTGCTGGAGCATGTGCGTGGGCGGCACATCGATGTGCACTGCAACGAGGAGCGCCTGGGCCTGAATGCCCGCATCCAACTCTTTTTGAACCTGCTGGACGCCGTGCAGCACGCCCACGGCCACCTGGTGGTGCACCGCGACATCAAACCGTCCAATGTGATGGTGGACGAACAGGGCCAGTTGAAGCTGCTGGACTTTGGCATCGCCAAGCTCATGACGGCCGAGGGCCAGACCGACAGCCTGCCGGAGGCACCACTGACACAGCAGGCCGGCAACCTGCTGTCGCCCGGCTACGCGGCGCCTGAACAGCTGCAGGCCGGCACCGTGTCCACCGCCACCGACGTGTATGCACTGGGCGTGCTGCTTTACGTGCTGCTCAGCGGGCATCACCCCACCACCCGGCCCGGCAGCTCAGCCGCGCAGGCCTTGCACGACACGCTGCAGCGCGACCCGCTGCCCATGTCGCAGGCGGTGCGCGCCGATGAAGTTGCCGCAGGGGCCCGCCAGCTGCAGGGGCCAGCGCTGCGCCGGGCCTTGGCCGGTGACCTGGACAACATCGCCGCCAAGGCGCTGCGCCGTGTGCCGGCCGAGCGATACGCCACCGCCGCGGCCTTTGCCGACGACCTGCGGCGCTACCTGGCGCGTCAGCCGGTCTTGGCGCGCCAACCCAGCGCCGGCTACCTGCTGCGGCGTTTTGTGCAGCGCCACCGCATGCCCGTGGCGGCCACCGTGCTGAGCGTGGGTTTGATCGGAGGCCTGGCGTTCAAGGCCTGGCAAGAACAGCAGTCGGCACGCCTGAGCCAAACCCAGGCGCAAACCGTGGACGGTCTGCTGCAAAGCCTGTTTCGTGGCATGAGCCCTGACGTGGCGGGCAGCCGCAGCTTCAGCGCCAAAGAACTGCTGGACCGGGCGCAGAGCTTTCTGGACAGCCAGAGCGACGTCGACCCAGCCACCCGCCGCGCAGCCCGCTTGCGCATGGCTGCGCTGTACCGCGACGTGGGCGCATACAAAGAGGCCGCGAGCGCCTTTCAGGCCGAAGCAGCCGAAGCCCAGCGGCTGAAGGACCCGGCTGCGCACGCGTTGGCGCTGTGGCAATGGGGCAAGGTGACGATGTGGGCGCTGGACTATGACAACACCGCCAAGGTGGTGGCACAGCTGGAACAGGTGGTCGCTGCTGATCCCCAGCGCACCTTGGGCATCGAAGCCCGCCTGGCGCTGCTGCAAGGCGAACTGGCACTCAACACCCGGCGCGTACCCGATGCCCAGCGTGCGTTGACGCGCGCCGAATCGCTGTTGGCAACAACGCCAGAACCCGACTTGGAACTGACGGCCCGCGCCGCCCATGCCCAAGGCCTGGCGGCGCGTTTGGCATCGGACGTTGAAGCGGCCCGCCGACATTTCCTGCGAGCAGCGGCGCTCTGTGCGCAACGAGGCGACGAGGCTGTGGTCGACCGTCTGAACGTGGCCGCGGACCTGGGCAGCCTGGAGAACAGCGCCGGCCAGCATGCAGCGGCTGTGCAGGTGCTGAGCCCGCTGTATGCCGATTTGCGCGAGCGCCTGGGGCCCGATCACCCGCTAACGATCAACACGGTGAGCGAACTGGCCATGGCCGAGTTACGCCAAGGACACTTCGACTTGACGCAAACCTGGCTGTCGCGGCTCCGAGGATCTACCAGCGCAGCAGACGCGTGGCGCGAAGACCATGCCAGCCTGTTGCAGGCCATGGCCTGGATGTACAGCGGCCAAGCCGCACAGGCGGAGCCAGAGCTGCGTCGGCTGCTGGCCGCCCTGCTGCGCGACGAGGGCGGCGTATCGCCCTCGACTGAGCCCGTGCGCCGCTTGCACGCCGAGTCGCTGCTGCGACTGGGCCGCACGGCCGAAGCACTGGCTGAACTGCGACTGACCGAGGCCAACCTGCTGAAGCTGAGCCGCCCAGGTCACCCCAGCATCGCCAGCACCCGAGTCTTGCTGGGCATTGCCATGGCCCGGGAAGGCGATGTTTCGGGCGCTCGCGCCATGTGGTTGGCCGCCTCGTCGGTTCTGGCCAAGGAACTGGGCACAACGCACCCCACATCGCTGGCCGCGGCCAGCTACGCCGCGCTGCTGGTGGAGCCCCGAGCCCAACCGAGCCCGCCGACCCTGCCCTTGGCCGAGCAACTGCGGTCGGTCCTGGGCTGGCAGGACGGAGCACCCACGCTGGCCGGCTGGTTGACAACACCTGGTGCAACACGCGATTGGCGACGGTTGCCGGTGGTGCTCTAAGTTTCTTTTGTATCGCTTGTCGGGTTTGGGTGGCAAATCTCGATTAGCTGGGTGCAGACGTCTATAACCCGTCGGCACCCAGAACCAAACCCATCGACAGGAGCATCACCATGACTTCCAACGTCCACTTGAAGGGCCATGCGGCCGGCCTCGCAGCGCTCCTGATTTGCGCTGCCAACCCGGCCAACTCAGCCCCCGTCGGCGATACCAAGTTCACCGTCTACGACGGCCCAGTCTTGGCGCTGCCCAAGGGTTGCAAGTTTGTGACCTCCAGCCTGGGGGGCGGCATCCCAGACCTGGTGCCGCGGTCCAGGCCCTATATCGTTACCCTCAACCCGAATCCACCGCCCACCACAAGCGCACAAGTGGTCGCCAACACGCCCATGCCACTGGGCTACCGCTCGGTGGCGTTTTCCTACAACTTCAGCAACACCAACCTGATGATTCCCCAGGCACTGGGTGTGTTCAAGGTGGACACCGTGGCCGCCACGGTCTACATGGGCCCCACCACCACCTACCCCGTGGCCTCGATGCAGACCCGCCGGGACGGTACCAACAGCATCGCGTGGGCAGCTACTGCCACCGAAGGGATCGTTCCCAAAGCCACCAGCTTTCAAAACAGCTGGCTGGTGAGCGTGCAAAGCACAGGCACCTGGACCAACAGCCTGAAAGACCCGACGCTGCCAGCCAGCGTGACCTTTGAGTGCGTGATGACGGTCAAACCGGCTCCGACGCCTGTGCTGCAGTAGAGCCCAGGCCAACCTGAGTCGGTGGGCGAGTGGGCGCGCTAACGCCGGCTGGCCAACCAAATGCTGGGCAAGATCAAAGCCGCGCCCACCAGGTGGTGCCATCCCGGCACCTCGCCCAGCAGGCCCCAGGCCAGCAGCGCGCCATACACCGGCGCCAGGTAGAGCATCATGGCCGTGCGTGAGGCGCCCAGTTCGCGCTGCAGGTAGGAATACGCGCCGTAGGACAGCACGCCTGGCAGCACCGCCGCCAGCAGCACCAAGCCCACCGCCGGCCAACTGAAGGGCGGCGTCTGCGTGAAAGCAGCTTCGATCAGCGTGGTGGGCAGCAGCACCAGCAAGCCGCCACCGATGATGGCCACCAGCCGTTCGCCCGGGCCCAGTGCACTGGGCCAGCGCTTGAGCAGCACCGAATAGGCCGTCCAGCTGGCCGCTGCGGCGGTGATCCAGGCGTCGCCCGCCGCGAACTGCACCGCCAGCAGCCTTGCCGGGTCACCCTTGGCGATGACCCACAGCAGGCCCAGCAAGGCCAGCACCACGCCAGCCCATTGCGCGCGGCTCATGCGTTCGTGCAGCAGCCAGGCGCTGGCGGCCACGATGGCCATGGGGGTGGCGGCATAGATCAACGCGATGTTGGTGCTGCTGGTGCTGTGGCCCGCCACATAGACCCACGCGCCGCAGATGTACATGCCGAAGAAGCCCAGCACCAGCAGGTGCAGCCATTCCCGGCGCACCACCGCACGCTGGGCCCACAGACCGCGGCCCATCCAGGGCAAGAGGATGAGTGCGGCCAGGCCCCAGCGGCCCAGGGCCAGCGCGTGCGGCGCAATCAAGCCGTCACCCAGACGGGCGATGATGTAGTTGGACGACCACAGCAAAGGCACCAGCCACAGCAGCACGCGGGCACGGCCGCTGGCCGGCACTTGGGCGGCAAAGCTCACGCGGCGCCAGCGCCGCTTGGCGGCTTGTTGGCCGCGTTGTTGGCTGCGCTGTTGGCTGCGTTACCCACCGTGCGGCTGGCCATCGGCTCACCCATGCGGATGCTGCCGCCAGGCTGCCACCTCGGGTTGAACTGCAGCGGCCCGCGCGGAAACAGCATCACCACCGTGCTGCCCAGCAAAAAACGGCCCATTTCTGCGCCTTGCGCCAGCGCAATGGGCTCGTCGGCATAGGCCCACTCACGCACGCTGCCCGGCCGCGGCGGGTTGACCACACCGTGCCAAACCGTGGCCATGCTGCCCACGATGGTGGCACCCACCAGCACCAGAACCCACGGGCCATGCTCGCTGTCAAAGACACACACCACACGTTCGTTACGCGAAAACAAGCCGGGCACACCACGCGCGGTGGCCGGGTTGACGGAGAACAGATCCCCCGGCACATGGATCATGCGCAACAGGCGCCCGGCCTGCGGCATGTGGATGCGGTGGTAGTCCTTGGGGCTGAGGTAGAGCGTAGCGAAGTGGCCACCGTGGAAGTGGGCCGCCAGGGCCGCGTCGCCACCGACCAAGGCCGTGGTGCTGTACTGGTGGCCCTTGGCCTGGAAGATCTGGTCGCCGTCGATAGGGCCAAGCTGGCTGATGGCACCGTCCACCGGGCACAGCAAGTCGGCCTGAGCCAGCGGGCGAGCGCCGTCTTTCAGAGCGCGGGTGAAGAAGTCGTTGAAGCTGGCATACGCGGCCGGGTCGCTCTGCGCTGCTTCGGCCATGTTCACGCCGTAGCGCTGAATGAACCAGCGGATCACCGACGTGGTAACACCGCCGCCCTGCAGCCGCGCCGCGGCGCCAGCCATTGCGGTAAGCGCCTGTTTGGGCAGCAGGTATTGCGCCGCCACGGCCACGCGTTCGGACATCGGCACACTCATTTCAGCGGCGACAGTTCACGCAGGGCTTTGACGGCGCCGGCGCCCACGCTGGCACCAAAGCGCTTGGCCAGCCGCTCGGCCACGTTGTCACGTGGTGTGTAGTCGATGATGTCTTCGGCCTTGATGACCTCGCGGGCCACGAAGTCCAGGCTGCCGGTGGCGTCGGCCAGGCCCAGCTTGACGGCTTCTTCGCCGTTCCAGAACAGACCCGAGAAGGTCTCAGGCGTTGCCTTGAGGCGATCGCCCCGGCCCTCTTTCACCACCGCGATGAACTGGCGGTGGATCTGCTCGATCATGGCCTTGGCCATCGCCGTTTGTTTGGGGTTGGCGGGGCTGAAGGGGTCGAGCATGGCCTTGTTCTCGCCCGAGGTCAGCAGCCGGCGTTCGACACCCAGCTTGTCCATCAAACCAGTGAAACCGAAGCCGTCCATCAGCACGCCGATGCTGCCCACGATGCTGGCCTTGTCGACGTAGATCTCGTCTGCCGCCACCGCGATGTAGTAAGCCCCTGAGGCGCAGATTTCCTCCACCACCGCGTAGACCTTCTTGTTGTGCTTGGCCTTGAGGCGCTTGATCTCGTCGTAGACGATGCCACTTTGCACCGGGCTGCCACCGGGCGAATTGATGCGCAAGACCACCGCCTGGGCGCTGACGTCTTCAAAAGCGCTGCGCAGGGCGCCGATCAGTTGTTCGGCGCTGGCTTCGTTGCCGGCGGCAATTTCGCCGCGCACTTCAACCAGCGCCGTGTGCGGCGTGCTCGGCACCGAAGGCCCGCCGCGGCCGGCCAGGGTCAGCCACAGCACCACCAGCGCCAGGCCCAGCCAGGCCAAACGAAAGAAAACACGCCAGCGGCGCTCGGCCCGCTGGTGTTGCATCAATTCACGGGCCACTCGTTCGAGAGCGCCTTCCAGGCCACCCGATTTGGGCTCGGCCGAGGCGGGTGCGGCCGCTGCCTTTTGCTGCGCCAGTGCCGCTGCGGCGGTCACCGTCAAGGGCTCCACTGCGGGGCCTGCAGGCAGGGTGTCGGGGCCGTCTGCAGACGGCGAATTGGGTTCGTTGGGGTTCATTCGGGGGAGGCCGCAGCGGGCGGTGCCGGCGGCTCATCAAAGGCGTCAAAAGCGACGGGGCGGATGTCGCGGGAAGGATACCAAGTCACCTGGCCGTCTTGCTCCTGCACGGACACCGGTGTCAGCCGGCCCTTGCCACAGGGGCCACCAACACAGCGGCCATCGGCCGGCTCGTAGCTGGCGCCGTGGATGCTGCACAGGATCCAGCGCTTGTCCATGTCCAGAAATTCGCCGGGCTGCCAGTCCATTTCAGTGGGCACGTGCACACAGCGGTTCAGGTAGGCCACCACCTGGCCATCAAAGCGCATGGCAAAGGCGCGCGCGGGGCGACCGTATTGCGTGACGTCCCAAACCCAGGCGCGGCCGCGCTCGGGCAGGTCGGCGGACGAACAAAGCGGTTCGGGTGGAAGGGTGGTGTCGTCGGTCACGATGCGCCCTGCCCTTCAGGCGTGCTCCAGCAGCCAGCGCTGCAGCTCTTCGGTGCTGTGGGCCACAAAAAGCGGCTCGTGCTCGGCAAAGGCTTCAGGCTCGTGCGCACCAAAGCTGACCGCCAGCCGGGCGGTGCCGGCGTTGCGCCCCAGCATCAGGTCGTGTGTGGTGTCGCCCACCATCAAGGTGCGCTCGGGCGTGGTGCCCAGCTGCGCCATCAGCTGCTGCAGCATCAAGGGGTGGGGCTTGCCAGCGGTTTCGTCGGCGGTGCGGGTGGCATCGAACATGCTGTGCAACTGCGAATGCTGCAGCGCGTGGTCCAGCCCGCGGCGGTTCTTGCCGGTGGCCACGGCCAAGAGGTGGTTGCGCGCTTTCAGTGCGGCCAGCATGTCCAGCGTACCGGGGAACAGCACCAGTTCGTCCTGACGCGCCTGATAGTGCTGGCGGTAGCGTTGGCCCAGCTCGGGGTAGCGCTCGGGCGTCAGCCCAGGCACGGCGTGCTTGAGCGCGTCGTGCAGGCCCAGGCCGATGACGTAGGCAGCGTCGGCTTGGCTGGGCACGGCCACACCCAGGTCACTGCAGGCGCCCTGGATGCACTGAATGATCAGCGCGGTGCTGTCAAAGAGGGTGCCGTCCCAGTCGAAGGCGATCAGGTCAAAGCGGCGGTTGGGGGGTCGGGCCATGGGCAAAAGGCGCTGAAGGCCAAAAAGGGAAGGGTCAAAACGTGGCTGTTGCCGCGTCAAAGGGCCAGCAGTGTCGCGCACTCCGCCGGCAAAGGCGCATGCAAGGCAATTCGTTCGCCGCTGGCGGGGTGGTCAAAGGACAGATCACGGGCGTGCAGGAACATGCGCTCAAAGCGGCGTTCTCGCGCAAACAGCTTGTTGCGTGCGAAGTCGCCGTACCTGGGGTCGCCCACGATGGGGTGGCCACTGCTGGCCAGGTGTACGCGAATCTGGTGCGTGCGGCCGGTCTTGATGGTCACGTCCAGCAACGACAGCCCCGGCCATTGGCGGGCCACCTTCACCAGGGTGATGGAGCGGCGGCCGTCGGCGTGGTCAGCGCCCACTACCTTGACATGGCGCTCACCGGCGGCGTCCAGCGTTTTGTGCAGCGCCGAGTCGATGACCTTGAGTTTGGCCGGCCAGTCGCCAAAAACCAGCGCGGCATAGGTTTTGCCGGTGTTGCGGTCGCGAAACTGGTCTTGCAAGGCCGTCAGCGCGCTGCGCTTCTTGGCCAGCAGCAGGATGCCCGAGGTTTCTTTGTCCAGCCGGTGCACCAGCTCCAGATATCGCGCATCGGGCCTGGACCGGCGCAACTGCTCGATCACCCCAAAGCTGACCCCACTGCCACCATGCACCGCCACGCCCGCCGGCTTGACGATGGCCAGCAGGTGTTCGTCTTCCATCAGCACCGGGAATTCGCGTGCCGGTGCCGGTGGCGCAGTGCTGGGCGCGGCCAGCCGCATGGGCGGCACGCGGATCTGGTCGCCCTCGGCCACCCGGGTGTCGGCCCCAGCGCGTCCCTTGTTCACCCGCACCTCGCCCGACCGGATCACCCGGTAGACATGGGTCTTGGGCACGCCCTTGAGCAGCCGGATCAGGTAGTTGTCCAGCCGCTGGCCGGCCGACTCGGCGTCCACGGTAAGCGTGCGCACGGCCAGCCCGGCGGTGTCCCCACCGCGACCGGGGGGAGCACTTGTTTTGCCCGCTATACTTCGCAACTCCACGTTGAGGCTGTAAGTGCTTGATTTATCGGAGTTTACGCGGGCGCCCGCGGCTCTATCGTGGAAAGGTCTGTGCCGTGTTGGCGCAGGCCATTAGGTGATGCAACGCCAGCAGACGGCGCCAAGCCAACCGTCCCCTTTGGACGATGGCGGGCCCCACAAGCTGGTGGCAGAGAGTCCAGTCAGAACCCCGCTTCGCTCACCCGAAGCCCCGAAAAATCCAAAGGGTCCGAGACCCAGCCCGTGACCCGGCCCAACCGGCCGAAAACCCGCTGACCTTGAACCCGCGTGCAGGCACGCTGTTGCAGCCCCGATGCTCCCAGACACCCCAAAACGCCCCACCAGGCCCCGGCACCACGCCGGCGCGGCCCGGGCGCGTGCATGCCCGCGCGATCCGCGGTTGTGCAAGGGGCCACAGAGCGAAGACGCTGCAACCCCAGCCCGCACGCACGCGCCAACGCTGCGTTCCTGAGGTCTCCGGTACAGCCGGTCACCACACGCAGTCCAGGGCATTTCGCGTCAACGGTTCGGCCATGACCCTCGTGCATCTTGCAATCAAGCAAGGGGCCACCTGCTCGAAAGACAGGCCCGCCCAGCACAGGAGTGCAGATGAAACGCATGCTGATCAACGCCACGCAGCCCGAAGAGCGGCGCCTGGCCATCGTCGACGGACAAAAGCTCCTCGACTTCGAAACTGAGATTGAAGGGCGCGAACAGCGCAAGGGCAACATCTACAAGGCGGTCATCACCCGTGTAGAGCCCTCGCTGGAAGCCTGCTTCATCGACTATGGCGAAGACCGCCACGGCTTCTTGCCGTTCAAGGAAATCTCGCGCAACTACTTCCGCGAGGGCGCCGATGTCAAGAACGCCCGCATCCAGGACGTGGTGCGGGAAGGCGACAACCTGCTGGTGCAGGTTGAAAAAGAGGAGCGTGGCAACAAAGGCGCGGCACTGACCACCTTTGTCAGCCTGGCCGGCCGCTACCTGGTCTTGATGCCCAACAACCCGCGCGGTGGTGGCGTGAGCCGCCGCATCGAGGGCGAAGAGCGCGAAGAGCTCAAGGAAAACCTGGAGCAGCTGGACTACCCCAAGGGCATGAGCCTGATTGCCCGCACCGCTGGCATCGGCCGCAGCGCGGCCGAGCTGCAGTGGGACCTGAACTACATGCTCAAGCTGTGGGACGCCATTGACGGCGCGTCCAAAGCCAGCAAGGGTGCCTTCCTGATCTACCAGGAGTCATCCCTGGTCATCCGCGCCATCCGCGACTACTTCACCGCGGACATCGGCGAGATCCTGATCGACACCGACGACATCTTCGAACAAGCGCAGCAGTTCATGAACCACGTGATGCCGGAAACGGCCAATCGCGTGAAACGCTACAAGGACGATGCACCGCTGTTCAGCCGTTTCCAGATCGAACACCAGATCGAAACGGCCTTCAGCCGCACGGTCAACCTGCCCAGCGGCGGCGCCATCGTCATCGACCACACCGAAGCGCTGGTTTCGGTGGACGTCAACAGCGCGCGCGCAACCCGCGGCAGCGACATCGAAGAAACCGCAACGCGCACCAACATCGAAGCGGCTGATGAGATCGCGCGCCAGATGCGCTTGCGCGACCTGGGCGGCCTGATCGTGGTCGACTTCATCGACATGGAAGAAAGCAAGAACCGGCGCGAGGTGGAACAACGCCTGCGCGACGGCCTGCGTTTTGACCGTGCGCGCGTGCAGTTCAGCTCGATCAGCAAGTTCGGCCTGCTGGAACTGAGCCGCCAGCGCCTGCGCCCGGCGCTGAGCGAGGGCAACCACATCACCTGCCCGC
>JAYTVT010000039.1:0-74128 GCA_043743835.1 Betaproteobacteria bacterium
TTTGCGCATTGGCTTGGTAGATGCGCTGCGCGGTGATCATGTTGACGAGTTCACCCGTCAGATCGATGTTGCTCTCCTCCAGTGCGCCGGCTTGCAGCACACCCAGATTGCCGTCGCCAGGCACACCCATCAGGGGGTCGCCCGAGGCGAAGGTGCGCGCCCAGGCGTTGTCGCCAATCGGCTGCAGGCCCTGAGGGTTGCGAAAGTTGGCCACTTCGACCTGGCCTGCGGGTTGCGACTGGCCGTTGCTGTAGCGCGCCGTGATGATGCCGTTGGACTCCACCGTGATGGCGGTCAACTGACCTGCGGCGAAACCGTTTTGGGTCATGTCGGTGACACCGTAGGCACTGCCGTACTGGGTTGCTTTGCTCACGTCGAGCTGTACACCGTTGATGGGCAAGGTGCTGGCGCCCGCAGCGGTGACGGTGGCCGGTACGTTGATCGCCACGGGCCCCACAGGGGCGGTGGACGAGCCCCCATTCGATGCAAAGTTGATGGTGGTGACCGGCAAAGGCGCTCCGGCCACGCCATTGAGCGTGCTGCCATTGGCCGTGGCGTACACGTTCCAGGTGTCGTTGGCAGCTTTTTGGAAGTAGTAGGTCAGTGCAACGCCGATGCCCTTGTCGTCGTACACCGTTTGCGATGTGGCGTTGTTGTAGGTGTCGGCATCGCTGAAGTCGATCTGAGCACCGGCTGCTGGCAGCGTCACACCCAGCCTGGCGTCCAGGTTCATGGTGATGGAAATCTCGCTGGTTGGCGCCGGCGCCACACCGGCCGAAGGCAGTTGCAAAGGTACGGCCAAGCCGGGCTGGATTTGACCGGTGCCGTCGGCCGGGTAGCCCATCAGCTTTTGCAGCGAGTTGTTGACGATGAAGCCTTCGCGGTCCACCTTGAACTGTCCGTTGCGCGTGTAGGTCACCGGGCTCTTGCCGTCGGTGATCTGGAAAAACCCGGCGCCGTTGATCGAGAGATCCATGGGGTTCTCCGTGGTTTTGATGTTGCCCTGCGTGAACTGCTGTGCCACCGAGGCCAGGTTGGCACCGATGCCGATGGCGTTGGCGCCAGCGCCGTTGAGCGCGGCGGCATACATGTCGGAGAACTCGCCCCGCGCCACCTTGGTGCCAAAGGTGTTGGCGTTGGCCACGTTGTTGCCGATCACCTGCAGGTTCTTGCTGGTGACGTTCAGACCCGAGAGGCCTTGTTGGAATCCCATGATGTGTCCTGCTGGTGGTTGGGGTTAGTTGAAGGCTTTGACGTCGCGATAGGCGACGCTGCCGCTGTTCTGCAGTTCCAGCGTCAGGCTGGTTCCGTTGCTGGTGACGGCCGTGACGCGGTCGCGCATCAGCGATGTGCTGCTGACCTCGGCGGTGCCCGACTTGGCCACCACGCGAAAGCTGTAGGGCGCGCCGTCTGGCAGGCTGCCAGCGGGCCAATCAAAGCTGTGGCGGCCCAGAGGCTGGGCTTTCAGATCCAGCGTGTCGACGACGCGGCCGGCTGGGCTCAGGATCTCAACTTTGACCGAATCGGCCTTGCCACTGAGCTCAAAACCACCGACACCGTGTCCACCTTCGACCGCCAGCTTGTTGCCCTGCAAGGTGACGTCGCGCCCCACCAGCGAAGCACCCATCAGGGTCTGCAACTGGCTGAACTGGGAGGTCAGACCCTCCACCGTGCCATTGAGCTTGCTGATGCCGTCGACCGTGCTGATCTGCGCCATCTGGCTGGTGATCTGCGCGTTGTCCATCGGGTTGAGCGGGTCCTGGTTTTGCATCTGCGTCACCAGGAGCTTGAGAAAGCGGTCAGAGCTGCCCGCTTCGTTGGCGGTCTTGCCACTGCTGTCCGCGGTGGACAGGGCGGCGTAGGGGTTGGTGGCGACGGCGGTGGTGTTCATGGGCGACCTTCAGGTTCTTGCAGCGACAGGCGGCTAGCCCTGACCCATCTGCAGTGTCTTTTGCAGCAGGCTGCGGGCGGTGTTCATGACCTCCACGCTGTTTTGGTAGGAGCGCGACGCTGAAATCATGTTGACCATCTCTTCCACCGGATTGACGTTGCTGTAGGTCACGTAGCCATCGGCGTCGGCACTGGGGTGCTTGGGATCGTGCACACGGCGACCAGGGGTGTTGTCTTCACGGATGGTGGAAACCTGCACACCGATGCTGGCGTCACGTTGTCCTGGCGGGCCCATGGGGGTGGTCTGGAACACCACCTGGCGTGCCTTGTAGGCGGCTCCGTCGGGGCCGGCCACGGTGTCGGCGTTGGACAGGTTGGACGCCACCACGTTGAGCCGCTGGCTCTGGGCACTGATGGCGCTGCTGGCCACGTCGAAGATGCGGAGCATGCTCATCTGGATCAACCTTGCGTATGACTGCGCATGGCTTCAAGCGTGGTGCGCACGGTGCCGTTGATGAAGCGCAGCGTGGCGTCGTACTTCAGGGCGTTGTCCATGAAGTTGCCGCGTTCGCGGTCCATGTCCACGGTGTTGCTGTCCAGATTGGTCTGCTGGGGCTGCACGTAGCGCAAGTTGGGTGCCAGTTGGCCGCCGGCGCCCAAGGAGACGTTGGCAATGCCATCGCCGATTCGGCCTGTCTGGCCTGCTCCTGCTGCTGACGCACGGGTGGCTTCACGCAGGGTGGCCGCAAAGTCGAAGTCGCGGGCTTTGAAACCGGGGGTGTCGGCGTTGGCAATGTTGCCGGCGATCAGGCGTTGCCGCTCGGAGCGCAACACCAGGGCCTGGGACTGGAAGTCCAGTGCGGCGGTCAGGCGTGGAATCATGGTCTTGGGCTCCTGGCGGACCCGTCCGCCAAGCGGGCCGGGGGGCATGTGGGGCTGAGCAGTGGAACGGACTGGACGGGTTTGAAAACCAATGGCCTTGACGGCCCATGCAGGGCATTCTGCGAGCGCTACCGCTGCCTTCAGCGCATGAAAAGAAAGGGGGAAAGCCGCCAATTCAAGCCCTCCCATGCGCTGCGGCTCGGTAGAGTGGGTTGTGTGAAAGTCCGCCCCAACCCCCTCCTGCGCCCCGCTTGCCTCCGCCGGTTTGCCCTGCTCCTGGGGCTTTCCGCTGGGCTGGCCCCGGCCCTGGCTGGCGCACAGAGCGCGATGCCCTTGGCGCTGTTGGCGCCCCAGCAATGGGCCCAGGCGCTGGATTTGGCGACACAGTCGGCACAGCTGCTGGCGCCCGCCAAGGCCCGCGTGGTGGTCACGGCGGGGCAACTGGATCCGCGGCTAAAGCTGGCTCCATGCACCGAAGTGCAAGCCTTCATGCCCGCTGGCATCCCGGCCTGGGGGCGCAGCCGCGTGGGTCTGCGCTGTGTCAAGGGATCCGCCCACTGGCAGGTCTTTCTACCCATCCAGGTCGACGTCTGGGCCTGGGCGCCGGTGCTGGCTCGCGCCTTGCCGGCTGGCGCGCAGTTGGACGACTCCATGCTGGCCCAGGCAGAAGTGAATTGGGCCACCAGCGCCACCGCACCTCATCAGCACGCTTCGACCTTGAGCGGCCGGGTACTTGCGAGGCCACTCAACGCCGGGCAAGCGCTCTGGGCGGCTGACCTCAAAGCTCGCCAGTGGTTCAGTCAGGGCGAAGTGGTTCGGATCGTGGCTCAGGGCACTGGATTTGCCATCAGCGCCGAAGGCACCGCGCTGGGTGTCGGCCTGGAAGGACAGACCGTGCGGGTCAAAACCGAGTCGGGCCGGATCATCAGCGCCTGGCCGGTGGGTCTGCGCCAAGTGGAGTTCAGCCTGTGAGCCCGCGAAGGCGCCTTGCTTTCCCCCGCATTTCAGGGGGTTGGAAGAAATTTATCAACATGGCGCTAAAGTCGGACCCGGTCCCGTCCGATACACCGTTCATGTCGTTGGGTGTGCACCCCTTTCGTGCCCCTGACAGGAGCTCATCATGAAGATCGGTCCTCTCGATTCCAAACCGCCTATCGCGCCCGCTGCGCCCGAACGCAAAGGCACGGCCTCAGCCCCAGCGGCCGTGGCCGAAGCCAGTGCCCAGGTCGAGCTGTCACAGGCCGCCTCGGCCCTGGCCAGCCCTGCTGCGGACGCCAGTTTTGACAGTGCCAAGGTAGAACGCATTGCCCAAGCCATTCGTGACGGCAAGTTCACCGTCAACCCTGAAGCCATTGCCGACAAGCTGATCGTCAACGCCGAAGAACTCTTGGGCCGCAAGCCCAACTGAGCGGAAGCCTTTCATGAAGATTGCTCCGGAAGAACTGGCAGCGGTGCAGCAGGCGGATCGCCTGGAGCAGCCTTTGGCTGCGCTGGAGGGTCAATTGGCCGCTTTGGGTACCGCCTTGCACCAGCAAGACGCTGTTGCCATCGACGAAGCCGCTTCGCGCCTGCACCTGGCCTTGGCGGCCGCGGTCGACCATTTCGGCCGCGCCGCCCGTACGGGTGGTGTACCGGCCCCCTTGCGGCAGCGCCTGGCGCACGCGGGTGGGCAGGTGGCTGCCCAGCGTGAAGCTTTGGCCCGCGCAACGGCCTCGCTGGACCGCGCGATCGACGTGCTGTTGCCCCGCGTCACGTCAAACACGCTGTATGCGGCCACGGGTGGAAACGAGCGCCCTGGCAGCCAAGGTGGAGCGCTGTTGGCCTGATCCCGCAAGCCCCCCAAGCGCAAGACCGGCCTAGGCCGGTCTTTTTGTTGGTGGCCTGGAGACGCTACCACTCACGCAGCCGCGTGCGCAGGCGCGCGATGCTCTGGCTGTGCAGTTGGCAGACTCGGCTCTCGGTCACGCCCAGCACCGCAGCAATTTCCTTCAAATTCATGTCGTGCTCGTAGTACATGCTCATCACGTACTGCTCACGTTCGGGCAGGTGTTTGATGGCCTCGACCAGGGCTTCGCGCATGCGCTGGTCCTGCAGCCGAGCGATCGGGTTGGACTCCTTGTCCATCACGTGGCGATCCAAGTAGTCGTCGCCGTCTTCGCCGCCGCTCATGTCTTCCAGGTAGATGAGCTGGGTGCCACGCACCTTGCCCAACAGTTCCTGGTAGTCCTGCAAGCTCAAGCCCATCTCGCGGGCAATCTCGCCCTCGCTGGGGGCACGGCCAAAACGTTGCTCCAGCTTGTGCACGGCCGACTCGATGCTGCGCTGGTGGCGGCGGTCGCCGCGGCTCATCCAGTCGTTACCGCGCAACTCGTCCAGCATGGCGCCGCGGATGCGTTGGGTGGCAAAGGTTTCGAACTGCACGCCCTGGCTGGCGTCAAAGCGCGACAACGCGTCGCTCAGCCCGATCATGCCAACCTGGATCAAGTCGTCGAGCTCGACGTTGGCTGGCAACTTGGCAATCATCTGGTGCGCGAGGCGGCGCACCAAGGGGCTGTACTGCTTGAGCAGTGCGCCGGCGTCGAGTTGTCCCTTGGCGGTGTACATGTGGTTGCCTCTATCGAAAAGCGGTTCGGGCGGCGGGCGCAGGCTGCTTGATTGGCAGACCCGCAGGGGCCCACGTTTCATCCAGCGCCAATTGCGCTGCCAGCAGCTGGGTCAGCGACGGGTCGGGAGCGGATTCAAGTTCGCCCGCAGGGTCCATCACCGCCGCATGGCAGATGGTGGCCCCCAGGAAGGTCTCGGCGCAGCCGGTCAGGCTTTGGCCTATCGACTGCAGGCGCGGTGAGTGCGGGGGCGCGGCCAGCAGCAAGTCAAACGTCATCAGCGCACAACGGGTGGCGAGCAGCTTGGCACCTGCATAGGCGTGCTTGATGCTGTCGGGGTGGTCGGCGCCCAGCAAAATGGGCCGGGCACCACGACGCTTGAAGATCCGAGCCAGATCTTGCGCGTCGGCGTGCAGCAGCACCACATCGGCTTGTGGCGCGGCGCGTTGCACCGCATCGATGAAAGCGTCAGCAAAGCCACGCGTGTCGACATAAGTCAGGGGCAGGCCACCGGCCGGCAGGTAGAAGACGCCGGGTGAAACCATCGAAATGCAAGCGGCCAGGTCCAATGCCGACAGTTCGTGAGGCGGTGGTGAGGCGGCCGAGGCGTCCACCACCAGAACCTTTCGTCCCGCGGCCGACAACACGGCAGCCAGGCGGTCCAGCACCACGCCGCTGAAAGCAACGAAGGGATTGGCGACCAGGGGCAACACCACCTGGCGGCGGCCGGCAAACATGCGCCGCAGTCCGTGCGCCTGGTCCAGTGGCACGGGTCCGGAGGATGCGTAGAAGTCGTTCATGCGAAGCGTCACCTGGGCATCAGACGTGCAGCGATGCCAGGGGGCGGCCCGCAGGCATGCCGGCAAAAACCAGGTTCACGTCGCCTTCGTCCAAGCGCCAGGCGGGTCCAATGTTGGCCTTCAGTGCCCGTTGCACCAGCGCGTTGGCCGACAGGCGGTGCCAGTCTTCGGGCACCCGCTGGCCGTTGGCCACCGCCAGCACCTTGAGCTTGTGGCGAATCATGGCGTCCAGTGCAGGGCCCAGCTTGACCGCTTCGTCCAGCTTGGACAGCACAATGCCACGGCAGGCGTTGGCACCATAGGCGCCCAGCTGATCTTCAATGGTTTCGCCCTGCGCCGAGGCGTTGACGACCAGCAAGCGGTTGATGGAGCGGTGTGACAGCATGTCCAGCAGTTCCCGGGTGCGGCTGTCGCGTTGCGCCATGCCGGCGGTATCGATCAGCACCATGCGCTTGCCCGACAGCAGGTCCAACAGGTCTTCCAGCGAAGCCCGGTCGTGCGCGGTGTGCACCGGTACACCCAGAATGCGGCCGTAGGTGCGCAACTGCTCGTGGGCCGCCACACGGTAAGCGTCCAGCGTGATCAGACCCAGTTCGGCGGCGCCGTGGCGGGCTGCAAACGCGGCTGCCAACTTGGCGGTGCTGGTGGTTTTGCCCACACCAGTGGCACCAATCAAGGCGTAAACGCCGCCTGCTTCTTCCAGGGAAGTCTCGCGTTCGGCGGTGGCCAGGTTGCGCTCCAGCACGCCGCTGGCCCAGGTCAGCTCATCCACGTCCGCTGGCAGCCCCTGGACCAGCTTGCGAATCAGGGCGGGCGAGAAGCCGGCATCAAGCAGCTTTTGCGCCGTTTGGGCCTGGCGCGGGTGGCGCTGCAGCTTTTCCATGAAGGCCAGGGCACCAAAGCGTTGTTCGATCAAGCCACGCATCGAGCGCAGCTCACCCATCATTTCCACTTGCTCGGCATGACTGGCGGCAGGTCCGGCAGGCGCGGTTGCAGCCAGCAGGGGTGCCGCTTGGGTAGCCAGGGGTTCAGGGTCACGCAGTTCTTCGCGCAGCACCGGCACGGGCCTGGCTGCGGTCAGGCGGGTGCGCATCGCCGCAATGGGTGTCACCACGGGCGGTGGCGCTGGTGTTGCAGCCTCAGCAGCGGCCTCGCTGGCCAGTTGAGCTTCGCGGCGCTTGAGCATGCGGTCTCGCACATAGTCTTGGAAGGAGAGCGTGCTCATCTGCAGCTGGTTCAGATCGGCCTGAACCTCGGCCTGAACGGCGGCATCACCAAAGGAAGGCTCTTGGCGCTCACCACGCTTGCTGTCACGCGGGGCTTCGCGTTCCGGTTCACGGCCCGCACCCATAGGCGAGTTGCCACGGACCGGGGCCGACTCGCGCGGCTGCACCACATTGCTGCGGGGTCGTTGCGTTTCAACGTGCACCGATGTCTTCGGGTGTGGCACCTTGGACGTGGCTCGGCTGGCGTCGAGCTGCTCGCCCACACGTTCAAGTTGCTGCACGCTCTCGGGCGCCATGGCCAGCACCTCCACCCCTTCGGGGCAGGGTCGGGTGGACATCACCACAGCGTCGTCGCCAAAGGCCTGACGAACCAGGGCCAGCGCGTCGCGGCTGGTGCGGGCGGTGAAGCGTTTGACGTTCATGCCGTGCTTCCAATGATCGACCCGATGCGGATCGAATGGGTTTCAGGAATCTCGCTGTGCCCCAGGACCTTCAGGCGCGGCGCTGCACGTCGCAGCAACTTCGCCATGGGGGCACGGATCAAGTCGGGTACCAGCAGGCAGGCTGGCAAACCCAGGTCTTCTTGACGGCGGGCGGTATCGGCCGCGCTTTTGGTCAAGGTGTCGGCTACGCCCGGGTCCAAGGCAGCGCCATGGGGTGAGTTCAAGGCCTGGCTGACCAGGCGCTCCAGGTCCGGGTCGAGCGCCATCACGTCCAACTCTTTCACCGGGCCATAAATCTGCTGGACGATGGCCGGCGCCAGGTGCACGCGGATGCGGCGGGCCAGCTCAGCCGGGTCGGTCACCGTTGCGGCGTGTTCTGCCAGGCACTCGACGATGGAGCGCATGTCGCGGATGTGCACGCCCTCTTCCAGCAGCAGCTGCAACACACGTTGGAGGGTGGCAATTCCGACCATCTTGGGTACGACGTCTTCGATCAGTTTGGGGGCCAGTTTGGTGACATGCTCCACCAGCGACTGGGTCTCGACGCGACCCAACAAGCGTGCTGCATTCACCTGCATCAAGTGTGAGAGGTGGGTGGCCACCACGGTGGCGCAATCAACCACCGTAAACCCCGCCATTTGGGCCATTTCCTTGTGGCGCTCCTCGATCCACACCGCGGGCAGACCAAAAGCCGGGTCGGTGGTGCGGGTGCCGGGCAGTTGCTGCTGCACGGCTGGCGTCACGCCGCCGGGGTTGATGGCCAAAAACATGCCCGGGTTGGCTTCGGCTTCGCCCACCACAGCGCCGCGCAGCGTCACGCGGTACATGCCGGGCTTGAGCTCCACCAGGTTGTCGCGGATGTGCACGGGTGGCGGCAGGAAGCCCACGTCTTGGGCGAACTTCTTGCGCACGCCCTTGATGCGTGCCAGCAGATCGCCATCGCGCGCCTTGTCAACCAGGGCGATCAGCCGGTAGCCCACCTCCAGACCCAAGGTGTCCACCGGGGTCAGGTCGTCCCAGCTGGCTTCAGCGTTGGGGGCCTGCACGTCGGTGCCCACCGAGCGCTCCGGCAACAGGGCCTTGGCACGCTTTTGCCGTGTCAGTTGCCAGGCCAGCAGCCCCAAGCCTGAAGCCACGATCAAGAACACCAGATGCGGCATGCCCGGCACCAGGCCCAACAGGCCCACCACGCCCGCCGCCACGGCCAAAGCCTGCGGCGAGTCAAAAACCTGGCCCCGGATCTGGGTGCCGATGTCCTGCTCTTTGCCAACCCGCGACACCACCATCGCGCTGGCCACACTGATCAACAGGGCCGGAATCTGCGCCACCAACGCGTCGCCCACTGCCAAGGTCACGTAGCTGGATGCGGCCTGGCCGGCGCTCATGCCGTGCATCGACAAACCAATGATGAAACCACCGACGATGGTGATGAACAGAATCAACAAGCCCGCCATCGCGTCACCGCGGACGAACTTGCTGGCACCATCCATGCTGCCAAAGAAGTCGGCTTCTTCGGCAACCTCCAAGCGGCGCTGGCGAGCCATCTTTTCGTCAATCAAGCCGGCATTGAGGTCGGCGTCGATGGCCATCTGCTTGCCGGGCATGGCGTCCAAGGCAAAGCGCGCCCCGACCTCGGCGATGCGCTCGGCGCCCTTGGTGACCACCACAAAGTTGATCACCACCAGAATGGCAAAAACGATCAGACCAACGGCGAAGTTGCCACCGATCAAGAAGTGGCCAAAGGCCTCGATCACCTGCCCTGCCGCACCCGGGCCGGTGTGGCCCTGCAGCAGCACCACCCGCGTCGAGGCCACGTTCAGGCTCAGGCGCAACAGAGTCGTCACCAACAGGACCGTGGGCAGAGCAGCAAAGTCCAGCGGCTTGACCATCTGCGCCGAGACCATCATGACGACCAGGGCCAAAGCAATGTTGAAGGTGAACAGCAGGTCCAGCACAAAGCCCGGCAGGGGCAGCACCATCATGGCCAGCATCATCACCACGAAGGCCGGCAGCACCAGGGCCTTGATGGCTTTGCCGCGGGCGCCGTCCTGGCCACCGAACCAGGCGTTCATTTGCTGCATCAGCGTGTTCAAAGTTCAGGCTCCGTCTTCTCGTTGTGCGGGTCCAGGTCCGCTGGTACATCGGGCGTGGGCGGTTGTGCCAACATGGCGCGCCCGGCGGCCATCGCGTCGCGCAGTTGGTAAACCCATGCCAGCACCTGAGCCACTGCGCTGAACAGGCGGGCCGGTACCTCCTGGTCGACTTCGGTGTGGGCATACAAAGCGCGCGCCAACGGCGGGGCCTGCAGTACCGGCACCTTGGCGCTCTTGGCCAGGTCGCGAATCTTCAGCGCCAACAGGTCGGCGCCTTTGGCCACCACCCGCGGCGCAGCCATGGTGGCTTCGTCGTACTTGAGTGCCACCGCGTAGTGCGATGGGTTCATGACCACCAGGTCGGCCAGAGGCACCGCGGCCAACATGCGCCGGCCCGCCAGTTCACGCATGCGCTGCTTCAAACGACCCTTGACCTCGGCGTTGCCCTCGACGTCCTTCATCTCCTTTTTCATCTCTTCAACCGACATGCGCAGGCGCTGCTGCAACTGATGGCGCTGCAGCGGCACGTCCACCAGGGCAAAGACTGCCAGCAACCCAGCGATCAACAGCAAGCCGCCCAACACCAATTCAGCCCCCGCTGCCAGTGCAGCAGGCAGCGGCATGGAAACCAGTTCAGCGTGGCGCATCCAGCGCTGGCCCAGGTAGACCGCACCGACAATGCCCATCAACAGGGCCAGCAAGCAGGCTTTGAGCGTGTCGGTGAGGTGGTGGGCGCTGAAGACGCGGCCCAAGCCGCTGAGTGGGTTGATCTTGGAGAAATCCGGCTTCAGCGGCTTGAAGGTGAAATTCCAGCCCCCACTCAGCACGCCAGCCGCCAGGGCCACCAACCACACCGTGGCAAACAAGGGCAGCAGCAGCAGCAGCATCTGAAAGCCCAGTTCACCCAGGCGGTGGGCCATGGCTGAGGGCGTCAACAGCTGAGACGAATCGAATCGAAGGCCCGCACGCAGCAGCGCGTCAGCCTGGCGGCCAAAGGGTTCGGCCATCACCGCCAGCAGCGCCACCCCGGCTCCGATGGCACCCAAGTGACCCAGGTCACGCGAGCGGGCAACCTGGCCGTCTGCCCGAGCCTTGTCGATCTTGCGTTGTGTCGCCGGGAGCTTGCGGTCTTGGGATGATTCGGCCATGTTTTCGATGCTCCGCAGCCCCCCAAAATGGAAAAAGGGCTCCTAGGTGGAGCCCCTTCATGGTGCCGACTGATGGCCGAATCTTGAGCGCGATAAGCGGGGTAAACCGCTGCGTGTTCGCCTGGCAGTTACAAGGACGGTCTGCGTCAAAAACCCAGACTGGCCAGGAGGTCGTCCACCTCGCCCTGATCGGTCACCACGTCGGTGCGGCCCTCCGCGTTGACCACCGGGCCGTTCAAAACGCTGGGATCGACCTTTTCGCGCTGATCGGGTGGCACCAGGTGCACCAGCAGCTTCACCAGGCTGTCCTCCAGATCGTTGGCCAGGTTCACCACCTTGGCCACCACCTGGCCGGTCAGGTCATGGAAATCTTGCGCCATCATGATGTCGGTCAAGTGGCCGTCGATCTTGGCCGTGCGGGCTTCAGTCTCACGCACAAAGTTCAGCACCGCCCCAGTGGCCACCGCCTTGACGGGGTCGGCGATGATGGCCTCGGCCATGACGCGCGCGGCGCCGCTGATGGCAGCGTGCTCCACCTTGGCCTGATCCACCGAGTTGAGCACCTTGTTGGCGGCGTCGGCGGTCTTGCTGGCGATGTAGCTCAGGCGGCTGCGGGCGTCAGGGATACCGTCGGTGGCCAGTTGCAGCTTGGGCATCACACCCACTTGCTGCATGGTGTCGTGCAGCAGGCGCGTGATGCTGCCAATCTGCTGAAAGACCTCGGCCGAGACCAAGGCCGTTGGTATCGGTGCGGGCTGCAAGGTGGCCGCGTCATCCATTTTCATGTTGTGTGCTCCCTTCAAGCCGGTGTGGCCAGCTTTTGCAAGATCTTCTGAACCTTTTCTTCCAACGTGGCCTTGGTGAAGGGCTTGACGATGTAACCCGCCGCACCACTCTGCGCCGCCAAGACGATGTCTTCTTTGCGTGCTTCTGCTGTCACCATCAGCACGGGCAGGTGTTTGAGGCCGTCGTCCGCCTTGACGGCCTTGAGCAGGTCAAACCCGTTCATGTTGGGCATGTTGATGTCAGACACCACAAAGTCGTACTTGCTGGCCTTGAGCATGTTCAAGGCCACCGCGCCGTCTTCGGCTTCGTCGGCGTTGTTGCAGCCCATCTCCTTCAACAGACCTCGGACGATGCGACGCATGGTGGAAAAGTCGTCGACGATGAGGAACTTCAGATCGGTGGTGTTCATGGGGTCAGGCCTCGCACGGATGGCACGGTAGGAAGGGCTGTTGGTTCTATCGGTGGCTGGGCACGGGACTTGAGGGCGAAACGCGCGTTTCGCTGCTTGGCCCGGCAGGTACCGCAGGTGAGGCAACGGGTTGTTCTTGAGGCTCGCTGGTCGCCGCTGGCGCCTGGGTGCGAAAGGCACGGTCTTCGGCGTCGCGCGTCATCACGATGATGCTGATCCGTCGGTTCGCAGGCGCGGTGGGGTCCTTGCGATCAAACGGGTTGCTGGCCGCCAAGCCTTGAATGCGCAGGACCTGGTCCTCGGGCAAACCACCCGAAATCAGTTCGCGACGGGATGAGTTGGCGCGATCGGCGCTGAGCTCCCAGTTGCTGTAACCACGTTCGCCGCTGCCGAAGGGCAAGGCGTCGGTGTGGCCCTCCAGTGTCAAGCGGTTCGGGACCTCGCCCAACAACCGTCCAATGGCACGCAGCAGGTTGCGCATGTAGGGTTGGACGGTGGCGCTACCGCTGGCGAACATCGGTCGCTGATCTTGGTCGATGATCTGGATGCGCAGGCCGTCGTGGGTCATCTCCAGCAGCATCTGTGACGCCATGTTCTTCAATTCGGGGTCGGCCGCCAAGGCATCTGCCACCTTTTTCTGAAGGCTTTCCAGACGCGCCACTTCGGCACGGATCTGCTCGGCCTTGAGTTGATGCAGGTTGATGGTGTCCTTCTTGGCTTCAATCTCACCACGCTTGACCTGGCCGGTTGATCGGGTCAGGTCCTGACCACCGCCCTTGACCACGTGCGAGGCATCCCCAGCACCCGAACCACTGGCCAACAGCGAGAGCTTCAGCGGCGACGCGAAGTAGTCGGCAATGCCCTTCTTGTCGCCCTCTGTCGTGCTGCCCAACAGCCACATCAAAAGGAAGAAGGCCATCATGGCCGTCACGAAGTCGGCGTAGGCGATCTTCCAGGCCCCGCCATGAACCGCGTGGCCGCCCTTCTTGACCCGCTTGATGATGATCGGTTGGAGCTTTTTTGCATCACCGGCCATGGTGCGCCTCCTTCACTTCTTGCCCTTGACGTGGGCTTCCAGCTCGGTGAACGACGGTCGGTCGCCCGAGTACAGAACCTTGCGGCCGAACTCGATGGCCACCTGCGGCGCATAGCCCTGCATGCTGGCCAACAGCGTGGTCTTGATGCACTGCAGTTCTTTGCCAGCGTCTTCCACTTTTTGTTCCAGCAAACCACCCAGGGGCTCGGCAAAACCGTAAGCCAGAAAGATGCCCAGGAAGGTGCCGACCAGAGCTGAGCCGATCATGCCGCCCAAAATGGCTGGCGGCTGACCCACCGAGCCCATCGTGTTGACCACACCCAGCACAGCCGCGACGATGCCGAAGGCGGGCAAGCCACCCGACATGCGGCCGATGGCGGCCACCGCGGCGTGGGCTTCGTGGTGGTGGGTGTCGATCTCGTTGTCCATCAAGGACTCGATTTCATGGGCGTTGAGGTTGCCCGACACCATCATGCGCAGATAGTCGGTGATGAACTCGGTCACGTGATGGTCGTTGCCCACCGTCGGATACTTCTGGAACAGCGGCGAACTGTGCGGGTCCTCAACGTCTTTTTCGATCGACATCAAGCCCTCCTTGCGGGCCTTTTGCAGGATGTCAAAGAGCAAGGCCAGCAGCTCCATGTAGCGCGCCTTGCTGTACTTGCTGCCCTTGAAACACTGCCCCAGGCCCTTGAGCGTGGCCTTGATGACCTTCATCTGGTTGTTGGCCAGAAAGGCACCGCAGGCCGCCCCGAAGATGGTGATCATCTCGAAAGGCAGCGCGTGCAGGATGACGCCGATGTTGCCGCCGTGCGCGATGTACACGCCAAAGACGCAACCCAGTGCAACCAACCAACCAATGATGACGAACATGTCCAGTGTTCCGCGAAGACGGCCTCAGTTGAGGCCCCGCTCTGCACACCCGAAAGGCTTGCGCCCTGCGGGGCATGGATGGGTTATCGGCCGTCCCCGCTCGTGATTGAGGCGGGTTTGGCCGCTTCCACCCGGTAGATCCACACGGGCCGCTGCCCGGCCCGTTCCAGGCAGTGAACTGGCTTTAGCCCAGGCACCGGAAATTCAAGGCTGACCAGAAAGGCTCCCGGCGTCATGTCGGCGCAGGCCTTGGCCCAAACGCGAAGCATGCTTTCGGGTCGCTGAAACACATAGACCACATCCTGTGCCGACCAACTCATGGCCCACATGTCGCCCCGTCGAACCTGGGCCCAAGGGCAAAGCCGACGCGAAAGCCAGGCCAGCAAAGGGCTCCACTCAACGCCGCGGATGACGGCCTGTGGCCACAGGCCGCGCAAGGCGCGCATGCCGTGGCCCAGTCCACATCCGGCGTCCAGCACCTGCCGTGGCGAGACCACCCAGATTTCCAGTCCTCGCAGCGCAAGGGCTGGTGTGGGAAAAAATGGAGCATCGCGCCAGGCCCTCAATGGGTATGCCAGCAGCAAGGCGCACAGGAGTAACGGCCAGGCCCAAGCCGGCCACGCCGCTGCTGCGCCCTGGGCCCACGCGGATATCGGAAAACCCAGTGCGCAGAGGGCGCGACGCCATGAGCTTTGCACCACAAGTGCCAGAACTGCCCCCACCAAAACGCCCAGCAAGACCGCCCCATCTGCAGCGCCACCCAAGGCCAGCGCCAGGGACCACATCGCCCACGCGCCAGACCAGGCGATCAGTGCCGGTAGTGGCCAAGGCAGCTTCGCAGCGAGCCGAAAAGGAGCGGTGCTCATGTCGGGGACTTGGGTTGGTCATGGTTGGTCTTTCGAAGACCGGCGCGGACCAGCAAGTGTCTGGCGATGGCTTCGCGCATAAAGGCCTGAACAAGTCGGGAAAAGCGGCGGTTTGCCGCGCCGCCTTGCGGACTCAGCGCATGGCCAGCAGACGCTCGTGCGGTGGACGAACCTTGACCTTGGCAGCGGCTATGGCGCCTTTGACGCTGAAGCGTTGATCCAGCGTGTCGCGCAGGGCCGGTTCACCCAGAGGATTTCCGGCCGCAGACACCAACGAAGCCACGTACGGCAGGTTGGCCCTGCGGCCACGGGCCACCACGATGCCAATTTCGCCGCTGGCCAGTTCCACAAAGCTGCCCGGTGGGTACAGGCCCACCGCCTTGAGCAAGGCGCCGCCAACCTCATCGGGCGCACCGTTGGCACCCATGCAGGCTTCGCGGGCCGCCTGCACCGGCGACATGGGCGCCCGGGTGGCCCGCCGGCTGAGCTTGGCTGTGAAGATGTCAACACGGCGCAGCAGCCGCGCCAATTGCAGCTCCGGCGTCAGCGAACCCAGTGGTGCTGCCTCATGCGACCCATCATGATGCAGTGCCACGGTGGCCTGGCACAGCGGATCGTTCAGCCCAGCCTGCTGCAGCAGTTCAGCCCCAGCCTTGGCGTGTGCATCAATTTCAGCACGCATGGCTGGGCTGACACTGAGCTGTGACGTCGCCAGCTGATCTTGCAAGCGCAGCATGGCCACGTTCATCGTCAACGCAGCGCGGCCCAGGCTGTCGGTCCAGACTTGGCTCCAGCCCAGCAGAGGGGCGGCCTGTTCACAAACCAACATCGTCAACAGCGCATGTGAGCAGCTGTACTTCACGGTTGAGTTTCCGGCCTCGAAGACCAGGTAGTACAAAGAACCGTCGGGACGTTTTTCCATCAACTGCCGCGCCCGCACGTGAACCGAAAACAACCGTGCGCGCCAGTCGGTTCCCGGTCGAGCGTCGCGCAGTGTGACGTCGAGCTGACTGACCAAGTCCAGCCATTGTTCTGTCAGGCTCAGAACGGCGGCTTCCTTGCGATCGCGTGCCTGTGCATCGGGCCTGGCCGCCACCACGTTTTTCAGTGACGCACCTTGGCGAAGCATCTGGTCCATGGCCGCGGCCAGACGCCGGTTCCAGTCAGCCGATTCCGACTCGTCGGCAAACAAGGGCTGTTTGGTGAGTTCGTCAAGACTCTCTTGCTTGTCAATGACCTTGCCGGGTCCCAGCAGCAGACGGCCAGCAGCGTCCCGTATGCCAAAGGGCATGGGTTCGTTCAATCGCAGGTACTGGGCAGAAAACGGAACGAGTTTCACAAGGAGTTGAGCTGTTCTGTCGCCGGGAAGTCCCGCCGTCAAGACTCATATCGGACAGCGGGCAGGCTGACTGAAGGGGGACGCTCGCACGATCCAAAAAAAAGCGGGTCCCTAAGGACCCGCTGAAAGCACAGAAGACTGTGCCAGGAGGAGACGTGCAAAAAACAATCGCTTCAACAGGTTTGTCGGCCCAGGCCAGCGGCACTTGAGCACAGAGATGTAAGCAGTGGTCTCTGCCAACGGAAACTTCAGTGAACATCGACCAAGGTGCGACTGGATGAACCCAACTGCAGGGAACCTGCCTGCTTGCCTTTGCCGGCGCGCGCAGGCGGGTTGCACAACCCGCAAACGTAGTGGCGAGCGATCTCGTGGGGGTGGGTGACAAAGTGGCCGCCGCACTTGCTGCAGGCCGTCATGGACAGCATGCCGTTGTCGACAAACTTCACCAAACGCCAAGCCCGGGTCACGCTGAGCAGCGGCTCCAGGCCCTGCGACTGCATTTGCTCCAGGTACAACTGGTAGGCCTTGATGACGGTGTCAATTTCGTCCAGCGCCGCCGCCTTGTTCAGGTACTCGTGCATGTTCAGAAACAGGCTGGCATGGATGTTGGGCTGCCAGGTCATGAACCAATCGGTGGAAAACGGCAGTTGGCCCTTGCTGGGGCTCTTGCCGGCCACTTCCTTGTACAGGCGCAACAAGCGCTCGTAGCTGAGATCGGTCTCGCTCTCCAATACTTGAAGGCGGGCGCCCAGGTTGATCAGCGTCACGGCGCGCTCGATCTGCTTGGCTTCGGTCAGGATGCTTTTGTTGCGTGCCATGGTTCTACTCCGTCCTGCTGTCGCGGCATCAGCGTGCGCGCGTTGATCACTGGAAACCGCGGAACCGGCTTGGCCGGGCCGCTGGCCTTACCCCTGTGCAAGAGGGGCGCAGCCAGGCTGCTTCGCATGCGTTCGCTTAAGCGGCCTCTTGATGGCGACCGGCCATCAGGATCGACGCATGCAAACGACCCATGCCGTCGTTGGAGGCACCCTTGCCGTGGCTGGTCAGCAGGTTCCACACCAGGTCATCGTCCATGCGGAAGCGGCACAGCAGCGTGTTGCCACCGGCGATCTTCATCATCTGTGCCGGGGTCAGCGTGCCGATGATCGCGGCGGTGTCTTCACTCACACCCAAGCGGAACAGGGCCTGGTCGCGGTCGGTGCGGATCAGGCTTTGCGCCAGCATCAAGTAGGACAGATTGGCTTCACGGATTTCGGCGAGGATTTGGTCGGAGGTCATGTGCGTGCGCCTTGCAGTGGGGGTGGGTGGTCGGGAGTCGATGGAGTTGACTGTAGAGACGACAAATGCGCTCGCACATCAGCCCAGTTCCGTGGCTGGAGTCCAGCTTCTTCCAGTGCGCGTGTCAGGCAAATTCCTACATGGGTCTTCAGCCGTGAAGCAAGTCACGGCCGGCGCTCCGGCACCGAACCAACAAGAAAAAACCCCGAGGTGCCTGGGCAGGCACCTCGGGGTTGGCGTCGAGCTGGAGCTGGGTCAGAACGAGTACTTCAAGCTGGCGAAGAAAGTGCGTCCACGTGGATCGGTGTAGGTCGGGTCGTAAGTGGACAGGAAGTAGTAGCTCTGGTTGGAAAACGGCGGGGCCGTATCAGCCAGGTTGTTGATACCAGCTCGCACGGTGAGTTGGCGGTTGACAGCCCAGGATCCCGACAGGTCCAAGAGCGAATAGGCCTTGACCTTGCCCGCAGGCGTGTTGGGCAGGTAGTTGTCGTCGGTGTAGGCCGAGTAGTAGGTGTTGCCCAGGCTCAGGCTCACCGCGCCCAAGCTCCAGTCCACCGTAGCGCGGTGGCGCCAGCGCTGGATGACCTGATCGTTGAGGAATCGGCCCAGGTTGCTGACCAGCGGCTCGAGTGCACCAAACTGGCGCTCGTAGGTCATGATGTAGGTGCCATTGAAGCTGGCACCAAAGCGCCCCATTGGCGTTGACAGTCCGCCCGCGCTCAGCTCCAGGTCCAAACCCGAAGTGCGCAACTGGCCCTGGTTTTCTTTCTTCAAGAGGATGGTGGGTGTGTCGAAGGCGTCGCGCGTGATGTAGGCGGCGTAGCGTGCCGGGTTGCCGAGAATGGTCTTCTCGTTCAGATCACTGATGACGTCGGTCTTGCGGATGTTCCAGTAGTCCAGGCTGGCCTTGAAGTCACGCGTTGGCTCCAGCACGATGCCCAAGGAAAACTGCTTGGACTTCTCGGGCTTGAGGTTGGGGTTGGCCTGCTTTGTGGTGGGCCATTGGTCAAAGTCGCCGATGACGGTGTCGAAGATGAAGGCCGGGCTGGAGCCGTTCACCGTGGGACGGTAAAGCTCGCTGAAGGACGGTGCCCTGAAACCCGTGCCAGCCGAGCCGCGCAGCAGCACAGTCTTGCTGGGTTGCCAGCGCACACCCAGCTTGGGGTTGGTGGTGTTGCCAATGTTTTCGTATTTGTCGAAGCGCAATGCCAATTGCACTTCGAGCTCTTGGGTCACGGGCGCATTCAGCTCGGTATAGGCTGAAGCGATGTCGCGCGAATTGCTGGTGGCAATCAAAGTGGGGTCTGGCTGACCGGCCGGCAGGCTGGCCCGGCGGTCACCCGCGATGTTGTTGCTGACCAGCAGGGCCGAAGGCGTGAAAGTCTGCGTCTCTCGGCGCAACTCTGCGCCAACGGCCAGGCCCAGGCTGCCACCGGCCAGTTCGGCCAGACTGCCGGTGATCTTGGCGTCGACGCCTTGTGTGGTGCCGGTTGACTTGCGAGCAGCGTCGTTGATGCGCAACTCGTCGATCTTGGCCTTGCCCGCAGCTGAAGATGCGCCAAAGGGGTTGATCAAGCCGGCGCGCACCGCCGCGTCAAACTCGGCAAACTTGAAGTAGCCGTTGACGTAGCGGTCGGTTGACGTGTTGGAGGCCCGGCTGATGGCGGCCGAGTAGTCCCAGTCCTTGCCCAGCACGCCGTTCAGGCCCACCACCACCCGGTCGCCGTCGCTGGTGACCTCGTTGCTGCGGTTGCCGGCTTCGGTGGCGCGGAAGCGAATGTCAAAGGTGTTGGCGTCATTGATGGGGCGTGGCAGAAAGCCGTTGATCTGCGCAAAGCTCACGCCCGTCAGCGTGGTGGGGTTGGGCGACAGCACATAGGTGGTCTTGGCCTGCGACTTCAGCAGCTCAGCAAAAACCTGGGTGCTGGTGTTGAGCTGAAACACGCCACGCCCCAGGAACGACATCTTCTGCGACTCGGGGTAGATCTCGGTGTCTTGCATGTAGTCGTAACCACAGGCTTGGCTGAGGAAGCTGGCCGCATACACGCTGGCGGGTGGGTTGCAACCCGGCGCGGTCAGGTTGACCGTGCGCTGGTTGTAGGGCGTGCCATTGAAGCTGTAGCCGGCTGCGTTGATGGCAGCCAGTTGGGCGTTGCGTCGGGTTGAGTTGCTCTGCAAGCGCAGGTTGCCGGGATAGGGCCGGCTGGACAGATAGAAAGGCACGGTGGAGGCCAGCGGCCGCTCTTTCAAGAAGTCGCGCTGGGTCGAGCGCAGGGAGTCGAGCTGCTGCACGTCCAAGACACCGAAAACGTTGAAGCGGTCTTTGGCGATGTTGCCCAGGCCGCCACTGATGGTGCCCGTGGTCTTGCCGGCACCGCCCTCTTGGGTGCGAGAGGCGTGCAAACCCAGATCAACGCCTTCATAGTCCTTGCGCGTGATGAAGTTGATGACACCACCAATGGCGTCGGTGCCGTAGATGGCCGATGCACCGTCCTTCAGCACTTCGACGCGCTGGATGGCGCCAGCGGGAATGCTGTTGAGGTCCACCCCTGCCGCGTCGCCGGGCGAAGCGAAGTTGGCCAGGCGGCGGCCATTGAGTAGAACCAGCGTGCTGCTCACGCCCAAGCCGCGCAGGTTGGCGCCGTTGAAGCCGCGCTGGCCACCGGTGTTGTCGGTGATGCTGGCACCGTCGCTCAGCTGGGCCGAGCTGGCACTGATGTTGCGGAGCAGTTCCGCAGCGGTGGTGACGCCAGCTTTTTCAATGTCTTCGCGCCGAATGGTCTGCACGGGCAGCGCCGTTTCACTGGCCAAGCGCTTGATGGACGAACCGGTGATTTCCACCCGTTCAGCGGTTTGCGCTTGGGCGCTGGCAACCAGGGTCACGGCCAGCAAGACGGCCTGGGCGATGGGCTTGAGGGCAGGGGCAAAGGCGGGCATGAGGTCTTTCTGAGGACGCACCAGGTGCGGGTTGGGCTGTGTTCGAAATGGACTCTAGGCAGCAGCTCGGGGCTTGCATACCGGGTGATGGAGCAGCGGTCGCGCCGCCGCAAGTCGGTGTCGCTTGGGGCCAAGTTGCATGAGCAGCTTGCGCAACAAGGGTGACAAGATTCAGCCATGAACCCACCTCGACTTCTGACGCTGCTGTGCTTCACGCTGGGTGCGCTTTGGCACATCGGCGCGGGCGCTCAAGGCATCACCATTGCTGTTGGCGGTGCGCTGCAAGAGGACAACCAGGCGCTGTGGCAACACCTGGTCCAAAGGGTGCAGGTGGCGGCCATTGATGCCCGCCAATCCGCGCCCAGCCGCAGCACTGATCGACCAGCGGGGGACTGCTACAACATCATCACCCTGGCCAGCAGCGAGCCCGAAGCCGCAGCAGCGCGGGTGGCCAAGAACCTGGCCCAGCGCGGCGGGCGCGGAGAGCACCTGCATCTGGAGCAACGCGTGCCGGGACAGTCCAGCGCGGCCACCCTTGCCGCTGCGGTGCAAGACCCCACCTGGGTAGAGCGGCTGCGCCTTTGCCAAGGGGTCTACATGACGGGCGGGGCTCAAGGCCGTTTGATCGATGCGCTGCAGCCGCAAGGGCGGCCCAGTGCCCTGCTGCAGGCCATGCACCAGTTGTGGCGCGAAGGGGGCGTGATCGCAGGCAGCAGCGCTGGAACTGCCGTGCTCAGTGATGTGATCTTTCGCGACGCGCCTGAGCCGCTGGCCGTGATGAAGGGCCGCCTGCGGTCTGGCGTGGAGTGGGCCCGGGGTTTCGCCTTTGCCCCGACGGGGCTGGTGCTGGACCAGCACGCGGTCAAGCGTGGGCGCATCGGCCGCTTGCTGCCTTTGATGCAGGCCCAGAACGTACCGTTGGGCGTGGCGGTTGAAGAAAACTCGGCGGCCGAGTTTCAGGGCCAGACGATGCTGGCGCTGGGTGGGCGCGGCATCCTGATTGCCGACCTCAGCGCCGCCAAGCAAGTCTCCGACAAAGCCTTCAACGTCAGCGGCGCACGCCTGCACTGGCTGGAAGCCGGTGACCGCTTTGACCTGGTCAGCAAGCAAGTCATGCCCTCGCTGGCTAAGCAGGCCGGCACGCTGCTGCAACCCCTGTCCAAGACGCACAACGGCTACCTGAAGGGCAACTGGTTCTACGCCGACATGCTGGGTGACGGCGTGGTGGTGACCGCCATGACGCGCCTGGTGGACGGCGACCAGCGCGAGCTGCGCGGCCTTTCTTTTGCAGCGATCCCGAAGTCAGACGATCCCGCACCCGACCTGGCTTTTGAGTGGCGCCTGTGGCTCGACGAAGACACCCGCGGTTGGCTGGTCACCAACCCTGAGGGCTACACCCTGAGCGGCGTGCGCTTGGACATCGTGCCTGTGCAGGTGCAGCGGCCGCTGTATCGTCCCTACACCCTGCCCTGACCTGACCTGCGTGACAACCCCCCAGCGCCACGGTTTTTTGCTGCTGCCCCGCTTTTCACTGCTGGGCCTGGCCGGTGCCGTCAATGCCCTGGTGGGAGCCAACGAGGTGCTGGAGCTGAACCAGTACAGCACCGTGACCCTTTCGCTCGACGGCGCACCGGTGCGGGCGGCCTGCGGCACCTTGGTCATCCCCACGCATGCTTTGGCGCAGGCACCATTGCTCGACGCCGCCTTTGTTCTGAGCGACCTGCCCTACCCCGATTCGCAGACAGAAGGCCACAACACCCTGCATGCATGGCTGCGGGCCCAAGCCAGCGCCGGCCGCCTGCTGGGCGGCATCGGCACCGGAGCGGCGGTGTTGGCGCAGGCCGGTGTGCTGGGGCAGCACCGCGCCACGCTGCAATGGGCGCTGGGGCCTCAATTGGCGCAAGCACACGCCGATGTGGTGGTCTCAAGCCATGTCTACGAAATCGACCGCGGACGGCTCAGCTGTACGGGTGGCACCGCCAGTCTGGACATGATGCTGGCCTGGCTGGGCCAGCGCCACGGGGAACGCGTGCTGCAAGCCCTGCTGGCCCACTTCGGGCTGGAGCGCCTGCGTGCGGCCGACGAACGCCAGGTGGCACCGGTGGCGGCGCGCACTGGCATGGCCAGCGCGAAGCTCACCGAGGCGGTGTCGCTGATGGAGGCCAACCTGGGTGAACCTCTGCCCACCGAAGAAATCGCCCAGTTGGTCGGCGTTTCCAGGCGCCAGCTCGAACGCCTGTTCAAGCAGCACCTGGACGAGCTGCCCAGCCGCTACTACGCCGAGCTGCGGCTGGCCCGCGCGCGGCGTCTGTTGCAACAAACCAGCCAGTCCATCTTGCAAATTGCCCTGAGCTGCGGCTTTGCATCAGGGTCCCATTTCAGCAATGCCTACCGCGCCCGCTTTGAGCGCACACCGCGTGAAGAACGCAGCCAGCGCGCTGCCGCTTGGCGAGAAGAGCCGCAGTCGCCGGTTGCGCCCGTCGAGGCGGCAAGTTCTACAGGTGAGCCCCATCCCAACGGCAGCAGCGATGCCGAGCCGCACCCAGCTGCCGCTGCAGCCCCAACCCCACGGGAAGACCCACAACCATGAACCCACAGCAGCTGCTGTTCCGCGCCGCGGGGCCTGGCGATCTGGACGCTTTCGAGCGCATCGCCAAGGCCAGCGCCACTGGCATCACGACCTTGCCGGCCGACCGCAACATCTTGCTCGACAAGCTCACCCGCTCGGCGCAGGCCTTTGCCTCGGCCGACGACAGCAGCGGCGAAGAGATCTACCTGTTTGTGGTGGAAGACCTCGAAGCCGGCCGCGTGATCGGCACCAGCGGCATCGCCGCCAGTGCCGGCTTCGCCGACCGCTTTTACAGCTACCGCAACGAGATGATCGTTCACGCCAGTGCTGCCCTGGGTGCCAGCAACCGCATCCACACCTTGCACCTGTGCCACGACCTGACTGGTTTCACACTGCTGACCAGCTTCTACATCGAGCCCGGCTACGAAAACACCTTGGCTCCGCAGCTGCTGTCGCGCGCGCGCTTGCTCTTTCTGGCCGAGTTCGCCGAGCGCTTTTCAGACCGCATCGCCGCCGAAAGCCCAGGCTTGAGCGACGACAACGGGCGCTGCCCGTTCTGGGACGCCGTGGGTCGACGCTTCTTCGACATGGACTACCCCCAGATCGAGCGCATCACGGGTGGACGAAACAAAGCCTTCATCGCGGAACTGATGCCCCAGTCGCCCATCTACGTGCCCTTGTTGCCAGAAGCGGCGCAGTGGGCCATCGGCCAGTTGCACCCTGTTGGCGACCTGCCCTTTTCGATCCTGCTGGACGAGGGTTTTGACACCGAAACCTATGTCGACATCTTCGACGGTGGCCCCACCGTGGAAGGGCGGGTGGCCATGCTCAAGACCGTCAACCGCTCGCGCCGCCGCACTGCAGTGGGCCAGGCGACTGCGGAAGGCCCTTGGCACCTGGTCTGCAACACCCATCGACCCCGTTTTGCCGCGTTGCTGCGCACCGCCAGCCCGGGCGCAGAACTCCTGAACCTGGACGCCGCAGCGATCCAACAGCTGGGCTGGCAACCTGGCCTGCCTTTGCGCGCGGCCGAACTCGACGGAGTCCTGGCATGAACGGCTACCTGATTCGACCCGCCCGCAGCACCGACCTGCCCACGCTCAGCCGCTGGCTGGGCCGCGCGGTGGAACTGCCGGCGCAAGCCCAAGACCGGCTGTTGGTGGTGGAGTCGAAAGACGGCAACCTGCCATTGCGGGCCAGCCTCAGGCTGGTGACTGCCATTGGCTTGGCTTTGCCCAGGGTGTCCTATCACGTCGGATGTACCGTGCACGCCGCCCAGGATCTGGGGCTTTTCCACCAGCAGCGCACCCTGTTTCTGGGGCACGACCTCACCGGCGCCAGCGAGTTGGCCGACATGGCCTGGGAACGGGACGGGGTCAGCCAGGTCGATCAGGCCAGTGCCTTGCGCGCCTTGGTGGCCGGCGCCATCCACAGCCTGGCCCAACGCCGGGGTCAGTTTGGCCAGCGCTTGGTGGCCGAACTGCAAGGTCCGGTCGACAGCGCGGGCCAGTCTCCGTTTTGGCAGGGGCTGGGGCGACACTTCTACGCGGGCGACCCCGCCGCGGCCCGCGCGCTGCACGGCCTGTCCTGGCGCAGCCACGTGGCCTCGCTGCTGCCGCGGCACCCGCTGTACATCTCATTCCTGCCCGACCCCGCTCAAGCTGCCATTGCGCAGGTGCGCCAAACCGATCAGCTGCTGCGCGAGGTGCTCGAAGACGCAGGTTTTCGCTATGCGCAGCACGTCAACGTGGAAGACGCGGGACCGATACTGGAAGTCTTGATCGACGACCTGCCAGCCTTGCGCAACCCGTCGGGCCCGGCCTCAGCCATCACCGACTGAGGGTCTTCGAACCCATCAGCTGGGTTTCAGGCGCAGACCGATCAGACGCGCTCGATTCGAGCGTAAGCGCTGTGGTTGTGGATCGACTCGAAGTTCTCCACATCCACGCTGTAGCGCCCCACCCGGGCGTCAGCGTTCAGCGCCAGCGCCACATCGCGCACCAGGTCTTCAACAAACTTTGGATTTTCGTAGGCCCTTTCGGTCACCCACTTTTCGTCGGGACGCTTGAGCATGGGCCAGATTTCGCTGGACGCCGCGTTCTCCGCAAAGCGCACCAGTTGCTCCCAAGTCAGGCCGTTGGCCGCTGTGGGCAACAGCTCCACACGGATGGTCACCAGCGAGCGCTGGTTGTGAGCACCGTAGTCCGAAATCTCTTTGCTGCACGGGCACAGGCTCTTGACAGGCACGGCCACTTCGGCCCACACCGAGGTCACGCCGGCCAGCGTCTGCGATATCCAACGGCCCTGGTAATCCAACAGGCTTTGCACACCCGACACCGGCGCGCGCTTGCGCAAGAAGAAGCTGAACGCAGCCTCGATGCGCCCTTCCGTCGCGCCCAGTTTGTCCAGCATGGCCGCATGACCGCTGCGCAGGCTGGCCGCGTCGACCGGTGCATTCAAGGCGTCCAACCAGGCCACAAAACGGGACATGTGGGTGCCCTTCTTGTCAGCGGGCAAGGCTACATCCAGTGACCACAAGGCAGCGGTGGACTGAACCGCCCCGGCCACCCACAGTTGCAGCGGGTAGCGCAGGTCTTTCACCCCTACCCGCTGAATAGCCAGGTGGCGGCCGTCGGGCGCGCTTTGGGTGTCCGGGATGTGCAGAACGTCGGTCAACTTGTTCATGAGGGTCGGGAGCATGCCACCGTTTGGGCCCCAACAACGTCGCGGGGTTTACAGCCCAGTGGGCAAGCGGTCGGCGTGGCGACCGCGTTCAGGCGTATTCAGGCGTTCACCGCGGCCAACGCAGGTCGCCCGCCAAAACGCTGCACGATGGACTTTTCGATGCCGGCGGCGTCGAGGCCGCACAGTGACAGCAATTTGGCAGGGTCACCGTGTTCGATGAATTCATCGGGCAGGCCCAGTTGCAACACCGGTACCAGCACCTGGGCTGCGGCCAAGCATTCCAGCACCGCGCTGCCGGCCCCGCCCATGATGCAGCCTTCTTCCACGGTGATCAGCGCCTCGTGGTCGCGCGCCATCTGCAGCACCAGCGCTTCGTCCAGGGGTTTGACAAAGCGCATGTCCACCACCGTGGCGCCCAGGCGCTCTGCCGCGGCCAGCGCCGGGTGCAACAGCGTGCCAAAAGCCAGGATGGCCCAGCGTGAACCCTGGCGTCTGACCACGCCCTTGCCCCAGGGCCAAACCGTCAATTCGGGCGCGATGGTGGCGCCCACGCCGGCACCTCGCGGGTAGCGCACCGCCACCGGGTGGTCCTGGCGGAAAGCCGTGGTCAGGGCTTGGCGGCATTCGTTTTCGTCGCTGGGCGTGAGCATGCTGCAGTGGGGGATGCAGCGCACAAAGGCAATGTCATAGGCGCCTGCATGGGTGGCGCCATCGGCTCCGACCAGGCCACCGCGGTCCAGAGCAAAGACCACGGGCAGCTTTTGCAAGGCCACGTCATGAATCAGCTGGTCGTAGCCACGCTGCAAGAACGTGCTGTAGATGGCCACCACGGGCTTCAGCCCTTCGCAGGCCAAGCCGGCCGCAAAGGTAACCGCGTGCTGCTCGGCGATGCCCACGTCGTGGTAACGCTTGGGAAAGCGCTTGTGGAACTCCACCATGCCCGAGCCTTCACGCATGGCGGGCGTGATGCCGACCAGGCGCTCATCGGCCAGCGCCATGTCGCACAGCCACTGGCCAAAGACCTGCGTGAACGTGGTTTTGCCCGGTTTGGATGGCGGGAAGCCTTCGGCCGGATTGAACTTGGAAGACGCGGCGTGGTACTTCACCGGGTCGGCCTCGGCCAGGTCATAACCACGACCCTTTTTGGTCACCACGTGCAAGAACTGCGGGCCCCGCTTGGCGCGCAGGTTTTCCAAGGTCGGAATCAGCGAGTCGAGATCGTGGCCATCGATAGGGCCCACGTAGTTGAAGCCAAACTCTTCAAAAATGGTGCCTGGCACGACCATGCCCTTGGCATGCTCTTCAAAACGGCGCGCCAGTTCGAACAGCGGTGGCGCGTTTTTCAGCACCGCCTTGGCACTTTGTCGGGCAGCCTCGTAAAAATTGCCGCTCATCAGGCGCGCCAGGTACTTGTTCAGCGCGCCCACGGGCGGGCTGATGGACATGTCGTTGTCGTTGAGCACCACCAAGATGTCGGCATGCACACCGGCATGGCTGACGCCGGCATTGTTCAAGGCTTCAAAGGCCATGCCCGCGCTCATCGCGCCATCACCGATCACGGCCACCGCCTTGCGCTCTTCCCCTTTGAGCTTGGACGCCAAGGCCATGCCCAGCGCGGCACTGATGGACGTGCTGCTGTGGGCGGTGCCAAAGGTGTCGTACTCACTTTCGTCGCGCCGAGGGAAACCGCCGATGCCACCGAGCTGGCGCAGTGTGTGCATGCGGTCGCGGCGGCCGGTCAGGATCTTGTGCGGGTAGGTCTGGTGGCCCACGTCCCAGACGATTCGGTCATAGGGCGTGTTGAAGACGTAGTGCAGCGCCACGGTCAACTCCACCGTGCCCAAGTTGCTGCCGAGGTGGCCGTTCCCAACCTGGCTGACGGTCTGCAACACGAAGTCACGCAGTTCCTTGGCCACCGCAGCCAGGTCTTGGCGGGGCAGGCGGCGCAGATCGGCCGGGCTGTTGATCTTGTTCAGGTATCCGGTCATGACTTCAGCTCTCCCGCTCCACCACCTTGTCGGCCAGCACGGCCAGCAGGCCGACCGACTCACCCAGGCCGCTGCGCCGCAGCGCAGCATGGGCCTGGTCGCACAATTCCAGGGCATGCAGGCGCGCGGCCTCCAAGCCCAGAACCGACACGTAGGTGGGTTTGTTGTTATCTTGATCCTTGCCGGCCGTCTTGCCCAGTGTGGCGGCCGACTGGGTCACGTCCAAAATGTCGTCGACGACCTGAAACGCCAGCCCGATGGCAGCGCCATAAGCCAGCAGCGCCTGCCCAGCTGACGATGACGCTTCGCCACACGCCGCACCCATCATCACGCTGGCCTGCAGCAAGGCGCCCGTCTTGCGTCGGTGCATGTCGCGCAGCTGTTCTTCGGTCAATCCGCAACCGATGCTGGCCAGATCAATGGCTTGCCCGCCGGCCATGCCAGCGTGACCGGCTGAACGCGCCAAAAGGCTCGTCAGCCGCGCCTGCAAGGCCACCGGCATGCCTTCATCGGGCGTCAGGATTTCAAATGCCAGGGCCTGCATAGCGTCGCCTGCGAGCATGGCCTGCGCTTGGCCGTACTTCACGTGCACCGTCGGTTTGCCGCGGCGCAACACGTCGTTGTCCATGCAGGGCATGTCGTCGTGCACCAAGGAATAGGCATGGATAAGCTCTACAGCCACGCCCGCGCGCAGGGCATGGTGGCGCTCACCGCCCACCGCGTGACAGGCCGCCAGCACCAACAAGGGGCGCAGCCGCTTGCCGCCGTCCAAGACACCATAGCGCATGGCGTCGCCCAGCCCCGCAGGCGCGTTGCCCGGCACCCAGTCTTCGAGAGCCCGTTCGACCGCTTCCAGCTCCTGGCGCGCCCAGTTGTCGGCCAGCGCCGCGTTCATGCGGGATTCCACGGCTTGAGCGCACCGTCGTCCAACAGACGCACTTGCTCTTCTACCGCTTGCAGGCGGGCACGGCAAAACGCCAACAACTCGGCGCCACGGCGGTAGCCGTCCAGCAGTTGGTCCAGCGGCAACTGGCCTCCCTCCATCTGCTGAACCAATCGGTCCAGCTCGGACAGGGCTTGTTCATAGCTGGAGGGCACTTGGGAAGGGGTAGCTGCGCTGCGGGCCATTTCGGAAGATGAAATCTAACGGGGATTCTAAGCAAGTGGCCAAGCAGCGCCCCAGCCCCAAGTTCGTGGTTCGCCTCAGCCCTGTGCCTGGGCTGACCCGAGACCGCCCCCCCCCCGCTAGAATCCCGGCCGCTGCACTCCTGTGACGGACAGGAGCTCGCAGCGCCGTCATGCCTGGGCAGCGCCTGGTCGGCCGGCAGCCAACCAGGGTTCGTTGAATGTCCTTTGCCAAGGAGGATCCGATCGGATCATGTCGGACCTGAGTCTCAGTCTCGAATCCCTGGAACGCAGTCGTTCCCAGCTCTCGGTTACCAGCTACTTTGACGAGGAACTGTTCCAGCGCGAACAGGCCCTTATCTTTCAGCAATCTCCCCGCTACCTCGGGCACGAATTGGCCGTGCCGGGGGTGGGCGACTATTTGGCGTTGCCACAAGAAGCCGAAGGCCGGGCCCTGGTGCGTACCGCCAAGGGCGTGGAATTGGTGTCCAACGTGTGCCGCCACCGCCAGGCCATCATGCTGACCGGTAGGGGCCAGACGCAGTCCAACATCGTCTGCCCCTTGCACCGCTGGACCTACGACCTGCATGGTCAGTTGGTGGGCGCCCCGCACTTTGAGCAGGACCCGTGCCTGAACCTGCGCAATTACCCCGTTCAGAACTGGAACGGCCTGTTGTTCGAGAACAACGGACGCGATGTGTCCTCCGAGTTGGGCGCCTCCACCTCAGCCGCCCAGCTCGATTTCAGTGGCTACGTCTATGGGCGCGCCCACCTGCACGAGTGTGACTACAACTGGAAGACCTTCATCGAGGTCTATCTGGAGGACTACCACGTGGGCCCTTTTCACCCGGGCTTGGGTCAATTTGTCACCTGCGAAGACCTGCGCTGGGAGTTCGGCCGCCACCACTCGGTGCAAACCGTGGGTGTCAACCAGGCTTTGGCCAAGGCAGGCACACCCAACTACCAGCGTTGGCAGCAGGAAGTGATGCGCTTCAGTGGTGGCAAGGCCCCCGCGCAAGGTGCCATCTGGCTGACCTGCTACCCCACGGTGATGGTGGAGTGGTACCCGCAGGTGCTGGTGGTGTCCACGCTCTTTCCCCGTGGGCCACGCAAAACCCTGAACCTGGTGGAGTTTTTCTATCCCGAAGAGGTTGCCGCGTTTGAACCCGACCTGGTGCAGGCACAGCAAGCCGCTTACATGGAAACCTGTGTGGAAGACGATGAGATCGCCCTGCGCATGGACGCGGGTCGCCAGGCCTTGATGCTGCGCGGAGAGGATGACGCCGGTCCCTACCAAAGCCCCATGGAAGACGGCATGCAGCAGTTCCACGAGTGGTACCGCACGGCCATGGGGATGCCGGGCCCACACGATCAGCCCGGCAGCGAGGCCCGTTGACCCCAAGGACGCCCTGGCGCTTGAGCGCCGGCCGCTGGTGGGCTTGCACATGAACGCGCCCGGGCTGATGGTGGTAGCGGCGCTGCTCTTTGCCGTGATGGGGGCTGCGGTGAAGGCGGCTTCCGACCACTACAGCGCTGGCGAGATCGTGTTCTATCGCTCGCTGATCGGCGTGGCTTTGCTGTGGCCCTGGATGCGCAGCAAAGGCATCAGCTGGCGTACCCGCTATCCGGCTGCCCACTTCTGGCGCAGCGTCACCGGTTCGTCAGCGCTGTGCCTGTGGTTCATCGCCATTGGCGGCTTGCCACTGGCCACCGCGATGACCTTGAACTACATGTCTTCGGTCTGGATCGCCTTGTTCTTGTTGGGCGGAACTGTGCTGCTGGCGCCTGCCAAGAGCGCAGGTGCCGGCCTGGACGGCCGCTTGGTGGCGGCGGTGTTGGCCGGCTTTGTGGGAGTGGCCCTGGTCTTGCGCCCCACCCTGGCGCATGACCAGCTCTGGTACGGGCTGACGGGTCTGGCCTCGGGGCTGATTGCGGCCATGGCGTACTTGCAGGTCACCGCGCTGGGCCGGCTGGGCGAGCCAGGGGAGCGCGTGGTGCTCTATTTTTCGCTCAGCAGTGTGGTCTTTGGTGCGGTCATCGCCCTGGCGCAAGGCGGGCTGCACTCGCACACCTGGCGCGGCCTCGGCCTTCTGGTTTCCATCGGGGTCTTGGCCACGGCGGCGCAATGGATGATCACCCGCGCCTATGGCACGGGCGTCACACTGGGCATCGCGGCCCTGCAGTACCTGGGCATTGTCTTTTCTTCGCTGCTGGGCCTGGTGTTTTTCGATGAAACATTGACCTGGCTGGCGCTGGCAGGCATGGTGCTGATCATTGCCGCGGGCGTGACTGCGACCTTGCTCCAACCGCGACCCCACGCTTCCATCTCTTCACCCACCGACGCCTGATCCCCATGCTGCACAAGACCCTGATTTCTGCCGCGCAGGTACAAGCTGAATTGACCGCTGGCACACCTCTGGTTGTTCTGGACTGCGGCTTTGACCTGGCCGACACCGCGGCTGGCGAGCGCGCCTACGCCGCCGCCCATTTGCCCGCGGCACGCTACGTGCACCTGGACCGGGATCTGTCGGCGTTCAAGACCGGCCGCAACGGGCGTCACCCGCTGCCCAGCCGCGACGTGTGGGCCAGGCGGGTTGGTGAATGGGGCGTCGCACGTGGCACTCCCGTGGTTTGCTACGACGACCAAGGCGGTGTCTACGCCGCTCGCGCATGGTGGATGTTGAAGTGGCTGGGCCACAGCGACGTGGCCGTGTTGGACGGCGGGCGCGCGGCTTGGCTGGCCCAGGGCGGGGCCATGGTGACCACGCCAGCCAGCGTAGGGGCACAACCACCCTACCCGGCCCAGTCGGCTGGCATGCCCACCGTGGAGGCCGCTGAACTGCTGGCCCGCCTGGGCCAGCTCACCGTGCTGGACGCCCGAGCCCCCGAACGCTTCCGCGGCGAAGTCGAGCCCTTGGACCCGGTGGCCGGCCACATTCCTGGCGCCCACTGTCATTTCTTCAGGAACAACCTGGCCCCGGACGGCCGCTTCAAGTCAGCGACCGAATTGCGGCAGTCCTTTGTCGCATGGGCTGATCAGGGTGAAGTGGTCCACCAATGCGGCTCCGGTGTCACTGCCTGCCACAACCTGCTGGCCATGGCACATGCCGGGCTGCCTCCGGGCGTGCTGTATGGCGGATCTTGGAGCGAGTGGTGCAGCGACCCGTCAAGGCCCGTCGCCAAGGGTTGAAGAACAGGCTGAGGCACCGAGCCAGGCACCGCCGCAGGCACACACCGTTTGAGCACGGCGGCACCTGCAGTTGACGCTGATCAAGGTGCCGGCGCCGCAGAGGGGAACACTTCGCCTCAAGGCGCTGTCTGACAAGGGCAGTTTCCTTCAACCCGAGGAGTGACCATGTACAAGCGCATCCTGTTCCCCACCGACGGCTCGGACCTGACCGCCAAGGCCCTGCAGTCGGCCATCGGCCTGGCCAAGCTGTGCAACGCAGAGATCTTCACCCTGGCGGTGATGGAGCCGTTCCCCTACAGCGCCATTTCCGAGATGCAACCGGTGCCGCCACAAGAGTTCTTCGACGCCCAGCAGCGGGTGGCCTCAGCGCGGGTCAAGGCCGTGCTGGAAGCCGCCAAGGCTGCCGGGGTGCCCTGCCAGGGTGCGACCGTGGAGAGCACCCACGCCTGGGAGGCCATCCTGGATCACGCCAAGGCCCAGGCCTGCGATCTGGTGGTGATGGCATCTCACGGCCGTCGCGGTGTCAGTGCACTGCTGCTGGGCAGTGAAACCCAGAAGGTCCTGACCCACAGCACGCTGCCCGTCCTGGTTTTGCGCTGAGCCTGGCAGGTTGCCTCAGTGGGCGTGCCAGCCTTCCAGGAAGGCTCGCGCGACCATCACCAAGCCCAAGCCAGCGCCCAGCCAAAGCAGCTGCGACAGCGTGTCACGCCAGCTCAGGCGTTGCTGCAATTGCGGCAGCAGATCGGCCACCGCCACGTAGATGAAGCTGCTGGCAGCCACCACCAGCAAGAAGGGCAAAACCTCGGCCCACGGGCCCACCAGGTAGTAGCCGGCCACACCGCCGGCCACGGCCGCCAGGCCCGACAACACGTTGTAGAGCAGCGCCTTGGCGCGTGAAAAACCGGCGTTGAGCAGCACGATGTAGTCACCGGCCTCCTGCGGGATTTCGTGTGCCACCACGGCTGCGGCTGTCACCCAGCCCAGCGTCGGGTCGGCCAGGAAAGCGGCGGCGATGATGACCCCGTCGCAGAAGTTGTGGATGCCATCGCCCACCAGAATGCTCAGCCCGCCACGCCCGGCCTGCTGGGCGTCAAAGTGGTGGTGGTGGTCGTGACCATCGCCTTCGTGGTGATGCACGTGGCGATAGAGCTCAAATTTTTCCAGCAACCAGAAAAACAGCAGGCCCGCCAGCAAAGCTCCAAAGAGCAATTGCGGCTCAGTCTTGCTTTCAAAGGCCTCGGGCAGCACATGCAGCAAAGCGGTGCCCAGCAGCACGCCCGCTGACAAGCTGACCAGGTGCTTGACCAAGCGGCCGAGCAAGGACACCGTGAGAAGCGCTGCCAGCAGCACCGAAAGCACACCACCGGCAAGGGTGGCCAGAACAATATAGGTCAGGGTCATCGTGACGACGGGCTGGCAAAGAGCCAACCCGTGACCTTCAATCGTACAGAAGCTGTCAAGCCCATCGCGACGCTGGCGACGGTGGGCGCAACAGTCCGGCTCCGATAGCTGGGCCAAGCCTGGGCCGTCTGCCGACATCGGGAGACGTTCCGAAGCCTTCGATGACCGAAGATTGAAACCTGTGCCGGGTACGATCCCCGCATGGATACCCGAGTGAACCCGACTGGCCCATTGGCCGCCATCGACATGGGCTCGAACAGCTTCCGCCTGGAGCTGGGCGCGATGCCGCACGGCCAGTATCGACGTGTGGACTATGTGAAGGAGACTGTGCGCCTGGGTGCCGGGCTGGACGCCAACGGCATGCTGACCGAAGACGCCACCCAGCGTGGCCTGGCCTGCCTGCGGCGGTTCTCCAGCCGCCTGTCGGGTTTTGCGCCAGGCCAAGTGCGTGCGGTGGCCACCCAGACCTTGCGCGAGGCGCGCAACCGCAATGCCTTCCTGCTGCGAGCGCAAGAAGCGCTGGGCTTCCCCATCGAGGTCATTTCCGGCCGTGAAGAAGCACGGCTGATCTACGCAGGCGTCAACCACCTGCAACCGAGCTCAGACACCCGACTGGTCGTCGATATCGGCGGCCGTTCGACCGAGCTGATCCTGGGCCTTGGGCGAACGCCCCTGGTCGCCGAGTCCTTTGGCGTGGGCTGCGTCAGCCTGTCGATGCGCTTCTTTGAAGGTGGCCGCATCACCCGCGAAGCTTTCCGCTCGGCCCAGGTGGCTGCAGGCGCCGAGCTGGAAGAAGGACTACAGCCTTTTGCGCGCGGTAAATGGACCCACGCACTGGGCTCATCGGGAACCGCTGGCGCGGTGTCGCAACTGCTGCAGGCCAATGGCTTGACCGACGGCGACATCACCCCACAGGCCCTGCGCTGGTGTATGGAACGTTGCCTGGAAGCCGGCCACATCGACCGCATCAACCTGCCGGGCCTGAAGGCCGACCGCCGCGCCGTGCTGCCAGGCGGTCTGGCCATCCTCTACACCCTGGCCACGCACTTCGACATCAGCAGCCTGAAGCCTGCCAAGGGCGCCTTGCGCCAAGGTGTCATCGTTGATCTGCACGAACGGCTGCTGGCCTTGCAAACGGCCCGGCCGGTGGACATCCGCGACCAATCGGTGCAAGAACTGCAGCAGCGCTTCCGGGTCGACACTGCGCAGGCCGAGCGCGTGACCTCGGTGGCCCTGGCGCTCTTTGACGCCAGCCTGCCCGACGCCGAAGCCGAAACCCGCCGCGAACTGGTCTGGGCCTGTGCGCTGCACGAGATGGGGCAGATGGTCTCGCACCACGACCACCACCGCCACAGCGCCTACCTTCTGGCCCACGTGGATGCCGCCGGGTTTTCGCAAAGCCAGCAACGCCGCGTGGCCGACCTGGTGCTGGGCCAACGCGGCGGCCTGCGCAAGGTAGAGCCGCAAATGGCCAGCGAGACCTTTGCCTGGCAAATGCTTTGCCTGCGCTTGGCAGCGATCAAGTGCCACGGCCGCGGATTGGTGGACGCCAAAGCCTTGAGCTTGCGTGCCCGCCAGCGCGAGGCCCAACTCAGCTTCAGCAAAGCCTGGGCCGAGTCGCATCCGCGGACCTTGTTCCTGCTGCAAGAAGAAGCAGCGACCTGGGCACGCAGCGGGCCATTGCGGCTGACCCTGCCCATCTAGGCCTTGCCGACTCAGCCGGGTGGCTGGCCGAGTACCACTTGGCGTGCTTTTACATGGGAGGCCGGGGTTGGATAAGACAGCTGACGGCACATAGCAGTCGTTCGGCGGGCGGGCAGCAGCGCGTCGCGGCAGGCGGTGCCCTGTGGGGGCTCATGCTGTGTCGGTCGGCTTCGCCGACTACCCTGCGGTGCTCGCGTGATGGGCGTGCCGCAGAACTCGCTGCACTCACTGCGTTCGTTACGCTCAAACAGGCTGCGGCAAGTCAGTTCTTGATGCGCGCCTGCAGCGCGCCGCCCATCCCGCTGCGCTCCTCGGCGACCCACAATGAGCCCCCACAGGGCACCACCTGCCGCGAGCCACCTGGCGTTGATGTCCGTTGCAGCGCGCGCCACCAGGGTTGGAGCAAAGATAGGCTCGCCCTCGTACAGCTGCTATGCGCCGCTAGCCGACATGACTCGCCGGCCGGAATTCATGCGACCGAACGCAACTCGGTGTAGAGCCTGCCGCCCGCACCGGCGCTGGCAACGCTGCTCGCAGCAAGCCGTCAAACCAGCTCAGGCGATACCACCGCATGCAAGACAACCTGAAAGCTGCCTTCGCGCTCGCGGGCCCGCAGCCACCAAACGGCGCCTTTGCGCACGGCCCAAGGATCGGGCTGGCCGGCCAGCAAGTAGGCCGCCGTCAGCCCCAGCACCGGCTGATGGCCCACCACCAGCACGGGCTCGCGGGCATCGGGCCAGCGCACCACATGCAACAGCGACTCGACCACCGACAAAGGGCCCAAGTCGGGCACGGTCTTGAACTTGCGGTCCAGCGCGGCGGCCGTTTGCTGGGCTCGACGCGCCGGACTGGCCAGCACCCGGGTGCTGGCCGGTAGCTGGCGGTTCAACCAGTCGGCCATGCGCTGGGCCTGGCGCTCGCCTTTGGGGGTCAAGGCGCGGTCCAGGTCGTCCTGCACCTCGCGCATCTCCAGGGCCTCAGCGTGGCGCCACAGGATCAGGTCCATGACGGTTTGTCCCTTGCAGGTTTCAGCGCTGGCGGTAGCGATGGGCCAGCGCCTGCTGTGCGCTGACACCGGTCTGTGCCACGCGCTGGTAGCTGCCATCAGACGCCATGCGCCAGGCGTCGGCTTCATCAAACAGGTAGGGCATCAAACCTTCGTCGATGACACGCTGGCGCAAGGCCTTGTCGCGCACCGGCCAGGCCACTTCGACGCGGCGGAACATGTTGCGGCTCATCCAGTCGGCGCTGCTCAGGTACAGCGCCTGCTCGTCGTCGCCATCGCCCCAAGCGAAGTAGAGGATGCGCGAATGCTCCAGGAAGCGCCCCACCACCGAGCGCACGCGGATGTTGTCGGTCAAGCCTGGCACGCCTGGCGGCAGCATGCAGGCGCCGCGCACGATGAGGTCGATCTTCGCCCCCGCTTGAGACGCCGCCACCAAGGCTGCGATCAGGGCCGGATCGGTCAGTGCATTGACCTTGGCCACGATGCGCGCGGCCTTGCCAGCGCGGGCCGCCTGGGCCACCTGGTCGATGTGGCGCACCATGCGCTTGTGCAGCACAAAGGGTGCGGTGACCAAGTGAGCCGGCGCGCGCGCTTTGGTCTGGCTGGCCAACTGCAAAAACACCGCGTCGGCTTCGGCCGTCATGCCGGCATCGGCGGTGAGCATGCCCATGTCGGTGTACAGGCGCGACGTCTTGGGGTTGTAGTTGCCGGTGCTCAGGTGCAGGTAACGGCGCAGCCGCACACCTTCGCGTCGGGTCACCAGCAGCAGCTTGGCGTGGGTCTTGAGCCCCATCACACCGTAGACCACCTGGGCACCCACCGCCTCCAGGCGCTCGGCCCAGTTGATGTTGGCCTCTTCGTCAAAGCGGGCCTTCAACTCAACCACGGCCAACACTTCCTTGCCGCGGCGCGCAGCTTCCATCAGCAGGTCCATCAGCACGCTCTGTGCGCCGGTTCGGTAAACGGTCTGCTTGATGGCCAGCACGTCGGGGTCCAGCACCGCCTCGCGCAGAAATTGCACCACGGGCTCAAAGCTCTGGAAGGGGTGGTGCAGCAAGACGTCGCCTTCGCGCAGACGGGCAAAAATCGACTGGGCGCGAGGCAAGCTGTCTTCCGGCCACGAGGGTTCATAGGGCTCGAAGTGAAGATCGCGGCCCTGCGCCTGGTCAATCAACTGGTTCAGACGCACCAGGTTCACGGGGCCGTTGACGCGGTACAACGCCACATCCGGCAGCCCGAATTGCTCCAACAAAAAGTCCGACAAAGCGGCCGGGCAGGTGTTGACCACCTCCAGGCGAATGGCCTGCCCAAAGTGCCGCGTGGACAGCCCCGTGCGCAGCGCCTGGCGCAGGTTGGTAACGTCGTCTTCGTCGACATCCAGATCGGAATCGCGGGTGACGCGAAACTGCGAAAACGACTCCACCACCCGGCCCGGAAAGAGCTCGGCCAGGTGGGCGCGGATGACACTGGTCAGCAGCACAAAGCCCTGCCGCCCCCCGCACAGCTTGTCGGGCAGACGAATCACCCGTGGCAAGACGCGCGGCACCTTGACGATGGCAATCTGGTTCTCGCGTCCAAAGGCGTCGCGCCCACCCAGGCGGGCGATGAAGTTCAGGGACTTGTTGGCCACCAAGGGGAAGGGATGGTTGGGGTCCAGACTGACGGGCACCAGCAAGGGGCGCACCTGGGTCTCGAAGAAGCGCTCCACCCATTGCCGCTGTTTTTCGTCGCGTTCGGCGTGGTTCAACACCACGATGCCCTGGCGCTGCAAGGCTGGCATGACCACGTCGTTGAAGAGCGCGTACTGCTCGTCAATGATCTCGTGCGCGGCCTGGGCCACCGCTGCCAAGTCGTTGCGGGTGGTGCCCGAGGCCGGCTGTCGCGTGGCTTCGATGATGTCGGCCACCCTGACCTCAAAAAATTCATCGAGGTTGGAGCTGACGATGGTGACATAGCGCAAGCGCTCCAGCAGCGGCACGTCCTGGCGCCGGGCTTGCTCCAGCACACGGCGGTTGAACTGCAGGATGGCGCGTTCGCGGTTGAGCAGCACCAGCGCAGGCGCAGCCGAACCTGCGGCACTGGGTGCGGGCTCCTCCAGCCTGGCGTCTTCGGTCATCGCCCTAGTGTAGGCAGCCTGCAAGTCAGGCTGATGACAGTGGCCGGCGCGGCGGGCGCCCTACTTCAGTGAATTGGCCAGAAAACCCTGCAGCCGAGCGGTCTGCGGGCGAGCCAGCACCTCGCGCGGATCGCCCTCTTCTTCGATGCGACCCTGGTGCAAGAACACCACGTGGTTGCTGACCTCTCGGGCAAAGCTCATTTCGTGGGTCACCACGATCATGGTGCGGCCTTCCTCAGCCACCGAGCGCATCACGCGCAGCACCTCGCCCACCAACTCGGGGTCGAGTGCCGAGGTGGGCTCGTCGAACAGCATGACCTGGGGCTCCATGGCCAGTGCGCGGGCGATGGCCACACGCTGCTGTTCGCCACCCGACAGGTGGGCTGGGTAGGCATTCATGCGGTGCGAAACGCCCACCCGTTGCAGGTAACGCTCGGCGCGGGCAAGGGCTTCGTCGCGGGCCAAGCCCAAGACTTGAATGGGCGCTTCGATGACGTTTTCCAGCGCCGTCATGTGTGCCCACAGGTTGAAATGCTGAAAGACCATGGCCACGCGCGAGCGCAGCCGCTGCAGCTGCTGCGGGCTCTGGGCTTTCAAAGACCCGTCCCAATCGGCCACCAGTTGCAGGTCTTCACCCTGCACCGCAATGCGACCGCCATGCGGCTGCTCCAGCAGGTTCAGGCAGCGCAAGAAGGTGCTCTTGCCAGAGCCGCTGGCGCCAATCATCGAAATCACATCACCTTGGCGCGCCCGAACGCTGACGCCGCGCAGAACTTCGTTCTGGCCAAAGCGCTTGCTGATGTTCTCGGCTTCCAAGAGCCAGGTGGGGGCTTGGGCGGACATCATGGGCTCAACAGTTTGCCGGTGCGCGCCAGCGTGGTGCCGGCAATCTTGGCCAGGCGCTTGCCGTATGGCGCCCAGCGGGTGGCCACACGGGCATACAGAATACCGCTGGAGGCGGCACGGACGGGCACCACTTCACCCGTGTCCGCGTCCACCAGGTCGGCGACCACCTGGCCAGCGGTCACCCGTTCACCCGGTTCCACGTGGAAGACCACCACCCCGGCGCGTGGCGCGGTGACGGGCTCAGAGCCCGACAGCGGCGTGGGCTGGCACTGCGCCGCGGGCAACGGGCTCAGCGGGCCAGAGAGAACACCGCGTCGACGCAGGAATTCGACAATGGCTTGCGCGTCGCGGCCGGCCAGTGCGTGGCTGGTGTCGGCTTCACCACGCAGTTCCAGCGTGGTGCTGAAGCACCCCAGTGGCAATGGGTGGTTGGGGAAACGCTGTTGCAACTGATACCAGGGGCGGCTGCAAGCCTCGTCAAAAGGTGAGTCACCAGACTCGGTGGCCAGCAGCACGGCTTGCGCACCCAAGAGACAGCCCAGCTCCACCGCCAGGTCGGCTTGCGGCGTCAGCGCGTACAGGTGCATGGCGGCCTGCGAGTCGCAATGCATGTCCAACACGATGTCGCTGTCCACGGCCAATTGAAGCAAGTGGTTCTTCAGGTTGGTGACCGGGTCTTTGGCCTTCAGCGCGGCAGCGGCTTCACGCAGGGCTTGGCGAACCAGCAGGGTGTTGCTCACCAGGTCATCACCCAAGCGGCCTTGCAGAGCGGTGGCCACGGTTTCGGTCAGATCGGCCACGTTTCGGTTGAAGTTGATGCCGTCGCGCAAATCGAAACGCCCCTGGTGTTGACCCAGGACCACCTGGTTCAAACCCAGCGGGTTGGCATAAGGCACCAACACCACTTCACCCTGCACGCGTCCCGCCGCTTCTTCCGCTGCGAGCAACTCGCGCAGCTTCTGCGCCACCAGAATCGCCGGCACCTCGTCCGCATGCAATGCCGCTTGAATCATGGCCTTGGGGCCGCGCCCTCGCTGGCCAAAGTGCAGAGCCGTGATGCTGTGTTGTGTGCCGGGCACTGCCGCCAGCAAGGGAATGGTTTGCTGTTTCATGTCATGTTGTGTTTGTTCTGGAGGAAAAGCCCGACGCCAAAGCGCATGCCGCTCAAGTCGGGCGGGCCGTTGCAGCAGATTCTTGACGCTGCACCGCCAAATGGCGCAAGTAGTGCCCTTCGGCCAAGCGGAAAAGGCCCACCATGCTGAAAGTCAGCACCGCATAGATCACGGCTGCGGTACCAAAGGCCTCTACCGGCAGCAGGTGGTTGGCATAAACATCGCGTGCCACACGGGTCACGTCAACCAAGGTGACGGTGCTGGCCACGGCAGTGGCGTGCATCATCCCCACCACCTCGTTGCTGTATTGCGGCAGTGCGCGACGCAAGGCGCTGGGCAAGAGGATGCGAGCGTAGAGCTTGAAGCCGCTCAAGCCGAAAGCCCTGGCGGCTTCCAGTTCACCCGCCGGCGTGGCACGCAGCGCACCGGCAAAGATCTCGGTGGTGTAGGCGGTGGTGTTCAGCGAGAACGCCAGCCATGCGCAAAACCAGGCTTCGCGCAACAAAGGCCAGGCGGCGCTGTTGCGAACCCACTCAAACTGAGCCAGGCCGTAGTAGATGACAAAAAGTTGCACCAGCAGCGGCGTACCCCGAAAAACGTAGGTGAAGAGCCAAACCGGCAACGACAGCCACCTTCTGGCCGATACGCGCGCCACGGCCAGCGGCACCGAGCAGGCAAAGCCGGTAGCCACGCTGATCACCAGCAGCACCAGGCACACCTTCAGGCCTTGCGCAAAGTCGGGCAAACTGCCCATCACCACCTGCCAGTCCATCATCAACCCCGTTTCAGAAGCGCACGGCCTTGACGCCCAGGCTGAAGCGACGTTCCAGCAGCGACAAGAGTCCAATGGACACGGTGGTGATGGCCAGGTAGATCAGCGCGATCAACACATAAAACGTGAACGGCTCGCGCGTGGCGGCCGAAGCCATGTTGGCCCGGTGCAGCATGTCGTCCAGACCGATGATGGACACCAGCGCCGTGGCTTTCACCATCACCAGCCAGTTGTTGGCAAAGCCCGGTATGGCATGCCGCACCATTTGCGGAACCAAGATACGCCGCAGCGCTTGACTTTTGTGCATGCCAAAGGCCTGTGCCGCTTCCATCTGACCACGCGGCACCGCCAGGATGGCGCCACGAAAGGTCTCCGTCAGGTAGGCGCCAAAGATGAAACCGATGGTCAGCGTGCCGGCCACAAAAGGCGGCACGTCGATGTAGCCCCATCCCTGCGCTTCGGCCACGTGGTTGAGCGCAATCTGGCCGCCGTAGAAGATGAAGAGCATCAGCACCAGTTCGGGCAGCCCACGGATCAGCGTGGTGTAGGCCTCGGCCACACCACGCGCCGCAGCTGAGCGTGACAACTTGGCCACGGCACCCAAGAGCCCAAAGACACAGGCCACCGCCAGCGACAGCGCAGCCACGCTCAGCGTGATGCCCAGACCGCCCAGAATGGCCGAGAGATATCCGTGGAACATAGGCTGCTCGGGCGTCAACGCTGCTGGTTGGATCAGTTGGGGCCCGAGACGTCGAAGTCGAAGTACTGGTCGGCCAGTTTCTTGTAGCTGCCGTCGGCCCGAATGGCCTTCAGCGCCGCGTTGACCTTGTCACGGAGCGCGGTTTCGCCCTTGCGAAACGCGATGCCCACGCCGCCACCACCACCGTCCAAGCGCACCGTGGGGCCCACCTGCGCAAAGCCCTTGCCTTCGGGCTTTTTCAAGAAAGCCTCTGAGGACACCACCGAAGAACCAAAGCCGATGTCACCGCGGCCGGCCACCAGTTCCATGTAGATGTCGGTTTCCTTGTTGACCAACAGAACTTCGGCGTCCTTGTGGTGGTCGGCCACGAACTTGGCCCGCGGGCTGTTGCGCAGCACGATGATCTTCTTGCCTTTGAGCGACGCCGGTGACGCGTCCTTGAACGCACCTGCTTTGGCCACCCAACGCGAAGGCACGTCGTAGTAAGGGTCGCTGAAGTCAGCGGCCTTCTTGCGCTCTTCGGTGATGGTCATCGACGCCACGATCATGTCGAACTTCTTGGCGTTGAGCGCCGGCATCATGCCGTCCCACTCTTGTTGCACCAGCGTGCACTCAGCGCCGATTTGTCGGCACACCGCCAGCGCAATGTCGATGTCAAAACCGGCCAGCTTGCCGTCGGCACCCAGCTTGGAAAACGGCGGGTAGTTGCCCTCCACACCGACCCGAACTTTCTTCCACTCGGGTGCCTGTGCGTGGGCCATGGGCCAACAGGTGGCCAACAACAGTGTGGCCAGGGCAATACGACGACTGAACATGAAACGGCTCCGACAAACAGGGCAAAACCCCAGGAGCCGTGTTTTTAACCGCAGCACCACAGCTGATGGGAGAGGGTTGAGGCGCTCAGGTCGGAGATCAGCAAGTGCATGTCGCTTCAACGCTGCTGTGCAGGTGTTGAGCCTGCCCAGACCCGGTCAAAGCGCCAGCAAGTGCGTGCGGTAGTGGATCAATTCGTCGATCGACTCGTGGATGTCGGCCAGCGCGGTGTGGGCCTGGGCTTTTTTGAAGCCTTCCATGGCGGCTGGCTTCCAGCGTCGCGCCAGTTCCTTGAGCGTGCTGACGTCCAGGTTGCGGTAGTGAAAGAAAGACTCCAGCGTGGGCATGGTGCGCGCCAGGAAACGCCGGTCTTGGCAGATGCTGTTGCCGCACATCGGGCTTTTGCCCTTGGGCACGTAGCGCTGCAAGAAAGCGATGACCTGGGCTTCGGCGCCGGCCTCATCCACTTGGGACTGGCGCACCCTTTCGGTCAAGCCGCTGCGGCCGTGGGTGCCTTTGTTCCAGGCGTCCATGGCGTCCAAGGCGGCGTCACTTTGGTGCACCGCGAACACGGGGCCTTCTATCCGCACCGTCAACTGGGGGTCGGTCACCACCACGGCGATTTCGATGATGCGGTCCTGGTCGGGGAACAGGCCCGTCATCTCCAGGTCGATCCAGATCAGGTTCTGGTCGCTGCAGGCCAGGGTGGGAACGGCGGTATCGGTCATGTTGGGAAGCCCGTGCGAAAGACCGCGATTCTGGCCCAAGCCTACACTTGCGACCTATGGATTCGATGCTCTTGACCTTGGCTTTTTGTGGCGCGCTGCTCTTGTCGCTGCTCACCCAGTACTGGCTGAGCACGCGCCAGATGCGCCATGTGGCCCAGCACCGGTCGGCCGTGCCTGCCGCCTTTGCCAACAGCGTGACGCTGGAAGCTCACCAGCGCGCCGCGGATTACACCTTGGCCAAAGGTCGCTTTGGGCTGTGGACTGCTGCCTTGGGCGGCGCCGTGCTGCTGGGCTGGACCTTGCTGGGCGGCCTGGACGCGCTCAACACCGTGGTGCGCGCGCTGGTCATGCCTGGCCTGGGTAGCCTGGCCTATCAATTGGCGCTGTTGGCTGCGGTGATGCTGATCGGCGGGCTGATCGAACTGCCACTAGAGTGGTACAGCACCTTTCGCATCGAGCAGAGTTTTGGCTTCAACCGCATGAGCCTGGGGCTGTGGCTGGCCGACCAAGTCAAGGGCGCCGTGCTGGGCGCTGTCATCGGTTTGCCCCTGGCGGCTTTGGTCTTGTGGTTGATGGGCGTCAGCGGGGGCTTGTGGTGGTTGTGGGCCTGGCTGGCGCTGGTGGCATTCAATCTGCTGTTGATGGTGATCTATCCCACGCTGATCGCGCCCCGCTTCAACAAGTTCGAACCCCTGGCCGACGAGTCCTTGAAAGCACGCGTCCAGGCCTTGATGCAGCGCTGCGGCTTTGCCGCCAAGGGCCTGTTTGTGATGGACGGCAGCCGCCGGTCGGCCCACGCCAACGCCTACTTCACGGGCTTGGGCTCTTCCAAGCGCGTGGTGTTTTTCGACACGCTGCTGCAACGCCTGACCCCGGGCGAGGTGGAAGCCGTGCTGGCCCATGAACTGGGCCACTTCAAGCACCGCCACGTGCTCAAGCGCATGCTGGGCATCTTTGGCATGAGCCTGGCCGGCTTGGCGCTGCTGGGTTGGTTGGCCAGCCAGAGCGGCTTTTATGTTGGCCTGGGCGTGCAGCCCAACATGAGCGCACCCAACGACGCCTTGGCGCTGGTGTTGTTCATGATGGCCTTGCCCAGTTTCACGTTCTTCATCTCGCCAATCACCGCCCACTTTTCGCGCCAACACGAGTTTGAAGCCGACGCCTATGCCTGCCAGCAGTCCGACGGCCGTGACCTGGCCAATGCCCTGCTCAAGCTGCATGAGGACAATGCCGCCACCCTGACGCCCGACCCGGTCTACGTGCGCTTTTACTACTCCCACCCGCCCGCGTCGGAACGCCTCGCTGCCCTGCCCAGCCCCACCCTGGCTGCGCCTGCGGCCGCCTGAACGCCCGTTGATGATGACCGCGCCATGAACCCACTTGCCTCACAACGCTGCTTGCCCCTGGAAGGCCAACCGGCCATGCCAGCCGAGCAAGTGCACCAACACCTGGCCAAAGCACCGGGCTGGTCCTTGATCGACAGTGCCATTCAAAAGCGCTATGACTTTGCCAACTACCACCAGACCATGGCTTTTGTGAACGCACTGGCCTGGGTGGCGCACGCGGAAGACCATCACCCCGATCTGCAGGTCAGCTACAGCCACTGCACGGTGCGATTCAACACCCACTCGGTGGGTGGCATCTCGATCAACGACTTCATCTGCGCGGCCAAGGTCGACGCCTTGCTGAACAGCCCCGCGCCTTGACACAGGCCGTCGTCCTGGATTTGGGCCTGGTGGTGGCCGCCCATGGCCGCCACGTGGTGGTCGAAACGCCCGAGGGCCAGCGCGTGCATTGCCATCCGCGCGGAAAAAAGAGTGAACTGGTCGTGGGCGACCAGGTGCGCTGGCAGGCCACTGGCGACGGCGGTGTCATCGAGCACTTGGAGCCCCGGCGCAACCTGCTGTTTCGCCAGGACGAATGGCGTACCAAGTCTTTTGCTGCCAACTTGGACCAGCTGCTGGTGCTGGTGGCCGGCGAGCCGGTGTTCAGCGAGTCCCAGCTGACCCGGGCCTTGGTGGCCGCGCGCGAAGCGGGCATACCCACACTGATTGGACTCAACAAGACCGATCTGCCCTCTGCCGCGGCTGCGCGCGCCCGTTTGGCACCCTATGTAGCCATGGGGTCGACGGTCATTGAACTGGCTCTCAAGACCGAACCCGAGGCTGCCAAAGCAACGCTGGCGCAGCACCTGAAGGGGCGCGTGACGCTGGTGTTGGGCCCCAGCGGCATGGGCAAAAGCACGCTGATCAACTTGCTGGTGCCGCAAGCAGCCGCGCAGGTGGGCGAGATATCGCAGGCGCTTCAAGCCGGCCGACACACCACCACCACCACCACCTGGTACTGGCTGGACCAGGATCGGCAGGGCGCCTTGATCGACTCACCCGGCTTTCAAGAGTTTGGCCTGCGCCAGGTCAAGCCCGAAGATCTGGCCGGCCTGATGCCCGACTTCGCCGCCGCGATGGGCGACTGCAAGTTTCACAACTGCAGCCACCGCCACGAGCCCGGCTGTGGCGTGCGTGCGGCCATGGAGCGCGGCGAAATCACCGTGTCCCGGCAGCGCATCTACGAATCGCTGTACGACGAGCTGTCGAGCAAGCGCTGGTAAGCGCTTCAGGGTTCAACCCAGGATGTTGGCCAGCGTCAGCAGCGCCACCAGCAGCATCCACAGCACCACCGAACGCCACACCAGGCCCACCACGCTTTGCAGATGGGCTGTCTGGGCCGGCAGGCCCGCTGTTGCGCCCTGGGCTTCGGCCACACCGGCGTCACCGCCGGCCGTGAAGGTCTTGGAACGGTCGGGCGTGACGCCGGGTGCTGCCGCACCGCCCAGCTGCACCCCCAGCGCGCCAGCTGCGGCGGCCAGGATGATGCCTTCGTTGGCATGCATCCACAGCGCAGAGTCGCGCCGCCAACCCGCCACCGCTTCTTCGAAATTGCCCACCACTGCAAAACCAAAGGCCGTCAGGCGTGCGGGAAGGTGATCAATCCAACTGAAGATCCGGCGTGACAGTTGCTGCAGGTCGGTGTGGGTGGGTGCGTCCAGCGTGCGCTGCCGGTAACCCCAGTAGCGCGCCGAGAACTCGGCCATGCGGTACAGCACCGCGCCCATCGGCCCCAGGCCCAACGCCGACAAGACCACAAACCAGAAGAACACGCCAAACACGTGGCGGTGCGCCGCCAGCAAGGCGTGCTCGATCACGTGGCGCAGCACCTCGGTGCGCGGCAGCTCGCTGGCGTCCAGGTGGCGCCATTCGCCCAACAGTTGACGTGCCTGGGCCTCGTCACCCCGCTCCAGCGCGTCACGGATGTCGGTGAAGAAGTGGCTGAACTGGCGAAAGCCCAGCGTCAAATACAGCACCAGCACGTCAAAGGCCAGGGCCATCAACAGGCTGTAGTGGCGCAGCAGCAGGTAGATCGCGCCCGCCAACAGCGCCGGGCCCAGCACCGACACCGCCCACACCACCCGCGTGTGGTGCTTCTCGCCAGCATCAAAGTTCTGGCCGGTCCAGCGCACCCAGGACATCAGGGTATCGTGCACCCAGTTCTCGCGCGGCAGCGGCTTGAGCTGCTCGATCAGCAAGGCAAACAGGACGGCGAAGAAACTCATCGCGGCCGATGATAGAGCGTCAGTCGGCCAGGAATCGGTAGAGGTTGCGCAACATGGCTGCGGTAGCACCCCAGATGAAGTACTCGCGGGCTTCTGAACTCGGGCCCTGGCCCTGCCAAGGCATCGACAAAAAGTGGCGCTCGCCACCTTCGATCGGCACCACGTGGCGACGGTGGTTGGCCGGGTTCATCAAAAAAACCAAAGGCACTTCGAAAGCCTCGGCCACTTCAAAAGTGTCCAGGTTCAAGGTGAAGTGTGGTTCGACCAAGGCCACAACGGGCGTGACCACGAAGTTGGTCACCGTGGTGTAGATGGGCATGCGGCCGATCACCTGCACGTGTTCATGGGCCAGCCCGACTTCTTCTTCGGCCTCTCTCAATGCGGTGGCTTCGGCGCTGCCATCTTCGGGCTCGGTGCGGCCGCCCGGGAAGCTGATCTGGCCAGCGTGGTCGTGCAGGTGGTCGGTGCGCTGGGTCAGGAGCACGTGAAGACCTGAGGGGCGCTGGACCAAAGGAACCAGCACCGCGGCGTAGGCCGGTTCGCGAACATGCCTGAATCGTTCTCCGTCACCGGCATGCTCAGGTCGCCAGTCACGCTGCAGAGCAAAGCGCTGGCGCAACGCTGGCGCGCTGAGCTGCTGCGCTGACAGTGCGGGCAGATGTGAGTCGACGCCGGCCACTGGAAAGGCCTTGGGGTCTTTGATGCGCGGCGGTGTCATGGTTGCGGCAGTGGATTGAATGAAGTGCCCATGAACAAAGCCGCCCAAGGGCGGCTTTGCGGTTCACTGGCAACCAACAGGATCAAGACAGCTTCTGACTCTCGCCGTCTGCTGTTTCTGTGCTGCGCCAGTGGCCTGACCAGGTCAGGCCAGCTTCTGGCTTGCGCCGTCCGCTGTTCCTGCGCATCGCGCAGGCCGGCTTCGCCGGTGGCCTGACTGCGTCAGGCCAGCTTCTGGCTTGCGCCGTCCGCTGTTTCTGCGCTGCGCGCAGGCCGGCTGCGCCGGTAGCCTGACTGCGTCAGGCCAGCTTCTCTTTGATCCGGGCTGACTTGCCGCTGCGCTGACGCAGGTAGTACAGCTTGGCACGGCGGACATCGCCGCGGCGCTTGACTTCGATGCTGGCGATCAGCGGGCTGTAGGACTGGAACGTGCGCTCCACACCTTCGCCGTTGGAGATTTTGCGCACGATGAAGCTGCTGTTGAGGCCGCGGTTGCGCTTGGCGATGACCACGCCTTCGTAGGCCTGCACGCGCTTGCGCGTGCCTTCAACCACGTTGACGCTGACGATGACCGTGTCACCGGGCGCAAAGGCCGGAATGCTGCGGTTGAGACGGGTGATCTCTTCCTGCTCGAGGGTAGCGATGAGGTTCAAAAGGTTCTCCGAGCGATCATGTCGCGGGCTTTAGTTGTTGGAACAGGAGTCTGTGCCGCCCGGCAGAGGATCGAAAAGCTTTTGATTATAGCCCGAGCCGGGCCAAGGTCTGCTCGTCGGCCTTGGTCAATCGGCCTGCAAGGCGCGCCGCCACGATCAGGTCGGGGCGCCGCTGCGCCGTGATGGCCAGCGATTGGTCGCGCCGCCAGCGTGCAATCTGTTCGTGGTGACCCGACAGCAGCACCGCGGGCACCTCCACCGTTTGGTCGTCAACCGCCAGTTTTTCGGGTCGGCTGAAGTGCGGGCAATCGAGCAGGCCGTCCGAAAAACTGTCCTGCTCGTGGGAAGGGGCCGTCAGCACGCCAGGCTGCAAGCGCGCCACACCGTCGAGCAAGGCCAAGGCGGGAAGTTCGCCGCCCGACAAGACAAAGTCGCCCAGGCTGATTTCTTGCGTCACGTGGGCGTCGATGAAGCGTTGGTCAATGCCTTCATAGCGGCCGCACAGCAGAACGGCGCCAGGGCCCTGGGCCAAGCGCTGCAACAGTGCCTGGTTCATGGGCTGCCCTGTGGGTGTGAAGTGAATCACCTGCATTTGCGGCTCACCGCGCTCGCTGGCCACCGCGCTCAAGGTCCGCATCAAGGGCTCGGCCAGCATCACCATGCCCGGGCCACCACCGTAGGGCCGGTCGTCAACGCGCCGGTAGGCGTCGTGAGCGTAGTCGCGCGGCGACCACAGGCGCACGTCTACCTGACGCGATTCAAAAGCGCGGCGGGTGATGCCTTGCGACAGGTGGGGGGTGAATAGCTCCGGAAAGAGCGTGACCACGTCAAAGCGCATGTGCCGCGCCTGATTCAGTAGTCGGTTTCCCAGTCGACGGTGATGCGCCGCCCGGTCATGTCAACAGCGTCCACGTAGGCCGCGACAAAAGGCACCAGACACTCAGGCGTTGCTGCGTCATCGGCCTGGATGCGCAGCACGCAGTGCGGCCCGGTCTCGATCAAGCCCACCACGGTGCCCAGCGTTTGCTCCGCTCGGTTCAGCACGGTCAAGCCGATCAGGTCAACCCAGTAGTACTCGCCCTCCGAGGGCGTAGGGAAACTGGTTCGCGCCACAAACAAGCGGGCACCCTTGAGGGCCTCGGCCGCGTCGCGGTCTTCGATTTCCTGCACGGTGGCCACCACGCCGTCGCCTTGCTCTCGGGCTTGGACCACCCGCAAGAGCGTTGGCCACTTGGTGATGCCAGCCACCAAGGGCTTAGGCTCCAGCGGCGGTTGAACAAACCAGCGCTTGGTGGAAAAAAGCGCCTGCGGGTCAGCGGCAAAGGCTTTCACCTTGATGCCGCCCTTGACCCCCCAGGCGCCCAGGACGCGGCCAACTTCGACCGCGTCGTCCGGCAAGGATTCAGCCGGGGTCATTGCTGCAACAACAGCTGCAACCCCGAGGCCAGAATCAGGCCGCCTTCTTGGCTTGGTCGACCAAACGCGCCACGGTCGGCGACATCTGGGCACCCTGGCCGGTCCAGTGCGTCACGCGGTCCAGCGCCACGCGCAGGGGCTGTTCGGCACCCGCAGCGACTGGGTTGTAAAAGCCCACGCGTTCAATGAAACGGCCGTCACGACGCTCACGCGCGTCGGCAACCACGATGTTGTAAAACGGGCGCTTCTTGGCGCCGCCACGAGCCAGTCGGATCACGACCATGATGAAATTCCTTGGAAATCGATGGGGTGATGGCCTTGCCGCGGGGACACACCGGACAGGCTATCGTGGTGGCCGACGGTGGTTTTGAAGTTCAAAGAACCTTTAACTCACTGCCGACCGCTGTCAACACCGTAGATACGCCTTGGGTGAAACCACGGCCGTGTTGCCACAACCATGCTGCCACTGCAAAGCCAGCGTCGAAAACCTAGCATTGTAAACCGGCTGCGCGCCGGCGCGAAAGACTTGTCCTGTGTCCACGGCTGAAAACACGCACTACCGTTCTAAAACCCTGGCTGCCTGGCTGGCTTTGCTGCTCGGGGTGCTGGGCTTGCACCGCATGTACCTGTATGGGTTGAAGGACCGCTGGGCCTGGCTACACCCTTGGCCCAGCGCCGCTGGTTTCGTGGGTGTGATGCGCATGCGGGCCCTGGGCCAGGACGACCACCTGGCCTGGCTGCTGATCCCCTTTTTGGGCCTGATGATTTCAGTGGCTATGCTCACGGCCATCGTCTACGCCTTGACGCCCGACGAACGCTGGGACCAGCAGCACAACCCCGGTCAGGCCACCACCGCTACTGGCTGGGGGCCTGTGATGGCCGCCGTCACGGCCCTGCTGCTGGGTGGATCCACCTTGATGGGCACCATCGCTTTTGGCGGCCAGAAGTTCTTTGAATGGCAGCTAGAAAGCGAACAGGCTCAGAACAACAATCGTCCGACGCCGTAAAACACGGCCGCGATGAAGGCGGTGGCGGGAATCGTCACCACCCAGGCCATCACGATGTGTCCGGCCAAGCCCCAGCGCACGGCCGAGGCATTGCGCACCGATCCCACGCCAAAAATGGCACCAGTGATGGTGTGTGTGGTCGACACAGGTACGCCCAGTCCTGTGGCCAAGAACAGAGTGGCCGCACCGCCCGCTTCGGCGCAGAAACCACCCACCGGCTTGAGCTTGGTGATGCGCTGCCCCATGGTCTTGACGATGCGCCAGCCCCCAAACAGCGTGCCCAGGCCAATGGCGATATAGCAGCTCCAGATCACCCAGCTGGGCGGCATTTTGTCGGCCTGGTTGGTGATGCCCGCCGCGATCAACAGCAGCCAGATGATGCCGATCGTCTTCTGTGCATCGTTGCCCCCGTGCCCCAAGGAATAAAGACCCGCCGAGACCAGCTGCAAGCGGCGAAAGATGTTGTCCACCCGAGACGGAGACACCCGGCGACAGACCCAGGCCACCGCCACCATCAGCAAGGAGCCGAACAAGAAACCCATCACTGGCGAGACAAAGATGAAGGCCACGGTCTTCATCACACCCGACGCCACCAGAGGCCCGGTACCCGCCTTGGCCACCGTGGCGCCCACGATGCCACCAATCAAGGCATGCGAACTGCTGGAGGGGATGCCATACCACCAAGTGATGATGTTCCAGGCGATGGCACCAATCAGAGCACCAAACACCACGTACTGGTCGACCACGGTAGGGTCCACGATGCCCTTGCCCACGGTGGCGGCCACCTTGAGCTGAAAGACAAAGATGGCCACCACGTTGAAAAAAGCGGCGAAGGCCACCGCCTGAGCAGGCTTGAGCACACCCGTGGAGACCACCGTCGCAATCGAGTTGGCCGCGTCGTGAAAGCCGTTCATGAAATCAAACAGCAATGCCAGCACGACCAGCATCACCACCACCCACAGGGCCATTTGCATCGGTGCTCGCCTTGGGGCTGGGTCAGGAGTTCTCGAGCACGATGCCTTCGACGAGGTTGGCCACGTCCTCGCATCGGTCGGAAATGGATTCGAGGTGCTCGTACACGGCCTTGAGCTTGATCAGCTGGCGGGTATCGGGCTCTTCACGAAAGAGCGCCGACATGGCGCTGCGCATCACCCGGTCAGCGTCTGACTCAAGCTGGTCGATCTCTTCGCAGGTCTTGAGCACCGATTCGGCAACTTCAGCGTCTTTCAACTTGGGCAGCATGGTCAGAACATGCTGAACGCGCGAGCAGCAACGAACCGAGATTTCCGACAAACGCACCACGTCGGTGGACAGGTGCTGCAGGTCGTACAAGGACATCACTTCGCTGGAGTCTTGCAACAGGTCCAGCACGTCGTCCATGGCGTTGATCAGGCGATGGATCTGATCGCGATCCAGGGGCGTGATGAAGGTGCGATGCAGAAGCCGGTGGACTTCGGCGGTGATCTTGTCGGCGGCTTGCTCGGCGGTTATCACTTCCCGGGCGTGCTTTTCGCGCAGCTCCAGGTTGTCATAGTTCTTCACCATGGACATGAAGGACTCGGCACCCTGCGCGATATAGCTGCCATGCTCATTGAAGAGCTCGAAAAAATTCCCTTCACGCGGCAACAACCTGCCAAACACCATGATCACTCCAGAAGTTGTGCCGGGCGGTCTGAAGCTCAAGACCAGACCGCCAGCTCACGATTCTAGGCGCGAGCGGTGTCAGGACCTGAAGATGAAGTACACCGCGCCGACCAGGCAAAGACCAGCCCAGAGGTAGTCCCACTTCAAGGGTTGCTGCATGTAGAACACCGCAAAGGGGACGAACACCAGCAGCGTGATCACTTCCTGGGCAATCTTCAACTGCGCCAAGGTGTAGCCCCCCGCATAGCCAATCCGGTTGGCGGGCACCTGCAGCAGGTACTCAAAAAGCGCGATGCCCCAACTGACCAAGGCAGCCACCAACCATGGCTTGCCGGCCATGTTCTTCAGATGCCCGTACCACGCCAAGGTCATGAAGAGGTTGGACAAGACCAAGAGGCCAAAGGTCTGGACAGGCAGTGGCCAAGCGCTCAAGTTCATGGCAGCTTCTCGATCATTTGATGAGCCACGGTCGGCAGGTGTTGCTGCAAGGCGCCCAACGTGGGGTGGACGAGATCGGGTGCAAGCTCCAGCAAGGGCAGCAGCACAAAGGCGCGCTGATGCAGGCGCGGATGAGGCAAGGTCAGTGCCGCGCTGGCGACCTGCTGAGAGCCCATCATCAGCAGGTCCAGGTCCAGCGTGCGCGGCGCGTGATGGAAGGGGCGCTGCCTGCCGTGGGCCAGCTCCAGCGCCTGTAGCTGGTGCAGCAGCTCCAGCGGTGAAAGCGTGGTGCGCAGCTCAGCCACGGCGTTGATGAAGTCTGGCCCTTCGGCCTGCACGGGGCTGCTTCGGTACAGGGCTGATCGGGCCACCAACGCTGTGCCTGGCAGTTGAGAGAGTTCTTGTACCGCCTGCAGCACCGTCCCTGCAGCGTCGCCCAGGTTGGCGCCAAGTCCGACGAAGACCCGTTCAGGCGTCATTCAGAAGCGGGCGCAGCACCTTCCCGGGCCGCCGGTTTGCGCCGCCGGCGACGGCGTTTGCGCGGGGCGCTGGCGCCACCCTCGTCAGCTGCTGCTTCGGCCTCGTCACCAGGCACTGGCCCGGCGCCCTGGCCTTCGGCTGCAGGGCGCTTGGCCCGGGCTGGCGCAGCGCCTCGGGCGGGCGTCTGCGCTCGCAGGTCGGCCAGCATGGCTTCGCGGTCTTCGTCACTGCCCAGGTGAAAGTCTTCCCACCAGTCGGCCAACTCGGTGTCGAGTTCGCCACAGTCCGCGCGCAGCCGCAAAAAATCGTAGCCAGCCCGAAAACGCGCCTGCTGCACCAAGGACTGCGCCGAGCTGACCGTGCGGCGTTCGAAGCGTGGTTGCATCAACCAGATTTCGCGCATGTCGCCCGCCAGCTTGCCGCGGCCCGAGATATCACCGATGCGGGCGTCAAACACCGCGTCCACCGCTTGCTGCAGCGCCGGGAAAGGCGCCTCGCCCGTTGCCCGAACCGCCGTCCAGCGTTCTTGCACGTCGTGCCACAGCATGCAGGCCAGCATGAAGCTGGGGGCCACCGCGCGCCCCTCTTGCACGCGCTGGTCGGTGTCTTGCAAAGCCATGCGCACAAACTTTTCGCGGGCAGGGCCACTGGGCCCGCCGGCCAATGCCGCGTCCAGCACTGGGAAGACACCGCCGCCCTGCCCCACCAGCCCAAAATGACGCAGCTGCTCGATGCTGGCCAGTGCGTGCCCGGTCTGCATCAGTTTGACCATTTCGTCAAAGAGCCGCGAGATGGGCACGTTGGCCAGCAGGGCCGACATGGCCCGCACCGGCTTCAAGGTGCCCGGTTCCAGCGTGAAGCCCAGCTTGGCCGCAAAGCGCACCACGCGAATGATGCGCACCGGGTCTTCGCGGTAGCGCAGCTCGGGGTCACCAATCATGCGCAGCACCCGCGCACGGGCATCGGCCAGGCCGCCGTGGTAGTCCACCACCACTTGGGTGATGGGGTCGTAGTACATCGCGTTGATGGTGAAGTCGCGCCGCGCCGCGTCTTCAATCTGCGGACCCCAGACGTTGTCGCGCAGTACACGCCCTTCGGCGTCCACCACATGGGTCTTGTCGGCCATCTGCGACTTGCTGGTCTTCTCGTTGCCAGCCACCTGCTCGGCCGCCGCAGCGTCCAGGTAAGCGCGGAAGGTGGAGACCTCAATGACCTCGTGTTCGCGGCCGCGGCCAAAGATCACATGAACCAGGCGAAACCGGCGCCCGATGATGAAAGCCCGGCGAAACAGCGCCTTGACCTGCTCGGGCGTGGCGTTGGTGGCCACATCAAAGTCCTTCGGCCGCAGACCGACCAGCAGGTCGCGCACGGCGCCACCCACGATGTAGGCCTCATAGCCAGCGTCCTTGAGTGTCTTGACGACCCGCACCGCGTTGGCGTCAAGCAGCGTTGCGTCAATCTGGTGCTCGGTCGCAGGCACCTCGACACGCGCCCCCAGGGGAATGACGGGAACAGCTGGCGCAGCACTGGGGCTTTCGCCTTTGCCCAGCAAGCGATTGATGAATTTTTTGATCATGTGAACAGCTTCAGTACGGGCCAAGCTCGCTCGCTGGCGATGCGCTCCAGCGCAGGGCTGGGGTTGGTGGCCACGGGGTGGCTGACGCGCTCAAGCAGCGGCAGGTCGTTGGTGGAGTCGCTGTAAAACGTGCAGCGCTCAAAGTCTGAGAGGCGCTGGCCGCGATCGGCCAACCACTGCTCCACCCGGTTGATTTTGCCCTCTCGGAAGCAAGGCGTGCCAGCAATCGTGCCCAGCACTCGGCCCAACGGGTCTCGCGCCAGCTCGGTGGCCAGCAGGTTCTGGATGCCCAGGCGCTGAGCGATGGGGCGGGTGATGAAGTCGTTGGTGGCCGTCACCAGGGCCACGCAATCGCCGGCCCTCAGGTGGCCCTGCACCAGGTCCAAGGCAGCGGGGTGCAACTGCGGTTCGATCACTTGGTGCATGAAGCCCCATCGCGCGTCTGTCAGTTCTTGCGATGGCCGGTCACGCCAGGCCTCGGTCGCAAAGTCGATGTAGGCGTGGATGTCCAGGCGGCCCGCCAGATAGTCGGCATAAAACGCGTCGTTGCGCGCCTGGTAGGCCTGGCGCTGCGCCCAACCTTGGTTGATGACCCATTCGCCAAAGGCATGGTCAGAATCACCTTGCAGCAGGGTCCCGTCCAGGTCAAACAGCGTCAACCTCATGCCTCGGGACCCTCGTCCACGCCTTCGTCAGCCAGCATCTGGCGCACCAAGGGCACGGTGATGCGGCGGCCTTGAGCCAAACCGAAGCGATCCAGGCGGTCCAGCAGGCGCATCAAGTGGCCCAGATCGCGCTCGAACCGGGCAAGCAGGTAGCCCATCACCTCGTCGCTCAGAAAAATGCCACGCCGATCTGCTTCGCGGCGCAGGACGGCGCGGGTCTCAGCGTCGGGCAGCGCCTGCAGCGCAAAAACATGGCCCCAGGCCAAGCGGGTGCGCAGGTCATCGCGGATCGGCAAGTCCACTGGCGGCAGGCGTCCTGCAGCAAGCCACTGCACACCGTGCAGGCTGGCGTCTTCGAAAAGTGCAAAAGCAGCTCGTTGGTTGGCCTCGTCCAGCATCTCGCAGCGATCCACCACCACCAAGGACCAGCCGGGCTGAACCTCCCAGGGCTGGTGGTCTTGGGCGTCGAACCATGCCACACGCTGCCCTGCCGCCTGCACCCGCGCGGCCTGCGCCTGCAACAGGTGCGTCTTGCCGCTACCACCAGGGCCCCACAGGTAGACCGGGGGGGCCGACTGGCCCAGGCTCATCAAATGTGCCAGCGCAGCGCCATTGGCGCCGGGCATGAAGTTGTCAAAGCGGGCTTGGTTCTCAGGGCCTATGGCCAAGGGAATTTGTTTCATGGGCTAGTGGGCCCTTTGCCAGGCGACCAGGTGGCGCCGCAAGGCGTCGGCATCCCAGGCTTCGGGCCGGTGCTGCAGGTACAGCGCCAAGGCTTGCGATGCGCGGTCGTGCGCACCCAATTCGGCCAGCGCCAAGGCGTGGTCTCGCCGCTCTTCCCAGGCCGTGGGCAACAGCAGCACTAGGCGCGCCTGTACCCTTTCCAGGCGCAACCAGTCGCAGTGGCTGCGGTGGATCTCTTTCAAGTTGTTCAACATGCGGGCGATCAGGTCGCGTTCAGAACAGGCCTGTAAAAACAGGCCCAAGGGCACTTCGTCGTCACCCAGTGCACCGCGCTGCTCGCGGTAAGGCTGCAGGCGTTCTTCCAGGTCTTCACGCGACAGCGAAACGCCGCTGAAAGGGTCCAGCACGACTTCACCGCGCGGCATGGTGACCTTGACCAGAAAATGGCCCGGGAAGGAAACGCCGTGGGCTTTCAACCCCGCCTGCCCGGCGATTTCCATGTAGAGCACGGCCAGCGTGATGGGGATGCCACGGCGGCTCTCCAGCACGGCCGGCAGCAGGCTGTTGCGCCGGTCGTAGTAGTTGTTGACGTTGCCGGCAAACCCCAACTCATGGAAGAAAAATCGGTTCAGAAGCCGCAGCCTTTGCAGCGGCGAGGCATCAACAGACAGGCGTGTTTTCAGGCGCCGGGCCAGTTCATCCACCCGCGCCAGCACGCCCTGCACGTCCAAGCCCGGCTCGTCGTCCTGGGCGATGGCCACCGCGGCTTCCAGCAGCGGGAAGCCTTGATCCTGAGCCACCAAGGCAGAGAAATAGTCCAGCGCGCTGGGCGCTTCAAAGTGCAGGTGTCCAGCCATTCGCACCAGTGTAGGTCAGCCGCGGCGCATGAACTGACGCGGCCGCAGGCCACAGGCCAGCAAAACCGCAAAGTAGACCGTGGCCACGCCGGCCAAAACCAAGGCCATGGCGCCGGCACGTTGACCCCACTGCGCCTGCATACCCAGCCAGTCGATGTTCTTGGCCGCCCAGGCCAGGGCCAAGCCCAGCACAGTGTTGGCCAGGGCAATCTTCAGTGCAAAGCCCAGCCAGCCGGCCTGAGGCCTGAAGACGCCCCGCTTGAGCAGGCCCCCGAGCAGCAAGCCGGCGTTGACCAGCGCACCCAAGCCGATCGAAAGCGCCAGCCCCGCATGACCCAGATAAGGCACCAAGACCAGATTCAATGCTTGGGTCGCCACCAAAACCCCCACGGCGATCTTCACGGGCGTGCGAATGTCTTGCCGCGCATAAAAGGCCGGCGCCAAAACCTTGATGGCTACCAAGCCCAGCAAACCCACGCCGTAGCCTTGCAGGGCCCGCACCGTCATGGCCACGTCTTCAGGGCGAAACGCACCGTAGTGGTAAAGGACGCTCACCAGGGCTTGTGGAAACACCAACAGCGCCACGGCGCAGGGCGTGGCCAGCAGCACCACCAGCCGCAGCCCCCAATCCAACATGGCCGAGAAATCAACCGCATCTTGCCGCGCCTGGGCTGCCGACAGCTGCGGCAACAACACCACGCCCAAGGCCACGCCCAGCAAAGCCGTTGGAAACTCCATCAGGCGGTCGGCATAGGTCAGCCATGACACCGCACCCACCGCCACGTGCGTGGCAATCTGGGTGTTGATGAGCAAGGAAATCTGGGCCACTGAAACGCCCAGCAGCGCCGGCGCCATGTTGCGCAGAATCTGCCCCACCCCGGGGTGGCGCCAAGCGCGGGCAATGGCGCTGGGCGCAAGGCCGATGCGCGGCAGGCAACCCACCGCCGCCAAGGCTGGCACCATGGCGGCCAGCTGCAACACGCCGCCCAGCATCACGCCACCAGCCAGCGCATAAATCGGCTCGATGCCCGACCGTTGAAGCAGCGGCGCGCCCCACCAGGCAGCGGCAATGACCGAGAGGTTTAGCAAGACCGGCGCCACAGCGGGAATGGCAAACCGCTTCCAGGTGTTCAGAACACCCGCGGCCAACGCCACCATCGACATGAACCCGATGTAGGGAAACATCCACCGGGTCATCACCACCGCCGTGTCGAAGCGCTCCAGCCCGGAACCCATGACCCAGACCAGCACTGGCGCTGCGGCAACGCCGACAACGCAGGTCAGCAACAGCGCCCAAGCCAGCGACGTGGCGACGGCGCTGATCAGGTCGTGCGTGGCCTCGTCGCCGTGTTGGCTGCGCGTGGCGGCCAACAACGGCACAAAGGCCTGCGAAAAAGCACCTTCGGCAAACAACCGGCGAAAGAGGTTCGGTATGCGAAAGGCGACGTTGAAGGCGTCGGTGGCAGCACTGGCACCGAAACTCGCCGCGATCAGCTGCTCGCGCACCAAGCCGGTGACTCTTGAAACCAGGGTCAACAGAGAAACCGTAGAGGCAGCCTTGAGCAGATTCACAGTTGGTGGTTCGCAGAAGGAACGCCGGGAAGCTTGGAACGTTGTTGGCAACAGCCGGGGGTGAGCACAACGGCCCGTCGGCGACCACAAGATGCGCCAGGAAAACGCACTGCCGGTGCGGCAGGCTACCGTCCAAGGCAGCTGCGCCGGGATCCTCTGCATTATGTCAGCCGGGCGGGCGCACTTGGCAACCTGATCAATAACGTGCTAGACTCGACGCTCTTTGCACTTCAATTTCCAACCAACTTAACCGCATGGCCACCTCGTCCAAAGCCAAGAAGAAGACCGTTCGCCTCGCCTCGGGCCTCAAGCGCGCCCGTCAGGACGTGGTTCTGAACGCCGCCAACACCGCTCTGCGCTCACGCTTTCGCACCGTCGTCAAGAACGTGCAAAAGGCCGTGACTGGCGGCGACAAGGTGAAGGCTGCTGAAGTCTTCAAGTCCGCACAAAGCGTGATCGACTCGGTGGCCGACAAAGGTGTGTTCCACAAGAACAAGGCCGCTCGCCTGAAGAGCCGCCTGTCTGCCAAGGTCAAGGCACTGGCTCTGGCCGCCTGACATCCCCTAGGGCCAGCGCCCAACTGAAAGGCCCGCTCTGCGGGCCTTTTGTTTTTCTTGGCGCGTTCGCCTACAGCCCTACTGCTTCAATGCGGGTGGGTCCTCGGGCAACACACAAACTTCAGCCACCTGCAGCTGGTTGTCCCGGGCAAAGTTCATCACAAAGTCCCAGGCCATGGGCTCAATGCCCCGCAACGCCTCGTTGACCAGCACGCACTTCACGCCGTCAACCACTTGCGGCACGCAGTAAGGTGAGTAGCCGATGTAGGCCCCAATGCCACCCGCGCTGCCACCCGGTCGAAAGCTCGACATGGCGCCTGCCAGGCGCTCGGCCCAATCGCTGGGGCGAAAGGTCTGGCCCGACAGCGTGGTGCCCTGGATGGTGTACTGGCGTGGCTTGTGAGTGGTCATTGCAGGCAGCGCAGCACGTTGGCCCGCCATGGGTGTTCCGGGCGGCCGCAGGATGCCCGGCGCCGGTTGCACGGCTTGCATTGTGCCTTGGTGTTGCTGCGTTGCAGCATGCATGAGTCGTGCCTGAGATGGACGGTGACCGTTGCTTCATCGGCTGCCCGCACTCGCCCTTTAGAATTCCGCTCTGCCGATCCGTGACCGATGCGTCGCCGACCGGCTTTGTTTTCTAGGCCCCAGCAAGGAAAGCCCCCGATGAACGCCCCTGAGCCCGCCGCCGTCTCCGCCATCCAAGGCCCGATGCCCCACGTGATGAACACCTACGGCCGACTGCCCATCGCGTTGTCGCATGGCCGAGGCTGCTGGCTGTGGGACACCCAGGGCCGCAAGTACCTGGACGGGCTGGGCGGTATCGCCGTGAACACCTTGGGGCACGCTCACCCCAAGCTGGTGCCTGCGCTGCAAGACCAAATCAGCAAGCTGATCCACAGCAGCAACTACTACGAGGTGCCGCTGCAGGAGCAACTGGCGTCCAAGCTGTGTGAGCTGTCGGGCCTGAGCGCCGCGTTCTTTTGCAACTCGGGCCTGGAGGCCAACGAGGGCGCGCTGAAGATCGCCCGCAAGTACGGCCATGACAAGGGCATCACACGCCCGGAAATCATCGTCTACGAAAAGGCCTTTCATGGCCGCTCGATTGCCACGCTGTCGGCCACCGGCAACCCCAAGGTCCAAAAAGGCTTTGAGCCGTTGGTTGAAGGCTTTGTACGGGTGCCGGTCAACGACATGGCCGCGGTTGAAGAAGTTGCGCGCAACAACCCCAACGTGGTGGCGGTGTTCCTGGAAACCATTCAAGGCGAAGGCGGCATCAACCCCTCGCGCTGGGAGTACCTACAGGGCCTGCGCAAGCTGTGCGACCAACAGGGTTGGCTGCTGATGCTGGACGAGGTGCAATGCGGCATTGGCCGCACCGGCAAGTGGTTTGCCCACCAGTGGGCAGGCATCCAGCCCGATGTGATGCCGCTGGCCAAGGGCCTGGGTTCGGGTGTGCCAATTGGCGCCATCGTGGTTGGCCCCAAAGCTGTCAACGTCTTGGGCCCCGGCAACCACGGCACCACTTTTGGCGGCAACCCGCTGGCCATGCGCGCCGGTGTCGAGACCCTGCGCATCATGGAAGAAGACGGCGTGATGGCCAACGCCGCTGCGGTGGGTGCTGTGCTGCGCCAGGCGCTGGAAAGCGGCTTGGCCGGCCAGAGCGGCGTGAAAGAAATTCGCGGCGCCGGCCTGATGATTGGCATCGAGCTCGACCGCCCATGTGGGGTGCTGCTGGCCCGTGCCGCCGAGGCCGGCCTGATGCTGAGCGTGACCGCCGACAGCGTGATCCGCCTGGTGCCCCCGCTGATCCTCAGCGCTGATGAAGCGCGACAGATGGCAGCCATCCTGTGCCCGCTGATCAAGGCCTTTTTGGCCGAAGTTTGATGAGCGCCCACCCGGCATGAAACCAGGCTCCACACTGATGAAGCACTACCTGCAGTTCAAGGACTTCCGCGCCGAGGAATACGCCTACTTGTTCGAGCGCACCCGCATCATCAAGATGCGCTTCAAGAACTACGAGAAGTACCAGCCGCTGGTGGACCGCACGCTGGCCATGATCTTCGAAAAAGCCAGCACCCGCACCCGCGTGAGCTTCGAGGCCGGCATGTACCAAATGGGCGGCTCGGTGGTGCACCTGACCACCGGCGACAGCCACCTGGGCCGCGCGGAACCCGCCGAGGACACCGCCCGCGTGATCAGCCGCATGTGCGACGTCATCATGATCCGCACCTACGAGCAAAGCATGATTGAGCGCTTTGCCGCGCACTCGCGCGTGCCGGTCATCAACGGCTTGACCAACGAATACCACCCCTGCCAGATCTTGGCCGACATCTTCACCTACATCGAGCAGCGCGGCAGCATCCAAGGCAAGGTGGTGGCCTGGGTGGGCGACGGCAACAACATGGCCAACACCTGGCTGCAGGCAGCCGAGATCCTGGGCTTCACGGTGCATGTCAGCACACCCAGCGGCTACGAAGTGGACGAAGCCGTGGCTGGCGTCAGCAACAGCAGCTGCTACAAGGTCTTCAACCACCCCATGCAGGCCTGCGAAGGCGCGCACCTGGTGACCACCGACGTCTGGACCAGCATGGGCTACGAAGCCCAGAACGACGAGCGCCGCAAGGCCTTCATCGACTGGTGCGTGGACGAAGAAATGATGGCGGTGGCGCAGCCCGACGCGCTGTTCATGCATTGCCTGCCGGCACACCGAGGCGAAGAGGTCACGGCCGAGGTCATCGACGGGCCGCAAAGCGTGGTCTGGGACGAAGCCGAAAACCGCCTGCACGTGCAAAAGGCGTTGATGGAATACCTGCTGCTGGGCCGCATCGGGTGAGCGCCGTTTACCGCAACCTGGGTGCCAGCGGCCTGAAGGTGTCGCCGCTGTGGCTGGGCACCATGATGTTTGGTGACCGCACTGAAGCGCCAGAGGCAGCCAACATCCTGGCCGCTACGCGCGACGCCGGCCTGAATGCGCTGGACACCGCCGACATCTATGCCAAGGGTGCCTCAGAGCGCATGGTGGGGCAACTGATCAAAGGCGACCGCACGCGCTGGGTTCTGGCCACCAAGGTGGCCAACCCGATGAGCGACGAGCCCAACGACCGCGGCACGTCAAGGCGGTGGATCACCCAAGCCGTGGAGCACAGCCTGCGCCGCCTGGACACCGACTTCATCGACCTGTACTACCTGCACCGCGACGACGAGTCCACGCCGATGGAAGAAACCATCGCCACCATGGGCCGGTTGATTGGGCAAGGCAAGGTGCTGCACTGGGGCTTGTCCAATTTCAGGGCCTGGCGCCTGGCGCGTATGGTGGAAATGGCGCGGCAGATGGGCGTGCCACAGCCCATTGCGCTCCAACCACCCTACAGCGCCATGACACGCGGCATTGAAGTTGAACTGCTGCCTGCCTGCGCGCACTACGGCCTGGGTGCGCTGACCTACAGCCCCATGGCACGCGGCGTGCTCAGCGGCAAGTACGCGCTTGACGCGCCACCACCGGCTGATAGCCGAGCCGCCCGCGCCGACCGTCGCCTGTTGCAAACCGAGATGCGGCCCGAGTCCTTGGTGCTGGCGCAAGCCTTCACCGCGCACGCCGCTTCACGTGGCGTGGCACCGTCCCAACTGGCCATCGCCTGGGCGCTGAACAACCGCCTGGTCACAGGTGTCATTGGCGGCCCCCGCACGCTGGCGCAGTGGCAGGACTACATCGCGGCACTGGACGTGCAGGTCACGGCCGAGGACGAGGCCTGGGTTGATGCCCGCGTGCCGCCCGGGCACGCGTCCACGTTCGGCTACACAGACCCCAGCTACCCAGTCACGGGACGCCAAGCACGCTGATCAGTAAGTAGCGCGCCCACCCGTCAGATCAAACACCGCGCCCGTGCTGAAAGAGCAGTCTTCGCTGCACAGCCACGCCACCATCGCAGCGGCTTCCTGCACTTCCAAAAACCGCCCCATGGGAATCTTGCCCAGCATGTAGTCGATGTGGGCCTGCGTCATCTGGTCGAACATGGCCGTTTTGGCCACGGCGGGTGTGATGGCGTTGACCAGAATGCCTTTGGTGGCCACTTCCTTGGCCAGGCTCTTTGTCAAGGCGATCAAACCGGCCTTGCTGGCGCTGTAGTGGCTGGCATTGGGGTTGCCTTCCTTGCCGGCCACTGATGCGATGTTGACGATGCGGCCCCAGCCCTTGCCGCCATGGGCCTTCATCATCTGCTGCACCACGTGGCGGCAGGTCAGGTAGGGGGCGATCAGGTTGACCTCGATCACGCGCCGCCACACGGCTGGGTCTAGCGCCCAAGTGGTGGCATTGCCGCCAGTGATGCCTGCGTTGTTGATGAGGATGTCGATGCGACCGAAAGCGGCCATCGCGGCTGTGGTGGCTGCAGCAACCGCCGCGTCGTCGGTCAATTCCACCACCTGCGCGCTGACCGGCCCCTGGGCCTTCAGCGCCGCGCAGGCCTCATCGGCTTTGCCTGCATCGATGTCCCAGATGAGCACGCGGGCCCCGCTTTGCAGCAGCCTTTCGCTGATGGCCAAGCCGATGCCTTGGGCACCGCCGGTGACGATGGCCACACGGCCTTTCAAGTCGATCTGGTTCATGCGTTCAAACCTTTTAAAGCCGCAGGCGTGGCTGCGCTGTCGGCGATGTACTGTTGAATGATGGATGCGAAGTCGGGTTCGGGCGCCAGCCCCAGTCCAGCCGCCCGGCCTGGACGTGCACCACGCGGCCAGTTGGCGACGATGCCCGCTATCCGCTCGTCGCGCTCGAAACGCACCCGTGCTCTTACCTGGGGCCCGGCCACCGCCTCCAGCGCGTCCAGCATTTGCTGCACCGTGACGTTCAAGCCCGGCAGGTTCAATGCGGTGCGGCCGACAAAAGCCTCGCGACTGGCCTCAAACACCGCAATCAGACCCTGCACGGTGCGTTGCGGCGAAGACACGGGGTGCGCCACATCGGGCGACACCGGGCAGATGGACTCCACGCCTGCCAAAGGCTCACGGATGATGCCGCTGAAGAAGGAACTGGCCGCGCCGTTGGGCCGACCTGGGCGGACCGTGACGGTCATCAAGCGCGCTGAACGGCCGTCGATGTAGCCCTTGCGCGTGTAGTCGGAAACCAGCTGCTCACAGATGAGTTTTTGCACGCCGTAGCTGGTCTGCGGCGTGGGCAAGGTGTCGTCGCCCACCTGGGCCGGAAACGGATAGGCCGGGTCCGGACCAAACACCGCGATGGAACTGGAAAAAACCAGTCGCGCGGGCGCGTGGCCCCCTTGAACCCGGTGGCGCAGCGCGTCCAGCAGCGCGCGTGTGCTGTCGAGGTTGCTGCGCAGGCCCAGTTCAAAGTCCGACTCGCACTCGCCTGACACGGCAGAGGCCAGGTGAAAGACGCCATCAAAGGGCTCGTCGCGCAGGCCTTCGCAGGCCGCCAACAACGGGCTGACTCGTGCCTGCACACGCGGGTCGGCGCACAGGTCGGCAGGTGCGGCCACTTGATCGGCCAGCACCAGCTGCTCGATGCGTCGGCCCGACAGCGAACCTTGAGCCAACAGCGCCCGGGCCAGCCGTGCACCCAAGAAGCCGGCACCGCCGGTGATCAGAACTTTCATCGTGTGCGCTCCGAAACGGGAAGGGGACGGCGGCCTTTGAGCCGTTGGGCTGGTGCAACCACCGAAGGCAACTTGCGGCGCGAGGCCAACACCTGTTCGATGTCGTCGCGGGCGCTGTCAATCAGCTGCAGCGCCGCGCGCTCGGCCTTTTCTGGCGTTCGCGCAATCACTGCGTCCAGCACCGCCCGGTGCATCGGCAAGGAGGAGGCAGGTCCGTCGGGCCGGGTGGTGCTGATCTCGAAAGCTGTGCGAAGCAAGGCACCCAAGGCCCGGCTCATTTGCACCAGCATGCGGTTGTGACAAGCCCGAAGCAAGCCTTGGTGAAAAGCCAGATCAAACTTGACGTAGTCGCCGCCGTGTTCGATGGCGTCTTTCATGCCCGCATAGGCGGCTTCGATCTGGGCAATGTCATCCGCCGTGGCACGCTCGGCCGCCATGCGCACGGCGGCCGGCTCCACCACCCGCCGGAGTTCTTGCACCTCGCGCAGGAACTCGCGGGTCAGGCCGGCCTTGCTTTGCCAGGCCACCACATCGGGGTCAAACCAGTTCCACTGGGCTTCTGGCTGAACCCGCGTGCCCACTTTGGGGCCTGTGGTCAGCAGGCCCTTGGCCACCAGCGACTTCACGGCCTCGCGCACCACCGTGCGGCTCACACCGAATTCTTCGCACAAGGTGGGTTCCGGCGGCACCGACTGGCCCGCCGGGTAGCGCCCAGCCACGATGGCTTCGCCCAGGCGATCCAGCGTGTTGCCGTGGACGTTCTTGGTCACGGTGTCACCCCAAACACCGCCCGCAAACCACAAGGCACGCGCCAGACGGCTTGCAACTCATGCGCGCACAAAAGCCGTGACCAGCGGATCCGGGCCCAACTGGCGGCTCCAATGCCCATGCAACCGCGGGTCAAAAAGGGCACCAGCTGGCAAGGTGTCGGCCGAGAAAAAGTGCTGCCCCGCGCCAAACACCCTCGTGCTGCCGTCTTGCAGGCCAATCTCCATCTGACCAGACAACACAAACAACCACTGCGGGGTTTCGGTGCAATGGAATTCGCTGCGAAAGCCCACCGGGCTCATGCGCAGTTGCAGGCCGCCGCTGGGCATCAAAGGCGACAGGCGTGCCGCTGGCTTGCCTTCGGTCAGCGACAGCGCTTCGTTGCGAAACCGCGCGCGGCCGTCAGGGCCGGTTTCCAGAACGACTTTGGTGAATTCCATGGTCTTTTGGCCGATCAACGCCGGCCCAGGTCCCAGTGCCGGCACACGGTCTGCACCAGTTGGTCCGGCGGCAGTTCGATGTTCAGCACCACCGCATGCTCATCCGCGCTGGGCGGCTCCAGCGTGTCCAGCTGGCTTTGCAAGAGATGGGGTGGCATGTAGTGACCTTGGCGCGACTGAAGGCGCTGCATCAGCACAGCCGGTGAACCTGTGAGGTGCACCAAGCGCAGGCCTGGAGCGCTGTCGCGCAGGCGGTTGCGGTAGCTTCGTTTCAGGGCTGAGCAAGCCAACACGCCGCCAGTGTCCTGGGCCAGTTGAAGTTGGTTGGCCAAAGCAGCAAGCCAGTCGCGCCGGTCTTCGTCGGTCAGGGCTTGCCCGGCGGCCATGAGCTCCACGTTGCGCGGCGGGTGCCAGGCGTCGCCCTCGATGAAGGGCAAGCCCAGTCGGGTGGCCAGCAGCTGCGCAACGGTGCTTTTGCCGCTGCCGCTGACACCCATGACCACGATACGGCTGGACGGGCTGAGGGACATGCTCACCCCAAGCGGGCGCCGCCATTGGCGTCAAAGATATGGGCCTTGGCCGGGTCCAGGGTCAGGTGCACCAGGTCGTCTGGCTGCGCGGCCGTACGGCCATGCATCACCACCACCAAGCGCTGCGCAGCATCACCCTGCCCCACTTCCACCAGCAGCTCGGTCTCGGCACCGGTGGGCTCAACCACCACCACCTTGGCTGGCACACCTTGCAGGCCCAGCACCAGGTCGGTGGGGCGGATGCCGTAGTGCACGTCCTGACCTTCTTTGCCCATCCCAGCGGTCACGGGCCAGCGTGCACCCAGCGCCTCGACGCTGCCTGAGCGCAGCTGACCGCGCAGCACGTTCATCGAAGGGCTGCCGATGAACTGGGCCACAAACAGGTTGCCCGGCCGGTCAAACAGCTCCAGCGGCGTGCCAATCTGTTCAACGATGCCGTCGTGCATGACCACGATGCGGTCGGCCATGGTCATGGCTTCGATCTGGTCGTGCGTGACGTAGACGGTGGTGGTCTTCAGGCGCTGGTGCAAGGCCTTGATTTCGGCGCGCATGGCCACGCGCAGTTTGGCGTCCAGGTTGGACAAGGGCTCGTCAAACAAAAACACCTTGGGGTCGCGCACGATCGCGCGGCCCATGGCCACGCGCTGCCGTTGGCCGCCCGAGAGTTCGCGCGGGAAGCGGTCGAGCAATGGGTCCAGATTCAGGATGCTCGACGCCTTGGCCACACGTTCGCTGGTGGTGGCCTGGTCGGCCTTGCGCAAACGCAGGCTGAAGCCCATGTTCTCGCGCACGGTCATGTGCGGGTACAGGGCGTAGCTCTGGAAGACCATGGCGATGTCGCGGTCCTTGCTTTCCAGATCGTTGACCACCTTGTCGTCGATCAGGATTTCACCGCCGCTGATCTCTTCCAGGCCCGCCAGCATGCGCAGCAAGGTGCTCTTGCCGCAACCACTGGGGCCCACCAGCACGACAAACTCGCCGTCGCTGATCTGGAAGTTGATGCCGTGGATGACCTTGACCTTGCCGTAGGCCTTGTGAACGTCTTTGAACGCAACGGATGCCATGTGTCTTCTCTTCAGCTTTTCACTGCACCGGCGGTCAAGCCGGAAACCATGTAACGCTTGAACGCGTAGTAGATGGCAGCGGGTGGCAGCGCGTAAATCAGGCCGGTGGCCATCAGCAGCTCCCAGGGCGAGTCGTCCGCGGCCAGGAAATTGCCCAAGGCCACGGCCAGCGTCAGGTCGGTTTCCTTGCTCAGCAGCAAGAAGCCATACAGGTATTCGTTCCAGGCCAGCAGCAGGCTGTAGGTGCCCACCGCCACCAGGCTGGGCACCATCAGCGGCACGTAGACCAGGCGAAACAACTGCAGCGGCGTGGCGCCGTCCATGCGCGCGGCTTCGTCCAGTTCCCAGGGCAGTTTGTCGCTGGCCTGCTTGAGCACCCAAATGCAGTAAGGCGAGGCGATGGTCACCATCGCCAACACCAAGGACCACTTGCTGTTGAGCAAGCCGTAGTTGGCCATGGTCTTGTACATGGGCACGGCCAAAAAGGCGGCCGGGATGAAGTAGGTGAACAGCGCCATGTTCATCACCGTGCGCCCACCGCGCACCTTCAAACGGCTGATGGCAAAAGCGGCGCCCGTGGCCACAAACAAGGTGATGACCGCCACCGCGATGGCGATCAGCAGGCTGTTGCCCAACTGGGTCCAGAAATGGTTGAGGTAGAAATGCTTCTGCCAGAAAACCGTTTCAAAGTTCTGCAGCGTCGGGTTCTTGGGCCACAAGCGGCCGGAGGTAGCCGAGTCGCGTTCCGAGATGGCAAACAAGAACAGGTGGTAAACCGGTATCACCGTCCACAGCAACACCGGAATGCCCACCAGCAGCAGCTGGGCTTCGCGGCTGACCGCTTTCCACTTCATTTGCTCAGCCTCTTCATCATCACGTAAACCAGTGGCAGCACAAAGGGCAGCGCCACCACGATGCTGGCCATGGCCAACTCGATCTGGTCCAGCCGCAGGTAGCGGATGCCCAACGTGGCCAGCACGTGCGTGAGGTCGGCTGGGCCACCACCGGTGAGCAGGTAAACGCTGTTGAAGTCGCCCAGCGTCCAGATCATGCTCAAGATGGTGGACGTGAGGTACAGGCCTTTCATCGAAGGCCAGGTGATGAAGCGGAATTTTTGCCAGCGCGTGGCGCCGTCAACACTGGCCGCTTCGTATTGCTCGGTGGGGATGGCCAGACGGCCGGCAATCAGGATCAGCGTCCAGAACGGCAGGCTTTTCCAGATGTGCATCAACATCGAGAAGGTCAGCGCCAGCGTCGGGTCGTTGAGCCAGTTGGGGCCATCCAAGCCGGTCAGCTTGAAGATGGTGGTGTTGATCACACCCCATTCAGGGTTGAGCATGAACCGCACCGACAGGATGGTCGGAATGGACGGCACTGCCCAAGGCAAGATGAACAGCAGCGACAGCGCCTTGATCCACCAGCGCGACTGCACAAAAAAGCCCGACAGCCCCAGCGCAATCATCATCTTCAGGTTGACCGCCACGACCAGGAAGATGACCGTGTTGATGGCCGTGCGAAAGAAGATCGGGTCGGCAGCCAGCTTGGTGTAGTTGCTGGGGTCGCGTGCAAGCCACAGGCCATAACACACCGGGTAAAGCACAAACACCACGAACACGATGATGTAAGGCAACACCAGCAGCCGACCCCACAGCTCAAACTGGGTCAGCGCCTTGGCGGGCCGGCGTGGGGGCACAGCGAGTGTCTCGGTACTCATGTCAGCTCAAAAGGGCGCCGCACCGTCCTAGGGACACAGCGCGGTGCGTGACTGCCGGGCCGCAGGCAAGACCCGGCCAGCTGGGCAGGGCGCCACCGGCGCCCCGCTGCACAGACTCAGTTCGCCACCACCTTGATGCGGGCGATCATTTCGTCCACGGCTTGCGGCACCGGCACCTTTTCATTGAGCACGCGGTTCATGGCCTTGGCCCAGACGTTTTCGTTGTTCAGCACCGTGAACTTGTAGTTCTTGGTGAATTCAAACGGCGTCGTGCCGGCCATGAACTGGTTGTAGACCGCCGTGCGGTGCGGGTCGGCCTTCCAGAACGCGCTTTGCTGCGCAGCCTTGGTCACCGGGAACCAACGGCCCAGCGAGCCTTCGACGTAAGGCGTGAGGTTGGCCTCGTCGAGCATGAAGGCCACAAACTGCTTGGCCCCTGCTTTGTTCTTGGACTGATCGAAGATGACACCCGTCTTCACCGCAGCGCGGTAAGTCATCTTGCTGCCGTCGGGCTTGTTGGGGAAGCCCGAGGTGGCAATCTTCTCGGTGTAGTTGACCCGGGCCGTGTCACGTTGCGCCTGGGTGAGCGAGGCGTTGTTGGAGTCGTCCAGCCACTTGGCCGCGATCGAGATCGTGGCGTTGTGTGTCATGGCGATGGTCTTGTTGTGGAAGGCCACGTTGTTGTCCGGATCCTTCCAACTGGTGGCCGAGGGCGGCGTGCAGCCCTTGGAGTAGACCGCCGTGTAGTCGGTGATCGCATTGATCAGGCCTTGGCGCACTGCAGGGTCGTCAACCAGCACCTTGCCCGAGTCGCTGACCAACTTGATGTTGTAGGCGTCCATGAAGGTCAGGAAGGAGAAGAACGAATCGCTGGAGTCCACGCCCATGGGGAACCCGGTGCCAAAGGCCCGGGTGCCGGTTTTCTGGCGGTAGCCGTTGTGCACCTTGTCGCACCAGAAATCCCAGTAGCCCTTCCAGTCCTTGGGAATGTCGCTTTCCTTGAAGCCCGCGTCAGTCAGCATGTCCTTCCAGTACTGGATGTGCATGGTCTGCTGCTTGACCGGGAAGGCGTAGTAAGCGCGCGTCTGCTTGGCGTTGTTGTACAAAAAAGTCGTCGACAGCGCAGAGGCCTCGAACTTGCCCCGGATGGGATCGATGATGCTGGAGATGTCCTCCAACTTACCTTCAAAGGCCCACTTGGCGGTGACCTGGAAGTCGTAGACGTCGCCATAGGCCACGTCGGGCGGGTTGCCGGCGTCGAGCGAAGCCACGGTCTTGGGAATGGCCTCTTGCGGCGCGTAAAGGCTGAGGTCGATCTTGTACTTGGGGTACTTGGCTTCGAACTTGCGGATGGCGGCAAAGAGCGCGTCGTCTTCGGCCTTGTAGAAGCCCTTGCCCCACCAGACGGTGATTTTTTCCTGGGCCAGCGCAGGGGCCGCAGCCCACAAGCCTGCTGCCACCAGGGCGCAGGCCACTCCGATTTTCTTCAGTTGCATGGGTTGTCTCCTAGCGGGTCATTGGAATACTGGTGCTCATGGAAAAGGCACCTGCGGGGCTATCGTATGATGATTGCGCACGACCCGGCTTCGGGCTTTCCCGAGCCTGTGTCGTGCCCGGATGTCATTGGCATTCGGGAACAGGCGTCTGCACGGGCTGCCCGCCCAAATGCAAAACCAGGTTCTTGCAGGCCAGGTCTGCCATGGCTTGGCGGGTGGCGGCGGTGGCGCTGCCAATGTGGGGCGTCAGCACCACCTTGTGCAGGTCCAGCAGGCGCTGCGGCACGCGCGGCTCGTCTTCAAAAACGTCCAAGCCAGCGCCAGCGATGGTGCCGTTTTCCAGCGCTTCGATCAGCGCCTGTTCGTCCACCACCGACCCGCGCGCCACATTGATCAAGAAGCCCTTGGGGCCCAGCGACTTGAGCACCTCGGCGTTGATCAAGTGCCGCGTGCCTGAGCCACCAGGCGTGATGACCACCAGAAAGTCCACGTTGGCGGCCAGCTCCTTAGCCGAAGCATGAAAAGCAAATGGCAAAGCCGCCTTGGCGCTGCGGGCCGTGTAGGCCACGCTCATGTTGAAGGCCAGGGCACGCTGGGCAATGGCCTGCGCGATGCGCCCCATGCCCACCAGGCCCAGGCGGGCGCCACTCATCTTGCGCGCCAGCGGCATGTTGCCCTGCAGCCACTGGCCACTGCGCACGTAGCGGTCGGCGGCAGGCAGCTGGCGCGATGCGCTCAGCATCAGGCCCAAGGCCAAGTCGGCCACGTCGTCGTTGAGCACATTGGGCGTGTGCGTGACCATCACACCACGCGCCTTGGCGGCGGCCACGTCCACCCCGTCATAGCCCACGCCCATCACCGAGATGACTTCCAGCGCAGGCAGCCGGGCGATCAAGTCACCCGGCACTTTGCTGTCACCGCTGGCTGCAATGCCACGCACATGCGGCGCTACCGCTTGCAACTGCTCGGGCGACATGTCGGGCAGCACATGAACCTGAAAGGCGGCGCTGAGCTGCGGGGTCAGCAACGGCGACAGCCGGGCCACGGACAAAACTTGAGCTGGGGTCACGGTGCTGGGGCTCCTAGGGCTTCTACGGCTGCGGGTTCCAATCGTCATACCATAGTATCCGCAGCAGACAGGCCACCACCACCGGGTAAGCCAGAAGACGAAGGCCCTATGTCCGACCAACCCAACGACAAGCCCACTGACAAGCCGAACCCCAAACCCCGCAAGCCCGCCCACGAGCTGCGCAGCCAGCAATGGTTTGGCCGCCAGGACCGCGACGGTTTTGCCTATCGCAGCTGGGTCAAGGGCAAAGGCGTGCCACACGACCAGTTTGACGGCCGCCCGGTGATCGGCATCTGCAACACCTTCAGCGAACTCACGCCCTGCAACAGCCACTTCCGCACGCTGGCCGAGCAGGTGAAGATCGGTGTGTACGAAGCCGGCGGCTTCCCGCTGGAATTCCCGGTGATGTCGCTTGGAGAAACACTGCTGCGCCCCACCGCCATGCTCTACCGCAACCTGGCCAGCATGGACGTGGAAGAAAGCATCCGCGGCAACCCGATCGACGGTGTGGTGCTGCTGATGGGCTGCGACAAGACCACGCCGTCGCTGTTGATGGGCGCCAGCAGCGTAGACCTGCCCACCATTGGCGTCAGCGGCGGGCCTATGCTCAACGGCAAGTGGCGCGGCCAAGAACTGGGCAGCGGCACCGGCGTGTGGCAGATGAGTGAACAGGTGCGCGCGGGCACCTTGAAGCTGCAAGATTTTTTCGAAGCTGAAAGTTGCATGCACCGCAGCCACGGCCACTGCATGACCATGGGCACGGCCAGCACCATGGCCAGCATGGTCGAAGCGTTGGGTGTGGGCCTGCCAGGCAACGCGGCCTACCCGGCGGTGGACGGCCGGCGCAATGTGATTGCGCGCAACGCTGGGCGGCGCATCGTTGAGATGGTGCACACCGACCAGAAGCTGTCCAGCATCCTCACGCGCGAGGCGTTTGAAAACGCCATCCGTACCCTAGCGGCCATTGGCGGCAGCACCAACGCCGTCATCCACCTGATCGCCATCGCCGGCCGCATTGGCGTGCCCTTGACCATCGACGACTTCGACCGCCTGGCCAGCGAACTGCCCTGCCTGCTGAACCTGCAGCCCAGCGGCGAGCACCTGATGGAAGACTTCTGCTACGCCGGTGGCCTGCCGGTGGTGATGAAAGAAATCGCCTCGGTGCTGCACCTGGACGCCGTCACCGCCAACGGCCAAACGGTGGGCCAGAACATCGCTGACGCGCAGAACTTCGACCCGCGCGTGATCAAGACCATGGCCGCGCCTTTCAAGGACAAGGCCGGCATTGCCGTGCTGCGCGGCAACCTGGCACCGCGTGGTGCCGTCATCAAGCCCAGCGCCGCCACGCCCGCGCTGATGCAGCACACCGGCCGCGCGGTGGTGTTTGAAGACAGCCACGACTTCCACAAGCGCATCGACGACGAGAACCTGGACGTCGACGAGACCTGCATCCTGGTGCTGAAGAACTGCGGCCCCAAGGGCTACCCCGGCATGGCCGAGGTCGGCAACATGCCGCTGCCGCCCAAGGTCTTGCGCAAGGGCATCACCGACATGGTCCGCATCAGCGACGCGCGCATGAGCGGCACGGCCTACGGCACCGTGGTGCTGCACACCGCGCCCGAGGCTGCCGCGGGCGGCACGCTGGCCCTGGTGCACAACGGCGACTTGATCACGCTGGATGTCGCCGGCCGCAAGCTGCACCTGCATGTGGACGACGCCGAACTGGACCGCCGCCGCGCCAGTTGGCAGCCGCCCGTGCCACCGCTGCAAAGCGGCTACTGGAAGCTCTACATCGACCACGTGCTGCAGGCTGATGAAGGGGCCGATCTGGACTTCCTCGTTGGCAAGCGCGGCGCCTTCGTACCGAAAGACAACCACTGAACACCATGAACAAGATCGCCATCGTCACCGGCGCCGGCAGCGGCATCGGACGCACCTGCGCCCTGGCCCTGCTGGCCGAAGGCTGGACCGTGGGCCTGGTCGGCCGCCGTGCCGAAGCGCTGGCTGAAACGGCGGGCCTGGCCGGCGCCAACGCCGCGCAAGCCGTGCCCCTGCCCTGCAATGTGGCCGACGCCGACGAAGTCCGCGCCGTGTTCGACACCATGGTGCAGCGCTTCGGCCGTGTGGACCTGCTGTTCAACAACGCGGGCAGCGGCCTGGCCGCCAAGACGCCGGACCTCATCACAGCCGCCGAG
>JAYTVT010000040.1:0-20832 GCA_043743835.1 Betaproteobacteria bacterium
CTCGCCGGTGATGCCTTGCAGCAGCGCGTCGACTTCGTCTTGCGAAAGAATCTGCTGATTCATCGAGCGGCTTTGTCTATTGAATGATGAAGTTGGAGAAGTGCACGGCGCGGATCGGTACGTCGTCCTCTTCGTCGTCGGCCTTGGCCGCGCGCTTGGGCACGGCGCCATTGACGGCCAGCGGCGGCAGCGTGATCTCGAAGCCCAGCGGGCGCAGCGCCTCGCGGCGAATCTCGGCGGCCAGGCGCAACTTGCCGTCGCGCTCGATCAATTGCGCCGCGGTCTTGCTGCCCAGCGCGAGCAGGATGTTGTTGCGGATCGCCGGCATGTAGGCCTTGAGCAGATCGGCGGCCTTGGCTTCGTTGAGTTCGAGCGTGATGCCGACTTGCGCATAGCGCTCGGCCTCGCGGTCGGCGAGGTTGACCGTGAACGGGTCCAGCGGCACAAAGGTCGGCGCGTGCTTGAGGTCGACTTTCGCGGGCTTGGCATCGGCACTCTTGGCATCGGCCTTCTCAGCGGCGGCGTCTTCATCGCCTTCGCCGCTTTCGGCCGCAGCGGCAGCGGCGGCAGCGGCCGCACGCTTCTTCATCACATAGAAGGCGCCACCACCGCCTGCGGCCAGCAGCACCGCCAGTGCGGCACCGATCAGGATCAGCTTCTTCTTCTTGCCCTTGGGTACCGGCACGGCGTCGGTCGCCTCGATGGCCTCGGCGGCGGCTGCGGCGGCGGGTGCGGCGGACATGCAAGGCTCCTGTTCAGGCGTTCGGGCAGCGCACGCGGCACTGCGGTGGGGTTCACAACTGCATTGTCAAAACGAGGCGCGCAACTTAAGCCTCGATAAGCGGGCGCTTTGCACGCCTGCTCACGCCACGAGGTCGACCAGCCCGCGCACAGCGCGCGGGGCGGCGGCGGTTGGCACTGCCAGCCTGATTTCGGCGTTCTCGGTGCCCGCCTGCCGGCCCGTGGCCTGCGCGTGTTGGCCGTCGCGCGCGCCGTGGCGCGCTTGATGGCCATCGGACACGCCGCCGCCGGCCAGGGTCAGGCCGTTGTCGTGCAGCGATGCGGCCAGGTTCGGCAGGCTGGCTTCGATGGCCGCGCGGGTGGCGGGCAGGTCGGCGCTGAAATCGATGCGTGCCTGGCTGCCGTCGAGCAGGATGCGCACCATCACCGGCCCCATCTCGGCCGGGTTCAAGGCCAGGCGGGCCTGCTGCACGCCTTCGTTGACCAACCAGGTGATCTGGTGGGCCAGGGCCGGCGCGAAGCTGGGTGAATCGAGGCGCGCGCTGAGCCGGACCTCGAAGGGTGGTGGCATGGCGTTGGTGGTGGCGATGGCGGGTGCGGCGGTTTGTGCCGGTGCCATGGCCAGCGGCATCGGCACTGGGAGGTTCGGTGCCGGGTTGTCGTTGCCGGCTTGAAGCGGCTGCATTGACGCCGCAGCCTGCACTGGCCGCGTCGGGGTGGCCGCCAATGCCGGCTCCATCGCCGCGGTCGGCGTGGCCGGCTGGGGCGGGGGCGAAGCCTTGGCCACGGCCGCCAGCGCGGTCGCGCTGGCCTGCGGCGGCAATGGTGGCCGGGCGCGCCCATCGTGGCCCGCGTCGCGCGGGTCACTGTCCGGGGCCGCTGCGACTGGCTTGGTCTTGTCGACAAGCTCGACAGCGTTTTTTGCCATGCCACGGACGACGGCAGACGTGACGGTGACGGTCGGGCTTTCCGGCGGCGGTGGGGCCGCTGCAATCGGCGGCTCGCTGCTGCCGGCCGCAGCCACTGCGGCGGCGACAGGTGCCGTCGTGGGCGCGATGGGCCAGCCCGCCAGCAAGGCGCTCAGATCGGGCGCGACCGGCTCCGTGGTCTGCTGGGCCGCCTCCGGCGGCAGCGTTGCGTCGATGCTGGCCTGCGTCAGCCCGGGCTCCTTGTCCGCGTCGGTGGTGGCTTGCGGCGCGACTGCCGGCGTATGGCGAGCCGTCGCGCCAAAGCGCGGGTCGCTCTTGCCCGAAGCCTTTGCACCTGCGCGCGGATCGCGTGCGAGTTCGAGCGCGTCGGCGAATCCGCCTGCTGCGTCGGTGCCTTCGACGCCTGCGCCGTCGGCTGGCGCCGCGGCGCCGCGGGCCGGCGCTGTCGCCAATGCTGCCAGTGCGGGCATCGCGTTCACAGCGGCACCGCCGCGCTGCGCAGGCCGCGCACATCGCGCGCGAGTGCGATGCGCGTGGCGTGTTCGTCGTCGGCCTTTTGCTCGATGCGTTCGCGCAACTGGCGCTCGGCCGCGGCGCGGCGCTCGATCAGCTTGCGCACCGAGGCCACGCGCAATTCATGCGCACTCAGCAGGTCGCCGGCCCGCACCAGCGCGGCCTGGGCCAGCGTGACGGCGTGGGCCTGCTGGGCGATGGCCACCTCGAGCCGGTCGGCAAAGCCCTGGTAGCAGCGCACGATGTCCAGGCCCGCGCCCTGCGCAAACTGCAGGCTCCAGCGCTGCCGGTAGTCGGCGCGGTAGGCCTCGAGCTGCTGCGCCTGCTCGCGTGCCGCGTCGCAGCGCGCGCGGGTGTGGGCGTAGGCCGCCAGGGCCTGGTTGCGCTCGGCTTCGGCTTGTTCGAGCAGGGTGGTGAGGGTGTCCATCGGTGTCAGGTCGGGTTCAAACTAGCGTGGAGTTGGGCCAGGCTGTCGGCCAGGGTCGCGGCCTCGTGCATGTCTTGTTGCAGCAGGGCGGTGAGCGCGGGTTGCGCGCGCACGGCGGCGTCGAGTTCGCTGTCGTGGCCGGGTGCGTAGGCGCCGAGCTGGATCAGGTCGCGCGCCTTGCTGAGTTTGGCCAGCAAGGCACGGGCACGGCGCGCGGCCTGCAGGTGCTCGCGGTCGGCCACGCTGGTCATCACGCGCGAGACTGATTTTTCGACGTCGATGGCCGGGTAGTGGCCGGCCTCGGCCAGCTCGCGCGAGAGCACGATGTGGCCGTCGAGGATGCCGCGTGCGGCGTCGGCGATCGGGTCCTGCTGGTCGTCGCCTTCGCTGAGCACGGTGTAGAAAGCGGTGATCGAGCCGCGGCCGTCGCGGCCGTTGCCGCTGCGCTCGACGAGTTGCGGCAGCTTGGCAAAACAGCTCGGCGGGTAGCCCTTGGTGGCCGGCGGCTCGCCGATGGCCAGGGCGATTTCGCGCTGCGCCATGGCATAGCGCGTCAGGCTGTCCATCAACAGCAGCACATGCTGGCCGCGGTCGCGGTAGTGCTCAGCAATGGCCGTGGCGTAGCTGGCGCCTTGCAGCCGCACCAAGGGCGGTGCGTCGGCCGGTGCGGCGACGACCACGCTGCGCGCGCGGCCGTCGTCGCCCAGGATGTCTTCGATGAATTCCTTGACCTCGCGGCCACGCTCGCCGATCAAGCCGACCACGATCACGTCGGCCGCCGTGTAGCGCGCCATCATGCCCAGCAGCACGCTCTTGCCCACGCCGGTGCCGGCAAACAAGCCGATGCGCTGGCCGCGGCCGACGGTCAGCAGCGCATTGATGGCCCGCACGCCAGTGTCCAGCGGCGTGCGCACAGGGTCGCGGTCCATGGCGTTGATGGGGCGGCGTTGCATGGGCTCGGGGTGCACGTTGGCTATCGGCCCCAAGCGGTCCATGGGTTGGCCGTGTGAATCCACCACACGGCCCAGCAGGCCGTCACCCATGGGCAGGTGCAAGCCACGGTCTTCGCTGCGACGCCAGGGGTGGTTTTCTTGACCAAATCGGGGCGGTACCCGCGGTGCCGCCCGTGGCACCACGCGCGCACCGCTGCTCATGCCATGCAGTTCACCAGTGGGCATCAGGTAGGCGCGGTCGCCATTGAAGCCCACCACCTCGGCCAGCACGGGCGCTTGACCATCTGAAAAAATTTCGCACACCGATCCCACGGGAACCCGAACGCCGGCGGCTTCCAGGACCAGACCGGTGACGCGCAACAGCGTGCCCACCGACTCCAGAGGCTGAGGCAACTGCGCGTAGTCCTGGATGTCGCCCAGGTAGCGCTGCCAGCGCTCTTGGCGCTCTTGAAGGCGATCGGCCAGGGCCATCATCTGGATGCCTGACCGACCTGATCGGCCTCAGCTGGTGCGGCGGCATCATCGACCCGTGCGGTGTCCGTGACGGAACTGTGGGTGCCCAGTGGGGGGAGGTCGCCAGCGGCGTCGCCGCTTTGCCCCAGCGCCGCAGCGGCCTGCGCCCAGCGTACTGCAATGCGGGCATCGATGGAGCCCACGTCGCTGTGCACCAGCACGCCGCCGCGGGCCATCGTGGCGTCGGGCTGCAGGCGGGCGTGGCGTGCCTTGAGGGCGTCTTCGGCGCCTTCGGCCACCAGGGGCAGGTCGGCCGGGTGCACATGCACCGAGATGTGACGGGCGCTCAGCATCACTGCATTGACCGCTTCGGTGGCCACTTGCGCCACCAGCTCGGGTCTTTGGGTCAACTCGGTGCGCAAGACCTGCTGGGCCAGCTGCACGGCAGTGCGGGTCAGGGCCTGCGCCAATTCACCGTCCAGCGCGCTGAGTTGTTGGTCAAACGCGTCCAGCAAGGCGCCCACTTGCGAGGTGGCCTGCTGGGCAAAGCTTTGCTTGAAGTTTTCCAGCGCCGCCAGGCCATCGCGGTAGCCGTCTTTGTAGGCGGCCAGGCGGGCGGCGGTGACGCGTGCTTGCCACTCTGCAGGGTCCAGATCCGGGTTGCCCTGGCTGCCCGCGCTGGTGCCGCCCGCGCTGTTGCCGCTGGCGCGCTGCGCGCCGCCAAAGGTGCCCGGTTGCCAGCTGGCGAAATCACCCAGCTCTTCACGCGGGATGATGCGGTTGCTGGCCGTGCTGGCTTTGGAGCCTGGCGGCGGCGGTATGTTCTTGAAGCCGCTGGCCTTAGACGAACTGCTCATCGCCGCCTCCTGCCAGAACGATCTGGCCTTCGTCGACCAGACGGCGCACGATCTTCAGCATTTCCTTCTGCTCCGCTTCCACTTCCGACAGCCGCACCGGGCCGCGTGAGTCCAGGTCTTCCTTGAGCGTTTCGGCGGCGCGGCTGGACATGTTCTTGAAGATCTTGTCGCGCAACGCCGGTGTTGCGCCCTTGAGTGCAATGACCAGCGATTCGCTTTGCACTTCTTTCATCAGCGCCTGGATGCCCTTGTCGTCGATCTTCTCGACGTCGTCGAAGGTGAACATGTTGTCCATGATCTTTTGCGCCAGGTCGTTGTCGGCCTCGCGCACAAAGTCCAGCACGCTGGTTTCCACCGCACTGCCCATCATGTTCAGGATCTCGGCCGCTGCTTTGGCTCCGCCCAGGGAGCTCTTCTTGCCGCGGTCTCCACCAGCCAGCACCTTGCTCATCACTTCGTTGAGGTCGCGCAGGGCAGCGGGCTGGATGCCGTCCAGCGTGGCCACGCGCACCATGACTTCGTTGCGGTGGCGCTCGGTGAACTGCTTGAGCACTTCGGCTGCCTGGTCAAACTCCAGGTGCACCAGGATGGCCGCCACGATCTGCGGGTGCTCGTTGCGCAACAGCTCGGCAACGCTCTGCGGGTCCATCCATTTCAGGCTCTCGATGCCGGAAACGTCGCTGCCCTGCAAGATGCGGTCGATCAGCAGGTTGGCCTTGTCGTCACCCAGGGCCTTGCGCAGCACGCTCTTGACGTACTCGTTGCTGTCGGCCACCAGCATGCTTTCGCTGGCCGCGACCTTTTCGAAGTTGTCAAAAACCGTCTCGACCCGCTCGCGGGTGACAGCCTTCATCTGGGCGATGGTTTCACCCAGGCGCTGCACTTCTTTCGGTGCCAGGTGCTTGAAAACCTCGGAGGCTTCTTCTTCGCCCAGCAGCATCAGCAAAATCGCTGCGTCTTCCAGTCCTGCGTCGTCGAGTGCGGCTGCCATGGCGGGCTGTTTCCTTCAGGTGGCTTCGCCATTGACCCAGCCGCGCACGATGCTGGCCACGGCCGCCGGGTTCTCTTTGGCCATGGCGCGCGCGGCTTCCAGGCGGGCGTTGTGCTGTGGGGCTGCCAGCGCCACGATCTCGGCGCTGTCGCCGCTGGGAGCGTCGCCCACGACTTCGCTGACCTGTGTTCCGGGCTCGGGCGGTGGCGGTGGTGCCATCACGGCGGTCAAGGCCGGCTTGATCAGTTTGGTGACGATGGTCAGCGCCACGACGGCCAGAGCCAGGGGTGCCAGGGCGCTGCGCAGCAGGTCCAGCAGCCAGGGCTGCTTCCAGATCGGGGTATCTTCGGCCGGCGCGGTGGCTTCGACGCGGAAGGGGGCGTTGACGATCTTGACCACGTCGCCACGTTCGCTGTTGAAACCAATGCCCTGCTGCACCAGCGCGGTGAGCTGCTCGATTTCTTTTTCCGTCAAGGGCGCTGTGGTGGTCTTGCCCTTGGCGTCGGTGCTGGTGCGGTGGTTGACCACCACCGCGGCGTTCAGTCGGCGCACATTGCCGACGGCGGCCTTGGTCACGGTGACCGTCTTGTCCACTTCAAAGCGTGTTGCGGCATCGCGGCGCAACGCACCCGCTGAAGCCCCACCGCCTTGAGCACCCTGCAGCGGCGCTGAGGCGCCGTTGATCGGCGCCTGGGCCGTTACGGGTGGTTGGTTGCTGGTGGCGCCCGGCACGCCGGCCGGGTTGGCGCCGCCAGGCTGGGTAGATTCCTCGGTGCGTTGTTCACGCACGGCAGCTTTGGCGCTCGCGCCCTGGTTGGGGCCGTAGGCCTCGGCGGTTTGCATCACCTGCGAGAAGTCGATGTCGGCCGAAATGCTGGCCCGCACGTTGTCGCGCCCCACCACCGGTTCCAGCAGTGCCAGCACGCGCTTGTGGTGACCGGCTTCTACGTCCCTGCGGTATTGCAGCTGTTGTGAATCCAGGCCGTGCGTGGCCTCGTCATCGCCAGCGCCAGAGAGCAGTGAGCCTGTACTGTCAACCACGCTGACGGCCTTGGCTGCCAGCTCGGGCACGCTGCCCGAGACCAGCTTGATGATGCCGGCCACCTGGCCGCGGTCCAGGGTGCGGCTCGGGTGCAAGGTCAGCACCACTGAGGCCGAAGGCTTCAACTGCTCCCGAAAGAAGCCATTTTGCTGAGGCAGCGCCAGATGCACCCGAGCCGATTTCACCGACTCCACGGCTTGGATGGTGGTGGTGAGCTCACCTTCGATGGCGCGCTGCATCTTCATGCGCTCCTGGCCCTGGGTTTGTCCGAAGCTGTTCTTGTCCAGCAATTCGTACCCCCCCGAGCCACCACCAGCGGTGGAGGGCAATCCACCCGAGGCCAACTTCATGCGCAACTCGTGAACCCGGCTCGACGGAACCATGATGGTGCTGCCGCCTTCGCTGAACTTGTAGGGCACGTTGAGCTGGGTCAGCTTTTCGATGACGGCGCCACCGTCCTTGTCACTGAGGTTGGGGAACAGCACGCGGTAGTCCGAGTCTCGGGCGCTGCCGAACATCAGCGCCAGCACCGCCACCAGGGCAGCCAGGCCCAACGCGGCGCTGATCTGGGTCTTGGCAGGCAAGGCTTGCCAGCGCTGACCCAGCCCGGGATTCGCGGTGTTGCGCCCCATCAGAGCGTTGTTCGGTGCGGTCGTGGTGACGGCGTTGTCCATGGATGCGTGATCTGGTGCCTGTGCAGGGGACTGGAAGCTCAGGCGCTATGGTGGCCGCGCGAGCCCAAAACATGAGTCGGAGAAAGGCCGCAAAGAGGCGCCTGATTTGGCCCTTGCCCCCAGGCTCTGGGCCTAGAGTGCAGTCACCGTCCATGGCACATGGTCAAAGGCCTGTGCGAGACGACCGGACCCACTCCACATGAACGACTTGCGCATCAAGAGCTTTGATTTCCAGGCTGCCGTAGCTCGGGCGGGTCTGCGGCCCGATGGCATGCCACGCGCCGAAGGCGTGGGTGGTGCGCAAGGGGGCTTCAAGGCGGCCATGTCGACGGCCTTGAAAGAGGTCAGCCAGACCCAGTTTGAAGCCAGCCGTTTGCAACGCGAAGTCGCCCTGGACAACCCGGCGGTGAGCATTGAAGAAACCATGGTGGCCATGCAGAAAGCCCAAATCGGCTTTCAGGCCACGGTGCAGGTGCGCAACCGCCTGGTGCAGGCCTACAGCGACATCATGAACATGCAGGTCTGACCCTTCAGTCGGTCAGCACCATCGCGGCGGTCTGCGCTTCCAGGTGCGCCAACAGGTCTGCGGGTGCCGGACGGCCCAGCAAGTAGCCCTGCAGCTCGTCGCAGCCACAGCGCCTCAGGGCTTCGCACTGGGCCTCGGTTTCTACGCCTTCGGCATTGACGCGTATGGACAGCGAATGCGCCATGCGAACGATGGAGCGCACGATCACGTCGACGCGCGGGTCCGCCCCCAAGCCTTGGGTGAAGGCGCGGTCGATCTTGAGCTTGTCAAACGGGAAGCGCCACAGGTAGGCCAGGCTGGAATAGCCGGTGCCGAAGTCGTCCATGGCAATGCGGACACCCAGCGCGCGCAAGGCCTGCAGCGTGTGCAACACATGGTCGGTCTGCTGCATCAGCAGGCTCTCGGTGATTTCAAGTTCAAGCCGGCTGGATGGCAGGCCTGTTTCGTGGAGCACCTGCCGAACTTCATCGACGATGGCCTGCCCTTTGGCAAACTGCGCCGAAGACAGATTGACCGCCACGGACAAGGGGCGGGACCATTGCGCCGCCTCTTTGCACGCGGCCCACAGCACCCACCGCCCCAGGCGTTCGATCAGGCCTGTCTCTTCGGCCACAGGGATGAAAATCCCCGGCGGAACCATGCCGCGGGTGGGGTGGGACCAACGGGCCAGCGCCTCATAGCCCTTGAGCGTGCTGCCGTCGCCCGCATAGACGGGTTGGTAGTGCAGCAGCAACTGGCCGAGTTCCAGCGCGGTGTGCAGGTCGCTGGCCAAAGCCTGGCGTTCTTTGAGCGCCCGGTCCAGCGAGGCGTCATAAAAACTCCAGGTGCCGCGGCCGCGCGACTTGGCCCGCAGCAACGCCAGCTCGGCGTTGTGCAGCAAGGTGTCGGCGTCTTGGCCATCCACACCCCGTAGGGCGGCGCCCACGCTGGCGGTCACCAGCACGGGGCCAGTGCCCTCCAACTGCTCGTAGGGCTGTGCCAGGCTGGCCACGATGCGTTCGACCAAGGCCGTGACAGAAGCACTGTCTGACGCGCCGCGCTGCAGGATGCCAAAGCGGTCGCCTGCCAAGCGGGCCAGCGAGTCACCGCCGCGCAGCACCGCGTGCAGCCGTTGGCCGGCTTGGCGCAGCAGGGCGTCACCCACCTTGTGGCCATGGCGCTCATTGACAACGCCAAACCCGTCGAGGTCGATGCAGATCACCGACAGCCCTTGTCCGGGGATGGCGCCACTGGCTTTGCGCGTGGGTTCGACGTCGCAGGCCTGCTGCAGACGCAGGTTGAACTGACCATGGTTGAGCGCGCCTGTCAGTACATCATGCTGGGTTAGGAAGTTCGCTTCTTCACGCGCAGCCCGTGTCTGGTCGGCTCGCCGTCGCGTGAACGCCAGGGCAGCCGTGAGGCAAACCAAAACGGCTGCGCCTGCCACCAAGGCCGCACGGCGGAAGGACGCCGTGATGGCGTGGTCCAGTTGGCTCTGGTCGACCGTCACCTCCACCACGCCAGCCAGTTGTGTCCCCAGCAGAACGGGAGCCCAGGTTTGACTGTAGGTCAGGGGCATGCCCTTGCCGTCGCCATGCAGCAGCTGTGTGGTGGCCACCGAGCGCTCGGCGACCTGTCGCGCCCGCGCAGCGCTGGCTGGCGACACGTCGCCGCTGCGCGTGGGTGTACCCAAGGACTCCGAGACCAACAACAGCTGCCCTTGGGCGTTGAAGAGACTGAAGTGCATCAGGCCTGCAGTTCCACGGAGCGAGGCCAGCCGGTCCTGTGCTTGGGGGCCCGGCGGTTCGCCCAGAAACACGAGGTCGATGTCGGGTACGACCCTGGCCAGATGGTGGCTCCAGCCCAGGGCGACGCGCTCGGCGTCGGCGGCCAGGTGTTGTTCGGCCAGCTGACGGATCGAACTGGCTACGCCTGCCAACATCAGCACGGCAGCCATCAACCACACCACCGTAGCCGCGTTGTTGTTGTGCTGGAGATTCCTGAGCAAGGTCCTCAGCATGACGGGTACCTTCCGGCAGGGCCCAACTCGCTGCAGATGCGGGGGCGACCCAAGGCTTGCAACTGCACCTGAAGGCGCGCGCCGCGCCGGGACTGGAGGGTGACCGTTGCTGCGGATTGGGCTGCCCCGGTTGGTGTCAACAGCATGCCTTGACCCTGGAGCACCTGCACGGCGCCGTGGTCGTTGGCGCTGGAGCTGCGCAATTCGCAAGCCTGGCGCTGGCCACAAGGGCAATGGGGTGTCGAGGCCACTGACCAGCACCAGGCAGAGCCAGCTTGAACCAACAGGTGCATGGGGCGACCCTGACGGGCGGCTTCAAAACGCGCTTCGCCCATGTCCGCCGCCAAGGTCTCGGCGGCTGCCACCAAGCGCCGCTGGTCCAGGTGGGCACCCATGCTCGGCACGGCCAGCGCGGCCAGCAGTGCCATCAGCGCCAAGGCGATGGCCAGTTCAATCAGGGTCAAGCCCCGGCGCTGGGCTCGTTTCATTGACGCCAGCAGCCGGGTTCGGGGCCGAACTGGGCAAAGCCCAGTTTGACCTGCAGGGTCATGGCGCTGCACAGGTTGTCCTGGGCCTGTTGACCTTGAGCTTGTGCGCTGGCGCGGTAGCCCTCGGGTCCGTCCAACGTCAGCTGAATGGCATAGCGGCCCTGCGGACTTTGGGCCGACGTGCCCAGCAAGGCGCCCAGCTCGGCGGCGTACAAGCCATGCGCGCTGCGGTAGCGTTCTTGCTCGGCCTGCACACGGCTCAGAGCGTGGACGGCGTCCAGGCGGCCGGCCTGCAGATCGTGGCGTCGAAAGGACGGCCAGGCGATGCTGCTGATCAGGCCCAGCACCAAGACCACCACCAGGCATTCGACCAACGTGAAGCCATGCAGCGCTGCAGGAGCACTCGCGAGGGAGCAGGTCGGGCGGTTCAAGCTCAGTCCAGTGCCAGCAGCCGGCGGCGCTTTTGGGTGTGGTCTATCCAGCGCTGCAGTACACGCTCGCTCTGCCCGCTGAGCTGCTGCCACTCACAACCCAGCCTTACCCCCGTGTCGTGGGTGCCCAGTGCCGTGACATGCTGCAGCTGCAGCGTAGCGCTGAAGCGGTTTTCCAGGTCCAGTTCCACCACCACATCCGCAATGCGGGTGCCGGCCTGCAAGGTGGGCAGGTCCTTGGGCAGCCACAGCGCGCAGCCGCCGATGCTCAGGTCCAGCACGCGCAGGCCCAATTGCATGTCGGGTATGGACGGATGGCGCAGACGTGCCGTGGGTGCCTGGCGTTCGCCAGAGCGAACGCGGTAGGCGTTGCGTCGCTGGAAGCGGTAGATGGACTGCGGCAGGGCGCACTGCAGCGTGCTGGCCTGGGTGCCATGAACGGCCACGATGTGGTGCAGGTCGAACTGCAGTTTGACGCTGTCCATGTAGGCCACGGCCACCGCTTCGTCGGCCTCTACCAGCCTACCGACCGCAGGCATGCCGGGGTTGATGGTGAAGCTCAGGCGAGGCTGGGTTTCGTCCACCGCCCACAGCGTGGAAGTCATGGTGGCACCATCGGGTCCGTTCAGAATGATCGGTACCTGGCCATCGCGCAATTGGCGCAGCAGCGCCAGGCGTTCTTGCGGATGGCTGATGCGAAACGGCGCCCAGCGATCTTCGCCACCCGAGGTGTCGAGTTCAGCAGGGCGTGTGTCGTGGAACATGGCGTGGGTCTTGGCTCTGGTTTTGCCTCTGTAGGGATCGGCGTCGGCAAACCGATCGCATCTCAGTGCAGCGTCTGGCGGCGGCCGGACAAGGTGTCGTCCAAGTCCTGCAACCAGGGCTCTGCCAGCTGTCGGATCTCGGCGTCGTTGATCAGGATGCGCTGCATGATTCGCGTCTTGGCACTGGCCGCTTCCCTGGCTTGGGGCTGGGACTTCGGCGCTGGGGGGTCCTGGGCTGCGTTCTTGAGCTGGCTGATGAGCAGCACGCAGGCCCCTTCCAGCTTGACAACTTCGTCCCAGTTGCCGGCGCGCGCCGCTGTCAGCATGTCGGCGCTGGCTTGTTCAATGGCTTCGTAGTAGCTGAGCAATTGGGGATCCATCGGGTGGTCTCGAAAGGTGGACATCGGGGCCGAAGTCAAGGGTTCACCTTGCCACCCGGGGCAATCGCCGCCCAGGCTTGCTGCAAGGGTTGAACCAGGCGTTGGCATTCGTCCAGGCCGGCTTCGTCATTGCGCAGGTTGGCCATGGTCAGGCGCATGCACAGGTAGGTGTACAGCTCGTCCAGGTCGCGGGCCAAGGTACCGCCAGCGTTCAGGTCCAGGCCTGCACGCAGGCCCTCTTCGACGATGCGAACGGCGCGGCCCAGGGCTTGGCCCTTGAGCTCGGTCTGGCCAGCGCGCATGGCACCGCGGCCTTGCGCCAGCGCCTCCATGAAGCCATCAAACAGCATGGCCACCAGCTGGTGGGGGCCAGCACCACTGAGTCGCGTTTCGACGCCAACCTGTTGGTAAAGGCCGCCGCGTGGGCTGCGGCCGTTGGGACGATGGGGGTAGCTGCTGGCGAACATCGTGGGCATCGCGGCAAGTGGGCTGGAGATGTTTTTGTTATCGGCCCCCCCGCAGGCCGCTTGAGCCCTTGAAACGCTTCAGCTACCGGTTGTTGCCCGTGTTGTTGCTGAGCGCATTGAGCTGTGCGGTCACATAGCTGGAAAGACCGTTCAATTTGGACACCGCGGCGTCCATCGCGGTGTATTGCGCCACTAGGCGGGCGCGGTAGCGCTCGACCCGCAGTTCCACCTTGGACTGGTCGTCGGTGTTCTTGGCGATGCGATCGCGCAAGCCCTGGCTGCGGGTGGTCAAGCTGCCGTCCGTGCCCAGGACTTGCGTGGCCAGGTTGGCGTAGCGCCGAGCGAAGCCGTTGTTGGCAGGGTTGCCAGTGTCGTTGTTGGCGAAGGCCTTCTTCAGTTCGGTGAGGTTGGCCGTGGCGCTGTCGAGCTTGCTGGCGTTGACCGACAGCGTGCCATCGCGCTGCATTTGCAGCCCCACGTCGGACAGCCGTGCAAAGGTGGCCGAGGCCCCTGAGCTGGTGTTGAGCAGCTCGCGCAGTTGCCGCTGCAGGCCGGTGGCGGCGCTGTCGCCTTGCAGCGGACCGCTGACCCTGGAGGTGGCGTCGTACTTGGTCTGCTCGGTGATCGATTTGGCCAAGGCGTTGTAGGCGTCTGCAAAGCCCTGGATGGCGGTCTTGACCGCATCACGGTCGCTGGTGACGGCGACGTCAGCCGTTCCAAAGTTGGACTTGCGCAAGCGCAGCGTGAGGCCGTCCACCACCGTGCTCAGCTCGTTGGTGGCCGACTCCACCGCAATGCCGTTGACGGTGGCGCGTGCGTTGTCGCCTTGCACGGTAGGCGACATGTCGGCGCCGCCATTTCTGGCGTCGTACGCAAAACGCGACAGGCCCAAGCCGTCGTTCGCCGCGCCACCATCGTTGTCGGCAACCGTCATTCGGAAACTGTTGTCCTTGCCACTCTCGCTGGAGCGCAGTGACAGGCGCGAGCCGTTGCTGTCGGTCACGATCGAAGCCGTCACGCCAGCACCCGCCGAATTGATCTTGTCGCGCATGCTCTGCAGGGTGTCGGTGTCGTCGATGTCGACGGTGACGGCGCGTCCCACCTGGGGCAAAAAATTCATGGGAGGCGAGGCATCCCAGCTGCCAATGTCAATGGTCAAGGTGCCGGCACCGGTCAGTTCGGTGGCGTCCGCGTAGGCCGTGTTCGACACCACGGTGTGGTTCGCGGCCAGGTTGCTGACGCTCACCGAGTAGCTGCCAGCGGCTGCCGTCGATCCGCCCACCACTGAAACCGCGGTCTCGTCACTGCTGCTCGCTTTGGATTGTGTCCACAGCGATGTACCGGTCAGCTTGGACGCGGCGCTTTGCAAACTGCCAAACAGACTGCTCAACTGGCCGTACGACGACACCTGAGTCTGCAAAGCCGTAGCCTGGCTGCGCATGGCCACCAGCGGACGGCTTTCCAGCGCCACCAGTTGGGTGACGATGCTGTTGATGTCTGCACCGCTGCCGATCCCGAGTGAGGTGATGGCTGGCATGGTCTTTCTCCTAGGCTGGTGGTGAAGCACCCGCCAATGAACAAGGGGCCAGGAGGGGGCGCAAACGCCACCCTCCTGTGCCCCTTATCGACCGTCTGCCGCCCGGCTTGAGGGCGGCGTGTGACGGATTGTTGTTGGCCTTGGGCCGAAATCAGCGCTGCAGCAGGCTCAGCACCTGCTGCGGCAGTTGGTTGGCCTGCGCGACCATCGCGTTACCGGCCTGCTGCAGGATCTGCGCCCGCGACAGGTTGGCGGTTTCGGCGGCGTAGTCGGCATCCATGATGCGGCTGCGTGCAGCGCTTTGGTTTTCCGACGACACCATGAGGGTGGCCACCACGTTTTCAAAGCGATTTTGTACGGCACCAAACTCTGCGCGCTGGCTGTTGACGGCGTTGATCGCAGAGTCGATGGCTGAGATCGCAGCTTGGGACGTGGGGATGTCGGTGATCTGAACCGTCGGCACGTCGGTGCCGGTGATGACGGCTGTGCCCACGGTGCCCGTGATGCTGGTGTTGGCGGCCCAGTCAAACGAAGCCACCGTCAGCTGGTCGATGTTGCTGGTGTTGTTGGCACCAATCTGGAAGGTCGAGTTGTCCGTCGTGGCCAGGATGTTCTGGCCGTTGAACTGCGTACCACCCAGGGTGCGCGTGGCTTCCTGGGCCAGTTGCACAAATTCTTCGTTCAAGCTGATGCGGTCGGCGCTGGTGTTGGTGCCGTTGGCCGACTGCACCGCCAGTTCGCGCATGCGTTGGAACAGGTCGCTGACCTTGCCCAATGCGCCTTCGCCTACCTGCGCCATCGAGATGCCGTCGTTGGCGTTGCGCATGGCCACGTTCATGCCGCGCACCTGGGTGTTCATGCGCTCGGCGATGGCCAGGCCAGCCGCGTCGTCTTTGGCGCTGTTGACTCGCAAGCCCGACGACAGGCGCTGCATGGAGGTTGCCAGTTGGGACTGGCTGGTGCTCAGGTTGCGCTGAGCATTGAGCGACACGAGATTGGTGTTGATCGTTTGGGGCACGGCGGCTCTCCTGAAATTGCGGCAGTCAAATCGAAGGGCGATTCGTCCTGCCGAGGTGTCGAAACGCTGTGGTGGAGATTACGGCTGTTGGTGGCTGGTCTTGCGCCGGATAAACGGGGGCAACAGCCGTCAATTCGAATCTGCAGCGCTGTCGTGCCAAACGACAAAAGGCCCACCGCTGGCGGTGGGCCTCTTGAAGGGGCAAGCCCCCTTTTCTAGGCAGGCCTGGTGGCCGGCCTGGATCAGCGCAGCAGTGCCAACACCTGCTGAGGCAGTTGGTTGGCTTGCGCCACCATGGCGTTGCCGGCCTGTTGCAGGATGCTGGCCCTTGAGAGGTTGGCCGTTTCACTGGCGTAGTCGGCGTCCATGATGCGGCTGCGAGCGGCGCTTTGGTTTTCAGTGGCCACCATCAGATTGGCGACCACGTTCTCAAAGCGGTTTTGCACCGCGCCAAACTCGGCCCGCTGGCTGTTGATCGCGCTGATCGCCGTGTCGATCGAGGTCAGCGCGCCTTGAGCCGTTGAAACGTCAGTGATCTGGACCGTGGGCACGTCGGTGCCCGTGATGACCGCAGTGCCCAGTGTGGCCGTGATGTCGGTGTTGGCGGCCCAGTCAAAGGCCGAAACCGTGATGCGGTCAATGCTGGCGGTGTTGTTGGCACCGATCTGGAAGGTGGAGTCGTTGGTCGTGGCCAGGATGTTCTGGCCGTTGAACTGCGTGAACCCAAGGTACGTGTGGCTTCCTGCGCCAGCTGCACGAATTCCTCGTTCAGACTGGCGCGGTCGGCTATCGAGTTGGTGCCGTTGGCCGACTGCACGGCCAGCTCCCGCATGCGCTGGAACAGGTCGCTGACCTTGCCCAAGGCACCTTCCGCTGTCTGCGACAGCGAGATGGCGTCGTTGGCATTGCGTGCTGCCACGTTCATGCCACGAACTTGGGAGTTCATGCGTTCGGCGATGGCCAGGCCGGCGGCGTCGTCCTTGGCGCTGTTGACGCGCAGGCCAGAAGACAGCCGTTGCATCGAGGTGGCCAGTGACGACTGGCTGGTGCTCAGGTTGCGCTGAGCGTTCAAAGAGACCAGGTTGGTATTGATGGTCTGGGGCATGGAAAATCTCCAATAGGTTAGTGACCACAGGCAAATGCCTGGCAAGCGCCGCCCGCCTTGTGCTCAAGGCACGCGGCGACTGCCTTGCAACTCCCTGGGAGGCTGGCTTTTCAGGGCCCGCCCCTTTCGGGAACTCGCCCGGGCCCCTTGCAGACGGCAAGACCTGGGCCCCCTTCGGTGGCTTGCGTCTCCCGACCCTTCGTGGTCCGGACCCCGTACCCACAGTTGCGAGCACGTTGAAGCCGTTTTCGTCGCATGCCGGAAAACCTTTAGGCCTTTACGCAACTGCGATCAGCACATGAGCCCGAAAACCGGGGTTCCAACCTGCCAATTCAAGCGCTGGCGAGGTGGCCGGCGGGTAATCATCGCGAGCAGTTTCCCAGCGCGAGACCTTCTCTGCGCCTGGCTCTCCCATTCTTTTGACGGGCCTGCACATGCTGACTTTGTCCCATCCCCCAACGGCTGAGGCTCCTGTGCGCCACCGCCACGCTGTCAACGCCGGCCATCGGCATTGGTTGAAAGGGCGCGAGCTGTCTCGGCGCGGTGACTGGTCCGCTGCGGCCAAGGCATTTGCTCGCGCCGCCCGCGCCGCCCCTGCCGACGCCTTGTATTGGGTGAACCTGGCCTATGCCCAGCGCAACGCTGCCCACTACAGCGACGCCGAAGTCTCGGCAAGACGTGCGCTGGCGCTGGTCTGCGATGACAGTCTGGCTCTGCAGGTGCTGGGGGACTGCCTGGCCAAGATGCACCGCTATCAAGAGAGCATCGAAGTTTTTGCGCGCCTGCTCGACAGTGGCACCGTTGAGCCGGATGCGCTGGTGCAGCAGGCGTCGATGCTGCAGTCGCTGCAGCGGCCGCGCGAGTCCATGGATCTGCTGCTGCGCGCGCTGGCGGTCAAGCCGCATCTGTTGCGAGCACACGCCCTGCTGGCCGACGCCTGCCGCGATCTGGGCATGAAGCGCGAGGCCATCGAGTGCATGAAGACCGTGCTGGCTCTGGACCCCGGCAACCTGGAGGCACTGAGCCACCTGTCGTTTGAAAAGCGTCACCTGTGCGACTGGAGCGACTGGGCAGAAGACCTGGCTCGGCTGAACAGCGTCCTGGCTGAGGGACCGCCAGAACGACCGCGCGTGGCGGCCGCCTTTGGCTTGCTGTCGTTGCCCCTGGACCCGGCGCTGCAGCTCAAGGCGGGCCAAGGTGAGTCCGCCGCGGTTGCTTTGGGCGTTACGCCCTTGCCGCTGTTGAAACCTGCTGACCGCGCTGTTGCCGATCGAATTCGCCTGGGTTGGGTGTCGTTTGACTTTCGCGAGCATCCGGTCTCGCAGCTGTTGGTGGAACTGCTGGAACGCCTGGACCGGCAGCGCTTTGAAGTGGTGCTCTACAGCGCTGGACCAGACGACGGTTCTGAGCTGCGGCAACGGCTGCAAAAAGCGGCCGATCGATTCATGGACATCCGCGGACTCAGCGATGGTCAAGCCGCCAGCTTGGTGCGCACCGATGGCATTGACATCCTCATCGACCTGATGGGCCACACCCGTGGTCACCGCCTGGGCGTTTTTGCGGCCCGGCCAGCGCCCGTGCAAGTGTCCTTTCTGGGTTTCCCCAACAGCACGGGCGCGCCCTTTCTGGACTACCTGATGGGTGACCCCTTGGTGACCCCCATCGAATTGGCGGCGCAATGCAGTGAAAAGCTGGCCCAGATGCCCCTGACCTGGCAACCCAACGGGCGCTGGCGCCCGCTGCCGCAGCCCTTGATGCGTCAACAGGTGGGTTTGCCTGAAGACGCGTTTGTGATGTGCGCCTTCAACCACACCTACAAGATCCTTCCCGCGGTGTTTGATGCCTGGTGTGAAGTCTTGCGCGAGGTGCCGCGCGCGGTGCTGTGGATGAAAGAGACCAACAGCCAGTTGCACGACAACGTGCGGCGCGAACTGGTGGCTCGCGGGATCGCCGCCGACCGGGTGGTCTATGCCCGCGTGGTGCCCTATGCAGAGCACTTTTCACGCATGGCGCTGGCCGACGTTTTTGTCGACACCTGGCCCTACAACGCCCAGACCACGGCAGCCGACGCGCTGTGGGCTGGCGTACCCGTGGTTACTCTCTATGGCAACGGGTTTTCGTCGCGCGTGGCGGCCAGTGTCCTGAACGCCGCAGGCCTGGGTGAATTGGCCTTTGGCAACGTGGAGGACTACAAGCGCGCCATTCGGGTGTTGGCGCAAGAGCCCGGGCTGCTGGCTGGTTACCGCCAACACTTGAATGAGCAACGGCATCAGCTGCCCTTGTTCGACAGTGCGTCCTACGCGGTGGCCTTTGAGGCCTTGATGACCCGCATGTGGGCCCGCTGGACAGCCGGCCTGCCGCCCGATCACCTGCTGGCAGCCGGCGCAGCCTGACGGCACGGGCCTGTTCAACAGCTGATTCAGCCCGCCGCCAGCCGGCCCAAAAACGCCTGCGCCAGGCCCAACTGCTCCAGGCTGACAAACTCATCGGCCTGATGGGCCTGGTTGATCGACCCTGGCCCGCACACCACGGTGGACATGCCGGCGCGCTGAAACAGCCCGGCTTCGGTGCCAAAGGCCACCAAAGTGGTCTGCCGCGTGTTGGCCAGGCGCGCGGCCAATTGCACCGCCGGTTCATCCGGCCGGGCTTGAAATGCCGGCATCAGCGCCAGCGACTCGAAGCTGAAGCCGCTGCTGGGCTCAACGCCTTTCATCGCGGGTTCCAGACTGCGCGCGTAATCCACCACCCGTTGCTGCCAGGCAGCGGCATCGCTGCCGGGAAGATCACGAAACTCATAGTGAAAGCGGCAGTCCTCGGGCACCACGTTGTCAGCAATGCCGCCGTCCATCCGACACACCGCGCTGGTGCTGTAGGGCACGTCAAAACCCAACTGCCGCGGTTCCGAAGCGCGCAGCTCGTCGCCAATGGCGCTGATCTGCGACACCACCTTGGCCGCTGCTTCGATGGCGTTGACCGCCATGGGTGTGAGCGACGAATGTGCCGCCTTGCCACGCACGCAGCAGCGCCAGCGGTGCACGCCCTTGTGCGCGATGGCCGGCACCATGGACGTGGGTTCACCGACCAGGCACAGGACGGGTGCGATGCCGGCGTCCTTCAGATCGGCGATCAGGTTCATGGCGCCGAAGCCGCCGACTTCTTCGTCGTAGCTGAAGGCGTAGTGCAGCGCGTGCGGCAGGTCGGCCTGCAACCAGGCCTGGGTCTGCGCCACGACGAGGCCGATGTAGCCCTTCATGTCGGCGCTGCCGCGGCCGTAGAGGCGGCCGTCCTGCACCGTGGCACTCAGCGGGTCCAGGCTCCAGTCCTGGCCGTCCCAGGGCACGGTGTCGGTGTGGCCCGACAGCACGATGCCGCTAGGTTTGCCGGCGCCGATCGTGGCAAAGAGGTTGGCCTTGCGGCGCGCTTCGTCGTAGGTCAGGCGTATCGGCACGCCCAGGCTGCGCAAATGGTCTGCGATGCACTCGATGAGCGGCAGGTTGCTCTGGTTGCTGACGGTGTTGCAGCGTATCAGGCGCTGTGCCCACTGCAGGGATTCGCTGTGCGGTATGTTCATGGGGTCACTTTAGCGGTTGCGGTGGAGCAGCTACAGTGATTGCATGACTCCCTTCGCATCCCTCATCAACCCGCAGACCATCCAGGCCGCGCGCCAGCGCATTGCCGGTGATGTGCGCCACACACCGCTGCTGCGTTTGCCCGGTGCCGCGCTGGGTGTGGCCTGCGCCGAGTTGTGGCTGAAGCTGGAGCACCTGCAGATCGGCGGCAGCTTCAAGGCGCGTGGCATGTTCAACCGCATGCGGTCGCTGCCCATCCCGGCGGCGGGCGTGGTCATCGCGTCGGGCGGCAATGCCGGCATCGCCGTGGCCTGTGCCGCACGGGCTCTGGGTGTGCGTTGCGAGGTCTTTTTGCCCGAGCTGTCCAGCGCCGCCAAGCGCCAGACGCTGGCCTCGCTGCAGGCCCAGGTGGTGATCATCGGCGCGGCCTACAACGACGCGCTGGCGGCCTGCCTGTTGCGCCAGCAGGAGAGCGGCGCGCTGCTGATGCACGCCTACGACCAAATCGAGGTGGTGGTGGGCGCCGGCACGCTGGCTGCTGAGATCGAAGCCGACGCCGGTTTGCCGGATCGTGTGCTGGTCAGCGTGGGTGGCGGCGGCCTGATTGCCGGCGTCGCGGCCTGGTTCGAGAGCCGCTGCCGCGTCGAGGCACTGGAGCCCGCGGGCTCACCCACGCTGCACGCTGCACGCGAGGCCGGTGCTCCGGTGGACGTGGCGGTCGGCGGGCTGGCGGCCGACGCGCTGGGTGCGCGGCGCATCGGTGCCATCGCCTGGGACATCGCGCAGCGCCATGTCGCCGCGTCGCACCTGCTGCCCGACGAGGCGATTCGTGACGCGCAACGCCTGCTTTGGTCCGAACTGCGCCTGGCCGTGGAGCCAGCCGCAGCCTTGCCGCTGGCCGCGTTGCGCTGTGGCGCTGTGCTGCCCCGGGCTGACGAACGCATCGCGCTCATCCTGTGCGGCGCCAA
>JAYTVT010000041.1:0-20627 GCA_043743835.1 Betaproteobacteria bacterium
CGGTGGAACAGCACCCGGTTGTCGGTGATGATCTTGTCGGCCTTGTCGGCCTGGCCACTGCCCCGTTGTGGGTAACCACAGCACAAATAGCCTGGTGGCAACACGGTCTGCACACCGGCATGCCACAACATGGCTTGGGTGGCCAAGCCCACTTGGCTGAACAGCCGCTCGCTGCCGCAGCCCGGAAAGTAGAAGACCGCTTCCGTCTCGGCCGTGGTCACGCCGGGGTTGCGGATGATGGGCACATAGTCCCGATCTTCGATGTCCAGCAGGGCCCGCGCGGTCTTCTTGGGCAAGCCGCCCGGCATCTTCTTGTTGATGAAGTGGATGACCTGCTCTTTGATGGGCGCCACGCCCAGCGTGGCCGGCGGTGCCGTGGTCTGCTTGCGGGCTGCGGGCCTCATCAAACCGTTCAGGAAACGCTGCGCCTTGAAGCCCACACCCACCATGGCTGCGCGCATCAGCTTGATGGCCTGCGGGTTGGTGGCGTTGAGAAACAGCATGGCTGCCGCATTGCCCGGCTTGAAGCTCTTCTTGCCCATCTTGCGCAAGAGGTTGCGCATGTTCATGGTGACGTCGCCGAAGTCGATCTTCACCGGGCACGGGCTCTCGCACTTGTGGCACACCGTGCAGTGGTCGGCCACGTCTTCGAAATCTTCCCAGTGCTTCACGCTGATGCCGCGCCGTGTCTGCTCTTCGTACAAAAAGGCTTCGATCAGCAAGGACGTGGCCAGGATCTTGTTGCGCGGGCTGTACAGCAAGTTGGCGCGCGGCACGTGGGTGGCGCACACCGGCTTGCACTTGCCGCAGCGCAGGCAGTCCTTGATGCTGTCGCTGATAGCACCGATGTCGCTTTGCTGCATGATCAGCGACTCGTGGCCCATCAGCCCAAAGCTGGGTGTGTAGGCCGCGCCCAAGTCGGCCCGCCGGGGCTGGTCTGCCAGGGCGCCCCAAGCCTGCGGCGGATCACCCGCCACGGCACGCAAAAGCTTGCCTTTGTTGAAGCGGCCTTCCGGGTCCACGCGGCGCTTGTAGTCGGCAAACGAGGCCAGCTCTTCGTCGCTGAGGTACTCGAGCTTGGTGATGCCAATGCCGTGCTCGCCGCTGATCACCCCATCCAAACGCCTGGCCAGCGCCATGATGCGGGCCACCGCCTGGTGGGCGGTTTGCAGCATGGCGTAGTTGTCGCTGTTGACGGGAATGTTGGTGTGAACATTGCCGTCGCCCGCGTGCATGTGCAGGGCTACCCACACGCGACCGCGCAGCACCTCTTGGTGGATGCGCCGGCATTCGTCCAGCAACGGCGTGAAGGCTGCGCCGGCAAACAACTGCTGCAGCGGCTTGAGGATCTGGGTCTTCCAGCTGGCCCGCAGGCGCCAGTCCTGCAAGGGCACAAAGCAGCTCAGGTCGGCAAACTCAGGTCCATTCCTGCTGTCTGGAGGCTGCACCACGTCCAGGTTGTCCAGCCAGTACTGCCACAGCGATCGCACGTCCGACAGCAGCGCCTGGCTTTGCTGCACGCGGTCTTCCAAAAGCTCTGCAGTGGGGATGTCGCCGGCGTCGTCAGACCGGCCCAGCGGCAATTGGCCCTTGGCAAAGAAGTGCTGCAGCGCGGTGACCAGTTCCAGCTTGTTGCGCAAGCTCAACTCGATGTTGATGCGCTCTATGCCCTCGGTGTACTCACCCATGCGGTGCAAGGGGATCACCACGTCTTCGTTGATCTTGAAGGCGTTGGTGTGCTTGGCAATGGCTGCGGTGCGCTTGCGGTCAAGCCAGAACTTTTTTCGTGCATCAGCGCTGACGGCCACAAAACCTTCGCCGGCGCGCGAGTTGGCGATGCGCACGACCTCGCTGGTGGCATGGGCCACCGCGTTTTCATCGTCGCCCACGATGTCGCCAATCAGCACCATCTTGGGCAAGCCCGAGCGCCCCATCTGCGCCATCGCGCGCTTGCTCTTGGTGGCGTAGCCCACCGCCTTCAGGTAGCGGTCGTCCAGGTGTTCCAGGCCGGCCAGCAAGACGCCTTGGTCCTTCAGACTGAACAGGTGGTCCTTGATCTCGACGATGCTGGGCACGGCGTCTTTGGGGTTGCCAAAAAACTCCAGGCACACCGTGCGCACATGGGCTGGCATCTTGTGCACGACCCAGCGGGCACTGGTGATCAGGCCGTCACAGCCTTCTTTCTGGATGCCCGGCAAGCCGGCCAGAAACTTGTCGGTGACATCCTTGCCCAGGCCTTCCTTGCGAAACACCGGGCCGGGAATGTCCAGCCGCTCGGTGCGTTCCAGCTTCTTGCCGCTGGCATCGAAGTACTTCAACTCGAAGCTGGCCACTTCAACGTCGTGGATCTTGCCCAGGTTGTGGTTGAGGCGGGTCACCTCCAGCCACTTGGCTTCGGGCGTGACCATTTTCCAGCTGGCCAGGTTGTCCAAGGCCGTGCCCCACAGCACCGCCTTCTTTCCGCCCGCATTCATGGCCACGTTGCCGCCAATGCAGCTGGCTTCTGCGCTGGTGGGGTCGACGGCAAAGACATAGCCTGCACGTTCGGCGGCATCGGCCACCCGCTGGGTGACGACACCGGCTTCGCTGAACACCGTGGCCACGGGCTGGCTCAGGCCGGGCAGTTGGATCATCTCCACCTCGCTCATGGCCTCGAGCTTTTCGGTGTTGATGACAGCGCTTTTCCAGGTCAGCGGCACAGCACCGCCGGTGTAGCCGGTGCCACCGCCACGGGGGATGATGGTCAAGCCCAGTTCGATGCAGCCGGCCACCAGCGCAGCCATCTCGGCCTCACTGTCGGGGGTGAGCACCACAAAGGGGTACTCCACCCGCCAGTCGGTGGCGTCGGTCACGTGCGAAACGCGACTCAGGCCGTCGAACTTGAGGTTGTCTTTGGCGGTGGCACGGCCCAGCACCTTGCGCGCCACTTTGCGCAGGTCCCAAACCGCCCGAAAGTGGGCGGAAAAAGCCTCGACTGCCTGGCTGGCCGAGCCCAGCAGTTCGCCCACCAAGGCATCGCGCTCGGCGTCCGCCTGGGGCGTGCGGCGTTTGGCCACTTCGCCCAAGCGGTGGTGCAAAGCGTCGATGAGCATCTGCCGACGCCGCGGGTTGTCCAGCAGGTCGTCTTCCAGGTAAGGGTTGCGCTGCACCACCCAGATGTCACCCAAGACCTCGTAGAGCATGCGGGCACTGCGCCCCGTGCGGCGCTCTTCGCGCAGCAGCCCCAGCACCTCCCAGGCCCTGACGCCCAGCAGACGCAGAACGATTTCCCGATCCGAAAAGGAGGTGTAGTTGTAGGGGATTTCGCGCAGACGGGGCGCGTCGGCATCGGCGTGATCGGGGTCAGACAGTGCCGGTTCGGCCAGGTTCATGAAGGCGTTCCTAGGGTAACTGCGGATGTTAGCCCAGGGTCAGGAAGCGCCGCCTTTTGAGGGACACTCGCAAGCTCGGGTTTTCAGCCACCCACGCGGCGGGTTACCCCCGTGGCCGGCTCAGGCCTTTCATGACAAAAACAGGAATGTCACATTGGCGGGTCAAACTGCCAACTTGTTCAGTCTCGTCCCATTCAGTCCGGAGAAGTCCATGAAGATCAATGCCCTTGCCACTGCTGTGGCCACCCTGGCCGCGTTGGCCGCCGCGCCTGCCCAGGCTGTCACCGAAGTGCAATGGTGGCACTCCATGAGCGGCCAGCTCGGTGAGTGGGTCAACGGCCTGGCCAACGATTTCAACGCGTCGCAGAAGGAATACAAGGTCACGCCTACCTTCAAGGGCACCTACCCGGAGTCGTTTGCCGCTGCGATCGCCGCGTTTCGGGCTGGCAACGCGCCGCACATCCTGCAGGTGTTTGAAGTGGGCACCGCCAGCATGATGGCCAGCAAAGGCGCCATCGTGCCGGTCAACGAAGTGATGAAAACCGCCGGTGTGCAGTTCGACGCTTCGGTCTATGTGCCCGCCGTGTCGGGCTACTACACCGCGCCCAACGGCCAGATGCTGAGCCTGCCCTTCAACAGCAGCACCACCGTTTTTCACTACAACAAAGACGCCTTCAAGGCCGCTGGCCTGAACCCCGACGCCCCGCCCAAGACCTGGCCCGAGGTGGTGCTGGCCGCCGCCAAGCTCAAGGCCAGCGGCCACAAGTGCCCTTTCACCACCAGCTGGCAAAGCTGGACTCAGTTGGAAAGCTTCAGCGCGTGGCACAACGTTGAGTTCGCCACCAAGCGCAATGGCTTCACAGGCTTGGACACGCGGCTGGACATCACCACCCCGCTGCACGTGCGCCACATCGAAAACCTGGCCAACATGTCCAAGCAGGGCCTGTTTGTCTACAAGGGCCGCAACAACAGCGCCGACGCCACTTTTGTGTCAGGCGAATGCGCGATGACCACCGGTTCTTCAGCCCTTTATGGCGGCATCAAGCGCAACGCCAAGTTTGCGGCCGGCATCAGCACCCTGCCCTTCTACCCGGACGTGGCCGGCGCACCGCAGAACACCGTCATCGGTGGCGCCAGCCTGTGGGCCATGTCGGGCAAGAAGACCGACGAATACAAGGCCGTCGCCGCCTTCTACAAGTACCTGTCTGACCCTGCCGTGCAGGCCAAGAGCCACCAGGAAACGGGCTACCTGCCCATCACGACCGCTTCGTTTGGCATGACGGAGAAGTCGGGCTTTTACAAGCAGAACCCGGGCACCGACGTTTCGGTGACGCAGATGATCCGCAAGACCACCGACAAGTCGCGGGGCATCCGCCTGGGCAATTTCGTGCAGATCCGCACCATCATCGACGAAGAACTGGAACAAGTCTGGTCCGGCAAGAAAACGGCCAAAGAAGGTCTGGAAGCGGCCAAGAAACGCGGTGACGAGCAGCTGGAGCGCTTCCAGAAGGACAACAAAGGCTGATCGATGGCGCGCTTGTCCGCTGCGGACGCCGATATCAGGCCTGTGCTGCTCGCTGTACGGATGTACGGCTGCGCTGCTCGACCTGATCTCGACGTCCTCGCGACGGAAATCGCACCACCGCTCGCAGCTTGGCCCGCTGCTCTTGCCGTGCTGAATGGAGCTGAGACTTGTCCATAGAGAAACGCGTCCGCTTCAAGAGCTGGTGGCTGCCCTGGGTGCTGGTGGCGCCGCAGATGGCCATCGTGCTGGTGTTCTTCTTCTGGCCAGCGGGCCAAGCGCTGTTTCAAAGCGTGTTGCAAGAAGACGCCTTTGGCACCAGCTCGCAGTTTGTGGGTTTGCAGAACTTTCAGCGGCTGTGGGAAGACGACACCTATTTGTCGTCCTTCAAGACCACCGCCGTCTTCTCGGTGCTGGTGGCCGGCATCGGGCTGACCATGTCCTTGCTGTTGGCCGTGATGGCCGACCGCATCGTCAAGGGTTCAGGCGTGTACCGCACCCTGTTGATCTGGCCCTACGCGGTGGCACCTGCGGTGGCCGGCGTGCTGTGGCTGTTCATGTTTGCGCCCAGCATCGGCATCGTCAGCTATGCGCTGCGGGCCACCGGCATGGACTGGAACCACCTGCTCAACGGCACCCATGCCATGGCGCTGATCGTGATGGCCGCGGTGTGGAAGCAGTTGTCCTACAACTTCCTGTTTTTCCTGGCCGGCCTGCAGTCCATTCCCAAGAGCCTGATCGAAGCCGCCGCCATCGACGGCGCCGGCCCGTGGCGGCGCTTCTGGACGGTGCAATTCCCGCTGCTGACACCGACCACGTTTTTCCTGCTGGTGATCAACATCATCTACGTCTTCATCGACACCTTTGCCATCGTGGACGCGGCCACCTCGGGCGGCCCGGGCAAGGACACCGCCATCTTGGTCTACAAGGTCTATTTCGACGGCTTCAAGGCCTTGGACCTGGGCGGCTCGGCCGCGCAGTCGGTGGTCTTGATGGTGATCCTGGTGGCACTCACCGTGGTGCAGTTCCGCTACGTCGAAAAGAAGGTGAATTACTAATGGTAGAGAACCGGCCCGTAGCCACCGTGCTGTCTCACCTGGTGCTGGTGCTGGGTGTGTTGATCGTCGCCTTCCCGGTTTACATCACCTTCATCGCCAGCACCCAGACAGCGGAAGAGATCGTGCAGAACGTGCCGATGTCGCTGCTGCCGGGCAACAACATGCTGGAGAGCTACAAGCTGGCCTTGTTTGGCGGCCAAACCCAGTACGGCAGCAAGATCCCATCGGTGGCGCCGATGATGGCGGTGAGCCTGATCACCGCGCTGACCATTGCGCTGGGCAAGATCGCCATTTCTCTGCTGTCGGCCTTTGCGGTGGTCTACTTCCGCTTCCCTGGCCGAACCATTGTCTTCTGGATGATCTTTGTCACGCTGATGCTGCCGGTGGAAGTGCGCATCCTGCCCACCTACAAGGTGGTGTCGGACCTGGGCATGCTCAACACCTATGCCGGCCTAACGGTGCCCTTGATCGCCAGCGCCACCGCCACCTTTTTGTTCCGCCAGTTCTTTTTGACCGTGCCGGACGAACTGGTGGAAGCCGCCCGCATCGACGGCGCCAGCCCGATGCGCTTTTTCTGGGACGTGCTGCTGCCTTTGTCGCGCACCTCCATTGCGGCGCTGTTTGTGATCCAGTTCATCTACGGTTGGAACCAGTACTTGTGGCCGCTGCTGATGACCACCGACGAGGGCATGACGCCCGTGGTGCTGGGCATCAAGAAGATGATCTCGGGTGGTGACGCCGCGACCGAATGGAACGCCGTGATGGCCACCGCCATCCTGGCCATGATCCCGCCCGCGCTGGTGGTCATGCTGATGCAAAAGTGGTTCGTCAAGGGCCTTGTGGACACTGAAAAGTAAGAGGCACAGATGGGCGCCATTGCACTACGCAACGTTGAGAAGACCTACGGCTCAGGGCCGAAGGCCGTCAAGGTCATCCACGGTGTCAACGCCGACATTCCCGACGGCGAGTTCATCGTCATCGTTGGCCCCAGCGGCTGCGGCAAAAGCACGCTGCTGCGCATGGTGGCCGGGCTGGAAGACATCACTGGCGGTGAGATCGACATTGGCGGCCGCGTGGTCAACCAGCTGGAACCAGCCGAGCGCGACATCGCCATGGTGTTCCAGAACTACGCGCTGTACCCGCACATGACGGTGTACGACAACATGGCCTATGGCTTGAAGATCGCCAAGGTGTCCAAGGCCGACATTGAAGTGCGCGTGCAAAAGGCGGCCAAGATCCTGGAACTGGGTGCCTTGCTCGACCGCACGCCACGCCAGCTGTCGGGCGGCCAGCGCCAGCGCGTGGCCATGGGCCGCGCCATCGTGCGCCAACCGGCGGTGTTCTTGTTTGACGAGCCTTTGTCCAATCTGGATGCCAAGCTGCGCGCGCAGACTCGGCTCGAGATTCAGAAGCTGCACGCCGAGCTGGGCGTGACATCGCTCTTTGTCACGCACGACCAGGTTGAAGCCATGACGCTGGCCCAGCGCATGATCGTGATGAACGCTGGCCGCATCGAACAGATCGGTACACCTGAAGAGGTTTATGGCCGACCCGAATCCACCTTTGTCGCCAGCTTCATTGGCAGCCCGCCGATGAACCTGCTCAAGGGCCAAGCCGATGGCTCGCGCTTCACCATCGGCGGCCAGACCCTGGCGCTGCCTGCACCTGCCCCGCGTGCCGGTGAGTTGCTGCTCGGCGTGCGCCCCGAGCACGCTGAATTGGGCAGCAGCGGCTGGCCACTGAAGGTGGAGATGCTGGAAATGCTGGGTGCCGAGCGCCTGGTCTATGGCCGGCTGGGCGAATCGGCCTTCACGCTGCGCATTGAAGCAGTCCTGCAGCCACCCAAACATGGCGACACCGTGTTCTTGCACGTCGACGCCAAGCAAATGCACTGGTACGACCCGGCCACTGGGCGGCGTGTGCAGTCGTGAACCCATGGCCCTTGCCGCTGTGGGTGGCACACCGCGGCGCCGGCAAGCTGGCGCCTGAAAACACGCTGGCGGCGTTTCGCCTGGGGGCCTCATACGGCTACCGCGCCTTTGAATGCGATGTGAAGCTCAGCGCCGACGGCGTGCCCTTCCTGCTGCACGACGCCACGCTGGAGCGCACCAGCAGTGGCCAGGGCACGGCGGGGCTGCTGCCATGGGCCGAGCTGTCCCGGTTGGACGCCGGTGGTTGGCACTCGCGCAACTTCGCTGGCGAGCCCATGCCCAGCCTGGATGCGCTGGCAAGCTATGTGCTGCGCAACGGCTACGCACTCAACATCGAGATCAAACCCACACCCGGACAAGAATTTGAGACGGGTCAGTCCGTGGCGCGGGCCTGCAGCGCGCTTTGGCAAGCAGCCACGGCACCGCTGCTGTTCAGTTCGTTCAGGCCGGAGGCCTTGCAGGGTGCGCTGGAGACAGCGCCCCACATCGCACGCGCCCTGCTGATCGACACCGCATGGTCTGGCTGGCTGGGCGTGGCGCAGGCCCTGGGTTGCATGGCGGCGGTCACCAACCACAAGATCATGGACGAAGCACTGATGGGCCAGCTTCGGCAGGCAGGGCTGCGTGCGGCTTGCTACACCGTGAACGAACCGGCCGACGCCAAGCGACTGATGGCGCTGGGTGTCGACGGCATCATCACCGACGCCGTGGACCGCTTTGCGCCTGTGGCGGGTGGTGTGTTGAGCTGACGAGCCGGTGCCGCTCGCCGGCGGCATGACCGGCGGCATCAACCGTGGTCTGACGCCGAGCAGCGGCAGGGCCCTTCAACCCGCAGGCCGAACGTCTCCCTCCAGGCCCAACCACTCCGATTCGCGCTCGGCTTCAGGCAGGCGCTTGAGTTCACGGATCAAGGGCAGTCGCCAGGCCACGATCACCAGAAGCAACGTCACCCCGCTGGCAAACCCCAGTGCCGCGCGCAGGTCCACCGCCTCGCCCAGCCAGCCGCCCAACAAAGCCCCCGGGCCAGCCGCCAACAGCGTCAGCCAGCGCATGGTGGCGGTCATCCGGCCCAGCAAGGGCTCCGGCGTCACGGCCTGGCGCAGGGCCAGGAAGTTGATGAAGATGAACACGGCACCGGTGGTGAACATCATCAGCATCAAGGCAAACGCTGCCACACCCCAAGCGTTGGCCGGCGCCACGGCCAGCAGTCCCCATCCCACACCGGTGATCAGGTAGCCCACCACCAGGCAAGGCCCAGGACCAATGCGGTGGCTGATCCGCCGGCCCCAAACGCTGCCAAGAATAGTCCCCACGCCCATGCCCATGTAGCACAGGCCCACCGCGTGTTCGCTCAAGCCCAAGGTGCGCGTGGCAAACAGGATCTGCACCACCATCGCGGCGTAGTGGCACATCTGCCAGACGCCCATCAACACCGCCAGCGTCACCAACAAGCGGTTGGCCAGCACAAAACGCAGGCCGGTCATCAGGTCGCGGCCAAAGTGCGCGTTGGGCCGTTGGTCTCGCCGCTCGTGGATGTTGATGCCCTTGAGGATGAGCGCGCTGCCCAACAGCAGCGCGGCGTTGACCAGCAATGCCAGCGGCGCGCCAAACACCTTGATCAGCGCGCCCGCCAGACCCGGCCCCACCACTTCGGCGCCCGAGGTTGCCAGCGCATTCTTGGCGTGGGCTTCCACCAAACGCTCGCGGGCCACCACCTGCGTCAGCACGATCTGCGCCGCGGTGCCCGCCACGGTGTGCACCAGTCCAATGACAAAACCGATGGCGTACAACCAGCCCATGGTCAACCAGCCCAACCACCAGGCCACCGGCACGCTGATGGCACACAAGGCCACCAGCGATTCGCCCCACACATAAACCGGTAGCTTGCGCACCCGGTCGAGCCAAACGCCCGAGGGCAGGCTGAAGATCAAGAAAGGCGAGAGCTCAATCGCGGTGAGCAAGCCCATCTGCGTGGGGCTGGCATGCAAGAGCACGGCTGCCGTCAGTGGCAGCGCCAGCATCATCACCTGGTTGCCAAACGAGCTGGTCAGGATGGAAGCCCACAGCCGCAGGTAGGCCGGGTCGCGCAGCAGGTCGCCGGGGGGCAGCTTGAGCCAGTTGAACAGGGGGCGGCCTTGGTCAGCAGGGCGCAGGGCCCAGTTGCGGCAGGCGTGCGGCAGCGGCGCCGCCCTGCACAGGCGGGATGAGCCAGGCCGCTGGACAGGCGCGCAGGATCACGAGCGGTAGTCGGCGTTGATGGTCACGTAGTCGTGCGACAAATCGCAGGTCCAGACCGTGGCCTCGCTGTCGCCGCGGTGCAGATGAACACGCACCGTGATCTCGCTTTGTTTCATCACCCGCTGACCGTCTTCTTCGCGGTAGCTGGGGTTGCGCCCACCCGACTGGACCACATGCACATCGTCCAGATGCAGGTCGATCAGGGTCTGGTCCAGATCGCCAATGCCGGCATAGCCCACGGCAGCTAGTATGCGCCCCAGGTTGGGGTCGCTGGCGAAGAAAGCGGTCTTGACCAAAGGTGAGTGGGCAATGGCGTAAGCCACCAGCTTGCACTCGGCTTCGCTGCGCCCACCATGCACCTGAACGGTGATGAACTTGGTGGCACCCTCGCCGTCACGCACGATGGCCTGGGCCAATTGCTGCGCGACTGCCAGCACCGCGGCCGCCAGACGTTGCCCGTCCTCGCTGTCCAAGGCCTGGATGGGCGCATGCCCGGCTTTCTGGGTGGCCACCAGCATGAAGCAATCGTTGGTGGACGTGTCACCGTCGATGGTGATGCGGTTGAAGCTCTGGTCGGCCACGGTGCGCAGCAGCGGCTGCAGCAAGGCGGGGTCGATCACCGCGTCGGTCGCCACAAAGCCCAGCATGGTGGCCATGTTGGGCCGGATCATGCCGGCGCCCTTGGAAATGCCCGTTACCGTCACCTGCCGGCCACCCAGGGTCAACTGGCGTGATGCGGCCTTGGGTTGCGTGTCCGTGGTCATGATGCCCAGCGCGGCCTCCATCCAGCCCGCAGGCTGGAGCGCAGCCCTGGCAGCAGGCAGTGCGGCTTCAATCCGCTCAACGGGCAGGTTCTCCATGATCACACCAGTCGAAAACGGCAGCACTTGCTGCTCTTTGATCCCCATCAACGAGGCCAAGGCGTGGCAACTGCGGCGAGCTCGAGCCAAGCCATCGGCTCCGGTTCCTGCGTTGGCGTTGCCGGTGTTGATCAGCAGCGCGCGGACAGCGGCGCCCGTGGCCAAGTGCTCGCGGCACACCTGCACCGGCGCAGCGCAAAACCGGTTGGTGGTGAATACACCCGCCACCGCAGCGCCTTCATCCAGCTCAAACAAGACCAGGTCACGGCGGTTGGCCTTGCGCACACCGGCCATGGTGGTGCCCACCCGCAAGCCCGCAACGGGGTGCAACAAAGCGGGGTCGATGGGTGGCAAATTGACGGGCATGGTGGGGATGGTGGTGCAGTGATGAACGGGACCGGTTCATTGTAGGCAGCCCCTGGCACGGGCATCGGTCGGGTGCCAAGCTGCGCGTGGTGCAGCATGGAAGGTGGGTGACAACTCGGCCATGGGCCAGCCACTCAGAAACCGCCTTCTCAGAAGCGCATACTCAACACGGCGCAAGCGACCTGCTCAGGTTCAGCCGCTTCGGTGGCGCGGTCGCCAGCGCCTGTGTTTCAAGCTTGCCAAGGGATTGTCATGGTCAACGTCTCCAAACGCATGGGTCTGCTGCTGCCCCTGGGCACCGCCCCTTTCTTGATGGCCGCAGGGCTGTTGGTTGGCACGGCTGGGCTCTTTGCAGCCTGCCAGACGCTGTCGGTTGCGGCCGGCCCACCCACGGGGCTGGAGGCCGAAGCCGCATTGGCAATGCTCATCAGCAAAGAAGTGGGCCAAGCCCCTTGCGACAACGACTCGCAGTGCAAAACCTTGCCCATGGGTGAAAAGGACTGCGGCGGTCCAGAGTATTGGCTGCCGTGGTCAACGCAGGTCGGGCGCCCAGAGCAACTGCGGCAGTGGTCTTCCGAGCTGGCAGCTGCCCAACGCCGCCGCTACCTGAGCACGGGCGAGCGATCCAACTGCCGCTACAACCCCGACCCAGGTGCCATGTGTGTGGCCAAGCGATGTGTGCTGAAAACAGCCGACAAGGCCAGTTGAGTTCGGCCGCAGAGCTTCAACGGCATGGTTCGCAATGCCGCCGCCACAGATCACGCAATGCCGATTCCAGATGCTTCGCAAATCGATCAGCCTGACACAAAGGCGAGGCCAGCAGCCGAGGCCGCAAGGCACTTCGTAAGGCGGCCAGGGCTGAGAGGTTCTTGGCCCAACTTGCAGCGCGCTCGACATAGTCGTCAGTGTCCAGCGCCGCCCACTGGGCATCCAGCCCCAGGTTCTTCAAGATGCTCAGACCCTGTCGTGACAGGGCTGACGGGCCCGGCAGCGTCAACACCGGCACACCCATCCACAAGGACTCCATGGTGGTGGTGCCGCCTGGGTAGGGAAAGGGGTCCAGGCTGATGTCGACGTCGCGGTAACTGGCCAGGTAGTCGCGACGAGGCTGGCTGGGGCGCAGTTCCAGGCGCTCGGGTCCAACGCCGTGTTGAGCAAAGCGCTGCAGCATGGCAACTCGAAGCTGCTCGTCTGCGTAGGCAGCGCCCTGCATCAACAGGGTGCTGCCCGCAACCCTGGTCAGGATTCGCGCCCAGACCGCCGCCACACCAGCGTTGACTTTGGCCAGATCGTTGAAACACGCGAAGCGAAGTCCGGTGGCCCTCAACGCGGGGAGCTCAGAGACAGCGACATCATCGGTCGGTGGTGTGAAGCACAGAAAAGTCTCGGGCAACAGAACCAGGGGCTCTGTGAAGTTGGCCTGCGTGCCTTGTGGGGCGATCCAAGGGTCGGCCAGGAAGGCATCCTGGGTTTGAAGACCGGTACTGGCGCAGTAGCCCAGCCAGCTGACCTGTACCGGCGCCGGCTTGCGGGCCAACACGGGCAGCCGGTTGTGGAGGGAGTGGCCTGACAGATCCATCAGCACATCGATCTGGTCGGCGCGAATCTGATCGTGCAGGGCCGCGTCTGAGAGCACCGTCGCATCGCGCCACAAGTCAACGTGCTGATGCAAGTGACGACTCACCTCATCGGCTTGGGCTGAGTTTGCGTAGGCCACCCATTCAATGGGCTTGCCTGGCATGCCATGCACAGCGGCCAGCACGCTGCCCAGAAAGTAGCCCACAGGGTGGGCACGCAGGTCTGCCGACAGCAAGCCAACGCGCAAACGCTTGTCGGCATCCCGCGCGATGGCCCAAGCGCTGGGCGCTGGCGTGCGTGACGCCATGCGTTGTGCGAACGCCTTCAGCGCCGACTGAAGTGCGTCGTCGTCCTGCGCCAAGAAGTACTGCCGCAAGAAGATTTCCTGGCTGCGCAGGTCGTCACGGTTCTCATGCTGACGCAACGCACGGGCCAAGGTCGAGACCGCTTCCTCGACCTGACCGCTCACTTTCAAAGCATGGGCCAGGTTGCTGTGCACCACCGGCAGGTCCGGGCCCAGACGCAGGGCTTCTCGGTGGGACTGGACAGCGTCGACAAAGCGGCCGTGGCGTTGCAGGGCATTGCCCAGGTTGCTGTGCAGCAGTGCAGCATCAGGGCGCAGGGCAACAGCTTTGCTGAAAGCCTCGATGGCGTCCGCTGGTTGGCCCTGTGCCAGCAACGCCGAGCCCAAGTTGCTGTGCGCCTCGGCTTGCCCGGGTGCACAGCGCAAGGCCGCTTCAAACGCCCGCGCCGCGGCCTCGGCCCGGCCCTGGTTCAGCAGCACCTGGCCTACGTCGGCATGGCGCTCAGCTGCGTTTGGCTGCAGCTCCCTGGCGCGCTCCAACGACTGCAGGGCCAGCTCGGCTTGCCCTTCGGCCAGCAACAATTGCCCCCGATGGACGAGCGAGTCCACGTGGTTCGGGTCCAGCACCAGCGCCTGCCCGATGCAGTGCAGCGCTTGCGCCATCCGTCCATCGTCTTGGTGGAGGCCTGCCAACAGGCGATGTGCAACCGCTTGGTGCGGATCCAGCTTCAGCGCGGTTTCGAGGCTGGTGCGGGCTTCGCCGGCCCGGCTCTGCGCCAACAGGGCACGCCCCAGGTTGACCTGCGCCGCAGCCAACTGGGGCATCAAGTGCAGCGCTCGTCGGCTGCTGGCTTCGGCCGCATCAAACTGCTGCATGGCCACATACACATCGGCCAGGTTGCTGTGCAGGTAGGCTTGTTGGGGTTGCAACACCAAGGCGCGCCGATAGCAGTCGGCCGCTTCTTGGTGCTGACCAACCGCCACGCACGCGCCACCCAGGCTGCTCAATGCCTCGGGGTCTTGCGGCAGCAACGTCACCGCCCGGCGCAACGCTGGCAGTGCGTCCTTGCGCTGCGACAGCAGGGCCACGCCCAAGGCTTTCCAGATCACACCACTTTCGGGATGTTGCGCAGCCCATTGGCGTGCCAATTGCTCCATCTCGGCGTGGCGCCGGGCATTGAACAAGGCAAAAAGTTGCTGCAAAGCAGCCTGTGGCAAAGGCATGTTGGATGGGGCGCGGTTCACGGTGAAGGCTGGCCTTGGAGCACACCCGATTGTTCACCGCTGGATTGGCTGCCGTGCCTGCGCGCTTTCCGTCTGCCAAAGAAAAAGGGCCGCAAACCTTCAGTTTGCGACCCTGGCAAATCAAGCCTGGAGCCCACCGCCATCGCTGGCAACGGGCGGGTGGCGCGCTTACTCTTCCAACGCTTTGGCGCTGACGCTGCGTTCGGTGAAGGCCAGCGGGGAGTTACCTGCCGTGTCCACCACCACCACGGTGCCGGTTTGCACAACACCGCCGCCATCCTTCAGCTGGAAGCCGCCCACGTAGCGCTGGCCGGTCACCAGACCCGTCCAGAACACGCCGACCGTTGCTGCGCTGCCCACAAACGAAGTTCCAGGCAGCATCACGTTCAGCGAACTGGACGCATCAGCCGGGGTCACCACCCAGCTGTTCAGGCGGTGCTTCATGCCAGGTGCGCCACCGTAAGCAACCACGCAAAGCTTGTAGTTGCCCGCCGCTGGGTTGATGACCTGGGCGAGTTCGTTGGAGCCGTCGTTGCCTGAGTAGGTCCAGGTGCCGTCCGGTGCCAGCAAGCCCATGTCGTGGTCGTCACCGGCATTGGAGTCGGCGTCACGCAGCTCAAAGCGAGCCACGATGGTGCCAGCCGCGATGCTCACGGGGTAGACCTTGGTCGACGCGGTGTCGACGCCAGCCGCGCAGCGGGTCTTCAGGGTTGCCGAGCTGGTGGCCTGTGCGGTGAGAACCGACACCGGGCCCTGGGTCATGGGCTTCATACCGCCTTTGTTGGCCGTCATGCGCCCGCTGAAGTTGGTCTTGACCGACATCAGGCGGGTGCCCGACAGCGTGGTGCCCGTCAGGCTGGTGGGCGCAATGATGGTCTTGCCGGGGCGAGCCGTCACGGGGCTGCGAACGCTGCGAACACCGTCCGTCCAGGTCAGGGAACCGTAGGCCCACTGGCCGTCGGGTGCAGTGGTTCTGGTCAGACGCAGCGTGAAGCTCGCGGATGCACCCGGGGCCAGCGTCAGGCTGGAAGGCGTCACCACCGTGGTGAAACCAGGCAACGAGGCCGTCGCGGTGTAGGTGGCAGCAGCCGCACCCACGTTGGTGACCCTGCGGGTAACCGTCACGGGAGCAGCCACCGCACCGACCGTGATGCTCGGCAGGTTCAGGTTGTAGGTCTCGTCCAGCGTACCAAAAGTTGTGCAGTCAGAAGCCGGGATGACGGCAGCGCGGTTCACCTTGCACTGGAAGCGGATGTAGTCGGTGCGGCCCATGTCATAGACCAGGCCCGGATCCAGCGCGAGGTTGGGCGCCACATGACCTGCACCTTGCGCCCATGGGAGCAGGCCGTTCTGCTCACCAGCCAAACCGTCAGTCAACGTGGTGACCGTGGTGGTCATCAGCGCCGACTTGATGGCCGCTGGCGACCAGGTCGGGTAGGCTTGCCGGAACAAAGCCGCCAGGCCAGCCACGTGCGGGCTGGACATGGATGTGCCCTGGTACGAAGCCCAGTCGGTCGGGGGCACCAAGGTGCCAGCGGCGACTGCGTCGCGTTGGGCTGGGGTCAGGTCGGCCGTGACCGCCGCAATGATGTCCACGCCAGGTGCCGTCAGGTCGGGCTTCAGGATGTTGGCGTCACCCTGGTTGGGGCCGCGCGACGAGAAGCCGGCCATGATCGGCGCGGGCTTGCCGCTGTTGAAGAACTTGCCGATGGCCGCAGTGCTGCTTGCCGTGGCTGCATAAGCCTTCACGATGGCGCCGTCCGCCACACTCAAATGCACCGAAGGCACCACGTGCACGTCCGCCACCAAACCCGCACCGTTGTCCACCAGCACCATGCCCAGGCCACCGGCGTTCTTCACCGCCAGGCTCTTGTCGACACGGGCGTTGGTGCCGCGGTCACAGACCACCACCTTGCCAGCCACCTTGGCCGGGTCCAGCACCGCGGGTGAGCTGAAGCACAAGCGCAGGCTGGTGGCATTGGCGCCAGGCAAGCCCGCATCTTCGGCGCGGATCATGGCCGTCGCAGGCAATGCGGTGGCGTTGATCGAAGCACCGGTGTAGGTTGCGGCATTGCCCAAAGTAACCACAGCCGACAGCGAACGGTCATGCGTGGAAGCAGCGACCGTCGTCAACCAGGGGCTGACGTGCGCCACGGCCACACCGGGGCCACTGTTGCCCGCCGAAGCCGCGACAAACACGCCGGCATTGGAAGCCCGCAGGAAGGCTTGCTCGACAGGGTCATTGACGCTGGTCTGGCTGCCACTGATGGAGTAGTTGATGACGTGAACGCCATCAGAAACGGCCTTGTCGATGGCCGCAACGCTGTCTGAGGTGAAGCAGGTGTTTTGGCTGCCTGTGCCGTCGGTGGCCGCCGAGTTCACAAAGGTGTAGCAGACCTTGTAGACCGAAATACGGGCGCGAGGCGCCATACCGGACGCGTCACCAATGGATACACCGCCCACGGTGGCTGCAGCGCCGGTGTTGCCACCCGCAGTCGATGAGGTGTGGGTGCCGTGGCCGCCATGGCCAGTCGCGCCAGCGACGGAGTCGCGAGGTGAGTAGAACTCGGTCCAGTGCTTGGAGTTTTCGCCAGTGGCCGGGCGACCGGCGGTGAAACCCGCGTTGAAGAACTGCGCGCCAATCAGCTTGTTGTTGCAATGCACCGCGGCATTGAAGCCTTCAGCCGAAGAACAGGTACCTGCCCAACCGGCAGGTGTTGCGCCGTAAACCAGCGTGCCGCTGGGGCTGTGGGTGGGCTTGCCGTTGGCATCCACACGGTCTGCATAGGCAGTGTTCTCAGGCCAGACACCACCGTCGACCACGCCGATGATGATGTTTTCGCCCTTGACCGCCGCACCTGCGACGACCCTGGACCAGGCGCCACCCGGAGCGCTCAGGCCCAGGAAAGCTGAGGTGGAGATGGTGTCGAGCTTGCGCGCTTCGTCAGGGTGAACTTCCACCACCAAGGGGTTGGCACGCAAGGCCGCCACTTCGGCGTCGGTCAACTGAGCCGCGAAGCCGTTGAACACGGTGGAGTACTTCGCCACGATGGGCGCGCCCTGCACGATGGAAGCCACCGTGTTTTGCTGGGTGTCCAGGTAGCCCTTGTAGGCCAGGGCCTCGGGAGACAAGGCGTTGAAACGGGTACCCGCAACCGGCTGCGTGGCGGCATAGCCGTCCACGTTGCCCGCGTAGGTGGCTGCCGGTTCGGCAGCAAGTTGCACGATGTAGGTGCGGCGAGCCTGCGCTTGAGCTTCGGTGCTCAAACCGCCCAGCATCGCCAGAACGGCCATGGTTACAGGTAGCAGTTTCATCAGGTTTCCTCTTTGTTTTGCGTGTTGATCAGCAGCGTTCAGGCAGCGTTGCGGCGGCGTGACGTTGCACCAAAGGCGCCCAAGGCAGCCAAGGCCACCAAAGCGACCGATGAAGGCTCAGGGATGAAGCGTAGGTTGTCCAGCGCAAACTGGGCTTTGTCAGACGTGCGGTTGCAACTGCCCGCGGCGTTGCAGACGAAACCACGGAAAGCAATGTCGTTGAGGTAAGTGTTTTGGAACGCGCTGTTCAAGGTGTAGGTGGCAAAGCTGTAGGCACCATTACCACCCGGCCCGGGCACCTGGAAGTCCTGCGAAATCAGCAGGCCGGTGCTTGAGTAGCCCTCGGCGCGCAGGATCAGCGCTGTGCCAGGGACCACATCGCCATCAACTGCGATGAAGCTGGCGTCAAAGCTGATAGCGCGGAACTTGTCGCCGCTGATCATGCCAATGTCCGGCAAGCCGTCGTTGAGCGCGGCCAAGAATTTGGTCTGGTTGTTGGACGGGCAGATCAGCCCCACTCCACAAACTCCGGCGGACAGGTTGGCGCCGTCCACAATTGCGCCAACCAAATCCCCGATAGCAGCACCTGCTTTGGTGTTGAAGCCAAAGACGTAGAGGTCTTGCGTCAGGAAGGCATCGTTGTGGCCAAGGAGACCCGAACCCGCATAGAACGTGTTCGAGTCATCGATCGGACTGTCAAACGTCAGCACGCCCGCCTGGGCAGCACCCAAGCACATGGACGCAGCAATAGCGACCGACAGTCGCGAGAACAGTTTTTTCATTTCAGACCCTTTAGGTGGTGTGATGGCGACCTTCCGCCCCAGTCCGTTCCACCAAGCAGGAACGGTGCCAGTGCAGAAAGCTCAAAGTCACTACCGGGACAGCCCGGCAAGTGACCGAAGTGTGCTCGGGTCGGGAGAGATTGTGGGCCTGACCCCCCGCAGCTGCGGGGCATGGGAATCCCTGATCACAGGCTTGAAAAGCCGTGGAATTGTTCCAGCCCCACTCGCGTGGCGCGTGAGCAGCCTTCACCCCCCAAGACGAGGGGTGGGCTCTCCGCCCAAGCCGTGATCGGTCAGTCCAACTTGCCGTGGCAGTTCTTGTACTTCTTGCCACTGCCGCAAGGGCAAGGGTCATTGCGCCCCACTTTGGGCACCGGGGCTTCACCCAGCAGCCCAGCATCGGCCTCTTGTGACACGCTACCGTCCTCATTGGGATGGGTGTAGGTCACGTTGGACAACTGGCCTGCCTGCTGCTCCAGCGCCTGGGCGGCCTGGGCCACTTGGTCTTGCGACTGGATGCGCACCGTCATCAGGGTGCGGGTGACTTCCATCTTCACCACGTCCAGCAGCTGGCTGAACAGGTCGAACGCTTCGCGCTTGTATTCCTGCTTGGGGTTTTTCTGGGCGTAACCGCGCAGGTGGATGCCCTGGCGAAGGTAATCCAGCGAAGCCAGGTGTTCACGCCAGTGGCTGTCGATGCTTTGCAGCAGCACCATGCGCATGAAGGGCGTGAACTGCTCGGCACCCACCAGTTCGACCTTGGCCTTGAAGTGCGTGTCGGCTGCAGCCACCACCTTGTCAACGATGTCTTCGTCGGTGGTGGACTCGCTCTTGGCCACTTCGGCCTGCAGCATCACGTCCAGGTGCCATTCGTCGCGCAGCACCCGCTCCAGGGTGGGCAGGTCCCATTGCTCTTCAAGGCTGGCGGCTGGCACATAGGTGCGCACCACGTCGCTCATGGTGCTTCGGCGCAGGTTGGTGATCTGTTCGTCCAGGTTGGCCGCTTCCAGGATCTCGTTGCGCTGCTGGTAGATGACCTTTCGCTGGTCGTTGCTGACGTCGTCGTATTCCAGCAGCTGCTTGCGCACGTCGAAGTTGCGCGCTTCCACCTTGCGCTGCGCGCTTTCGATGCTGCGGTTGACGATGCCGGCTTCGATGGCCTCGCCCTCGGGCATCTTCAGCCGGTCCATGATGGCGCGCACGCGGTCGCCCGCAAAGATGCGCATCAGCGAGTCGTCCAGGCTCAGGTAGAAACGGCTGGCACCGGGGTCACCCTGGCGGCCGCTTCGACCACGCAGCTGGTTGTCGATGCGGCGGCTTTCATGGCGCTCGGTGGCCACGATGCGCAGGCCGCCCTGGGCCTTGACCTGATCGTGCAGGCTTTGCCATTCGTCGGTGAGCTTCTGGGCCCGCGTACGGCGCTCGGCCTCTGACAGGCTGGCGTCTTCTTCCAGAAACTGAATCTGCTTTTCGACGTTGCCACCCAGCACGATGTCGGTGCCGCGGCCGGCCATGTTGGTGGCGATGGTGATCACACCAGGCCGACCAGCCTGGGCCACGATCTCGGCTTCTTTGGCGTGCTGCTTGGCGTTGAGCACCTGGTGCGGCAGCTTGGCCTGGGTCAGCAGGCCCGAGATCAGCTCGGAGTTTTCAATGCTGGTGGTGCCCACCAGCACCGGCTGGCCACGCTGGTGGCAGTCGCGGATGTCATTGGTAACCGCGTCGTACTTTTCCTTGGCGGTCTTGTAGATCAGGTCGTTGTCGTCTTTGCGGATGGTGGGCCGGTTGGGCGGGATGACCACCGTTTCCAAGCCGTAGATCTCTTGAAATTCGTAGGCTTCGGTATCGGCCGTGCCGGTCATGCCCGACAACTTGCCGTACATGCGGAAGTAGTTCTGGAAGGTGACCGACGCCAGGGTCTGGTTTTCGCTTTGGATCTGCACGCCTTCCTTGGCCTCGACGGCCTGGTGCAGGCCGTCGCTCCAGCGCCGGCCGGTCATCAGGCGGCCGGTGAATTCGTCGACGATCACCACCTCGCCGGCCTGCACCACGTAGTG
>JAYTVT010000042.1:0-20596 GCA_043743835.1 Betaproteobacteria bacterium
CATGTGGCGCAGGCCGTTGTCGGCCCAGGTCAGCACCTTCAGCCCTTTGGATTCGAACTTCTGCGCCATCTCCACGCCAATGGGGCCGTCGAGCACCGCACGCGCATGCAGCTTGTCGCGAAACAGGAAGGGGATGTCGAGGATGCGTGCCTCGGGCACGAAGTTGGGCACCGGGCCGGTGGACGACATGGTCAGCGCCTGCGTGCCCAGCTGCACCGATTCAATCGATTCGCGCTCACCGCCCAGGCTGCCGGCGTAGAAGGTCTCGATCTTGAAACGACCTGCTGAGCGCTCATTGACCTCTTTGGCGAAGGTGTCGATGCCCACGCCCTGGTGCGAGTCCTTGACGATGGAGACGTTGATGCGCATCACAGTCTGCGCCTGCGCCACGGCCATCAGGCCTGCTGACAGGCTCAGGCCCAGACAAAGCCAGGAAACAGCCAGGCCAAGGGCTGAGCGACGGGTGTGGGGAAGGGCCGATGAATACGCAGTGGTCATGGGTGTCTCCTGGTAGGGGTGTGGCGCCGGGTGCTGCGGTGGGCTGCTGGCCCAGCCACGCCCAGGGTCCGGGGTTGTGAGGAACATCATATGTTTGCAGGGCAGCGCGGTCCGTCCTCCAAAACCCGGATGCCATCTGCCGGGCCTCGCACTGCGTCTTGCGCCCGCCTTTGCCCGCTGGTGCCCTTCAGTTGCGCATCGTCGTCGGTTAACGCTTGCGCTTGAGCAGTTCCTTTTGCACCAGATCGGGTCGGTCAGAAATGATGCCGTCGACGTCCATGTCGAGCAGCTTGTTGATCATGGCCGGCTCGTTCACGGTCCAGGGGATGACCCCGACGCCCAGGGTTAGCGCCTGGGCCCGCAACACTGGAGTCAGGTAGGTCTGGTTGGGCGCCCACAGCCGGCCGCCGGCGGCATGCACGGCCTGTGGCACGCTGCCGCCAAAGCGGTCGGCATCAAAACCGGCCAGCCAGGGTGAAGGGCCACCATCAGCAGCACGCGCCAGCGTGCGCGGCGACGACAGGTACAGGGTGCGGATCTCGGGCGCGATCTTTTGCACCACCTGCAGCGTGCGCCAGTCGAAGGACTGGATCATCGTGCGCGTTTGCATGCCGGCCTGGCGGATCTCTTGCACCACGCGCTGGGCAAAGGCTTCGGGGGGCAGCGTGGCTGCGGGCTCCAGCGGTGAAATCTTGGTCTCGCAGTCAAAGCCCACACGCGTGTTGCCCGACTTGCGCACCAGCTCAAACAGGTCAGCTAGGCGCGGAATGCGGGTGCCGTCCACCGGCTGCTGATCGGGAAAGCTCTTGGCGTACTCGGTGCCGGGCTTGATGCGGCCCACGTCGTAGCGCTGCAGCTCGGCAAAGGTCAGCTCCGAGATGGCGGGCCCGCGTTTTTCCAGCCACTGGCCGTCGGGGCCGCGCGTGATGTCGGGGTTGAGGTGCAGGTCGTGGTGCACCACCACCACGCCGTCGCGGGTGATGGCCATGTCGCATTCCAGCGTGTCCACACCCAGGTCCAGCGCTTTTTGGAAAGAAGGCAGGGTGTTTTCCGGTGCCAGGCCGCGGGCGCCGCGGTGGCCTTGCAGGTCGAAGGGGCGGTTCGCCGGCGCAGGGCTGGTCTGTGCGCCCGCTGCGGTGATCACAAAGGAAAGCAGCAGCGACACAAAACGGGTGTTCATCACACGGGGTCTCCCATAGGGCTCAAAAATGCGCGCGCGCTTGAGCGCACGGTGTGTCGGGCAAGCGGCTGCGGGCCACGGGCGAGCATAGCTGTCTGGCAAGGCAGAACCGTAGCGCACCCCAGCAAGCCACGACAACGCCGCGGATCGACAAGACACGGCATGCGCTACCCTTGCTACCGACAACGCCCGCACCCGCCCAACATCTGCCCCTGAGCACGCCCATGAGCAACCACATCACCCGCTTCGCCTTTCCCACCCCCATTCACTTTGGCGCCGGCGCCCGCAAGCTGGTGGCAGCTCACTTGCTGGAGCAGGGCATCAAGCGCCCGCTCATCGTCACCGACCGCGCCCTGGCCGCGTTACCCGTGATGGCCGAATTCAAGTCGCACCTGGCGGGCTTGCAGGTGGGTGTGTTTGACGGCGTCTTTGGCAACCCCACCTGCGCGCAGGTGATGGCCGGCGCGGCGGCCTTCAATGCCCATGGTGCTGACGCCGTGATCGGCTTTGGCGGTGGCGCGGCGCTCGACGTGTCCAAGGTGGTCGGGGTGATGGCGGTGCACGACGGCGACGTGCTGCAGTACGTGTGGGACCACCCGCAGGTGCGCCCCATCGTCAACCCGCTGCCCTACTACGTGGCACTGCCCACCACCTCGGGCACCGGCAGCGAGGTGGGGCGCAGCGCGGTGGTGTCCGAGAACGACACCCACATTAAGCGCACGGTGTTCAGCGGCCAGATCCTGGCCAAGGCGGTGTTTGCAGATCCCGAATTGACCCTGGCGCTGCCCCCGGCCATCACCGCGGCCACGGGCATGGATGCACTCACCCACAACATCGAAAGTTATCTCTCACCCGCCTACCACCCGCTGTGCGACGGCATTGCGCTGGAAGGGCTGCGCGTGGGTGCCCGCGCGCTGGCCACTGCGGTGGCCGAACCCGGCAACCTGCAAGCCCGCGCCGACATGATGATGAGCAGCATGATGGGCGCCGTTGCCTTCCAGAAAGACCTGGGCGGTGTGCACGCCTGTGCCCACGCGCTGGGCACGGTCTACGACATGCACCACGGCCTGGCCAACGCCTTGATGATCGACACCGTGCTGGCCTGGAACTTTGAAGTGGTGCCGCGCAAGTTTGACGAGCTGGCCCACGCGGCCGGCGTGCCGGGCGGCGGCTTTGCGCTGATTGCCTGGCTGCGCCACCTGAAGCAGCAGGTGGGCATCACTGGCGGGCTGGCCAGCCGCGGTGTGAAGGCCGATCAGCTGCCGCGCCTGACCCAGCTGGCCGAAGTCGACTTCACCAACCAGACCAACCCGCGCCCAGCCAAGGCCGCTGACTACGAACGCCTGTTTCTGCAGGCGATGTGAACACCATGAGCACACTGGACATCCACAACCCGGCCACCGGGCAACTCATCACCACGCTGGCGGCCGACACCGCCACCAGCGTGGCTGCCAAGACCCAGGCCGCACGCGCCGCACAAGCCGCCTGGGCTGCGGTGCCCATGGTCGACAAGCTGGCCATGATCCAGCGCTTCCGCGCCGGCCTGGTGGCCGAGCTGGACGCACTGGCGGTGACCTTGAGCCAAGAGATGGGCAAGCCGGTGTCGCAAGCCAAGAACGAGATCAACGGCCTGCTGGGCCGCATCGACTTCTTTGTAGAGCAGGCTGAACGCGCGGTGGCCGACGAGCACGTGTTTGACGGCGGCGGCATGCACGAGCAGATCAGCCACGTGCCACTGGGCGTGGTGGCCAACATCTCGGCCTGGAACTATCCCTACTTTGTGGGTTGCAACGTCATCGTGCCGGCGCTGCTGATGGGCAATGTGGTGCTCTACAAACCCAGCGAACACGCCACGCTCAGCGGCCAGAACATCACCCGCCTGCTGCATGCCGCCGGCGTGCCAGCCGCAGTGCTGCAGTGCCTGGTGGGCGGCGGCGCGGTGGGCGTGGCGCTGCTGGAGCAGCGTATCGACGGCCTGTTTTTCACCGGCAGCCACGCCACCGGCCAGCGCATTGCCGTGGCCTTGGCGCCGCGCCTGATCAAGCTGCAGCTGGAACTGGGTGGCAAGGACCCCACTTATGTGCGCGCCGACGCCAACGTGAAAGTTGCCGCCGAAAGCCTGGCCGACGGCGCCATGTACAACACCGGCCAAAGCTGCTGCTCGGTGGAACGCATTTACGTGCACGAAAGCATCCACGACGAATTTGTGCGGCACTTTCTGGCCACCGTGGCCAGCTTCAAGCTGGGCGACCCACTGGCCGCCGACACCTACATCGGCGCCATCACCCGCGCGCCACAACTGGCGTTGCTGCAAGCCCAGGTGGACGACGCGGTGGCCCAAGGCGCCACGCTGCACACCGGCGGCAAGCGCCGAGCCGGCCCCGGCAACTGGTTTGAGCCCACGGTGCTGAGCAACGTCAACCACCGCATGGAGCTGATGCGTGAAGAAAGCTTCGGCCCGGTGATCGGCATTCAAAAAGTCAGCAACGACGACGAAGCCGTGGGCCTGATGAACGACACGCGCTACGGCCTGACCGCCGGTGTCTTCACGGCCGACGAGGCCGCCGCACGCGCGCTGCTGGCGCGGGTCAACGCCGGCAGCGTGTACTGGAACTGCTGCGACCGCGTCAGCCCACGCTTGCCCTGGTCGGGCCATGGTGATTCGGGCATCGGCCTGACCTTGTCCACGCACGGCATCCAAACCTTCACCCGGCCCAAGGCCTGGCACCTGCGGCAACCGTCCTGAGCTGGCTGCAAGAGACCCACGCATGAAACAGCTTGCCCTGTTTGACCTGGACCACACGCTGCTCAACGGCGACAGCGACGTGCTGTGGTGCGACTTCCTGATGGACCAGGGCCTGCTCGACCGCGCCAGCTTTGCCCAGCGCAACGCAGCCATGGAACGGGACTACAAGGCCGGCACCGTCAGCACCCAGGCTTTCAGCGAGTTCTACATTTCCACCTTGCGCGGCCGCAGCCTGGCGTCGTGGCAGCCCTGGCGCGAGGCCTTCTTGCGCGACGTGGTGGCGCCGCGCATCGGACCGGCCGCGCGCGCCTTGGTGCGTCAGCGCCAGGACGAAGGCGCGCTGGTGGTGATGACCACCGCCACCAACCGCTTCATCACCGAACTGACTGCGGCTTTGCTGCGCATCGAACACCTCATTGCCACCGACTGCGAAATGACCGCTGACGGCCACTTCACGGGTCAGGTTGCGGGCACGCCCAATATGCGTGAGGGCAAGGTCACCCGGCTGCACGCTTGGCTGGCCGCGCGTGGGCAAGGCCTGGCCGATTTCGAGTCCTGGGCCTACAGCGACTCCAGCAACGACCTGCCCCTGCTGAACGCCGTGCAGCACGCAGTGGTCGTGCACCCCGACCCGCGGCTGCAGGCCACCGCGGCGCAAAACGGCTGGCCGGTGCTGCGCCTGCACGAGGCCGCATAGGCGCCCGGGGCCAGGCCCGGTCCCAGTCCCAAGCCCTGGCGGGCCTCATGTGGCGGGCCATCAGCCCCCATGCAAAGCCTGCATGGCGCTTGGTGACAAATTCGGCGACCCCGCCCCTACAGTCCACAGCCATGCCGGACAGCCCGGTGCCGATCCACAAGGCCAGCACCGATTCAACACGGCCCCCACACTGGAGACACCCCCATGCCCGAAGCGCTTTCATTCGTTCACCCCACCGCCAACAGCCCCTGGGGCACCTACATCAGCCAGGTCGACCGCGTGGTGCCCTACCTGGGCCACCTGGGCAAGTGGGTTGAAACACTGAAGCGCCCCAAGCGCGCGCTGATCGTCGACGTGCCCATTGAAATGGACAACGGCGACGTGGCCCACTTCGAGGGCTACCGCGTGCAACACAACCTGAGCCGCGGCCCGGGCAAGGGCGGTGTGCGCTACCACCCCGACGTCACGCTGGAAGAAGTGATGGCGCTCAGCGCCTGGATGACCGTGAAGTGCGCCGCCGTCAACCTGCCCTATGGCGGCGCCAAGGGCGGCATTCGCGTGGACCCCAAGCTGCTCAGCATCAAAGAACTGGAGCGCATGACACGCCGCTACACCAGCGAGATCGGCATCATCATCGGGCCGCAGCGCGACATCCCGGCGCCCGACGTCAACACCAATGGGCAGATCATGGCCTGGATGATGGACACCTATTCCATGAACACCGGCACCACCGCCACCGGCGTGGTCACCGGCAAGCCCATCCACCTGGGCGGCAGCCTGGGGCGCGTGAAGGCCACCGGCCGTGGCGTGTTTGTGACCGGCCGTGAAGCGGCGCGCCGTTTGGGGCTGAACTTGAACGGCGCCCGCGTGGCCGTGCAGGGCTACGGCAACGTGGGTTCATCTGCAGCCGAACTCTTTGCTCAGGCCGGCGGCATCGTGGTGGCGGCGCAAGACCACACCGGCACCATCTTCAACGACAAGGGTTTTGACATCGCCGACCTGGCCGCCTATGTGCGCACCCGGGGTGGTGTGGGCGGCTTCCCCGGTGCGGAAGCGATGGACGGCGAGTCCTTCTGGGACGTCAAGTGCGACATCCTGATCCCGGCCGCCCTGGAAGGCCAGATCACGGCCGCGCGTGCCAACCGCATCAAGGCCAAGCTGGTGCTGGAAGGCGCCAACGGCCCCACCGTCTCTGAAGCCGACGACATCCTGGCCAGCCGCGGCGTGCTGGTGGTGCCTGACGTCATCTGCAACGCGGGCGGCGTGACCGTGAGCTACTTTGAATGGGTGCAGGACTTCAGCAGCTTCTTCTGGAGCGAAGACGAGATCAACGTGCGCCTGGACAAGATCATGGTCGACGCGCTGAAGAAGATCTGGGACACCGCCGATCGCCACAAGACCACGCTGCGCACCGCGACTTTTGCCGTGGCCTGCGAGCGCATCCTGATTGCGCGGGAAGAACGCGGCCTGTACCCTTGATGTAAGGACGACCCGGCGCTTGCGACCATCGGGGTTGCCTCATGGAGACCCCGAGCATGCCCGCGTCATTGCCTTTGCGTCATCGTCTTCGCCGCCTGGCTTCGGGCGGTGCACTGACCACGTTCATGGCCCTGATGCCCACGTTGGCTGCAGCGCAAATCAGCCCCAAGGCCGACCGCGAAATCACCGGCCTGCTGCAGGCTGTGGGCAGTTCGGGCTGCCAGTTCATCCGCAGCGGCACGGCCTACGCGGCGGACCGTGCCCAAGCGCACTTGCTCAAGAAGTACGAGCACATGGCCTCGCGCAACATGCTGGCGTCGGCCGAAGACTTCATCGTCAAGGCAGCCACGCGCAGCAGCATGTCGGGTGAGGCCTATGCCATGCGTTGCGGGGAAGCCCCGCCCCAGCGCTGTGACGAGTGGCTGATGACCAGGCTCAAGGCCATGCGCCAAACGTCATCCAACTGAGCCGTGCCCAGGCTCTGGCCAAGCACCGCTACAGCAGCCCCAGCGGCACCAGCGGGCGCAGCAGCATCAGCTTGATGCGCAGCCACAGCGACGAGTCAGGCTCTTCGGTCAGTACCACCTCTTGGCCGTCTTCAATGCCCAGCCATTCACACCACTGACCATTGGCGCTCAGGCGCAAGCGGTAGGCACTTTGCAGGCGGTCGATGTCGATGATGCGCAGCATCTCGCGCGCCAGCTGCGGGCTGTTGATCACCGCACCGAGTTCGGTGTTGATGGTGGCCGAGCGCGGATCCAGGTTCATCGAGCCCACAAACAGCACCTTGCGATCCACCACCGCCAGCTTGGCGTGCAGGCGCCCCAGCGACGCGCCAAAGAGGTTGTCGCGTCGGTTGCGTTTGACGCGTGAGCCACTGATTTCGTAGAGGTCCACGCCCAGTGCCAGCATGGGGTCACGGTACGCGGTGTAGCCAATGTGCACCAAGGGCTCGTCGGTCGAACCCAAGGAATTGGTCATCGCGGTAAGCGCCACGCCGCGCGAGCGCAGCTCTTGGAACAGGGCCATGCCGTCTTTGCCCGGGATCAAGTAGGGCGACGAGATGACCACCTCTTTTTCGGCTTTGCGCAGAGCCTCGAAGACGTTGTAGGTGACGCTGGTTTCCTCGAGCTCGCCACCGGTTTCACCATCAAAGGGCTTGTCGGGATGGTCGGCAAACACATAGGCCTCGCCCCAGATCAGGCCCAGGCGGCCGCTGTCCAGGTCTTCGGCAATGGGACCGTAGCCCAGGATGTCGGTGCGCGGCAAGGCCGGTGGCGGCGGTGTCAGCTCGGGCCCCGTCCAGTGTTCAAACTTCTGGCGCAACTCCACGGGCGTCAGCGCCGTGCGTGCAAAGGCCTCCAGCGGGTAAACGGCGTCTGCGTTCCAGTAGCGGTCAAACAGCCCCTGCAATGGCGGCACCACCCAGCCCACCACAAAGGCGTCCACATCGATGAAGTTCTGCCCCATGGTGTTGCGCAGGAAGTACTCGTTGGCTACGTTGCGCCCGCCAATCACCGCCATGGCCCCGTCGGCCACAAACAGCTTGTTGTGCATGCGGTGGTTGACTCGCTTGATGTCGCCGATGGACGCCACAAACCGGGTCAGCTGGCCTTGGGATCGAGCGCAGCAAAAGGGGTTGAACAGCCGCACTTCAACGTTGGGGTGCGCCGCCAAGGACAAAAAGAGCTCATCCGCACCCGTGGTGTAGAAGTCGTCGATCAACAAGCGCACACGCACGCCGCGCTGCGCGGCGTCGCGCAGGGCGCGCAGCAGCCAGCGGCCGCTCTCATCGTTTTCCAGGTGGTAGTACTGGACGTCCAGCGACACTTCAGCCCGCTGTGCCAGCTGGACCCGGGTGTCGAGCGAAAACTTGCCCAGCGGCATCAGCCGAAAACCCGACTGATCAGGCGCTGGCCGGTAGCTGTCGGCGATGCGGCCCAAGGTTGTGGACGTTGACAAGGGAATCGCGTCGGCATGCTTGGCCGTGCGGTTCACCTGAGGCAGGCTGCCACAGCCACTCAGGGCCAAGAGCAGCCAAGCCACCAGCACTGCAGCGGCCGCACGCCAGGTGGCCCAACCATGCAAGCCTGGAGCTGGCTCTTGGTCGCTGCGCCGGTGCGGGAATCTTGCGGTCAAGGTGAGGGGGGTGAAAGCAGCTGGCATGAGAAGTTCTCGAAGATCGGCATGGGTCTGCATTCGTCTGCCACTGAGATGGAAGCCAACGCCCCCGCGCCCGGATGGACTTCAGGGCGAATGATGGCGCAGCCCAGGCCGCACATGGCAACATCCACTGAGTCGAACAGGAACCTGGAGCATTTCATGAACATCGCTCGTCGTGCTTGCTTTTGTTTCGTAGCCAGCGCATTGCTGATGAGTCCAGGCGCCCAGGCTGCGCTGGACATTGGCGACAAGGCACCCGACTTTTCCACCATCGCAGCCAAGGCCGGCAAATCGTTTCTGTTTTCGCTGTCGGAGGCCTTGTCCAAAGGGCCTGTGGTGCTCTACTTCTTCCCAGCCGCCTTCTCAGAAGGTTGCTCGATCGAAGCCCACGCCTTTGCCGAGGCCATCCCCGAGTTCGAGGCACTGGGCGCAACCGTGGTGGGCGTCTCCCGGGACGACATCTCGGTGCTGTCGCGCTTCTCGGTGCAGGCCTGCAACGGCAAGTTCCCCGTGGCTTCAGACGAAACCTTGTCCATCGCCAAGTCTTTCGACGCCACCATGCAGCACCGCGCGGACTACGCCAACCGGGTGTCCTATGTCATTTCGCCAGCGGGCAAGGTGACCTACAGCTACCTGAGCCTGGATCCTTCGCGCCACGTGGGCAACACCTTGGCCGCCTTGCGCGAGTGGAAACAGCGTCAGCCCAAGTGATTGTTGCGTTCTAGCAACGCGGCGCGGCGCGAGCTGGCGCGGCCTTTGCGGCGAGGCTTTACCCCATTCTGTCTGGGCGTTTTGATGATCGGGCCACGCGAGGCCTGTCAACGCCACCGCGATCAGGTACGTTGAACCGCTCGGAGGGTCGTTGCTTCCAGGGTGGCCGAACTAGAATCAGCCGCTGTGGGTTCGAACGATCCGGCGTCCAGGCGCTGCGAAGCGTCTGAATTTTGATTCCACCACCAGACCGTTTACCCGGTCACGCGCGGTTCAGAGTGCACACCCGTTGTTCCGGACCGCAAAACCAAACTGTTAGGAGAACTGCATGAACTTCAAGAACGTCGCTTTCCTGTTCGCCGCCGTGTCCGCTCTGGTCGCCCAAGGTGCCATGGCCCAGACCGCCGCCCCTGCTGCCCGCGCTGATGTGAAGGCCGCCACCGTTGACGCCAACAAAAAGGGTGACAAAGTCGGTGCTGGCGAAGCTGGCGCACCTGCTGCCAAGCCTGCCGCCAAGTCGGAAGCCGACCGCAAGGCCGTGAAGGCCGAAGCTGCTGGCGCCCAGAAGAAGGGTGACAAGACCATGGCCGGCGAAGCCGGTGCCGCCGCCGCCAAGCCCGGCAAGTCGGACAAGCCCCGCGCCGAAGTGAAGGCCGAAACCGTCGCCGGCAACAAGAAGGGTGACAAGGTCCCCGCTGGTGAAGGTGCTGCTGCTCCTGCCGCTGCCCCCAAGAAGTAAATTCAGCCTGCCGCCATGAGCGGCACCTGAGCAAAGCGACGGTCTTTCAGACCGTCGCTTTTTTTCTGCCCAACGCTTTCACTTTGACGCCAGCCGCCGGCTGGCCCTGGCATCCCCACTGGCGCATTCCAGCGTCGCGCAGAGTTGCCACAATGCGGGGATGAACAAACCCACCAACAATCCTTTTGCGGCCCACAACCCCTACGCTGGCGGTTTGGGCGGGGCACCGGCCTACGCCTCTGCGTCCCAGACGGCCTCTCTGTCAGCCACCCAGACCCCTGGCAGCGCAAGCGCCGACTGGGTCTACGACGTCACCGAAGCCGACGTCCAGACCCGCGTGCTGGAGCGCTCCATGCAAGTGCCCGTGCTGCTGGACTGCTGGGCGCCCTGGTGCGGCCCCTGCAAGAGCCTGGGGCCGATGCTGGAAAAGATCACACAGGCCTACGGTGGTGCGTTTGAGCTGGCCAAGATCAACACCGACGAGGCGCCCAACATCTCGGCGGCGCTGCGCATCCGCAGCATCCCGCTGGTGGTGTTGTTCATCGGCGGCAAGCCGGTAGACCAGTTCACCGGTGCGCTGCCGGAAGGCCAGATCCGCGCCTTCCTGGACAAGCACTTGCAGCCGCCGGGCGACCCGATGGAAGAGATTCGCGCTGAAGCCGCTGCGGCCGAACCCGAGGTGGCCGAGTCCCTGTTGCAAGAAGCACTGAGCATGGTGCCGGGCCACCCCGACGCCAGTGCCGACCTGGCCGAGCGCTGGCTGGCGCGTGGCGCGGCCTTGGCCGAGGTCACCGCCTTGCTGGACGCGGTTCCCGCAGAAGCCCGTGGCGACCGCGACGCTTCGCTGCGCAAGCGGCTGCAGATTCTGGGCAACCGTCCGGCGGGCGACCCCGCTGCGCTGGCCGCGCGCATCGCGGCCGACAGCAAGGACTTTGAAGCCCGCTTTGCACTGGCCGCCCTGCAAGTCTTTGAAGGCGAGTTCACAGCAGCCTTCGACAACCTGCTGGAAGTGGTGTTGCGTGACAAGGCCGAAGGCAAACCCGACCGCGAACGCGCCCGCAAGCAACTGATCGACTGGTTTGAAGCCTGCCCGGACGCCGAGGCGGTAAGCCGCGGGAGGCGCTACCTGGGCATGTACCTGAACTGAGCGACGCGCGTCACCAGCGGCAACCAGGCTTGGGGCCGCGCGGTCAGTCCAGCTTGATACCGCGCTTGGCGATCAAGCTGGACCAGCGTTCGGCTTCACCTTTGACATAGGCCGCAAATTCGGTGGCATTGCGCGGCTGCACCTCGGAGCCCGCACCGGCAAACTTGGCCTTCACATCGGCGTTGGCCAGCACCTTGCGCAGCTCTGCCGACAAGCGCTCAACCACGTCCTTGGGCAAGCCAGCGGGCCCGACCAGGCCCTGGAAGCCCACAGCCTCCATGCCACCCAGGCCCAGCTCACGCACCGTGGGCACATCGGGCAGGTTGGGGTCGCGGCGCGCACCGGTCACGGCCAGGGCCTTCAAGCGCCCGCCTTTGATCTGCGGCAGCAGCACCGTACCGGCGTCAATCAACAGGTGAGTCTGGCCACCGATGAGGTCGGTGACGGCTGGCGCGCTGCCTTTGTAGGGCACGTGCAGCAAGTCAATCCCGGCCACGCTGTTCAGCAGCTCACCGTTGAGGTGGGTGGACGCACCGGGGCCGCCGCTGGCGAAGTTGGCCTTGCCGGCATTGGCCTTGGCCCATTCAACAAACTGCTTCAGGTCCTTGGCCGGGTGGTCGGCGCGGGTGGCCGCGATGTAGGCGCTTTCGGCAATCTGGCCCACGTAGCTGAACTGCGCCACCGGGTCATAGGGCTTCTTGGTTTGCAGATAGGGCGCGATGGCAAACGGGCCGGTGTTGGCCACCAGCAGCGTGTAGCCGTCGGGTGCGGCGCGCGTCAACTCGGTGGCGGCAATCACACCTCCGGCACCGGCCTTGTATTCGATCACCACCGGTTGCCCCAACGCGGCTTCCAAACCGGTTTGGATGGTGCGGGCGGTGAAGTCGATGCCACCGCCGGGCGGAAAGCCCACGATCAGCTTGATGGGCTTGTTGGGATAGGCCGCTTGAGCCAGCGCCCAGGGGGTCGTGGCGCTGGTGGCCAGTGCGGTGATGAGGGTGCGGCGTTGCATGGGCTGTCTCCGGCTGTGGCAACGATGCTAAGGCGCAGCCCTGGCCTGAGGCATCAGCTCAAACCAGCAAGCAACTCCGCATTGCCACCCGCTGCGGCCGTGTTGACGGTGACGGTCTGCTCGGCGCAAAAGCGGTACAGGTAGTGCGGCCCACCAGCCTTGGGTCCGGTGCCGCTCAGGCCTTCGCCGCCAAAGGGTTGCACGCCCACCACGGCGCCAATCATGTTGCGGTTGACGTACACGTTGCCGATGCGCGCGGCGTCGGCCATGCGCTGGGCACGGCTGTCGATGCGGGTCTGGATGCCCAGCGTCAGGCCATAGCCCAGCGCGTTGATTTGGCGCACCACGTCCATCACATCACCGCCCCAGCGCACCACGTGCAGCACCGGGCCGAAGATCTCGTGCTTCAGATCGGCAATGTGCGCCAGCTCAAAGGCCACAGGCGGCACCAGGCGCGGGAACTTGGAATTGACCCGCGTCTCGCCCAGCAATTTGGCGCTGCCGCGCAGGCGCTGCACATGGGCGCTGATGCCGGTGAAAGCTTCATCGTCAATCACCGGGCCCACGTCGGTGGCCAGCAGCGCCGGGTCACCCACGTTCAGCTCCACCAGTGCGCCACGCAGCATCTCGATCACGCCGTCGGCTATTGACGAGTGCACGCACAGCAGCCGCAGCGCACTGCAGCGTTGGCCGGCGCTGCGAAAAGCGCTTTGCACCACGGCGTCGATCACCTGCTCGGGCAAGGCGGTGCTGTCCACCACCATGGCGTTGAGGCCACCGGTCTCGGCAATCAGGGGCACGATCGGGCCATCTTTGGCCGCCAGGGTGCGGTTGATGAAACGCGCCACCTGGGTGCTGCCGGTGAAGCACACACCGGCGGTGTGTGGGTGCGCCACCAGCCCCGCACCCACGGTTTCGCCCAGGCCATGCAGCAGGGCCACCGCGTCAGCGGGCACGCCCACTTCATGCAGCAGCGCCACAAAACGCTGCGCCACCGCTGGCGTCTGTTCTGCGGGCTTGGCGGCCACCGTGTTGCCCGCCACCAAGGCGGCCACCACCTGGCCGGCAAAGATGGCCAGCGGGAAGTTCCAGGGGCTGATGCAGACAAACACGCCACGGCCATGCAGCCGCAGCACGTTGCTCTCGCCGGTGGGGCCGGGCAGCGTCTGGTCGGCCAGGCGGGCTTCGGCCTGGTCGGCGTAGTAGCGGCAGAAGTCCACCGCCTCACGCACTTCGGCAATGCAGTCGCCCAAGGTCTTGTGGGCCTCTTTGACCAGCAAGCCGCAGTACTCGGGCAGGCGCTCGTCCAGCAGATCGGCGGCACGGCGCAGCAGCGCAGCGCGCTCGGCCACCGGGCGCTCGGCCCAGGCGTCGAAGCCCGCGTGCAGGCGCTGCATGGCACTGTCCACGTCGGCAGCATTGGCCATGCTCAGCTGCGGCACCTGCGTGGCCGCGACGGCGGCGTCCAGCGGCTGGCGCATGGCCAGGCAAGCCAGATCGGCCCCAGTGGAGTTGGCCCGGCCCGCGCCATACAGCGCCACCGGCAGCGGCAAGGCCGGCGCGGCGGCGGCGGCCAGTGGCGAGGCCAGCAGCTCTTCAGCGCTGACCATCTCGTCAGCCAGCTGGTGCACAAAAGACGAGTTGGCGCCGTTTTCCAGCAGCCGGCGCACCAGGTAAGCCAGCAGGTCGCGGTGCTCGCCCACGGGGGCGTAAACGCGGCAGGGCACGCTGCCGTCCTTCAGCACTTCGCGGTAAACGCCTTCGCCCATGCCGTGCAGGCGCTGCATCTCAAAGGCGGCGCCTGCTTTGTGTGTCAGCTGCAGGATGGCGGCGATGGTGCCCGCGTTGTGGGTCGCAAACTGCGGGTAGATGACCGCGTGGTGGTGCACCAGGCGTGCCGCACAGGCCAGGTAGCTGATGTCGGTGTGGTGCTTGTGGGTGAACACCGGGTAGCCCGGCAAGCCGGCCTCCTGGGCGCGCTTGATTTCGCCGTCCCAATAGGCACCCTTGACCAACCGCACCATGAAGCGCAGGCCGTGCAGTTTGGCGATGCGGGCCACCTCGTCCACCACCTCCAGCGCGCGGGTCTGGTAGGCCTGCACCGCCAGGCCAAAGCCTTGCCACTGGGGGTGGTGACGGGCGATGTGGGCGGCCAGGGTTTCCAGCAGGTCCAGCGAGATCTCGAGCCGGTCGCTTTCTTCGCCGTCGATGGTCAAGTTGATGTTGGCCTGCGCCGCCTGGTCGACCAGGCTTTGCACGCGCGGCAGCAGTTCGGCAAACACACGCTCGCGTTGAGCGTCTTCGTAGCGCGAGAACAGCGCGCTGAGCTTGATGCTGATGCCGTCGGCCGCCATCGGTGAACCAGCTACTTTGGACCCCGCGATGGCGGCAATCGCGTTGCGGTAGCTGGCCAGGTAGCGCTCGGCGTCGCGCTCGGTGCGTGCGCCTTCGCCCAGCATGTCGTAGCTGAAGCGCAGGTTGTTCATGGCCTTGCGCTGGCTGGCCGCCTCGGCCATGGCTTCGCCGATCGTGCGGCCCAGCACAAACTGCCGGCCCAGCAACTGGATGGCGCGCACAGTGGCCGCCACCACCGTGCGCGACCCCAGGCGCTGCAACAGACCCGGCGGGTTTTCACTTTCGGGCAGGAACTTCTTGCTCAGCGCGATGGCGCTTGCGCTGATCTGCGCCAGCATCTTGTGCGGGCTGCCCTCGGCGCCGCTGCCGTCAAACTCACCTCGGCCCAATTGGTCGGCGGTCAGCGCGATGGCCGTTTCGGCGTCGGGCACGCGCAGCAAGGCCTCGGCCAGGCGCATCAGCGCCAAGCCTTCAGAGCTGCTGATGGGGTATTCACGCAACAGGCTTTCCATGGCCCAAAACGGCGCCGGCTGCTCGCGCACGGCACGCACCCAAGGGCTGGCCGCAGCGAGCACGGCAGGCCAGTCCAGGCTGTTTTGCACCGCAGCCAGGGCAGCAGCCACCACGTCGGTCTCCGGGCGGTAGGGGAAGGGTAGGCGGGCTGGGCTCATGGCGATCCTTCAAGGGCGGTGGGCGTCGGCGCGGTCAGGGGGTCAGCTAACGGCGTCAAAAGCGAAAGCGGCAGCTTATGCCTGTCAGGGCCGCACCGGATTCGGAAAAACCGTGGCTTGCCGGAGAATCGTTCACCATGAACACCGCAGAACCCCTGGCCCCACGCAGCGACCGAGACATCGACAAGATCGACCGCCGCATCTTGCGGGTTTTGCAAGCTGATGGCCGGATCAGCAACCTGAAGCTGGCCGAAGAGGTGCACTTGTCACCCACTGCGGTGCTCGAACGCGTCAAGCGCTTGCACCGCGAGGGCTACATCCTGGGCTACGAGGCCAAGCTCAACCCGGTGAAGCTGGGCGCCGGGCTGCTGGTGTTTGTTGAAATCTTGCTCGACCGTACCGTGCACGACGTGATGGACACCTTCAAAGCGGCGGTGCAGGTGCGCCCCGAAATCCTGGAAGCGCACTTGGTGGCAGGCGGTTTTGACTACCTGCTCAAGACCCGCGTGGCCGACATGGCGGCCTACCGCGAGTTCATCGGCAGCGTGATCTGGACCCTGCCAGGCGTGCGCGAGACACGCACCTACGCGGTGATGGAAGAGGTCAAAAACAGCAGCTTGCTGCCGGTCTAGGGCCGGGGCTGCGGCACAACAACAAGCTGCCCCGGGGGTCCGCCAGGGGTTTGCTCAGTTGAACTTGGGGCCAGGATTGGGTGCCCGGTCGCGATCGGCTTCCTTGGCACCCGCAGCATCAATGGTCTTGAGCAGCCGGTCGGTGGTCTTGGACGGAATGCGGCTGCCGGTGATGGCCTCACGCTCGTTCAGCGCCTTGGCCGGAGTTGCAGTGCTGGCCATGCTTGCAGCCGGTGCGGCAGGCGCAGTGGGCGGCGTTGAGCAGGCCGACAAGCCAGCCAGCACCGCCAACACGGGCAGCAGTTTCCAAGGTTGGCAAGAGCGGTTCATGGTGGGCTCCAGAAAGTCAGGCCCGGAGTGTGGCGCGCCTGCTGCTGAGTATCAAGGCCCCTCACAGGCCTCAGCGGGCGCCAAAGATCGCGGTGCCCACCCGAACCACCGTGCTGCCTTCGCCCACGGCAGCTTCCAGATCGGCGCTCATGCCCATGGACAGTGTGTCCAGTTCCAGACCCTGGCTGCGCAGCTGCAACAGCATCTCGCGCAGCAGGCGGTGGGGCCGGGCTTGGGCCTGGGGGTCGGCGGTGGGCTCGGGAATGCTCATCAGGCCGCGCAGGCAGACCCGTTGCGCGGGCAATGCGGCCACCGCTCGGGCCAGTTCCAGCAGCTCGGCCCAAGCCACGCCACTCTTGCTGTCCTCGCCGCTGACGTTGACCTGCAAGCACAGCTGCAGCGGCGGTAGGTGCGCAGGCCGCTGTTCGGCCAGGCGCTGGGCGATCTTGAACCGGTCGACCGAGTGCACCCAATCGAAGGCCTCGGCCACCGGCCGGGTCTTGTTGCTTTGCAGCGGGCCGATCAGGTGCCACTGCAGTTGGCTGCGCACATCGGCCAGCGCCTCAATCTTGGCCAGCGCCTCTTGCACATAGTTCTCGCCAAAGGCCTGCTGGCCTTGGGTCAGGGCTTCGCGCACGGCTTGGGCCGGCTGGGTCTTGCTCACGGCCAACAGCGTGATGGTCGAACCTGTGGCCAAACCGGCCACTTGTGTGACGCTCTTGGCACCACCCGGCCCACCACGAACAGCACCTTCAATGCGCCGCTTCACTTCTTGCAGGTTGCTTCCGATGCTGCCCATAATCCCTTGAAGCCCGTGCGCACCACTGCGCGCTGCATTTTCACCTGCTGGCGCCGGCCGGCCATTACCGCACCATGGACATCACTCAGCTGTTGGCCTTCTCGGTCAAGAACAAGGCTTCTGACCTGCACCTGTCGGCCGGCCTGCCGCCCATGATCCGGGTGCACGGTGACGTGCGCCGCATCAACGTCGAAGCGCTGGACCACAAGGCGGTGCACGCCATGGTCTACGACATCATGAACGACTCCCAGCGCAAGCACTATGAAGACACGCTGGAATGCGACTTCAGCTTCGAGATCCAGGGCCTGGCACGCTTTCGCGTCAACGCCTTCAACCAAAACCGCGGCGCGGGCGCGGTGTTCCGCACCATTCCCAGCAAGATCCTGACGCTGGAGCAACTGGGCACGCCCAAAGTTTTTGCCGAACTGGCGCTGCGCCCACGCGGCCTGGTGCTGGTAACCGGCCCCACGGGCTCGGGCAAGAGCACGACCTTGGCCGCGATGGTCAACCACCTCAACGAAAACGAGTTTGGCCACGTGCTGACGGTAGAAGACCCGATCGAATTTGTGCACGAGAGTAAAAAGTGCCTGATCAACCAGCGTGAGGTCGGCCCGCACACGCTCAGCTTCAACAACGCCTTGCGCTCAGCGCTGCGCGAAGACCCCGACGCCATCCTGGTGGGCGAATTGCGCGACCTGGAGACCATCCGTTTGGCACTGACGGCGTCCGAAACCGGCCACCTGGTGTTCGGCACGCTGCACACCAGCAGCGCGGCCAAGACCATCGACCGCGTGGTCGACGTGTTCCCGGCAGCAGAAAAAGAAATGGTCCGCGCGATGCTGTCCGAATCGCTGGTGGCGGTGATCTCACAAACCTTGTGCAAACTCAAGGATGGCAGCGGCCGAGTCGCGGCACATGAAATCATGCTGGGCACCAGCGCCATCAAGAACCTGATCCGCGAAAACAAGATCGCCCAGATGTACAGCTCGATCCAGACCGGCCAGAACATGGGCATGCAGACGCTGGACCAGAACCTGTCCGACCTGGTTCGACGCAATTTGATTTCGCCGGCTGAAGCACGGTCCAAAGCCAAGATCCCCGAAAACTTCCCCGGCTGAACAACAGGTAAACCACATGGAACGCGACCAAGCATCCAAGTTCGTCAACGACCTGCTGCGCCTGATGGTCAGCCGCAACGGCTCCGACCTGTTCTTGACGGCCGACTTCCCGCCGGCCATCAAGGTCGACGGCAAGGTCACCAAGGTCAGCCCGCAGCCGCTCACCGGTCAGCACACGTTGGCGCTGACGCGCGCGGTGATGAACGACAAACAAGGTGCCGAATTCGAGCGCACCAAAGAGTGCAACTTCGCCATCAGCCCGGCTGGCGTGGGGCGCTTTCGTGTCAACGCCTTTGTGCAGCAGGGTCAGGTGGGCCTGGTGTTCCGGACCATTCCGGCCACGCTGCCCACCATCGACGGCCTGGGCCTGCCGGTGGTGCTGAAAGAAGTCAGCATGACCAAACGCGGACTGGTCATCTTCGTGGGTGCCACGGGATCGGGCAAGAGCACATCGCTGGCGGCCATCGTCGACCACCGCAATGAAAACAGCTACGGCCACATCATCACGGTGGAAGACCCGGTGGAGTTTGTGCACGCGCACAAGAACTGCATCATCACGCAGCGCGAACTGGGCATCGACACCGACAGCTGGGAAGCGGCGCTGAAGAACACCTTGCGCCAGGCCCCTGACGTGATCTTGATGGGCGAGGTGCGCGACCGCGAAACCATGGAACACGCGGTGGCCTTCGCCGAAACCGGCCACCTGTGCCTGGCCACGCTGCACGCCAACAGCGCCAACCAGGCGCTCGATCGCATCATCAACTTCTTCCCCGAAGAGCGCCGCCAGCAACTGTTGATGGACCTGTCGCTCAACCTCAAGGCCCTGGTCAGCCAACGCCTGCTGCCGCGCGAGCAAGGCCGCGGCCGCGTGGCGGCGGTTGAAATTTTGCTCAATACGCCGCTGGTGGGCGACCTGATCTTCAAAGGCGAAATCGCCGAGATCAAGGAACTGATGAAACGCAGCCGCGAGCTCGGCATGCAGACCTTTGACCAAAGCCTGTTTGACCTGTATGAAGGCCGCCACGTCACTTACGAAGACGCGCTGCGCAACGCCGACAGCGTGAACGACCTGCGCCTGCAAATCAAGTTGCAAAGTGCCCGGGCGCGCAACACCGACCTGGCTGCGGGCACCGAGCACATGAAGATGGTGTGATGGTGGCCAGTGCCAAAGGCGCTGGCATCGGCGCCGGCTGAAATCGGCCTTGTTCATGGCAGCATCACGCCCATGAACAAACGAAGCTACGAACCCACTCCCGCACGCCGCGTCGCCTTTTTGGGCCTGGGCGTGATGGGTTACCCCATGGCCGGGCATCTGGCGCGAGCCGGGCACACGGTCACGGTCTACAACCGCACTCCAGCCAAGTCAGCAGCCTGGGTGGCCGAGCACGGCGGGGCCGCAGCGGTCACCCCCCGGGAAGCGGCAGCGCATCGCGGTGGCGCCGACATCGTGTTTGCCTGCGTCGGCAACGACGCCGATTTGCGCAGTGTCACCCTGGGGCCCGATGGCGCTTTTGCTGGCATGAAGGCCGGCGCGGTGTTGGTCGACCACACCACGGCTTCGGCCGAAATCGCCCGCGAACTGTTTGCGGCGGCTCTGGCCCAGGGTCTGCACTTTGTCGACGCACCGGTTTCAGGTGGTCAGGCCGGCGCAGTCAACGGCGCGCTCACCGTCATGTGCGGCGGCGAGCCGGCCGCGTTTGAAGCCATTCATGCGGTGGCGATGAGCTTTGCCAAGGCGGTCACCTTGCTGGGCGCCAGCGGTTCGGGTCAGTTGGCCAAGATGGTCAACCAGATCTGCATTGCGGGCCTGGTGCAGGGCCTGGCCGAGGCCTTGGCTTTTGGACAACGCGCAGGCCTGGACATGCCGCAGGTGCTGGACGTGATCGGCAAAGGCGCCGCGCAAAGCTGGCAAATGGACAACCGCGGCAAGACCATGCTGCAGGACCACTTCGACTTTGGCTTTGCCGTTGACTGGATGCGCAAGGACCTGGGTCTGGTGCTCGACGAAGCCCGACGCAACGGCGCCAAACTGCCCGTCACGGCCCTGGTGGACCAGTTCTACGCCGACGTGCAAGGCATGGGCGGGCAGCGCTGGGACACGTCCAGCCTGATTCGGCGTCTCAAGCCCTGAGACCGCTCAGCGGTTGAAGTTTGAGCAGTTGGCGCGTGTGAGGCAGCAGACGGCGCATAGCGGTTGATCGGAGCACGGGCATTTGCGCGGCGCGGCAGGCGGTGCCCTGTGTGGGCTCATGCTGTGTCGGTCGGCTTCGCCGACTACCCTGCGGTGCTCGCGCGATGGGCGTGCCGCAGAACTCACTG
>JAYTVT010000043.1:0-71504 GCA_043743835.1 Betaproteobacteria bacterium
AACGCAGCGAACGCAGTGAGCGAAGTGAGTTATGCGCCCGGGCCGCTGACCCGAGCACCGCAGGGCAGTCGTCGCGCAGCGGCGACCGCTTCAGTCGCCTGCTGGGTGCCAGCCCAACGCCCCTTTGCCGCCACGGACCTCAACCCGCAGCCAGCTTCCCGCCCCGACCCGCCGAGATCCGATTGAACGCCAACACCGACTCCACCACCTGTCCCGCCACCGAAGCCGCCGGGTCGTCGCGCCAGCTCAGGTGGATGGGCAGTGGCGTCAGCGCTGCGTCGCAGCGCACGGTGCACAGCGGCAGCTGCGTGGCCAGGCGCGCCACCGCGGCCTGCGGCAAGGTGGCCACGCCAAAGCCCTGCTCCACCAATTGCACCATGGCTGATATCGATGAGATGGTGTGCACACGCGGCGTTTCCACGCCCTGCTGGCGGCACAGGTCCAGCAGCGCCACGTGGGGCTGGCTGCCGCGCTGAAAGGTCAGCAACTCGTCTTGCGCCGTCAACTGCGGCAGTGTGAAACGCTTGCGCCCGTGGCGCGCCTTCTGGCCGACAAAGACCAGCGGCATCGGCGCCAGGGCCCGGGTCTGCACGCGGTCGCCATCGGCCGGCAAAGCGGCCAGGATCAGATCGGCGGTGCCGCGCTTCATCTGGTCCAGCAACACCGGCGTGGTTTCCACCGTCAGCGCCAGCTCCAGCGCCGGGTGCGCTTTGCGCAGGGCCTGCACCCACTCGATCAGCCAGCTGTGCAATACCGATTCGATGACGCCGATGCGCAACAGCATGGGTCGCTCGCTCCCGCCGCCAAACTCGGCTTTGATTTCGCGCTGCAGGTTCAGCAAGCGCTCGGCATGGCGGTGGAAACGTGCGCCCGCCGTGGTCAGGCGGAACTGTTTGTCGCGCCGGTCCAGCAGCAAGGTGCCCAGCTCCGTTTCCAGCGCCGCAATGCGGCTGGACAAAGCCGATTGCGTGATGAAGAGCTTCTCCGAAGCCCGGGTGACGCTCTTGAGCGTGACCGCCCAGTAGAAGGCTTCCACGAAGCGCAGATTCATGCGAGCAAACGCGCCATGCGCCCCTTGAGCAAGGTGGTCACGTCCAGCACCGTCAGGCCGGTGGCGGCGCGCAGCGCATCCGCATAGGGCGGCAAGTTGGTGCACTCCAGCACCAGTGTGTCGATCAACGGGTGGCGCTGGCGCAGGCGCGCGGCGGCAGCCAGGACCTGGGCCTGTGCATCCACCGGGTCCAGGTGCGGCAAATCTTGCAGCAGGGTCTGGTGCAAAGGGCTGCCCGCGGTGATGCCTTCTACCGGTGTGGCCGGGTCGGCACCCACCGCCTGCAGGTGCGCGGCAGTGAGCGAGGCCGCTTCGATGGTGATCACGCCAGCCTGGGCGCCCTTCAGTTCGGCCAGCTGCAGCAGGCTAGACGTCCACACCGGCACCGGCACCGCCGCCTGCAACTCGCGCTGCCACAGGGCCAGAAAGCCGCAGCTGGTAGCGATGGCGCTGCAGCCCTGGGCCACCAGTTCGCGCGCGGCTTCGACAAAGGGCTGCAGCCCAGCCCTGTCCCGTCCACGCACCACGCGCTGTGGCGTGGCGCCCCGCACCACCAGCCGACGCACCGGGAAATCAAAGGTCTGCGCATGACCCACGTCGCCCAGCGGCCGCGGAAAGCGCGTTTGCAGCATCAACAGGCCAAGGGTGGGGGTTTGGGCGCGGTGCAAGGGCAACGTTTCCGGGTAGCCCCGGGGCTGAAGCTGCCCGGGCACAGCCTATGCTAGCTGTCTTGCCCCAAACCCACTGCACCAGGAGTGACCATGCCCTTGACCCGACGCCCCTTGCTCTTGAGCGCCGCCGCCGCCGCCACTTTGCTGGCCTTTGGCGCCAGCGCCCAGGCCCAGACCAAGTGGGACCTGCCGGCCGCCTACCCGGCCACCAACTTTCACACCATCAACCTGGTGGACTTTGCCAACGATGTGGACAAGGCCAGCGGTGGCAAGCTCAAGATCACCGTGCACCCCGGTGCATCGCTGTTCAAGGCACCGGAGATCAAGCGCGCTGTTCAAGGCGGCCAGGCGCAGATTGGCGAAGTGCTGCTGGTCAACTTCCAAAACGAATGGCAGATCTTTGGTGCCGACGGCCTGCCCTTCCTGGCCGACAGCTACGAAGAAGCAGCCAAGCTGTGGAAGATTCAAAAGCCGCTGATGGACAAGAAGCTGGCCGAGCAGGGCATGATGGTTCTGTACGCCGTGCCGTGGCCCCCACAAGGCATCTACAGCAAGAAGCCGCTGGCCAGCGCGGCCGATCTCAAGGGCATCAAGTGGCGCGCCTACAGCCCCGCCACCAGCCGCATCGCCGAACTGGTGGGCGCGCAGCCCGTCACCGTGCAGGCCGCAGAAGTCAGCCAGGCCTTTGCCACGGGCGTCACCGAAAGCATGATGAGCAGCGGCTCCACCGGCTGGGACAGCAAGCTGTACGAGCACGTCAAGTACTGGTACGACACCCAGGCCTGGTTGCCCAAGAACGCGGTGCTGGTGAACAAGGCCGCTTTTGACGCGCTGGACGCCGCCACCAAGGCTGCCGTGATGAAAGCCGGCGCTGACGCCGAAACCCGCGGCTGGGCGGCGAGCAAAAAGGCCAACGGCGAAACGCTGGACAAGCTCAAGGCCAACGGCATGCAAATCCTACCGCCAACCCCGCAGCTCAAGGCCGACATGAAAAAGGTCGGCGACACCTTGCTCAAAGAGTGGCTGGAAAAGTCAGGCACCGAAGGCAAGCAACTGGTCGACGCCTTTTTGAAGTGAGGAAAGCGCCATGCGCAAAGCGCTGAACGCGCTGTATGACGGGGCCGCCTGGCTGGCGGCCCTTTTCATGGTGGGGCTGCTGGTGATGGTGTTGCTGTCCGTCATCAGCCGCTTGATGCACTTCCATGTGCCGGGGACCGACGCCTATGCCGGCTATCTGATGGCTGGGGCGGGCTTCCTGGCGCTGGCGCACACGCTCAAGCGCGGTGAGCACATCCGCGTCACCTTGCTGATCAGTGCGCTGCGTGGCAAGGCCAAGCGTGGCCTTGAAATCTGGTCCTTGTCAGCCGCTGCCGCGCTGGCGGCCTTGAGCGCCTTTTACAGCTGCCGGCTGGCCTGGCAGTCGCACGTCTTCAACGACATCTCCACCGGCAACGACGCCACCCGCCTGTGGATACCGCAGCTCAGCATGGCGGTGGGCACGGTGATCCTGTGCATCGCCTTCATCGACGAACTGGTGCTCGAACTGCGCGGCCAACGCAGTACCGCCGACGTTGCAGCCCGCAACGAGTGAAGCCGTCAACACACCATCCATATCCATGAGCGACATCGCCATCACCCTCTTGCTCATCGGCACGCTGTTTGTCATCTTGGGCAGCGGTGTCTGGATCGGCCTGACGCTGTCGGGCGTGGCCTGGATCGGCATGCAGCTGTTCAGCAGCCGCCCTGCCGGTGACGCCATGGCCGTCACCATCTGGGGCAGCAGCAGCAGCTGGACGCTGACCGCGCTGCCGCTGTTTGTGTGGATGGGCGAGATTCTGTTTCGCACGCGCCTCAGCCAGGACATGTTCCGTGGCCTGGCGCCGTGGATGCAGTCGCTGCCCGGGCGCCTCTTGCACGTCAACGTGGTGGGCTGCGCCATCTTCGCGGCCGTGTCAGGCAGCAGCGCGGCCACCTGCGCCACCATCGGCAAGATGAGCCTGCCCGAGCTGAAAAAGCGTGGCTACCCGGACGGCATCAGTGTCGGGTCACTGGCCGGAGCCGGCACGTTGGGGCTCTTGATTCCGCCGTCCATCATCATGATCGTGTATGGCGTCAGCGCCGACGTCTCCATCGCCCAGCTCTTCATCGCCGGGGTCTTGCCCGGCATCATGCTGGCGCTGCTGTTTTCGGGCTATCTGGTCTATTGGGCGCTGCGCAACCCCGGCCTGGTGCCGCCAGCCGACAGCCGCATGAGCCTGGCTGAAAAAATCCGCGAGTCGCGCTACCTGATCCCGGTCATTCTGCTCATCGTGGCGGTGCTGGGCAGCATCTACAGCGGCATTGCCACCGCGACGGAAGCCGCCGCCGTGGGTGTGCTGGGCTCGCTGGTCATCAGCGCCGCGCAGGGCTCGCTGAACTGGCAAACCTTCAAGGAAAGCCTGCTGGGTGGCACCCGGCTGTATTGCATGATTGCCCTGATCTTGGCCGGCGCCGCGTTCTTGACGCTGAGCATGGGCTACATCGGCTTGCCGCGCCACCTGGCGGAGTGGATCGCCACCCTGGGCCTGTCGCAGTTTCAGCTGCTGGTGGTGCTGATGGTGTTCTACGTCATTCTGGGTTGTTTCCTGGACGGCATCAGCATGGTGGTGCTGACCATGGGCGTGATCCTGCCCACCATCCAAAAAGCCGGCATCGACCCCTTGTGGTTTGGCATCTTCATCGTGCTGGTGGTCGAGATGGCACAAATCACGCCGCCGGTGGGCTTCAACCTCTTTGTGCTGCAGGGCATGACGGGGCGCGAAATCGGCTGGATCGCCAAAGTCACCTTGCCCTTCTTTTTCTTGATGATCGCGGCCGTTGGCCTGATCTATTTCTTCCCGCAGATCGTGACCTTCCTGCCGCAGCAAATGCGCAACTGACGCTGGTGGCGCGCCAAATCTGGCGCCCGAAGACCTGCCTGTTCCAGGGCATGGGTCACCCCAGTCTTGCCTAGCATCGCCTTATGCATGGCCACACGTGGACCGGCCAAACGCTGGCCGGTGATTGCTTGGCCTGAGGGATCGCGATGTCTGACCTTTCAATGCCGCCGCTGGAATTGATGCCCGCCGAGCCGGTGGGATGGGCGTGGCCAACCCCAAGTCTGACCAACTACCCTGCACCCACGGTGCCACTGCTGCCCCACCCCTGTGCAGTGGAGGGCCTCAACGGCAACGCCATGCGCGGCCGCCTGAGCCTGTTTGCGCCACAGACAGGGCATCTGCACCTGCTGTTGTCCAACCAGTCCAAACCGCTGCTGCTACGCACCGAGCAGTTCCGCCGCCTGTGCCTGACCGAGCCGCTGAAGTGCCTGACCCCCGCTGAAAGGGTGGGTGATCTGGTCCCCGCCGTCGGGGGCCTGCCATTCACGGTGCATTTCACAGACGGTCAAACCTGGGAAGGCCAGACCCTGGGCCACCGCGAAGAGCCTTGGGGCCTGTTCCTGTTTGAGCCGCTGGACGACGAAGGGTCGCTGCGCCGCTGGTTTGTGCCGAGCACGGCCTACCACGAGGCCGACATCGGCTTGCGCTTGGGCGAAGCCCTGGTGGAGCAGAGGTCGGCGTCGCCCGAACAAATCAGGCTGGCGCTGGCCGAACAGCAGGAACTGCGCCATCGCAAGATCGGCGACATCCTGGTGGTGCGGCAGATCATCACGCCTGAAGAGCTGGTGCAAGCCATCGACCAGCAGAGCAAGATGCCGATGGTGCGCATTGGCGAGGCCCTGTGCGCCATGGGCTTCATCAACGAGGCCCAGTTGGAAGATGCCTTGATGCAGCAGCGGCTGGACCGCACCGTTCCGTTGGGCGAGTTGCTGGTCCGCAACGGCGTGGTGTCGCGCGCTGACCTGCAAACCGCGCTGGCCCGCAAGATGGGCTACCCCTTGGTTGACGTGGCGGCCTTCCCGTCTGACGTGGAAGCCCTGTCTCGATTGCCCTATGCCGTCGCTGCGCGCTTGCCCGCACTGCCCTTGATGATGCGTGGCGGGCGCCTGGTGGCCGCCGTCGAGGACCCCTCCAACCGCAGCAGCCTGGACGAGCTGGAGTTCGCCGCGCAGTGCAAGGTCCTGCCCGTGTTGGTGCGAACGGGCGTGCTGTCTGCGGCGATTGACCGCGCCTATGAAAAGCTGGGCACCGCCCACCCCAACGCCCGCCCCGCGGACGACCCGGGGCGGCTGGTGGAGTACGAGCCCGGCGACGCCAGCAAGCTGCTGGCCACCATGGAAAGGGTGGAAGCCCGCATCGACGACGACGATGCCCCGCCCATCGAGCAGAGTGACAACTCGCTGGTGCGCTTGATCAATTCCATGATCCTGGAGGCCCACGCCCAAGGCGTCTCCGACGTGCACGTGGAGTGTCCGGCCGGCAAAGAAAAGGTCCGCATCCGGTTCCGCAAGGACGGCCAGATGCGCCCCTATCTGGAACTGCCCATCAGCTACCGCAGCGCCTTGATCGCCCGCATCAAGATCATGTGCGAACTGGACATCAGCGAACGCCGCAAGCCGCAAGACGGCAAGATCAATTTCAGCAAGTTTGTTCAGGGCGTCAAGCTGGAACTGCGGGTGGCCACCATCCCCACCGCAGCCGGCATGGAAGACGCTGTGCTGCGCCTCTTGCAGTCCAGCAAGCCCATTCCGCTGGACAACCTGGGGCTGAGCACGTCCAACCTCGAGCGCCTGAAGGCCGCCGCTGCGCGCCCTTACGGCATGCTGCTGTGCGTGGGGCCTACCGGCAGTGGCAAGACCACCACTCTGCACTCGCTGCTGGGCTCCATCAACACCGCCGAGCGCAAGATCTGGACCGCCGAAGACCCGGTTGAAATCACCCAGGTCGGCCTGCGCCAGGTGCAGGTCAATCCGCGCATCGAGTGGACCTTTGCCAAGGCGCTGCGCGCTTTCCTGCGGGCCGATCCGGACGTGATCATGGTCGGCGAAATCCGCGACCAGGAAACCGCCCAAGTGGCCATCGAAGCCAGCCTGACCGGCCACCTCTTGCTGAGCACCCTGCACACCAACAGCGCACCAGAAACCATCACCCGCCTGCTGGACATGGGCATGGACCCGTTCAACTTTGCCGACGCCTTGCTGGGCGTGTTGGCGCAACGCCTGGTGCGCCGCCTGTGCAGCAGCTGCCGTGTGGCCAACACCGCCACGGCCGAAGAAGAAGAGGAACTGCTGCACGACTACATGCACGCCATGGCGGGGGCTGACAACACACCCCAACCGGACGACGTGCTGGCCGATTGGCGGCGTCGTTTTGGCAACCCCGGCAACGACGGAACGTCCACCGGTCACATCACGCTGTACAAAGGTGTGGGCTGCCAGCACTGCGCAGGCACCGGCTTTCGCGGCCGTGCCGGCATTCACGAGTTGATGATGGTCACGCGCGGTCTGCGTCACCTCATTCAAACCGGCCAGCGCGCCGACGAACTGCAGCGACACGCGGTAGGCGATGGCATGCGAACCCTGCGCCAGGACGGTATAGAAAAGGTGCTGGCAGGCGTGACCACCATCGAAGAAGTGCGCGCCAATTCTTGACCGCCCACTGGGGAGTGGGAGCGCCAGTTCGGTGTCCGCTTGCAGGCCCTCAAGCAAACGCCAGCGCGGCCGATATGGCAGTGACGCCTCTCCGGCGTCGCCACCATTCACTCGGCCATGTCTTCCAGCTCATTTGACTTCAAGGCAGTTCGCAAAAAGCCAGCCCGGGAACGACGCGCCCCGCGCGGCAAACCCGGTTCGGTTCGGTGGATGAAAGGCCTCTTGGGTCGACCGCTGGGCATGGAAAAGCGCGACGACAAGTTGCACCTCACGCTGGTTGAGCGCAGGCGCAGCCCCGAGCAGTGGGAAGCCGAAGTCATCCACAACTTGTGCAGCGAGCTCAGTGGCCGCCTGCTGGCCCACGAACACGCACACGTTGCGGCGACCATGCGCCACCTGGTGTCCGTTCACGACTGCCTGCTGAACAAAGGCTGGTCTGCCGTGCAAGCTTTGCCCAGCGGTGTGCTCGCCAAGGCACTGCTGCAGGCCCAAATGCTCGTCAGCCAAGAGTCTTCATCGGCTCTGAGCTATCTGATCGATCGCCTGCGCCTGCTCCAGGTTGCGGCGGAGTTGCGAGAAGAGCGCCTCGGTGCAGGCCCCACGGATTCAACGCACCGCTTGGTGGAAGTCTCCGAGGTCAGCCAAGCCGAATACGAGAACAGTCAGGGCGAGTGGGTCGCCACCGTCTCCGAAGCCCGCCTCGCGCCTGAAGAACAACGCTGAAGGCCCGCCTGGCAGCTACTGGCTGTGCGCCGGGGCTGAAGCTTCAGGTACCCAGGGCCAGCGGTTCCGGCAGTTCCCCGCGCAGTGCAAGCCACAGTGAAGGGGCGGTCAAGGGCATTTGAATCCGCTCCGCTTGCCGCCCCAAGCCGTGCCCATCCAGACCATGGGCCAAGGCGTCCACCACCGCGTTGACCACCGCCGGCGTTGCGCCTATGATGCCGAGTTCGCCCACGCCTTTGGCGCCCAGCCCGTTGGTCAAGCAGGGTACGGTTTCGTCGAAGGCCGTCTTGAAGGCCCGAAAGCCATCGACCCGCGGCAAGGCGTAGTCCATCAGGCTGGCCGACAGCATCTGGGCCGTCTGCGGGTCATAGACCACTTGTTCCATCAGCGCCTGGCCGATGCCCTGCACCGCCCCGCCCTCGACCTGGCCCTTGACGATGGCTGGGCTGACCACGCGACCAATGTCGTTGACGCTGCTGTAGGCCACCACTTCAACCTGGCCGGTTTCAGGGTCCACTTCCACCTCGGCCACATGACAGGCATTGGGCCAGCTGGCCGCGCTGGCCTTCGCCGCCGCGCTGACCACCAGGCTATGGCCGGGCTGCTGGGCGGCCAGCTCAAAGAGGCCCACGCCCAGGTCCGTGCCCAAGACCTGAAAGCGGCCTGCGCGGTACTCGATGTCGGTGGCTGGCGCTTCCAAGGCCATAGCTGCCAGCTCGCGCGCGGCGTCTACCGTGCGGCGGGCCGCCACTTGAACCGCAGCACCGCCCGTGAACAGCGACCGGCTGGCCGCGCTGCCAAAGCCGTTGGCACGATCGGTGTCGCCTTGCAACACGCGGATGCGGTCCAAGGGCACACCAAAAACATCGTGAGCCAACTGCACGTAACTGGTGGCGATGCCCTGGCCCATGGCCATGGTGGCGCTGGTCAGCTCGATGAAGCCGTCGGCCGTGACCTCGACACGCACGGTCTCGTCCAAAGCGTAACCCCCGGTCCACTCCAGGAAGGTGGCCAGCCCGCGCCCACGCAATCGCCCGCGCTCGCGCGACTGCGCCCGCCGGGCATCGAAGCCCTGCCAATCCGCCAGCGCCAACCCCTGGTCCAGCATGCGTTCAAACTGACCGCTGTCGTAGACCTGCCCCATGGCGTTGGTGTAGGGCATTTGTTCAGGCTGCACCATGTTGCGCCGGCGCAGATCTGCACCGTCCAGCCCCATCTGGCGAGCGGCTGCGTCCAGCAGCCGTTCCATCAAGTAAATGGCTTCGGGTCGACCCGCACCTCGGTAGGCCCCGGTGGGTGCGTTGTTGGTGAACACAGCACTCAGGTGCAGGCTGATGCAAGGCACGTCGTAGATGCTGGTGCAAACCAAGGGCCCGATGTGCAACGGTATGGCCAGTGAGGTGTTGCTGGGATAGGCGCCCACGTTGGCCAAGGTCCGCACACGCAAGGCTTGGATGCGACCTTGGCCGTCCAGAGCCAATTCGGCGTGGCTGTGCTGGCCACGGCCCTGCACGGCAGACAGAAAGTCTTCCATGCGCTCGGCCTGCCACTTCACCGGTCGCCCCAGCTGCAGTGCCGCCCAGGCCAGCACGATGTCTTCCGGGTAGATGCCGGTCTTCATGCCAAAGCCGCCACCCACGTCGCCCACCAGGACGCGCACGTTGTCGGTGGTGCGACCGGGCAAGACTTCGGCCAATGAATTGCGCACGCCGCTGGGCATCTGGCTGCTCATGCGCAGGGTCAGCTTGGGGCCATCCATGTAAGCCAACACGCTGCGCGGCTCCATGCAGGTGGGCGCCAGGCGCTGGTTGACCAGGTCCAGCGCCACCGTGTGGGCTGCCTGGGCAAAAGCGGCTTCGGCAGCTGCGGCGTCACCATGGCGCACCTCAGCGGCCACGTTGTCGGGGGACTCCGCCCACACCCGTGGTGCACCAGGCGCGATGGCTTGCAGGACGTCGGCCACCGCGGCTTGCTCTTCATAGTCGACCCAGATGGTGCTGGCTGCGGCCCGTGCAGCGTCTTGCGAATCGGCCACCACCGCAGCCACCGCTTCGCCGACAAACCGAACCTGGTCCACCGCCAAGGCCCGCTTCGGCGGCGAGGTGAAGGCCCTGCCACCTGGTGGCTTGAACGTGGCCGCCACAGGAATGGGCTTGACGCCTGCGGCCAACAGGTCGGCGCCGGTGTAAACCGCCACAACGCCCGGACTGTCCAAGGCCGCCTGAACGTCGATGGACAAGATGCGTGCATGGGCCCGGTCAGAGCGGACGAAGGCCACCCAGCATTGCCCGGGCAGCTTCACGTCGTCGGTGAACTGGCCCTGGCCGCGCACCAGGGCCGGGTCTTCCACGCGGCGCACCTCGGCGCCGCTGCCAAAACGCGTCACCGGCGCCATCATGGTGCCACCTTTGACAGCCGCTGCGCCGCGTCTTGAACCGCAGCGACGATGTTGACGTAGCCCGTGCAGCGGCACAGATTGCCTTCCAACGCGGTTTCGATCTGCGCCTCGCTCGGCAGGGGCGTGGTTTGCAACAGGCAGGCGGTGGTCATCAGCATGCCCGGCGTGCAAAACCCGCATTGCAGGCCATGGCAGGCCACGAAGGCTTCTTGCACGGGATGAAGCTGGCCATCGGCCGCAGCCAACCCTTCCACCGTGGTGATCTGGCGGCCATGCGCTTGCACGGCCAGCACACTGCAACTCTTGACGCTGCGCCCGTCCATCAGCACCGTGCAGGCACCGCACTGCGAAGTGTCACAACCCTGGTGCGTGCCCGTCAGTCCCAGCGTGGTGCGAAGAAAGTCCACCAGAAGGGTAGGCGGCGCAACCGCCGCGTCCACGCTGCGACCGTTGATGGAGAGGGAGAGTGCTTGCATGTGGGTTCAAGGTGTGAAGGTCACAGGGCGTCACAGGGGCGGCTACCCGCCTGCGGCGTCAGAAGGCACAGCTGCGAAAACCGCAGAACATCGTATCGCTGTCCAAGGCCACAAAGCGCCGGGCCTTGGGGTGGCGCCAGCGCGCCCGGGTGGCAAAAGAAGCGCCGCGCAACACCGCTTGGCCAGCACCGGGCACCACATCCAGCGCGCCAGGCGGCGCCGAACCAGCGCCCGGCCACAAGCGGGCACTGCCGGCGGTCCACTCCAGCACGTCGCCCCACACAAAACCACGACTGGCCGCGGTGCTGGCAGCCAATTCCCATTCGGCCTCGGTGGCCAAACGGCGCCCTGCCCATCGACACCAAGCCTGGGCTTCGTGCTGCGTGACGTGCATCACCGCTTGCCCGGGCGGCGCGCGCCGCAGGCTGTGCGGGCCTTCCTGCCCGCGCTGCACCACCACGGCGCCGCGCAGTTGAGCCACGTGCGCGGGGCCGCGCCGGCCCGTGGCCTGCACCCAGGCCCAGCCGGCATCGGTCCAGAACTGGCGTTGGTCGTAGCCGCCGTCCTGTGCAAACTCCGCAAACTGGGCCCAGTTGATCGGCTGGGCGTCGATCTCATGCTCCGGCAGCGCCAGCTCCAGCGCCCCGCGCTCGGCAAAAGGCAGCCAGCCCGCCGCTGCCGGCTCGGCACACCCCAGTTGCCAACGTTGAGCCGGCATCCACAAAGGCTCGCGCACCACGCGCGCTGGCGGTGAAGCCAAGCGCAGTTCTTCGTCGATGGCTTCGCACAACCGGTCTTCGTGCAACAGGCTCTGGCGGTAGAAAACCAGCGCGGCGTCTTCGGCTGAACTGACAGCCAGCAGTTCCAAGGTCACGTCCAGGGTGCGGGCCAAAAAGCTGTGCACTTCGTCCAGTGTGGGCAAGCGCTTGGGTGCTTCAGCAGGTCCTTGCAGCCACTCCGAAGCTGCGGGCTCCAGGCCGGCCAGTCGCAGGCCATCGGGATCACAGGCTTCACCACGGCCGCGCTGCACATGGCAGCTGATCCAATGCTCTTGGTAGCTGGCCGCCAGCACAGCCAGACGCAGCACGACCGCACTGGGCTCTTGGGCCACACGCATCAAGAGGTGGTTGCGCGCGTCCAGCAAGGCCAGCGACAGCAGGTCGGGCCCCGCATGGCGGATGCCCAGAGGGTCTTGCAGCGGATGCAGGGCTTGGGGCACAGCGCTGCTGTCCCGTCAGAGATGTTGAATGGTCACTGCCCTACCAGGCCATTTCGGATGGCGTACACCGTGAGTTCAGAATTGTTGCTCAGGCGCAGCTTTTCCAGCACCCGGCCGCGGTAGACCGACACCGTCTTGGCGCTGAGGGTGAGTTCCTGCGCGATATCGCTGAGCCGTTTGCCCGAAGCAATCATCACCAAGGTTTGCAATTCCCGGTCGCTCAGCTTGTTGTGCGCCAGTTCGGTGTTGGGGGTGGTCAGGCTGTCGACCAGCATCTGGGCGATCTCGGGTGTGACGTACTTGCGCCCCTGGGCCACGGTGCGCACCGCCTGCACCAACAACTGCGGATCGCCACCTTTGTTGACATAGCCAAAGGCGCCCGCCTTCAGGGCCCGGATGGCGTATTGGTCTTCCGGATACATGCTGACCACCAACACCTTGACGGCAGACCCTTCGTCTTTCAGCGCGTGCAGCACATCCAGCCCGCTGCGACCCGGCAGGTTGATGTCCAGCACCAGCACATCACAAGGGGTGGTCTTGCCCGTCTGCTGGCTGACCCGGTTGCGAAACAAGGATCGCAACTCGCCGTAGTCACCCACTTCGCCCACCACCTGGATGTCGGGCGCGTCGGACAGCGTGTCTCGAATGCCGCGTCGGATCAGCGCGTGGTCGTCACACAGGATGACGTCGATCAGGGTGCTGCTCTTCAATGCGTGGTCCATTCTGCGGCGTCGGGATCGTTGTTTGAAGCGGCCTCAGCCGCGCCTGCCTGATACGCCAAGGCGTTGTTCAAGGGTAGCGACAGAATCAGCGAGGTGCCGGCTGCACCGCTGCTCAAATCGACCCATCCACCCACGGTAGAGGCCCGTTCGTGCAGCCCGCGGATGCCAAAACTGCGTGTCTTGGCCAGGTCTGCCGGATTCAGCCCACGGCCGTTGTCGCTGACCTCGAGCGACAGAACACCACCGCCCAATGAGAGGTCGACCACCACCCGGCTGGCCTGGGCGTGTTTGCTGACGTTGGTCAGCGCTTCTTGCACCGTGCGGTAGGCCACCAGGGGCACCCCCGCTGGCAGCACCAGGGCCTGGCCGGTCAAGCCCTGCGTGGCGCGCAGTTCGCACACGATGCCGGTGCGCTTTTCAAACCGGCTGGTCATCCACTGCAGCGCAGCCAGCAAGCCTTGCTCCAGGATGGCGGGGCGCAGGTTTTGCATGATGCGCTGACTGGCCTCGATGGCGTGGGTCACGGTTTCCAGCGCCGACACCGCCCGCTGCTGCACGTCTTGGCTTCCAGCGTGGCGCCTGATCCAGTCGAGCTCAAATTTCAAGGCCGTGAGCGAACCGCCTACGTCGTCATGGATCTCGCGCGCGATGGATTGGCGTTCGGCCTCGACACTGGTTTGCAGGTGCTGGGCCAGTTCGGACAAACGCAGCCGGGATGCCTGCAATTCCTGGTCGGCCTGGATGCGGGCCCGGTGCGTCTGGTTGGCTCGTATGGCGTGCTCAGCCGCCACCGCAAGACGGGACAGGTTGTTCTTGAGCAGGTAGTCGGCAGCGCCGTTGCGCATGGCTTCCACGGCTGTGTCTTCACCAATCTGACCTGAGACCAGGATGAAGGGCAGCGGCGCGGCGCCGGACTGTTCGCGTTGACGCAAGACCTGCAAGGCTTCCAGGCCAGAAAAGCCCGGCAGGTGGTGGTCGGAGATGACCAAATCCCAGGCCTGCGACAGCGCCGCCTCAAACTCGGCGCGGGTTTCGATGCGTTGCTCCTGCACCAGCAAGCCGCCGCGCCGCAAGTGCGCCAAGACCAGCGCGTGGTCCAGCTCCGCGTCTTCCAGGTGCAACAAGCGTATGGCGCGGGGGGCGGCCTGATCGGTCCCAGTCATGGCGGGCAGTATCTCAAAGCGGCCATGGCTTGCACCGCGCCGACAGCGCCAAGGGCGTGCGATATGGGCTGTCTTTCGCCTGAACTTCCCCTCAATGTTTGCAGGCCAGCTGCCGAAAATGCATTGGAAGCCCATTCTGTTGGCCCTTCCGTGCACTGGCTTTCGACGGCTGCACCGATCTCATGCCCTTTGCAAGGCCCACCCCTGGAGACCCGATGCTCGCTCAGGAAGACACCTCACCGCCCGACGGATCCGCGTTCTCGTTGCTGGCAGCCGCGGACCTTCAGGACGACCTGATGGTGGCCAGCAACGATCTGGATCGTCTGCAGCGGCTGCTCAGCGACGCCTGCGACTCCTTGATGGGCCACTTTTACGGCGCCAACGGAGAGTTGCGTACGCTCTTGCACGAAGCCGCGGTTCAGCCCGAAGACCGGGCGCCGCAGCTGCACAAAGCCATGCAGCACATGGCCGGAGCGATCACCGCCATGCAGTTTCAGGACATGGCGTCCCAGTTGGTCAGCCACACGTCACGCCGCCTGCGCAACTGCGCCGACCGCCTGGCCAGCCAGACCATGGGGGACGACGAAGACGGCGAAGCCGTCATCGAACAGGCGCCCATGCGCCCCAACCCCGTGACCCAAGACGAAATGGACGCCGGCAGCGTCGAGCTGTTCTGACAAGCACCAAGCACTGCCCTCGACGCCACCCTTCACCTGTTGCCCCCCGGAGAGACCCCCATGCACTCGATCCTTGCCGTTGACGACAGCGCCTCCATGCGCCAGATGGTCACTTTCACCCTGAAGAACGCCGGCTTCAACGTCGTGGAAGCCGTGGACGGCCAAGACGCCTATGAAAAGGCCAACAGCCGCGACTTCAACCTGGTGCTCACGGACCAGAACATGCCCCGCATGGACGGCATCAACCTGACCAAGAAGCTGCGCGAGAACCCCAAGTTCAAGAACACCCCGATCTTGATCCTGACCACCGAGAGCAGCGACCAAATGAAGCAGGCCGGGCGCGCCGCCGGTGCGACGGGTTGGCTGGTCAAGCCTTTTGACCCTGCCAAGTTGGTGGAAGTCATCGGCAAGGTTATCCGCTGACCGCCAGCAACGAACGCCAATCACCGGGAGACCCACATGGGTGAAATGACCAACGAAGGCAGCAGCCTCTCAGCAGGCATCGACCTGAGCCAGTTCTACCAGGTGTTCTTTGAAGAAGCCGGCGAAAACCTGGAGACGATGGAGCAAATGCTCTTGAGTCTGGACCTGGAGACCGCCGACGACGAAGAGCTCAACGCCATCTTTCGCTGCGCGCATTCGGTCAAGGGCGGCGCGGCGACCTTTGGTTTTTCGGACGTGGCCGAACTGACCCACCAGATGGAGACCCTGCTCGACAAGCTGCGCCGACGCGAGCTCGCACCCACGGCAGCGATGGTCGACGTGCTGTTGGCATCGGGCGACGCGCTGAAGGCCCAGCTGGCTCGGCACCAGGGCAACGGTGGCGAGGAAGTGGACACCACGGAGTTGCTCTTCTCGATTCGCGGCCTGGTGGATGGAGGGTCAGCTGCAGCGCCGCCGGCGCCCACCGCAGCTGCCACGCTGGCGCCAAGCAGCCGGCCGGCCGCTGCACCGGCCAAGCCCCTTGTCAGCGCACGCAGCCTTGAACTGACTGTGGGGCCTTTGTCAGACCCCGCGCTCGTTGAAAGCCTGGTGGACCTGTTCAAGGAAATCACCAACCTGGGCACCATCGAGCCGCTCGATGCCGGACGCGAAGCCGACGGCATGCGTCGCTTCAAGGTCATCACCACCTCCAGCGACAACGACCTCTACGATCTTTTCAGCTTCCACGTCGCACGCGAAAGTGTCCAGCTGGCACCCTTGGGTGACGGCTATGGCTTCCACGCCGGTGCGCCAGGGGCGCCTGCGGTCGAGTCAGCACCCGCTGAATTGGGCTACGGCTTTTTCGACAACGCGCCAGGCGCGCCATCCGATGCCGACAGCGCCGCACCGGCAGTCGTCCCTGTTGCAAGCACCGCCAGCGCACCCAGGGCCACGGCAGCGGCAAAACCGGAGAAGGCAGCAGCAGCCACCGAGTCCAGCACCTTGCGCGTTTCGGTCGACAAGGTTGACCAGCTCATCAACCTGGTGGGCGAACTGGTCATCACTCAGGCCATGCTGGCGCAAAACAGCAAGGGCGTCGACGCCAGCCAGCATCAGCAACTGGCCAGCGGCCTGGCCGACCTGGAACGCAACACCCGCGACCTGCAAGAAGCCGTCATGGGCATCCGCATGATCCCGATGTCGCTGGTGTTCAACCGCTTCCCCCGCATGCTGCGCGACCTGGCCAGCAAGATGGGCAAAAAGGTGGAGCTGGTGCAGGTGGGCGACGCCACCGAACTGGACAAGGGCCTGGTGGAAAAGATCACCGACCCGCTGACCCACCTGGTGCGCAACAGCTGCGACCACGGCATTGAAATGCCGGCCGACCGCATCGCCAAGGGAAAGCCCGAAGCCGGCACCATCACTTTGATTGCCAGCCACCAAGGCGGCAGCATCGTCATTGAAGTGCGCGACGACGGCAAGGGCCTGAACCGCAACAAGCTGCTCAGCAAAGCGCGCGAACGCGGCCTGGACGTGTCGGACGCGATGAGCGACTCCGAGGTCTACAGCCTGATCTTTGCACCAGGCTTTTCCACCGCCGACCAGGTCACCGACGTGTCCGGCCGTGGTGTGGGCATGGACGTGGTCAAGAAGAACATCACCGCTTTGGGCGGCACGGTGGAGATCGACTCCGCCGAAGGCTATGGCATGACGGTGCGGGTGCGCCTGCCGCTGACGCTGGCCATCATGGACGGCATGAGCGTGGGCGTGGGCGAGGAGTGCTACATCCTGCCGCTTAACAGCGTGGTTGAGTCCTTCCAGGTCAAGCCCGGGCTGATCAAGACCATTGGTGGCAGTGGCCGCGTGGTGGAAGTGCGAGACGAATACATGCCGGTGCTGGACCTCGAGCGGGTCTTCAACGTGCCACGCTTCGACTTCGACAACGTCAGCAGCATCATGGTGGTGGTGGAAGCTGAAGGCGGCCGCGTGGCCCTGCTGGTGGACGAACTTTTGGGCCAACAACAGGTGGTGGTGAAGAACCTGGAGAGCAACTACCGCCGCGTGGACGATGTCTCGGGCGCCACCATCATGGGTGACGGCCGGGTGGCTCTGATCCTGGACGTGGGCTCTTTGATCCGTCGCTCGCGCCACTGAGGCGACTCGGCCCACGTCATCTGCAAAGCCGAGGAAACACATGAACGCCACGCTAAACCTCATGCGTCGCTTTTCCATCCGCACACGGATGCAAGCCGCCATCGGCATGGTCTTGGCCATGTTTGCTCTGGTGGGTTTGGTCGGTGTGCTTGGCGGCGCCTACATCCGCGGCCTGAACCAGGACTTCATGGCCCACTCGATCCAGAAGAACGAAGGTGTGACCACCTTGCGGCAGCAGATAGCCAAGGTGCGGCTGCTGGAAAAGAGCATGGTCATCGACTACGAAGACGGCGTGGCGGTGCTCAAGCACCGCGAAGCTTGGCTGCGTGAAATCGAGATCACCAAGAAAGCATTTGCGGCCATGCTGGAAGGCGACGAAGACGACGACAACCCGATGGCCCGTGACGCGATCGTTCGCCTGGACGCCTATGTGCAACGCGGCGCTTCGATCTTGAACAACATCCAGAACGGCGCTTATGACAATGCCCGGGTGGCCGACAAGATGCTGGCAAGGGCCAAGGAAGAAGTCGCTGCCGTCGAGACCAACATCGACAAGATCGCCACGATCGTCAGCGAAAAAACCCGCAACACCCAAGCCAAGTTTGAAGCCGCGATGACCTACACACTGTTAGCGTTTGCCGCCACGGTAGGCTTGGTGGTGGTAGCGGTGATACCGCTGACCTTGCTGAACTCACGCTCCATCACCCAACCCATTGCTTACGCGGCGGAGTTGGCCCAGTCCATCGCCAGCGGTGACTTGACCCAGCAGGTAGACGTCAGCGGGCAGGACGAGAGTGCCACCTTGCTACGCGGTTTGGCCCACATGCAGGCCAGTTTGCGTTCTCTGGTGGGCCAGGTCCACGAGTCCTCCATCAGCATCCAAACGTCCAGCGCCGAAGTGGCCAGCGGCAATGCTGATCTGAGCCAACGCACCGAGCAGGCCGCCGGCTCCTTGCAGGAGACCGCGAGTTCCATGGAACAGCTCACCGGCACGGTGCGCCACGGCGCCGAGGCGGCGCACCAGGCCAGCCAACTGGCACATACGGCAGCCGACGTTGCGCAGCGCGGCGGCACGGTGGTCGCCCAGGTGGTCAGCACCATGGAAGAGATCAACCAGAGCGCACGCAAGATTGCCGACATCATCGGCACGATTGATGGCATTGCCTTCCAGACCAACATCCTGGCTCTGAACGCGGCAGTCGAGGCCGCGCGTGCCGGCGAACAGGGCCGTGGCTTTGCAGTCGTGGCCTCGGAAGTTCGCTCGCTGGCGCAACGCAGTGCTGCCGCGGCGCGAGAAATCAAGAGCTTGATCGGCGTCAGCGTGGACCGCGTGGACGCCGGCTCCAAACTGGTGGCAGACGCAGGCAGCACCATGACCGAGCTGGTGGCCTGTGTGCAACGGGTCAGCCACATCATCGGCGAGATCAGCTCTGCGGCGGGCGAGCAAAGCAACGGCATCAGTCAAGTCAACTCCGCCGTGGCGCGGCTGGACGGAATGACCCAACAAAACGCCTCGTTGGTCGAACAAAGCGCGGCCGCAGCAGAAAGCCTGAAAGACCAAGCGCAGCGCCTCAACACCGTGGTGGGCGCGTTTCGACTGCATGCCCACGCCGGCTGAAAACCAGCCAGCCGTCCCCATCCCATCGTCAACCCACTTCGCAACCGGAAACCGTCATGTCATCTATTCTCACCAACGGCCAACGCACCACGGCGGTCTCCACACTCCTGGTAACCGGTCAAGGCGCCGTGATCGCAGGCATCAGCGCCGGTTGGCCTGCCTCGGTGGTCATCGGCTCCAGCATCGCTTGCACGGTGGCGGCGCTGGGCCTGGTGCTGACAGGCTGTCGCTCGCAAAGGCAAGGCATGGCCCAAGCCGAGGCCCACGCCCGACGAATGGCTGAAGGCGACTTGGGCGTTGACATCTCCGTCGAAGTTCAATCTGACGCCAGCGCCGTCTTGCGCTCGCTGTCGGCCCTGCAGGCTTCTCTGCGTCAAACACTGGGGTCTATCCGCGGCGGCGCTGACGGCGTTTCGGTGGCGGCCGAAGAGATTGCCACCGGTAACGCCGACCTCAGCGCGCGCACCGAACAAACGGCCGCCAACCTGCAGCAAGCCGCCAGCTCCATGGCCCAACTGACCGGCACGGTCAACCAAACCGCCGACTCGGCACGCACCGCCAACCAGTTGGCCAGCTCGGCCAGTGAGGTGGCCGCGCGGGGTGGCTCGGTGGTGGCTCAAGTGGTCAGCACCATGAATGAGATCAATGCCAGCAGCAAGAAGATCGCCGACATCATCAGCACCATTGATGGCATTGCCTTCCAGACCAACATCCTGGCCTTGAACGCTGCGGTAGAAGCCGCACGGGCCGGCGAACAAGGCCGCGGCTTTGCGGTGGTGGCCAGCGAGGTTCGCAGCCTGGCTCAGCGCAGCGCAGAAGCAGCGCGTGAGATCAAGTCCTTGATCGGCGCCAGCGTCGAGCGGGTCGAGTCGGGTTCGCGCCTGGTGCAGGACGCCGGCAACACCATGGGCGAAATCGTGGCCAGCGTGCAGCGGGTCACCGACATCATTGGTGAAATCAGTGCCGCTGCAGCCGAGCAAAGCGCTGGCATTGGGCAGGTCAACAGTGCCGTTTCCGTGCTGGACCAGATGACGCAACAGAACGCGGCCTTGGTTGAAGAAAGCGCGGCCGCTGCCGAGTCACTGAAGAGCCAGTCGCAACAGCTGGCCGGCGCGGTTGCAGCCTTCCAACTGGGCGCGGGAACGCCATCGTCGTCCGCCAGCCGCCACACCACGCCCAGCTACTCGTCGTCCAGGTCGGCCGCCACAGCACGCACGGTGATCAGCCGAGCCCAGAACAAACCACCAGCACCAGCCCCTGCCCAACCCGCGCCCGCACCCAAGGCCGCACCCGCTGCAGCCACGGCTGGCGGCGCCGACGCGGACTGGGAGACCTTTTGATCACCACACCCCTTCAGACCGCCCGGCAAATGCCGACAACCTGACAACTCCCCTCTTTAAGCTCCCAAGGAATCGCCATGGAGATGATTGCTGACGCCCCCCAAGCCACCCGCCACGAGTTCGGTCGCCAGTCTGGCGCCACAGGCGGGGACAGTTCGGGCGCACACCGTACTTCGCAGGGAGGAGAGTTTTTGACCTTCCGCTTGGGCGCCGAGGAATACGGCATCGACATCTTGCGCGTGCAAGAGATCCGCTCCTACGAACAACCCACCCGCATCGCCAATGCACCTTCTTTCATCAAAGGTGTGGTCAACCTGCGTGGCGTGATCGTACCGATCATCGATCTGCGCCTGAAGCTGGGTTGTGAGACTGCCGAGTACAACACCTTCACGGTGGTGGTGGTGCTCAACGTGCGCGGGCGCGTTGTGGGCGCGGTGGTGGACTCGGTGTCCGACGTGTTGGAACTGAGCAAAGACAACATCAAGTCATCGCCCGAAATGAGCACCTCGATGGACGCCAATTTCATCACCGGCATCGGCACCATCAAGAGTGGCCAAGGCGAGACCGAGAGCGAGCGCATGCTGATCCTGATGGACATCGAAGGCCTGATGAGCAGCAGCGACATGGGTCTGATCAACGCCTGATGCGCAGGTGCGCCCCAAGAGCGTCATGGCAATCAACCGGCCCGCTTGCAGCGGGCCTTTTTTCCGCACTGCTCGCCCGCTTCACCCTTGGAGCGGCGCTCAAGCCGATTCTTCGATAGCCGATAAATCAGGTGTGACCCGGGGCAGTGCCGGTCACCCCTTCCACCACACCGCTGCCCTCCACGGAGAACCCCATGCAATTCAAGACGCCCCAGCTGATCACCTTGGCTCTGACGATAGCCTTTTCGGCTTCGGTCATGGCCAGCAAAGACGCCACCAAAGACGATGCCCTGGCCATGGTCAAGAAAGGCGTGGCCTTCATCAAAGCCAACGGCGCCGAAAAAGGCTACGCCGAGGTCAGCAACAAGGCCGGGCAGTTCATTGACCGCGACCTCTACCTGGTGGTCTACGGTCTGGACGGCAAATGCCTGGCCCACGGCGCCAACCCCAAGCAGATTGGCCGCGACTTGATCGACTTGACCGACGTGGACGGCAAGTACTTCGTCAAGGAACGGGTTGCCATGGCCAAAACCAAGCCAGCGGGCTTCTGGCAGGAATACAAGTTCACCAACCCGGTCAGCAAGAAGATCGAACCCAAGGTCATGTACTGCGAGAAGCTGGGCGACACCGCTGTCTGCGGTGGCGTCTATCAGTAGGCTGGCCGGCAAGCCGCATCTCCCTTCTGCGCAGACTCTTCAGGAAACATCACGGTGAAACTCAGCCACAAGCTCATTGCAGCACCCCTGTTGACCGCCGTGGTGGCTCTGGGCTCCGGCGCGCTCTACGGCGGCCTGACCCACCGTGATGCTGCCCAGGGCCGCGAAGCAGCCGCACAGGACCTGGATCACTTCAAGACCTTGTCAAACGCCCAGGAACAGCTGGCACAGGTGCGTGCAGAGGTCTTTCGCACCTTGACCATCATCGCGTCGCTGGAAGACGACAAGGTCAAGGCCTTTCGGGCGGACATTGCCAAACAGCTGAGCGGCGTGCAGCGCCTGGTCCAGGTTTTGGCCGAAGAAGTGGGCAGTGACGCCGCCATTGCACAACACAGTGCCGCGGTGGTGCCGCAGTTGCAGCAGTACCTGGCGCGCTGCGACAAGGCCATCGACCTCAGCGGCATGGACCCCAACGTTGGCATCGGTGCCATGAAGGCCGCCGAAGAGAGCTACAAAGCCGTGGCGGCCTCCTTGCAAGCCTTGGCGACCCGCAAAGAGGCGCTGCAAAACGAACGGGCGCAAGCCAACGCCGCGCGCACCAACACCATCGCGGCCGTGCTGGGGCTGGTGATGCTTCTGGCCACCGGCACCGCATTGACCCTGGCCTGGCGCATGCAGCGGCGCGTGACTGCTGAACTGGCGCTGGCAAGTCGCATGGCCAACGACGTGGCCCAAGGCAAGCTGGACAACGTGGCACAGAGCCAGACCGCCGACGAGATTGGCGACTTGATTCGATCCATGGGGCGCATGGTTGAACAGCTGCGCAGCTCCCTGCGCACGGTGCGCGAGGCCACCGACCACATTGGCAACGCGGCCCAGGAAATTGCCGTTGGCAACGGCGACCTCAGCCAGCGCACCGAGCAGGCTGCCGGCGCGTTGCAGCAAACCTCCAGTTCGATGGACGTGCTGACCGGAACGGTCCGTCAAACCGCCGATTCGGCCCGCACCGCCAACCAGTTGGCAGCCTCGGCCAGTGCAGTGGCACAGCGCGGTGGCGAGGCGGTGTCGCAGGTGGTCAGCACCATGCAAGAGATCAACACCAGTTCGCGTCGCATCGCCGACATCATCGGCACCATCGACGGCATTGCGTTCCAGACCAACATCCTGGCCCTGAACGCAGCGGTCGAAGCGGCCCGGGCTGGTGAGCAAGGCCGTGGCTTTGCTGTGGTGGCCAGCGAGGTACGAAGCCTGGCCCAGCGCAGCGCTGAGGCCGCTCGTGAAATCAAGTCCCTGATCGGCGCCAGTGTCGAACGGGTGGAGGCTGGGACCAAGCAAGTCACCACAGCCGGCGACACCATGACCGAAATCGTGGCCAGCGTGCAGCGCGTCACCGACATCATTGGCGAAATCAGTGCGGCTGCTGGAGAACAAAGCACGGGCATCAGCCAGGTCAATGGTGCGGTGTCAGACCTTGACGGCATGACCCAACAGAACGCCGCGCTGGTTGAAGAAAGCGCGGCTGCGGCCGAAAGCCTCAAGCAGCAAGCCCACCTGTTGGCAGAAGTGGTGGGCCGCTTCCAACTGGGTGAGGCACCTGCCGCAACACCGAGCACAGCGCCGCGCAACGCAGCGCGTGCCGTCATCGCTCAGGTACAAGCCAAAGCACGCACGCCGTCTGCACCCCATGCAGCAACTGCGCCTGCGCCCGTGCGAGCACCCGCGGCAGCCTCAGCCGCTGCCAGCCTGGCCCCGGTCGATGAGTGGGAGAGCTTCTAAGCTCCGCGTCTTCTCACGGTTGATGACCGACCGTTCGGGAGCCTGAGCGCGATCAAACCGCGCCGGCTCGTCGCAAGGTCTCGAGCACAGGCCGTCTGAGCACATCGCGAAGACCCCACCAGCCCGCACCCCAAGCCAACAGTGCACCGGTCACCATGCCCACCGCCGGAACCCAGACGGAAGGGTTCCAGGTGAACTCAAAGGCGTAGCGCGCCAACAGCCAGCCCACGGCCACGGCTGCCACTGAAGCCAGGAATCCGGCCAGCGCGCCCACGCCCAACAGCTCGGCCCTTTGCACCTGGGCCAACAAGCGGCCACTGGCCCCCATGGCCCGCATGATGGCGAATTCGCGCGACCGCGCTTCGCGGGTGGCACTGATGGCCGAGAACAACACCACCAGCCCGGCCAGCAAGGTAAAGCCAAACAGGAACTCGACCGCGCGCACCACCTGATCCAACACGCGTTGCACCTGGGCGATGCTGGCCGACACGTCGATGGTGGTGATGTTGGGGAAGTCGCGGCTGAGGCTGTTGTCAAAACTGGCTTGGCCCACCACCGCCGCAGGGGCCCGAAACGCGCTGATGTAGCTGATGGGCAGTTCGGGCATCGCAGCGCGTGGAAACATCACATAAAAATTCACCCGCATCGAGCCCCAGTCCACCTTGCGCAGGCTGGTGATACGCCCTTCGCTGGTTTGGCCCCCCATGTCAAAGCGCAAGGTGTCGCCCAGTTTCAGCGCCAGTTCGGTAGCCAGGCCTTCTTCCACCGACAGCCCGCCCACTTCGTCGGGCACCCAGGCTCCGGCGACGATGTCGTTGTGCGCCGGCGCCGGGCCGCTGTGGCTGATGTTGAATTCGCGGTCCACCAGGCGTGAGGCGCGCTCAGCCACAAAGCTCTTGGCGGTGACGGTCTTGCCATTGATGGCGATCAGGCGGCCGCGGATCATGGGGTACCAGTCAAACCGCGTCACGCCGGCCTGGCTCAGCCTGTCCTTGAAGGCCTCGGCCTGCTCGGGCTGCAAGTTGATGACAAAGCGGTTGGGCGCGTCGGGTGGTGTCGCTTTGCGCCAGCTGCTGATCAGGTCGGTGCGCAGCAAGACGAGCAGGATCAAGGCCAGCAGCCCCACCGACAACGCGCTGACCTGCAGCACCGCAAAGGCCGGCCGCGCCGCAATCTGGCGCGTGGCCAGCACCAGCCAACGCGGTGCGCGGCTTTCGGGCACCGCGCGTTTGAGCATCATCACCGCCAACCACGACAGCAGCGCAAACACCGCCACCGCCACGCCAAAACCACCCACGGCAATGGCGCCCAGTTTGAAGTCGGACGACACCGCCAGCAGCAAGGCGACAAAGCCGCCGGCGCCGGCCAGCAAAACCCCTGCCGACCCAGCCTTCAGGCCGCCCACGTCACGGCGTATCACGCGCAGCGGTGGCACCCGCGACAGCTGCAACACCGGCGGCAGGCCAAAGCCCAAGAGCAGCGTCATGCCCACGCCCACGCCAAACAGCGCCGGCCACGGGCCGGGCGCCGGTAGCTGCGCATCGACCAGGCCGGCCAGCAACCAGACAAAGACGTAGTGCACCAGCAGGCCGATCAACACACCGGCGGTGCTGGCAGCCAGCCCCACCAGACCGAATTCCAGGGTGTAGGCGCCCGCAATGCGGCGTTGGCTCAGGCCCAGCACGCGCAGCATGGCGCAGTCGTCCAGGTGGCGCTGGGCAAAGTCGCGCGCGGCAATGCCCACCGCCACGGCGGCCAGCAGGGCCGCCAACAAGGCCACCAGGTTCAAAAACTTCTCGGCCCGGTCCAGCGTTTGCTTCATCTCGGGGCGGCCACTCTGCATGGATTCCACCCGCACACCGCGCCAGGGAACGGCCTTGATCTGGGCCTCGGTCCAGTCGACAAACTGGCGCACGGCTTCGTCCCCTCGACTGGCCCCCCAGCTGTCGGGTGCGGCGACGGCCAGCCGGTAGCCCACCCGGCTGGCGGGTTGGATCAGGCCCGTGGCAGCCAAGTCGGCTTCGGCCAACATCACACGCGGTGAGAAGCTGGAAAAGCCCGCGCCACGATCAGGTTCGATGATGATCAGGCGGTCGATGCGCAGGGTCGCGTCGCCCAGCAGCAGCGCTTCGCCGACCTTCAGCTGCAGTGAATCCAGCAGCGCCGGGTCCACCCAAACCGTGCCGGGCAGCGGCGCGGCCGCCACGGTCTGCAGCGGTGCGCCAGGCGCCGCCTGCAGTTGCAAGCGGCCCCGCAAGGGATAGGCCGCACTGACGGCCTTGACCGACACCAGTCGGGTGGCGCCGCCTTGGGCCTCCGGCGCCCGCGCCATGCTGGGGAAGCCCGCGCTGGTGGAGACACGCAGGCCCAATTCGGCTGCCTTCGCCGTCACCTCCGGCGGTGCGGGCCTGTCGCTGCCCACCATGGCGTCGCCACCCAGCAGCTGGCGCGCATCGCGGTGCAGGCCGTTGTTCAGGCGGTCGGCAAAAAATCCTACCGCCGTGAGTGCCGCCACCGCCAAGGTCACGGCCATGGCCAAGAGCCGCAACTCGCCGGCACGAAAGTCACGCCGGGTCTGGCGCCAGGCCAAGGTGGCGATCGTTGGCGGCTGGCTGGTTTCAGGTTCACTCATGGTGCGCACCATAGCCCATGCGCCCATCCCCTGCCCTGCGCGGTTGAATTGAGCATGCAAGACGATTGAACCTGCCGTTTGCCTGACGGTGCTCCAATGGCTTCATGAACACCTTCACGCCCCTGTTCCTGTCCCACGGCTCGCCCATGACCGCCCTGGAGCCACGCGAGGCGGGCGCCTTCATGCAGCGCTTGGGCACCGCCATCCGGCAGCACCAAGGCACCCCCCGGGCCGTGCTGGTGGCGTCGGCGCACAGTCTCACGCGTGAACCCGTGTTGCTGGCCGCCCCCCAACACCAAGCCGTCTACGACTTTGGTGGCTTTGACCCACGCTTGAATGAGCTTCGGTACGACGCCCCGGGCGCACCGGCGCTGGCCGAGCGGGTGGCACAGCTGGTGACCGCCGCAGGCCTGCCCGTGCACACCCTGAACGAGGGCGGACTGGACCACGGCATCTGGACGCCTTTGCGCTTCATGTTCCCGCAGGCCGACATCCCCGTGCTGCCGTTGGCGTGGCCGCCGCAGTGGTCCACCCAGCAACTGTTTCAGCTGGGGCAAGCGCTGGCGCCTTTGGCCCAGGAAGGCGTACTGATCGTTGGCAGCGGCAGCATCACCCACAACCTGCGCCGTGTGTTCGCGGGCGGTGGCCTGCACCCGCCGGATGGCCCGGCCACCCCCGAGAGCACCGCCTTTCGCGACTGGTTTGCGCAGCGTGGCCAACAGGCCGACTGGCCGGCGCTGCTGGACTACCGCAGCCAGGCACCCTTTGCTGCGCTGATGCACCCCACCGACGAACACCTGCTGCCGTTTTTCATCGCCGCGGGTGCGGGCGGGCCAGCGCCTGCCGTGCGACTGCACAGCAGCCTGGTGTTTGGCGACCTGGGCATGGACGCCTATGGTTTTGGTGCTGCGGCGCCGGGGTTGCAGGCGACGCTGCCGAGTGAATCGAATTGACCTCGTGGACGGTCAGCTGGGCAAGCGCGCAAAGCAGTCGTCCAGCTCCGCCAACCACTTCGCCTTCTCGGCCGGGCTGGCAAAACTGGCTTGCAGGCTGTTGCGTGCCAACGCATAGGCCTGGCCCGTGCCCAGCTTGGGCAAGGCATCAAACGTCTCGACGAAGTTTTGCTGCAGATAACCACCAAAGTAGGCCGGGTCGTCGCTATTGAGGGTGACGCACAGGCCCGCGTCGAGCAGCGCCGGCAGGTTGTGGTCGGCCATCTGCCGAAAGACACACAGCTTCACATTGGACAGCGGGCACACCGTCAGCGGCACCTGTTGCTCGGCCAGCCTTTGCACCAGCGCCGGGTCTTCCAGGCAGCGCACACCATGGTCGACGCGCTGCACCTTCAGCACATCCAGGGCGCTCCAGATGTAGGCCGGCGGCCCCTCTTCGCCGGCGTGCGCCACCAAGTGCAAACCCAGGCTCTGGCAGCGCGCAAACACCCGCGCAAATTTTTCAGGCGGGTGTCCATGTTCGCTGCTGTCCAGGCCAACGCCGATGAAATGCTCTCGAAAGGGCAAGGCTTGTTCAAGTGTGATCAGCGCAGACTCTTCGCTGAGATGGCGCAAGAAGCACAGGATCAAGGCGGCGCTGATGCCCAGTTCGCTGTGCGCCTGGCGGCAGGCCCGGGCCAATCCCTGCACCACCACGGCCATCGGCACGCCGCGTTCTGTGTGGGTCTGAGGGTCGAAGAACAGCTCGGCACGCACCACGCCATCGGCTTTGGCGCGCACAAAGTAGGCCCAAGACATGTCAAAGAAGTCCTGCTCGTGCAGCAAGACGCTGGCACCGGCGTAATAGATGTCCAGAAAGCTCTGCAGGTCGGTGAAGGCATAAGCGGCTCGCAAGGCCTCCACGTTGGGGTAAGCCAGGGTCAAGCCGTTGCGCTCGGCCAGCGCAAAAATCAGCTCGGGCTCCAAGGAGCCTTCAATGTGGATGTGCAGCTCGGCCTTGGGCATGGCACGCAGCAGGGTATGCAATTGGGCTTTGGGCAACGGTGGGAAGTGCGGCATCACGGCGGGCCCCTTGTGCTCGTGGGTACGGGGAGCCTCCACTGTAGTCGCTGGGCACCCGGGCCCGGGGTCGCCGCGTGGGGTAACGCCAGACCTCAGTGGACTTCCAGTGATATGGCATCATGGCTCCGAACACCAGACGCTTGGGACGCTTCGGAGGCATGACCATCTTGAACAACTGGCTTCGCAGCACTTGCCAGACACAACTTCGCTGGCCAGGAGCCGTGGCGGCGGTGGCGTGCTGCCTGCTGGCGGCTTGTGGCGGAGGTGGTGGGGGCGGTGAGGTCGGCAATCCGCTACCAGTGGCACCGCCCGTGGTGCAGCCACCGGTCACCCCTCCCGCGATTGCCGCACCGACGGCGACGCAAATCACCCTGCAAAGCGATCCTGGTGATTACATCGGCCAAGGCCGTGGATACAGCTACTCTTTGGCCAACGCCAACATCGAGATCACGTTGCAGGCCGGTCGTCTCAGTGTGGTGGCTACCGGCGATGAAGACTGGCAAGGCGACTTCCAGATCCCCAGCAGTTCCACGCCCACGGCAGCGCGATATGACGCCGTGCCGCGATACCCGCAGGCCGACAGCACACGCCCGGCCATGCGCTGGTTCGGTGGTGGTCGGGGCTGCGCCACATCGACGGGTTGGTTCGCCATCGATCACATTGCGTTTGCTGGCAGCGATCTGCGGTCGCTGGTGCTTCGCTTCGAGCGGCAATGCGATGGGGCCACCGTGGCCATGCGTGGTGAAGTGCGCTGGCTCGCCGGCGATGCCACCAGGCCCCCAGCCGTGGCCCAACCCGCACCCACCAACCTGTGGAGACCGCCAGTTGGCTCCATCCCAACTACCGGCAATTACGTGTACGTGCAGAGCGAAGCGGGCGACTACGTCGGCCAGGGCCGCAGCGCCCTGTACACATCCCGCAACTCGTCTGTGGTTGGCAGCGGCAGCTCCGACACCTTCACGATCTTGGTCACCGGAGAGCAAGCTTGGTACGGCGGGATCCAGGGCCGTCGGGACACCTTGCGACTTCAACCCGGCTACTACGCGGAACTCACTCGCTCTCCGTTCATCAATCCTGTGCGCGGCGGTTTGAGCTGGGTGAGCGATGGTCGCGGCTGCTCCGACCAACGCGGCTGGATGGTGATCGACGACATCCAGTACTCCACTGACAACTTCTCCATCGCTGCGATCACGTACCGTTTCGAGCAGCGATGCATCAACAGTTCGGCAGTGCTGCGTGGAGCTGTGCGCTGGAGTGCGGCCGACGCAGCGGCCCCGACCACGCCTTCCGTGTCACAACCGCCAGCGGCCTGGCAACCGCCTGCAACCGCGCTGCCAGCCACGGGGAACGTTTTTTACATCGACAGCGAACCCGGCGATGGCATCGAACGTGGTGTCGAGCGTCGGTCCACCCCGGTCGACGCCGTGATCACCGTTGAAGAAAGCGCCGGCTTGACGGTGGTTGGTGTCAACGGCCTGTTCGGCTCGCGCTTGCAACTGCGAACGGAGGCCGCCCCCTCCACGCTGCGCACGGGTGTGTTCACGGGCCTACCCAACGCATTCAGTCCCATCAACGACAACTTGCCTCATCTCAGCTACACCAGCAAAGGCTCCGCTTGCGCCACTTCGCAGGCCTGGGTTGCTATCGATACAGCAACCTATGCTGCTGGGCGACTGACCGCACTGGATCTTCGTTTTGAGCAGCGCTGCGCTGGCGCTGCAGGTGCAACCCGCGGTCTGCTGCGCTGGCGTGCTGACGACCTGCGCCCTCCCACAGCCCCCCACCCCAACATCCCCAGGGCCGATTGGCGCCCGCTAACCGGCGCGGTACCAGCAGCAGGGAGCTACTTGCAGATCAACAGCCACCGCTACGACATCGTGGGCGGTGGCCTGAACGCTCTGTACACACAGGCGAATGCACGTTTTGAGCCGCAGGTTCAGGGCAATGAGCTGACCATGCGGGTGCTGGGCGACGAGACCTGGACGGCGGTGTTCAAAGGCGTCGAAGGCCAAGCTCGACTCACTCCGGGCACCTATGCAGCCGTGACTCGTTGGCCTTTCCACAACCCCGCGAAAGGCGGAATGACGGTTAGCCTCTTTGGCTCGCAGGTGGGCTACAGCTTGCAAGGCAATTTCATCATTGACCAAATCGAATATGGCGCCGCAGGACAGCTCAGTGCATTGAAGATGCGTTTCGAGCAGCACAGCGAGCCGACCACACCAGGCGCTTTGTGGGGCGAGTTGCGTTGGCTGGCGAACGACTCCACCCAGCCCACAGGGCCCGTGGCACCGTCACCCCCGGGCCTGTGGGCACCACCCGCAGGCGTAACTCCGACTGGCGGAAGTTATCTTTACTTCGAGAGTTCGGGAGGCGACTTCGTCGGTGCCAACCAGACCCGGCTGGTCACCGCGCCCTCTGCCCGATTTTCAGCGTCGCCTGGCGTTCCAGGCACGGGCGGCGTTACCCTGCTTGCCAACACAGGCAGCTTCTTCCCCTGGGAACTGCGCCTGAGCCAGATGTTCAACCTGGCGCAACTGCAAACAGGCTACTACGAGGTGCCCTTCGCCTACCCATTTCAGAATCCGGCCAAAGGCGGGCTTTCCTTTGGCGGCGACGGGCGCGGCTGCAACCAGGTTGGGGGCTGGTTTTCCGTTGACAGCATCAGCTACAGCGGCGGTGTTGTCGTCGCGGTGAAGGTGCGGTTCGAGCAGACTTGCGAAGGTGAGGGATCACTGCGCGGAGAATTCGTGCTCGCGCCATGACGAGGGGCCTGCTGCAGAGCGAATACTCCTACGTCACCAACGCCGATGGGCCGATGGTCAGCGCATAAACCGCCCGTCGTGGGTGATGATGGTGGAGTCGACAAACGTGGACCCGACCCGATCGCCCGGACCGTAGCGCACCCGAAAGCCGCCTAGGTCAACTTCGCCCGAGGACTCTATGGCCTGGACGAGGCCCGCACACCTGATGTCGCGCGCGCCCTCACCGTCCACACCGCGCCCAGCTCGCGGCAGCCCAATGCTTAACAGCTTTGCGCTGTCAAAGCCAAACAAGCCGACGTAGGACAGCGGCTGCTGAACCTTGGCGGCGGCCGCAGCGTACTCGCAAGCCAGCGGCGTGGGACTTGCAAACAGCGACGGCAGCACCTGCATGACGATAGCGCCGCGCGCCTGGTCACACAGGGCTTTGACATAGTCGTTGTTGCTGGTGCTGGACAGCGAAATGAAGCTGGCGCTGACACGGCTGGCGCGGCACCCCTTGACAAAGTCCGAAGCGGCCTTGCTGGACACGATCAACAACACCACGTGCGGCGCCTTGGCCGCCACGTCCCGGATCGCGGCCAAGACATCGGGCTTTCGGTTGTCAATTTTCGCCGTGACCGCAGGCGCCAGCTTCAGGTCTTTCAGGGTGCGCTCGATGCCGAGCAGGGTGTCGCTGCCAAACACATCGTCGGCCAACAAGACACCAACGCTGCGCTGCCCCATCGAGTGCTGCAAGCGAATGGCCACCTCGGCTTCACGCTGGTAGCTGGCTCGCAGTGTGAAAACCTCGCGCCACGGTGGCTTGTTGACGAAAGAGCCGCCCGTCTGCGGCCCGATCACCGGCACACCGTGCAGAGCCACGCTGGGCAGCAGGGCTTCAAACGACGGCGTGGTGCGCGGCATCATCAAGGCCAGCAGTTGCCCGCTGGCAATCAAGTCGTCAAAGTGCGCTTTGCTGCGTTTGGGATCTTGGCCGTCGTCCAGCGTCCTGAGCTGAACTGGGCGGCCGCGCAGCCCACCACGCGCGTTGAATCCCGCCAGAAAGAGTTGAGTACCGTCCTCTTGGTTGGACGCCGCCAGCACGCCCGTGAGAGGGCCGATGTGGTGAACCACCACCGCACCGTGGGCTTGAACCGTGCAGGACAGCCCAAACAGCCAGCAGCCACCGATGAAGCTTGACACCGGCCGGGTCAGACTGCGCCTTTTCATGGTGCCAATGTGGCCCAATGTGGCCCAAGGCTGATGTGACCGGCTAGCGGACTCTACGTAGACCACACCCCGCGGTTGAGGGGAGTGGTCCGTGGCCTCAACTCAGTGCACCCGTCAGACCTGCTGCGTGGGCTTGCTGGTCGGCGTGGTAACTGCTGCGCACCATGGCGCCCACGGCGGCGTGGGTGAAGCCCATGGCGGCGGCTTCGCGCTCAAACATCTTGAAGGTGTCGGGGTGCACATAACGCCGCACCGGCAGGTGGTGGCCGCTGGGCGACAGGTACTGGCCGATGGTGAGCATGTCGATGTGGTGCTCGCGCATGTCGCGCATCACGGCCAGGATTTCTTCATCGGTTTCGCCCAGCCCCACCATCAGGCCGCTCTTGGTGGGCACGCCCGGCACGGCTTCCTTGAAGCGTTTGAGCAGGTTCAGGCTGAACGCGTAGTCAGACCCCGGACGCGCTTCTTTGTACAGGCGCGGCGCAGTTTCCAGGTTGTGGTTCATCACGTCGGGCGGGGCCGCCTTCAGGATGTCCAGTGCGCGGTCCATGCGGCCGCGGAAATCCGGCACCAGGATTTCAATGCGGGTGTTTGGAGAGAGCTCGCGGGTCTGGCGGATGCAGTCGACAAAGTGCGCCGCGCCGCCGTCGCGCAGGTCGTCGCGGTCCACACTGGTGATGACCACGTACTGCAGCTTCAAGGCCGCGATGGTCTGCGCCAGTTTGCGCGGCTCGTCCACGTCCAACGGGTCAGGGCGGCCGTGGCCCACGTCGCAAAACGGGCAACGCCGGGTGCACTTGTCACCCATGATCATGAAGGTGGCCGTGCCCTTGCCAAAACACTCGCCGATGTTGGGGCAGCTGGCTTCTTCGCACACCGTGTGCAGGCCCTGCTCGCGCAGCACCTGCTTGATCTCGTAAAAGCGGGTGCTGGGGCTGCCGGCCTTGACGCGAATCCAGTCGGGTTTTTTCAAGACCTCGGCCGCCACCACCTTGATCGGGATGCGCGAGGTCTTGGCCTGCGACTTCTGCTTGACGGTGGCGTCGTAAGGAACGCTGGCGGGCGTGCCGTCTGCAGTGCTCTGGGCGGGGGGCGTGCTCATGCCCGGCAGTTTACCGGGCGGCGCTGTGGGGTGGCTGACGACGCCACCAAGGCCCTTGGCAGCGCCGGGCCCGCCTGCGGCAGGCCCGGTCGTGGGGTTGAAGGCAGCCTATCAGCGCAGAGAAACCCGGCGGCGTTGCAAGGCCAGGCCCGTCAACCCCAATGCCACCAGTGCCACGGGCGCCGGCGCCGGCACCTGGAACAGCAAGAGGCCGCTTTCGCTGTAGTTGTCGCCTGACGCCAGCGGGTTGAAGTCCACAAACGACAACCCAAAGCCCGTGGCGCGGGCAAATTGACCGGTGCCGCCCAGCACGTTGTAGTTGATGCTGAACTGGCCACCGCTGTTCAGGATGTCGATTTCTGCATAGGTGCCGGTCAATTCACCGAACAGGGTGCTTTGCAGGTCCGTGGTGGTGAACTCAAAGGTGCCCATCAGCGTCTGCGCCAGTTGGTCGGCCGTGAACAGCACCACCGAGACAAAAGACAAGGGCGTTGCCACCAGCGGGTCGGGCGTCTGATCGATGCTGCCCACCCAGCCACCGGTGCCACTGGTGGGATCAAACACCAACACATTGCCTTGGCCACCGAAGGGGACGAAGTAGGTGACGGCTTCAGCCTGTGCGGCCGTGGCGCTCAACAAGGCCAGGCTCAAGCCGGCCAGGGCACGGCGCAGCCAAGAGAAAGTGGTGGTCATGGCATGGACTCCTGATGAAGGGGTGGAAGAAGGCGTGATTGACGAGGTGCGACCGGTTCCCTACGCCGCCCAAGCGCCATTGGATGCAAGCCCCGCAGCGCCAGTCGGACTTGCCACGCAAACATCCGATTCACAACCCGCCGCGTAAAGCCTGCTGCCGGCCAAGGGGCCGACCACGGTCCCAAGTCCAGAGCCGAACCTCAACGGCGCCCTTCATCCACATCAGGAGCTTTTCATGACCCGTTCACTCACCCGCGGCCTGCACCGCATGGCCACCTTGGCCCCCGTTGCCGCAGCCGCGCTGCTGGCCATTGCCAACCCGGTTCAAGCTTCCAGCCACCGCGAAGCACCTTTCATCACCACCAGCCCGAAAGTGGATGGCACCGACTTCTACATGTTCCGCAGCTACGAGCCGGGCCGCTCGGACTACGTGACGATGATCGCCAACTACCAGCCGCTGCAAGACGGCTACGGCGGCCCCAACTACTTTGCGATGGACCCCAACGCGCTGTATGAAATCCACATCGACAACAACGGCGACGCCAAGGAAGACCTGACCTTCCAGTTCCGCTTCAGCAACACGCTGGCCAACGCGGGCAACGGCATCACCTTGCCCATTGGTGGCAAGAACGTGGCCATTCCGCTGATCCAGGCTGGCCAGATCGTCAACCCTGGTGACGGCACCATCAACGTGGCCGAGACCTTCAACGTCACCGTGGTGCGTGGCGACCGCCGCACTGGCACCGCCGCCGCGGTGAGCAACGCCACCGGTGGCAGCACCACCTTCATCAAGCCGGTGGACAACATCGGTGTCAAGACCATCCCCAACTACGCCGACTACGCTGGCCGCCACATCTACACCGTCAACATCCCCGGTTGCAGCATGCCAGCCAAGGTGTTTGTGGGCCAGCGCCAAGACGCTTTTGCGGTCAACCTGGGCACCATCTTTGACCTGGTGAATGCGCCCGTTTCGGTCATCACCAACCCAGCCCTGATCAACGCTGCGCCCAACACCATTGGCGACAAGAACGTGACCACGCTGGCTGTTGAAGTGCACAAGAGCTGCCTGACCAACGGTGACGACGTGATTGGCGGCTGGACCACCGCCAGCCTGCGCCAGGCCCGCTTGCTCAACCCGAGCCCGGCTTCTGGCCACCAAGCCAGCGAAAAACCCGGTGGCGCCTGGGTGCAGGTATCGCGCCTGGGCATGCCGCTGGTCAATGAAGTGGTCATCGGCCTGAAGGACAAGGACAAGTTCAACGCCAGCTCACCCAAGGGTGACGGCCAGTTCATCGACTACGTGACCAACCCGACACTGCCCGCGCTGTTGGAAATTGCGCTGGCCCTGCCCAACACAGCACCCACCAACTTCCCGCGTAACGACCTGGTCACCACCTTCCTGACCGGCATCACCGGTGTCAACAAGCCCGCCAACGTGGTGCCGTCAGAAATGCTGCGCCTGAACACGGCCATTGCGCCGGTTTCCTTTGCCATGCAAAACCGCCTGGGTATCGTCGGCAACATCCTGGCCGGTGGCAGCGACAACGCCGGTTACCCCAACGGCCGTCGTCCCAAGGACGACGTGGTGGACATCAGCCTGGTAGCCATCATGGGCGGGCTGTGCATGGCCAACGGCGCGGGCAACGCACTGGGCTTTGGCCTGGACTGCAACCCCAGCAAGGTTCCTTTGGGCGCCACCGCCTTCAAGCTGCACGATGCCGTGGACCAAGCCGTGGTGCCCTTGCTGCCGGGCTTCCCTTACCTGAACACGCCGCTGCCAGGCAGCCGTTGATCAAGGGGACCGCATGAAACTCCACCATCACCTCATCGCGCTGGGCCTGACGGCCGCCTTGGCAGCTTGCGGCGACAGCCCGCAGACCGCAGAGGTCACGCCACCGGCCAGCAACGAAGTACCGGCTTCGGCCACCGCTTCGTCAAGGGCCTACGCCAGCTTTACGGGTTCTCTGGCCAAGAGCGACACGCAGGCACCTCTGGACGTCAGCAAGGTGACGCCGCCCACCAGCGAGACTGAAGAACCGCAGGCGATCTGAACTGCACAGCCGGGGCTTTGAGCCTCGGCAAAACGGCGCACTGGGCTTGAACGGCCTGGTGCGCCGTTTCCTTTTTGGCTACCTAAACCTCGCCTCCAAACTTCTTGATCAAGTTGTCGATGTACTTCTCCACCAACTTCTCAAACTCCCCCTGCACCACCGGCACGATCACCATCTTCATCAGCCCCGGCAGTGGCACCTCCACGGTGCCACAAATCTTCAGCTCCAGCGCGGTGCCCTTCTTGGCCGCAGCCACCTTCCAGCTGCCACCCACCAAGGCATTGCCTTCGCCCTTGACTGGCGTCCACACCACGGTGCCCTTTTTGCGGTCGGACACGTACTTGCTGGCGTAGACGGTCTGGATGTTGACCTGCGCGGTACCCACCTTTTCCATTTCCCAGCGGTAGACCCCACCGCCCAGGTCCACCAACTGGTCCACCTTGGGAAAGAAGCTGACGGACGTGGGAACGTCCGAAACGATGTCGAAGACATCCTTGACCGAAGCCTTGACGGTGAACTCATAACCCAGGTCGATGCCGACGCTGACTGCCATGGTGGGACTCCTTGCGGGTTGAATGGGAGAAAAAGAATTGCTACGGCCGCGAGACGGATCAGCTCAAGTCCTGCCCCGCCCAGGGCAGCATCATCGTCAGCCACAACAGCTTGTCGAACTCGGGCTCGAAGCGGTCGATGATGTCCTGCGGGTCCGGGCACAGCTTTTGGTCGGTGATCAAACCAAACTGCACACCGCCACCGTAACTGAGGATGGACACCCCCACGCCAATATCACCCGACGCCGGCACCCAGAACATGTTCTGGCGCAGCGTGCTGCCGCAAAATTTCAGCGGCGTGGCGGGCCCGGGCACATTGGTCATCACCGCGGTGGCCTTTTTGGCAAACAGACCCAGCACCGCATCTTGCACCGGCTTGATGAACAAACCGCTGACACTGAGCACCGCAAAGGCCAGCAGCGGCTGGTAGCTGCCTTTCAGCTCATCCATGCGCCTGCGCACCGCGTAGACCCGCTCCACCGGATTGGCGATGCCCACCGGCAGCACCAATGGCGCCAGGCCAAAACGGTTGCCCAGCTGCCAGGCCTTGTCCAGTGGCCGCAGGTTCACCGGCACCATGGCGCGTATCTCTTTGCCTTCGGGGTCTTGCCCGCGCGACTGCAGGTGTGCGCCCAAGGCGCCGGCTACGCAGGCCAGCAGCACGTCGTTGACGGTGCAGCCCAGGCCCTTGCCGATGGTCTTGACCTGGTCCAGCAGCAGCGGCTCGCTCCACGCCACCATCTTCTTTCCAACCGGCTTGCCCTTGAGCAGCGTGGGCGAGTCGTCAGCCATCACCGCCAGCGCGGCCACGTCGCCCACCACCTTCATGCCGGTGCGCGCCATGTCCAATCCACCCAAGAGCGGCTGCCCCGGGTGGGACAGCATGTCCATGCTCTTGCCCACGCCGTCGCCATACATGGCAATGGCCTTCACCGTCAGGTCGGTCAGCGGCTTGATCACCGCGTCACTGAGCCAGTCGTGATCGTGGGCGTTGGGGTCGTCGTCTTCGGCCGGTAGCTTGCGGCGCCGTTTGGGTGGATCGCTGCCACCGTCGGTGATGCTCATCATCACCGAGATCAGCGCAATGCCGTCGCCAATGCAGTGGTGGATGCGCGCCACCAGGGCACTGCCGCCTTCGTAGTTTTCGATCAGGTGAAACTGCCACAGCGGCCGTGCGGGGTCCAAGGGCGTCGTGGCCAACTCACCGCACATGCGCTGCAGCGCATGGCGCTCGCTCTCGCCCTGCTCGGGCTGCAAGGTGGTGCGCACCACGTGGCGGGTGATGTCAAAGGTTTCGTCGCTGACCCACATGGCGCCCATCGCGTCGGGCACCGCCTTTTGCAAAAAGCGGTCGTACTTCAGCAGCTTGTCCTGGATGCGCTCGCGCAGGGCATCCAGCGTGATGGCGGGTGTCAGCAACCACACGCCCACGATCATCATCAGGTTGACGTCGTTGTCCATGCGCAGCCAGGCCGTGTCGACACGGGACATGCGCTGCGCCTGCGGCAGTCGCGCTGCGTCTTGCATCGGGTTTCTCCTGGGTCGACGGGGCCAAAGGCCTCAAGGGGCAAAGGACGATGCTGGGTAACATCGCGCGGGTCAAGACCAGACTTATACCCACTTCAGCCCGCAAAGGACCGCCACCATGGCCAAACTCAAAGCCACCTTCGAAGCCGCCGTTGCCAACAGCAAGAAGCTGACCGAAAAGCCCGACAACGCCACGCTGCTGCAGCTGTATTCGCTGTACAAGCAAGCCACCGAGGGTGACGTGGAAGGCAAGCGCCCCGGTTTCACCGACATGGTGGGCCGCGCCAAGTACGACGCCTGGGCCAAGCTCGCTGGCAAGAGCAACGACGAAGCGATGCAGGAATATGTCGACCTGATCAAGTCACTGCAGTAGCTCGCGCGGGCAGAGATGGGCCCTGGGGCAGGCCTAGGCGCCCAACCGCTATCCCGGGCATCGCCTGGGTGCTGATGCCGCAGCGGCCTACTTGCTCGCTGACTTCTTGGCCGCGGCCTTCTTGGCGGGTGCAGCCGCACCCGCACTGAGCAAGGTGTCCAGCGTTTTGGTGATTTCACCTTCAATGGTCTTGCTGAACGCGCCCAGCAAGAAGCCCAGCTTGGCTTCCAGGTCAAAGTGGTCGGCCGCCACGATCAGCCGGCCCTTGACGCCCGAACGCGTGAACTCCACGGTGTCGCTGGTTTTGCCTTCCAGTACCGTGCATTCCATTTCAAACTTGGATTCGGCCTCCTCGGCCCACTGCCAGGCAATCTTGCGTGCCTTGGCCAGGCCGAGGCTGTGGTCTCGGTGGATGCGGATGTCGGCCACGGTGAGCTTCCCTGTTCAGTTGAAGGCGGCCAGTTTCGCTCGACGCTGGTCCTTGGGCAAGGCGGCCAATCCCTTGACCTCGGCGTAGAACCGCGGGAAGTCACTTCCCAGGCGTTCAAACAGGCGCTCAAACTCCGGCACCAGTTCGTTGTAGGCGGCCAGCACCGCAAACGAAGCGTTGTTGGCGCGTTCAAACCAGCCGTCGTAGCCGTTGAAGCCGTTCCATTGGCTTTGCTTCATCTCTTGGAACTGGCTGCGCATCTGGGCCATCAGTTTGGCCTTTTGCAAGCGCTTGTCAGCGTCGCTCATGGGGCCGGTATACAGCGCCTGCAGCTCGGTGCGCCAGCGCCTGGTGAAGGCGCGAAAGTCTTCTTGCCGCTGTTCGCGCTGTGCGTGCTCGGCGCGCGCTTGTTCGCTGCCGTGGCGCTGCATCCACAGGCGTCCGCCGATGCGCTCCACCGCGGTGGCAAAGCTCTCGTTGAAGGTGGTGTCGTCGTTGGCGTAGGCCACCTGGTGCGCCAGTTCGTGGAAGATCAGGCGCGCCAGTTCCACCTCGGTCCAATTGAGAAAGGTGTTGAGCAAGGGGTCGCCACCCACCCAGTTGCTCCAGCCCAGCGTGCTGTAGGCCGGCACCCCATAGACCATGGTCTCCCAACCCTGCGCCTTCAGGTCCTGCGCCAGCGCATCGGCCGGTTCGCGGCTGTAGTAACCGCGGTAGCCCACACAGCCCAACACCGGGAAGCACCAGGTCTTCAGCGTCAAGCCCAGCTCGGGCGCAGCCACCGCATTCCACACCGCGGCGCTGCGGTTCAGGTCGGCGTAACGGCGGTAGCTGTTGTTGTCGGGCAACCTCAGCTCAGCCGTGGCGAAGTCGCGCATGCGCTGGCTCAAGGCCAGCCGTTCGCGCAGTGCGGCAGGGGTGCTGGGGTCGGCGGTCCAGCTGGAGACCGGCTTGGCGCTTTGCAGCAGGTCCAGATGGCCGTTGACGGCCTGCGCGTAGTAGCCCACGGTGCTGCAGCCGCTGCTCAGGCAAACCGCGCCGACTGCCAGCAGCACCACGCCCAGCAAGGATCCGCTGGCCGTCATCAACCACCACCACCACTGCTTGCGCATCGCAGCTTCAAAGCGGCTGCACGTCCACCAGGCAGTCGTAGAACACCGGCGCGCGGCCGATGTCGGTCAGGCCCTGATGGGTGAGCTGGTTGACGTTGGTGCCTTGCAGGCCCATCTTGCGCCACCACACGCCCAGCCCGTTGACCACACCGGGGCGCGCCCGCTCACTCACGTCGGCTTTGCAGACGTACTCGCCGCGGTCGTTGAAGACGCGCACCGTGGTGCCGCTGGTGATGCCACGGGCGGCGGCGTCTGCTGCGTGCAGTTCCAGGCGCGGCTCTTTTTCGGCGGCGCGCAGGCTGTCGACGTTGACAAAGGTGCTGTTCAGAAAGTGGCGCGCCGGCGGCGAAATCATCGCCAGTGGGTAGCGTGCGGCCAGCGACGGAGTTGATTCCACACTTTCGTAGTTGGGCAGGTGGTCGGGCAGATCCAGGCCATTGCCACGCACCCGCACTTTGCCGTCGGGGGTGGGGAAGTGGCCTTGGGCGAAGGGTGCGTCGGCAATCCTCAGCTGGCTCCAGCCACGCTGATCCAGTTCGTGCAAGTCCACCCTCTCCGGCACAAAAGCACCGCGCGCCATGGTCTCGTCACTGTCACCAAAACAGGCTTCGGTGTAGCCCATGCGCTGGGCCAGCAGCCGGAAGATTTCGGCGTTGGACTTGGCCTGCCCCACCGGCGCGATGGCCGGACGGTTGAGCATGGCGTAGGTGTGGCCGTAGGACATGTGGGCGTCCCAGTGCTCCAGCTGGGTGGTAGCCGGCAGCACGTAGTCGGCGTGGTCGGCGGTGTCGGTCAGGAAGTGCTCCAGCACCACCGTGAACAGGTCCTCGCGCGCAAAGCCGGCGGCCACCCGCGAGCTGTGGGGCGCCACCGCCACCGGGTTGGTGTTGTAGACCACCAGCGCTTCAATCTGTGGGCCGAATTCCGGCGAGCTGGGCCGGTTCAGGTCGTCGCCAATCGTGCTCATGTTGATGGTGCGCGGCTGGCGGCCTTCGGCTGCCGGCCCATAGACGGTTTGCAGCAGGTCGGGCCTTTGCAGCCAGGCGTCTTGCTTGGCGTCGCGGAACCAACCGCTGGCCGACAGCAACAGACCGCCTGCAGCTTCGCGCCAGGCGCCCACCAAACATGGCAACAGCGCGATCAGGCGCGCCGCGGTGCCGCCACCACGCACGCGCTGCATGCCGTAGTTCAGGCGTATGGCCGCCGGGCGGGTGTTGCCGTAGGCACGCGCCAATTCATGCACCTCAGCCGCGGTGATGCCGCAAACCTGGGCGGCGCGTTCAGGCGGCCACTGCAAAGCACGTTCGCGCAGCGCCGGCCAATCGTCGACATGCTGGCCCAGGTAATCGTGGTCAAGCCACTCATGGGCTATCAACTCATGCATCAAGCCCAAGGCCAGCGCACCGTCGGTGCCGGGCAACAGGGCGATGTGCTGATGGCACTTGTCGGCCGTTTCAGTCTTGCGCGGGTCAATGCAGATCAGCCGTGCGCCGTTGCGCTTGGCCTGCTGCGCAAAGTTCCAGAAGTGCACGCTGCTGGTGATGGGGTTGCTGCCCCAGATCAGGATCAGCTGGCTGTGCGCAAACTGCTCCACCCGCATGCCCACCTTGGCGCCATAGGTGTGGATCAGCGCGTCACCGCCGGCCATGCTGCAAATGGTGCGGTCCAGCAGGCTGGCGCCCAGGCGGTGGAAAAAACGCGCGCCCATGCCGTCGCCTTGAACCAGCCCCATGGTGCCGGCGTAGCTGTAGGGCAGCACGGCCTGCGGGTTGCGCGCGGCGATGGCCTTCAGGCGGCTGGCGATGGCGTCCAGCGCTTCGTCCCAGCTCACCGGCTCAAACTGGCCGCTGCCCTTGGGGCCGACGCGCTTCAAGGGCGTCAGCACCCGGTCGCGGTGGTAGCTGCGCTCGGCATAGCGGCTGACCTTGGTGCACAGCGCGCCGTGGGTGGGCGGGTGGTCGGGGTCGCCAACCACGCGGATGACGCGGCCGGCCTGCACCGTGATGTGCAGCGCACAAGTGTCGGGGCAGTCGTGGGGGCAGACGCCTTGAACCTGCTGGCTGTCTGCGGAGGTGGCTGGATGAGGCATCAGGACACTGTGCCACAAGACGCGGCCGCCAGCGGCCGGGCGGCTGCTACATCGGTCGCAGCAAACGCCGCCGCGTGGCCAACACCATGAGCCCCAAACCCACCAAAGCCGCGCTGCCTGGGCTGCTGACAGGGTTCAAGGCCCGAGTTTCAAAGTGCAGCTTGATCTGGCTCACGCCAGCGCGGTTCCAGGTGCCACCTCCGAGGTAGTTCCTGACATCGAACAGGCTTCCGTTCCAGTTGGCGGCCGCGTTCAGGTTCCGGTAGTCCCACATGGCGTCGAAAGACTGGATCTGCCCACTGGCGTCCAGCCAGGTTACCAGCGCTGCGGTCAGTTCCACAGGGCCGGTCAGGTCCAAGGCGTCACCTGCACCCTGGCGCGAGTTGACGCCAAAACCCAGAGCCACCAGGGAGTCAATGGCAAACGGGTCGCCGCCCACAAAGTCCAGGGTCAGGTCGACAGCCCCGCGCCCGGCGCCCAGGTCGGTCTGGGACTCGCTCACGGTCATGCTCACCAGGCCATCCGGGCTGTGTACGAAGGTCTCGGCCACACCATCAAACGTCAGCGCGTAGCGCCCGAAATCGAAGGTGCTGGATCGGCTGACTTCCAACAGCCAACTGCTGCCCCACTGAACCACGGGCGCCGCAGCGGCCCAGGTGGTGACCAAGAACAAGGCGCTGGCCAAGCCGGCGCGCCGCAAGCAAACCCATGCATTCATGACCGGTACTCCCCACTTGAAGGCCGTACACCGTGCACGACCCGGCCGCCAGCATGCAGGCCAGCCCGTCACGCCAGCGTCACGCCGGCACCGGCCAGACCGCGTGACAACCCGCGTGACACCCGCGTGACGCCCCCGTCGCCACCATCGGCCACCCGATGCGAGATGATCCCGCCATGCGCCAAGCCCCCCCGCTGCTGAAGCTGCACCTGCATGGCAGTGCCCGCGTGGTGCCGGCCAACGGCCAAACCCTGGCCCTGCGCGGCCGGGCAGCGGCGCTGGTGGCCCTGGTGGCGCTGGAGCCGGGGGTCAGCCGCGAACGCACGGCGCTGATGCTGTGGCCCGACTCGGCCAAGCCGCGCCAAACCCTGCGCCAACAACTGCTGCGCTTTCGCCAGGCCCTGGGCGTGGCCTTGCTCGATGGCGACCCCGACCTGCACCTGGCCCCGGGTGTGCAGCTGCAAGCCGCCAGCCCGGGCCAACAACTGCTGGCCGATGAAACCCCGTCTGACGACGACTGGGGCCAGTGGCTGGCACAGCAGCGCCGCGAGCAGGCCCAGGCCCAACGCCAACCCCTGCAGCAATCCTTGGACACCGCCGAAGCGGCGGGTGATCTGGACGGGGCCCTGAAACACGCGCAGGCCTTGCTGGCACTGGACCCGCACAGCGAGGCGCCGTACTCCAGCTTGATGCGCCTGCACTTTCTGCGTGGTGAATCGGCCGCTGGCCTGGCGGTCTACCAGCAGCTGCAGCAGGTGCTGAGCAACCACCAGGGCGCGCGGCCATCGGCCGCCAGCCAAACCCTGGCGGCCGCCTTGCAGCAAGGCCAGCCAGCGCCGGATGCCAGCCGATCGGCCCTGGCCGCAACACGGACCTTGCCAGTGACGCTGAAACGCCCCCCGGTGATGGCCGGTCGGCTGGCCGAACTGGCGGCGCTGGCTGCCGCCTGGGCCGAAGGCCAGGCGGTGCTGGTTGAAGGCGAAGCCGGCATGGGCAAGAGCCGGCTCTTGGCCGAAGGCCTGGCCCAGCTGCCAAACCCGGCGCTGCAAGCTGCCGGGCGCCCGGGCGACAGCGGCGCGCCCTACAGCAGCCTGGCGCGGCTGTTGAAACCCTTGCTGCAGACCCACCACCTGGCACTGAGCCCTGCAAGCCAAACCGCGCTGTTGCGCATCGGAGCGGTCAGCGCCGCCCCCGACTTCAACGCGGCCAGCGCCGCCCCTACCTTCAGCGCGGCCCGCGCCGCCCCGGACTTCGACACGGCCGGCTCCGCCTCTGAAGCAGCCAACACCGGCCCGCTGCCGGCAGGCGCCATGCAGACCGCGGTGGCCGAGCTGTTGGCTCAAGCCCAGGTGCAGACCGTGGTGCTCGACGACCTGCACTTTGCCGATGCCGCCACCCTGGAACTGCTCAGCGGTTTGGTCGCCAGCAACGCAGCGTGCCACTGGCTGATGGCCCAGCGCCCGGCCCAGGCCACGCCCGCCGCCACCGCCCTGCGCCACGCGCTGACCGAACTGCAACGCCTGCGCGTGGTGGTCTTGACGCCACTGGACGCGCCGGCCGCCGCCGAACTGGTCGACACCCTGGCCGTGCCAGGCCTGGCCGGGCAAGTCATGGCCGCGCAACTGGTGCAGCACAGCGGCGGCAACCCGCTTTTCATGCTGGAAACGCTGAAGCAGGGCCTGCTGGACGGCAGCCTGGCGCGCGGCGAACTGCCACGGCCGCAAAGCGTGGGCGCGCTGATCGAACAGCGCCTGCAGCGCCTGTCAGAACCGGCGCTGACCCTGGCCCGCGTGGCCGCCATCGCCGGCGTCGACTTCTGCATCGAACTGGCCGAGGCCGCCATCGGCCAAAGCGCGGTGCAACTGGCCAGCGCCTGGCGTGAACTGCAAGACGCCCAGGTGCTGCGCGACGAGGCCCTGGCCCATGATCTGGTGGCCGACGCCGCGCTGCGCGGCGTGCCGGCGGTGGTGGCGCGGCGGGTGCACGGGCAGTGCGCCACGTGGCTGGCGGCGCGCGGCGCAGAGCCCGCGCGGGTGGGCCGCCACTGGCAGTTGGCGGGTGTGCCGGCCGAGGCAGGTCGTGCTTACTGTGCGGCGGCTCTGCGCGCCAAACAAGCCGCCAGGCTGGCGGAAGAAGCCGCCCTGTACGAGCAGGCGGCTCAGGCCTTTGCTGATGCCAAGCTGCCCGAAGAACAGTTCAACGCGCTGCTGGGTCGTGTTCGATCGCTCAACGAGGCCCAGTTCGATGAGATGGCGTTGCAAGAATGCCTGGCACTGGCCAACACAGCCCGAACTGATTCGCAACGGCTGCGCGCCCACAGCGAGCGCTGCGGTCTGCTGACCGAGCGCGGCGAGCCGCAGGCCGCCATCGAAGCCGGCCAGCTGGCCCTGACCCTGGCGCGCCAACTGGCTGACCATGAATGGCAGATTCGCACCGCATGCCACATGGCCATCGCGCTGAACCGCCTGGGCCGCGCCGAGGAAGCCGTGGGCTTGCTGGCGCCGCTGCGTCCTTGGTTGGACACGCAGGCAGACGACTCACTGCGCATGCTGTGGCATGGCGACTGGGGTGCGGCCCTGGGCAACATCGGCCGCTTGGGCGAAGCCATAGCGGCCTTCGATGTCGCACTGGCTGCCGCGCGCCGTCTGAAGCTGCGCGATGCCGAGGGACGCCTGCTTCTGAACTGTTCGATCGCGCTGCGCCAAAGCGGTCAACTGGACCGGGCCCTGACCCTGTCGCGCCAAGGGCAGGCTCTGTCCGGGGCTGAAGTACTCGATGCAGCCGAACTGCCCATCGACGCCTTGATCCTGGCGCGCGACGAAGCCGAAACCGGCCACTACGGCAGCGCACTGGCCAGCCTGGAACGGGTGTTGCCGGTGTTTGAACAACGTGGCACGGCCTTTTGGGTGCAGGCCTGCCGCATGGTGCTGGTTCGCCTGTGGCTGGACTTGGGCCAGCACGCCCGCGCCGTGCCGCTGCTGCAGGGCGAAGCAGCCGACCTGCCAGCCTGGCTGCGCGCCGACCGCCGGCTGCTGCAGTTGGAACTGGCCCGCGCACTGCACCAAGGCGCTCCCCAAACACTGCTGAACGAGGCCTGGGCGCTGGCTGAACAAGACTCACAACGCGGCCCGTCCTTGAGCGTACGCACGCTGCGCAGTTGGCCGGCAGACCAGGTGCTGGAGCGGGCCGAACCGCTGGCCAAGGCCTTGAGCAGCAAAGAACGCCACGGCGCGCTGCTGGCCTTGAAGGTGCATGTGGCGCGGGCCGCCAGTGCCTTGGGGCAGACCGATACAGCTGCAGCTGCAGCCAGGGCTGCGGCTGGGCTGCTCGGAGCCGGCTACGCGCCAGAGTCGATGTACGTGCCGGAAGCGCATCTGGTGGTGTGGCAAGCGCTGACCCAAGCCCAGGCCCACGCCGAAGCCGCCGCCGCGCTGCGCGCCGGCACGCACTGGATCCGCAGCCGCGGCTTGCCAGAGGTGCCGGCGCCGTTCTTGGACTCGTTTCTCAACCGCAACCCGGTCAATCGCGAGTTGTTGGCCTTGGTGGCTTCGCCCCCCTAAGTCCAGGAAGCCGCGCTCAGCCGGCGTGACGGCTGCGTGACGCCACGGCCCTTACCTTGAGTCATCGACTCGGTTTGGACTTCGGGAGCCAGCAGCATGAATCATCGTCACCTGTCACACGCTTTCTCTTCTGTGGCGCTGGCCTTTGTGCTGGCTACAGCCGGTTGTGGTGGATCCAACGACCAAGGGAGCGCGCCGCCACCGACCCAGCCAGTGCCAGCTGCTGGCAGCGCAACGGTCGGGGGCCCGCAACAGACCGGCAAAGTCACGATCGAAGGTGCGGGCGGCACGCAGGTGCTGGTGCCGCCGGGTGCGTTCGCTGCGCCAGTCACGGTGCGCATCGCCGCCGACTCGGCAGGTGCGCCGACGCTGCCCGAAGGCCTGCGACCCGTCGGCGCCACCTACGCGATCACGCCGCACGGCGGCAGCTTCGAACAACCCGTCGAGGTGCGCATTCCAGCCCCCGCTGTGACCTTGCAGCCCAATGAACGGCTGCTGCTGGCCAAGGCCGATCCGGGCGGCGTGTGGACCTTGTTGTCCCATACCGAACAACGCGACGGCACGCTGCGAACGTCGGTGCGGTCCTTCTCCTACTTCATTCCTGTGGTGGTGGTCTTCTTGCCACCCTTCGGCAGCGTGACGCCACCACCCCCAATTGCCGTCACCGCCTACACGATGGCGTGTGGGGCCAACGACTGCTACGAGCTGCCCCTGGGCGGCTCGCTGGTGACCCTGACCGTCGCCACCAACAGCGGCAGCTTGCCAAGCAGCTGCCGGAGCAGCCCGCAACTGGCCGTGGAAGTGCGCACGGCAACCGTGGGCCAGGGCCGCTTGGTCGACGTAGCGAGCCTGCCGCTGGCGGGGGGTTCCAGGTCGTGGACGGTGAGCGCAGCAAACGCCTTCGAGCGCCTGACGACCTTTGAACTATTCCTGACTTGCACCGGCGCGGGCTCAAGCAGCTTCCGAATGGCTATCGCCCCGATGTCGAGTGCAAGGTTCCCCGAGCCCGTCACGCTGGCTGTGGTTCCGTTCGACGTGACGGCGCCGGACATCGTCGCCGGCCAAGCCGGGCAGGTTGAAGCCCTGCTCTCGGGTGGCGCCTACGACCGCAGCTACGTCGAAGGCCGCTCGGGCACCTTGAGCTACATCGCACCCGATGCCACCAACCGTGCCACCGTGGATTGGCAACGCAGCGACGACGGTGGCAATTCCTGGCGCGAGGTGGCCACGTCCTTGCAGACAGACACCCGAGGCGACCTCTTCCCGCTATGGCCCAGCTGGCGCTACTGGCGGGTGCGCCACGGCTTCACCGTCGGTGACAACCTCAGCGGCCAAATCCAGTTCCGCGCCAAGGCCTGCATCGACGCCCAGGTGGCCGACGGCAACGGCACGCGCATCGAGCTGCGCTGCCAGACCAGCCGCGTAGCCACGGCTCGCGTGCTCCAGCAAGCCAGACCCATCACGTTCACGCAGCAGCCGCGCGCGATGATGGTCTTGAACGGCCAGACCGCCACCTTCGCCGCCAACGCCACCGGCCTGCCGGCGCCTGATGTGTCCTGGCAGACCCGGCCCGCCAACAGCACCGGCGCCTGGTCCGCCGTGACCACGGGCACGGCCACCGGCACCTCCAACAGCACCTACACCACGGCCACCCTGACGCTGGCCGACAACGGCACGCAGTTCCGCGCCAGGGCCTTCAACAGCGGCAGCGAAGAATTCAGCGTGCCCGTCACCGTGTCGGTCAGCGACGCGCCGGTCGCACCGCAGATCACCACCGACCTGGCCGCCGTGCGCACGGTGCGCGGTGGTGACGCCACGATGGCAGTGGCGGTGCGCGGCACCGAGCCGCTCAGCTACCAGTGGCAGGTCAACGGCACCGTGGTGCTGGGCCAGAATGCGTCTGTGCTCAGGCTGCAAGGTGTGCAGGCTGACAGCACGGTGTCCGTGGTGGTGAGCAATGGTGCCGGCAGTGCCACCAGCGGCGCCGCGTCCATCACCGTGTCCAGCGCGGCGCCAACGCCTGCGGCGCTGAGCATCGTGCAGGGCCCGGTCGACACCACGGCCACCGCGGGCGACACCGCCACCCTGGCGGTGCAGACCAGCGGTGGCAATGGCACGGTGAACTACGTCTGGGAACGAAATGGCGCCCCGCTGCAGCGCCTGACCAACACGCCCATCCTGACGCTGCCAAACCTTGGCACGTCCGACACCGGTCGCTATCGGGTCACGGCCTGGGTTCCGGGTGGCGCGGTGGTGTTTGCCGAGGCGGTGCTGACCGTCAACCCCGCAGGCGGCACGCCCACACCCTTGGCCATCAGCGTGCAGCCGGTGGGCCTGAGCGCCCAACCCGGCCAGACCGCGCTCTTTGCCGTGGCGGCCAGCGGCAGCGGCACGCTCAGCTACCAGTGGTTCCGCGAAGGCGTGGCCATCACAGGGGCTACTCAGCCGGTGCTGAGGCTGACGGCATTGGCCGCGGCTGACGCAGGCAACTACAGCGTGACCGTCAGCAACGCACAAGGCAGCGTCAGCAGCAATGCGGCCGGCCTCGTGGTGTTGCCGGCGCCGGGTGCGCCGCAGCTCATCGGGCAAGTGACGCTGCTCAGCGCGGTGGTGGGTGACACACCTCGCTTGGGTATCGCTGTCAGGGGTACGCCCGCTCCGCAGTGCCTGTGGTTGCGCAATGGCGCCTTGATCACCGGCGCCACCGACTGCACGGGCTACGTTGTGCCCAGCCTGACCCTGTCCGACAACGGCGCGGTCTTCACGCCCGTGGCCTACAACGCAGCAGGCGCGCTGGTCCTCAACCCAATCGTGTTGCAAGTGACTCAAGCCGTGGCACCCACCATCACCACGCAGCCGCAGAGCCAGTCGATCACCGACGGCGGCTCGGTTACTTTTGGTGGCTCGGGCAGCGGCACGCCTGCGCCCGCGTCTGCATGGTCGGTCAACGGCACGTCGCTGCCGGTGCGCTTCAGCTTCGGCGCCTTCACGCTGGGCAACTGCAGCTTCAGCTACGACAACACGGGCGGGGCGCTGAGCATGATCAACGTGACCTCCGGCTGCAACGGGGCGACGGTGGTGCTAACGCTGAGCAACAGTGCCGGAAGCGCCAATTCCAACCCGGCCACGCTGACGGTGGTGCCTGCCATCCCCACCAACGCCCTGACCGCCACCCAGATCGTCGCCGGCCCGGAATGGAGCCTGGTGCTGCGGCCCGACCGCAGCGTCTGGGGCTGGGGCCGCATGCACCGCAGCGACGGCACAGTGCAGCTGGCCAACCTGTTGGCCGCCAACCAGAGCCTGCGCCCGGTGCGCATGTACCCCACGGTGTTGACCGACGTGCGCGCCATCAGCGGCTGGTTCAACGCCTTCTGGGCGCTGCAGGGTGAGCCCGGCACCACCGGCAGCCGCGTGCTGCATTGGGGTCGTGCCAACGCCGGCTCGGACGGCAGGGGTGTTGACGGCAACGGCAGCCTGGGCAGCTCGATCCCAACGCGCGACAACGAAGCCGCGCCGGTGGAAGTGCTGGAGCGCGTGGGCGGTGTGGCGCGGCCAGTGGACCGGGTTTGTGCCATCGCTGGTGGTGGCGAGCAGTTGGCGATGATCCGCGCCATCAACAGCGTTGGCGCGACCACCGACTGCAACGCGGGCTCGGCCAAGACGGTGTGGTTTGTGGGCTCGCTGCAGGCGCGTGGCTATGAATCCACGGGCGTGGCGTTTGCTATGCCGGGCTTGCCCACGGACTCGCCGCCGGTGGCCATCTTCACGGGCCAGACGACCTCGGGCTCGCCGGGGCTGGTCATCGCACTGGAAGATGGCCGCAGCTACGGCCTGGGCATCAACCCCTATGGCGGTTTTGGCATTGCAGCCACCGGCAGCGGCATCATCGGCGGGCTGGCCGGCCCCGACCTGCTGCCCGCCAGCTGGGGCAGCCCGCGCAGCTTCGGCATGAGCTTCTACTATTCGTTGTTCGTGGTGCGTTCTGACGGCTCGGTGATGACCAGTGGCTACGACAACACCGGCGAGCTGGGCCTGGGCAGCGTGATCGGCGGCAGCATCCTCGGCCCACGCCCCGTGTTGGCTGAGAGCTGCGTCGGCCTGCCGTGCACCGACCTGCTGACCGGCGTGACGGCCATCGCTGCGACCCAGACCGGCGCCACGCTGGCGCTGAAAAACGGCCAGATCCTGGCCTGGGGCGCGCGCGACAGCAACGGCCTGCGCGGGCCCGGCGTCACCGCCAACCAGCCCTTCCCGCGCGGCGTGGCGTCCGCCGTCACTGGCTTCACGGGGCTGTCGGCCAGCTACGCCCATGCCCTGCTCATTGGCCCCGGCAACGTGGTTTACGCCTTTGGCAGCGGCTTGCGCGGCGCACTGGGCGATGGCGTGGACGGTGGCACCCGCACCGCGCCGGAGATGGTGACCACACCATGAACCTGAGCCACGCAGCAGGGGCGAAGCATCCGTCTGCCACTCAAGCTTCGCGCGCAGTTGGCGACGGCAAGCTGCTCGGTGCCGGCGACCGGCGCCCATGGGGCGCGGCCGGGGCTTGCTTTCTGAGCGCACGGGGTGGCGCCGGGATGCAACCACAGCCTGCAGTCCTCGACTGCCAGGCTTGACTGCCCGCGAGCACACCCCGGCCAGCCGCGCAGAGGCGGACAAACCGGGCCACCCGAGCGCCGCAGCGGACTTGGCTCATCATTCGTTCATGCAAAACCTGGCCCCGACCGACTCCTTGCGGATTCGCCTGTTCGGTGAGCCGTCGGTGCAGATGCCGGACGGGCGCACCGCCGTGCTCGAACGCCGCGCGGCGGCTTTGCTGGCGCTGGCAGCACTGGAGCCGGGCATCACCCGCTTGCGCGCCGCCACGTTGCTGTGGCCCGACTCGGGTGACCCGCGGCGCAACCTGCGCCAGCAATTGCTGCGCTTTCGGCAGCACTTTGGGCGCGAACTGTTGGCCGGTACCGACACACTCAGCCTGGCACCGGGCACGGTGTTCGAGATGCCGCCTGAGCTGGCGCCAGCAGGGGATGCACTGCTGGCCGGATGGGCCTACCCGGATCTTGACGAACTCGAGGCCTGGCTGCAGGCCAAGCGCAGCGCACATCGCGAGCGCCGCGCCAAGGCCTTTGCGCAGGCCATCGCCCTGGCCGAGGCCGAACAGCGTTTGGACGACGCCATCACCTGCGCGCGCCAGCAACTGGCCGATGAGCCTGTCGTCGAGGCCCACCATCGCACGCTGATTCGCCTGCACTACCTTGACCAAGACACGACCCGCGCACGAGGCGCCTTCCAGGCCTTGCGGCGGATGCTCAGCGAAGAACTTGGCGCGAGCCCGAGCGCCGAGACGCTGACGCTGATGCGGCTGGTTGACGAGCGGGGCTCGCAGTCGCTGGCGCCGCTGCGGGTGTGGGCCACCGCGCTGCAAAGCCCGCCGCGCATGGTGGGCCGGGCGCGCGAACTGCAGGCCCTGCGCCAAGCACTGGCCGATCGCCGCGCGCTGCTGCTGCTGGGTGAGGCTGGCATGGGCAAAAGCCGGCTGCTTGCCGAAGGACTGGAGGGCTGGACTGGGCACGTGCTGGTCAAGGCCCAGGCCGGTGACGCCGGCGTGCCCTACGCCACGCTGGCGCGCTTGCTGCGCCGACTGCTCGAACAGCAGCGCGCGCAGCTGGAGCCAGGCGCGCTGGCGCGCCTGCTGCCCGAGCTTGGCACGCCGGGAGCGGTGGCAACACTGCCCTTGCCCGCAGGCGGCGAGCGGCTGATGCTGCAGTCCGCAGTGGCGCAGGTGCTGGTGCAGGCACAGCTGCAGGCGGTGGCGGTGGACGATCTGCACTTCGCCGACGACGCCAGCTTGGAAATGATGACCGCACTGGCCGGCTCCGACGCGCTGGCGCAGATCGCCTGGGTGTTCACGCAGCGCCCGGGCGAAAACTCGGCCGCGGCGCGTGCCCTGCGCGACGTGCTCGAAGAAGCGCAGCGGCTCGACGCCACCGAGGTGACCCCGCTCAGTGCCGGCCAGATGGTTGAGCTGGTGCAGTCGCTGAACCTGGCCGAGATTGATGCACCGTCCATGGGCGAGCGGCTGCTGCGCCACACCGGCGGCAACCCGCTGTTCGCCTTGGCGACACTCAAGCAGATGTTGCTGCCCGGCAGAGGCGGCAAACTGCTGCCCCAGCCGAGCTCGGTGGACACGCTGATCGGCCGACGCCTGAAGCAACTCAGCGCAGGCGCACTGGCGCTGGCCCGCGTGGCGGCCATCGCCGGGCCCGACTTCAGCCCGGCGCTGGCCGAAGAGGTGCTGGGTCGGCGGGCCATCGACATGGCCGATGCCTGGGCTGAACTCGAGCAGGCCCAGGTGCTGCGCGAGCGTGCATTTGCCCACGACCTGGTGCTCGAGACCACGCTGCGCAGCGTGCCCAAGGCCATTGCGCAGCACCTGCATGAGGCCATGGCGCAGCATCTGGAAGGCCGACCGGGCGAGCCCGCGCGCGTGGCCGGCCACTGGCTGGCCGCAGGCGACGAACGCCGTGCGTTGCCCTGGCTGATCAAGGCAGCCTCCCAGGCAAGCGACATGCTGCGCCGGCGCGAGGAGGCAGAGTTCTTGGAACGCGCGGCCAAGATCGCTTCGAGGCTTGCGGATCCGGCCGGTCCCTCGGCCCATGCCTTGTGGCTGCGGGCCTTCTCGGCCCTCGAAGTCGCCGACGGTTCAACCAAGGCCCTGCCGGCGCTTGATCGGGCGCTTGCGCACGCCGGCGATGAACGCGAGCGGCTGCAGGTGCTGAGCAAGCAATTTGGGGCGCAGGTCAAGTTGGCTGAACTTCCGGCTGCCGTCAGCAACGGACGCGAAGCCCTGTGCCTGGCGCTGCAACTGGGCGACCAAAGCGTCATTGCCGAGATGCTCACGCCGCTGGCGGTGGCCCTGTCCATGAGCGGGCACAACAACGAAGCGCTGGCACTGCTGCAAGCGCACTGGCCCGTGGTCGAGCAGCTCGGCAAAGCTGAGCCTTCCAACTACACGGAATACGGCGTCGTGCTCGACAACGCCGAGCGGCCGCTGGAAGCGCGCAGCTTCCACCAGCGTGCCACCCAGCTGGCGCTGGCGCGTGGCTTGCACTCTGAATACGTCATCACCAGCAACAACCTTGCCGTCAGCTACATCGACACCGGCGAGCTGGCAGACGCTCAGCTGGTGCTCGAACAAGCCGAGCGCGTGCGCTTGTCCCATGACAGCATGGACGCCATCAACGGCACGGGCTGGAACTTTCGGGTGATGGTCGCGCGCGATCTGGGCCGCTACACGCGGGCCCTGGAACTCGCCGAGGCCAGCCTGCCCTCGGTCGAGGCGCAGGCACCGGTGCGCTACCCACTGGACCGCATGCACCGCGCCTTCCTGTGGGCCAACGTCGGTCAATGGGCACGCGCGCAGCAGGATTTGGCGGCCGACGACGGCTACGCCGCGCTGCCCGGCTGGGTGCTGGCCCGCGCACTGCAGCTGCGCGCGCGCATGGCGCAGTGGCGTGGGCAGGCCGTGGGCGACAAACTCGAACGGGCGCAGGCGCTGATCGACGTGGGCACGCTGCGCCCGGTGCGCGACTCGATCGTGATCGATGTTGAGCTGGCTGCCGGGCGGGTGTCTGCAGAGCTGGCGGCGGCAGCCCACCTGCGACTGCTGGCGCTGCGCGACCGCGCACAGCGCGACGGCTACCACGGTCTGCGCTGGGCAGCCGAGTGGGCCTGCGCGCAACTGGCCCTGGCCGCGGGCCAGAGCGACACCGCCCGCGGCCATGCGCTGGCCTGTGCTGGGCGACCAACCGGCCACACCCCGCAAGACTGCGCGCCAGGGCTGTGGTGGCATGGGCTGTGGCGGGTTTGGCAGCAGCTGGGCGAGCACGATCAGGCCGAAACCGCGCGCGCCGAGGGCGTGGCCTGGATCTACCGCACCATGCAACACGATCTGGCGAGCGAGTTCCACGCCAGCTTTCGCCAGGCCGTACCGGTGCATCGGGCGCTGCTGGCAGGTTGATCCGACGGCGTGGCGGCGCCTGGGCACACGAGCTCGAAGCTCACCTGCACCGCATGTGGCGAACCGGGACTTGCAGGCCTGGATGCCATCACCCCCTAACTGGACGGTCCAGCCCATGGGCAGCGTGACGCCCACGTGACGCCCCGGCCCTTACCTTGGTCTGTCGGCGCTGGCCTGCTGTTTCAGTCATGGGCCGCAGCAGCGCCGATCAACTGCGAATCGCAACTGGAGAGCTTCATGAAAATCTTGCGCACGCTGGTGCTCTTTGCCGCTCTGGGGGCGGGCACGACCATCGCCCAGGCCGCCCTGGTTGCCCGCGGCGGCGGCATGGTCTACGACAGCACCTTCAACATCACCTGGCTGGCCGACTGGAACTACGCCAAGACCAGCGGCTACCACGCCGACGGCGCAATGGACTGGGACAGCGCCAAGGCCTGGGCCGACAACCTGGTGGTGGGGGGCTACGACGACTGGCGGCTGCCCAGCGCCCAACACAGCGCCGCCACCGTGTGTGGCCCAGCCTTTGACTGCACCGACAGCGAAATGGGCCACATGTTCTACGACAACTGGGGTGCCACCCGCGGCCAGGACTTCTTCAACGGCAGCGACGTGGCCAACCTGGCGCTGTTCAGCAACGTGCAGGCCGGCCCCTACTGGACCGGCACCGAATACGGCCCGGACCTCAACTCGGCCTGGTTCTTTTACACCGCGTCCACTGGCGGCTTTCAGACCTATGTCAGCAAGCGCCCGCCGCTGTTTGCGGTAGCCGTGCGGTCTGGCGACGTGCCCGAGCCGCATGGCCTGGCCTTGGCTCTGCTGGGCCTGGCCGCACTGGCACTGGCTGGCCAGCGCCGCCGGCCGCCGGGCTGAGCAGGCGCGCGCGGGTGCTGGGCCCAGGGCCTGGCACCCCCGTAACCCCGACTGGCAAGGGGTGGCGCAGCGTGGGTAAGATGGCCCTTCGCGCCCTTGTGGCGTCACCAACCCATCGCCTTTCGTGCGGTCAGTGCCATGAACCTCATCGAACCCATCCTGGCCGACGCGGCCGCCATCACCGCCATCCGACGTGACATCCACGCCCACCCCGAGCTGTGCTTTCAGGAAAACCGCACCGCCGACGTGATTGCCAAGGCGCTGACCGACTGGGGCATCCCCATCCACCGCGGCCTGGGCAAAACCGGCGTGGTAGGCATCGTCAAGAACGGCACCAGCAGCCGCGCGGTGGGCCTGCGCGCCGACATCGACGCGCTGCCGATGACCGAGCACAACACCTTCGAGCATGCGAGCAAGCATGTGGGCAAGATGCACGCCTGCGGCCACGACGGCCACACCGCCATGCTGCTGGCGGCGGCCAAGCACCTGTCCAAGCACCGCAACTTTGACGGCACGGTTTACCTGGTGTTCCAGCCCGCCGAAGAAGGCGGCGGTGGTGCGCGCGAAATGATCAAGGACGGCATCTTCGAGAAGTTCCCGATGGAGGCCATCTTCGGCGCCCACAACTGGCCCGGCATGCCGGTGGGCACGGTGGGCCTGAACCCGGGTGCGGTGATGGCCAGCAGCAATGAATTCCGCGTCGTCATCCGCGGCAAGGGCAGCCACGCCGCGCTGCCCTACATGGGCATTGACCCCATCCCGGTGGCTTGCCAGATGGTGATGGCCTGGCAGACCATCATCACGCGCAACCGCAAACCCATCGACCCGGGCGTGATCAGCGCCACCATGATCCACGCCGGTGAAGCCACCAACGTGGTGCCCGATTCGGCCGAGATCCGCGGCACGGTGCGCACCTTCAGCATGGAAACGCTGGACATGATCGAGCGCCGCATGCGCGAAGTGGCCGAGCACACCAGCGCCGCCTTTGGCGCCACCTGCGAGTTTGAGTTCACGCGCAACTACCCGCCCACCATCAACCACGCGGCCGAGACCGAGTTTGTGCGGCGGTCACTCACCTCGGTGGTGGGCGCCAGCCAGATCGTGCCCTTCGAGCCCACCATGGGCGCCGAGGATTTCAGCTTTTTCTTGCAAGCCAAGCCGGGCTGCTACTTCATGCTGGGCAATGGTGATGGCGAACACCGCATCGGCGGCCACGGCATGGGGCCCTGCATGCTGCACAACCCCAGCTACGACTTCAACGACGAACTCATCCCGGTGGGCGCCAGCTGCTGGGTCAAGCTGGCCGAGGACTGGCTGGCTGGCCCTGCGCCACGCTGATGGGCCGCGGCATGAGCGACGTCACCACCTTCTTCTCACAAAGCTACGCCGAAGCGCGGGCCAAGTTTCTGGCTGCTGCCGATGCGGCTGGCCTGCGCGTGCAGTCGCATGCACACCCGCTGCTGGGCCGCGACGGTGAGCCCTTGGCCATGGACGTGGCCCGGGTGGGCCCGGCCGACGCCGCCAGCCTGCTCATCATCAGCAGCGCCTGCCACGGCGTGGAAGGCTATTGCGGGTCGGGCGTGCAAAACGCGCTGTTGGCCGACCCGGGCTTTCAAGCCCAGGCGCTGGCCAGCGGTGTCGCGGTTCTCTACATCCACGCGCTCAACCCTTACGGCTTTTCGTGGTGGCGCCGGGCCACGCAGGAAAACGTGGACCTCAACCGCAACTGGCAAGACTTCAGCCAGCCTTTGCCGCACAACACGGCCTACGATCAAATCGCCCATGCGCTGCTGCCGAGCAGCTGGCCACCCAGCGCCGACAACGAAGCCCTGCTGGCCGCTTATGCAGCCCAACACGGCGAGCGTGGCCTGCAAACGGCGGTCACGGGCGGCCAGTACGCCCACCCGCAAGGCCTGTTCTTTGGTGGCCACGCGCCCACCTGGAGCCAGCAGACCCTGCGCCACGTGCTGCAAGAACACGGCACGCGCTGCACGCAGCTGGGCTGGATCGACCTGCACACGGGCCTGGGGCCCAACGGCCACGGCGAGCGCATCTTTGCCTGCCGCGACGACGCCGCAGCATTGCAGCGTGCACGCGCCTGGTGGGGTGCTGACGTGACCTCCATCTACGACGGTTCCTCGGCCAGCGCCCTGCTGTCGGGCCTGATGTGGATGAGCGCCTATCAAGAGTGCCCACAAGCCCAATACACCGGCATCGCGATGGAGTACGGCACCGTGCCTGTGCCCGAAGTGGTGATGGCGCTACGCGGTGAACATTGGATGGAAAACCACCCCGAAGCGCCCGCCGACGCCCGCGCAGCGGTGAAGCAGCGCTTTCGCGATGCCTTCTACACCGACACGCCGCTGTGGAAGCAGCAGATCGTGAAGCAAGGGCATGAAGCGGCGCTGCAGGCGGTGGTTGGCCTGTCGGTGCGCTGAGGTGATATCGGTCCTGGCTGGGTCAAGTCAGGCTTGGGGTCGGGGCCTGCGGTATGTCCTGAACTGTCCGACATCTGTCCGCATCCGGGGCTGACATCAGCCCTGGGCCAACGCACCATGAGGACTCTTTCATACCGGAGTCCACCCCGTGCAAACCGCCCTGCTGCTGATCGACGTTCAACAGTCTTTTGTCCACCGCCCCTACTGGGGAACCGACGACGTACCCCGCTTTCTGGCGCACAGCAACGAGCTGGTGGCGGGCTGCCAGAAGCTGGGTGTACCCGTGGTGCGCATCTTCCACATCGAAGGCCCACGCCAAGCCGACAACCCGTTTGCACCCGAGAGTGGCCTGATCCGTCCGCTGGATGGTTTGCTCCCCTTCGAAGCCGCGGCCACCTTCGAGAAGCACCGCCACAGCGCTTTGGTGGGCACGGGCCTGCCAGTCTGGCTGCGCCAGCACGGCATCAACCGCCTGATCATTGCCGGCATCCGCACCGAGCAGTGCTGCGAGACCACCGCCCGCCATGCCAGCGACGAAGGCTATGAGGTTGACTACGTGACTGAAGCCACACTGACCTTCAACATGCCCTTGGCGGGTGGCAACGTGCTGACCACCACCCAAATCCGCGAACGCACCGCGGCCGTGCTGGACCAGCGCTTTGCCACCGTCACCCACGTGCAAACCGCGTTACAACGCGCCACATGATCGACATCTACTTTGTGGTGTTGCCTGGCACTCTGCTGCTGGACCTGGCCGGCCCGGCCGAAGCCTGGCGGCTGGCCAACCAGCAATTGCAGCGCCGGGGATTGCCTGCGGCCTACCGCTTGCGCTTTGTAGGGCCTGCTACCAGCGCCACCACGTCGGTAGGGGCCGCTCTGGCCGCGCTAGAACCCTTGCCAGGCCAGCTGCAACCGCACAGCCTGGTGCTGCTGTTGGGCCAGGCCAGCGGCAGCGAAAGCCCCTTGCTAAGCCCACTGCCCAGGGCCTGGTCCGACACCCGCCGCTGGCTGGCCCAGGTGGTGGCCCCGGCGCTGCTGGCCGGCCAGGCGCAGCTGATGACGGTCTGCGCCGGTGCACTGCTGGCGGCCGACGCCGGCTTGCTCGCGCACCGCCGCTGCACCACCCACCACGAGATGCTGCAAGACCTGCAGCGCCTGGCCCCCACAGCGCTGGTCCAGGCCAACCGCGTCTTTGTGGTGGATGGCCCCGTGGCCAGCAGTGCGGGCATCACCGCCGGCATCGACCTGGCGCTGCACCTGATCGCACACGACCAGGGCGACGCCGTGGCCGCCGCGGTGGCCCAGGTGATGGTGGTCTACCTGCGCCGAGGCCCCGAAGACCCACAGCTGTCGCCCTTGCTGGCCGGCCGCAACCATCTGCATGCTGCGGTTCATCGGGTGCAGGATGCGGTGTGTGCGCAGCCCGGCTCGGCGTGGTCATTGCAGGCCATGGCCGACGTGGCCCATGTCACCCCACGCCACCTGAGCCGCTTGTTCCAAACCCATGTGGGCAACTCACCCCGGGTCTATGTGGAAGCCGTGCGCGCAAGTCTGGCCCAGCAGGCGCTGCAAGCCGGTCACGGTCCCAAACAGGCTCTGGCGCAGGTGGGCATTGCGGGCGAGCGCCAGTGGCGGCGCGTTCGATTGCGTCAGCGCAGCGCAGAAGCTGCAGGCCGCACGCCGACCAGTGCTTAGTGTGAAGCGCTCGAAGCCCCTGAACCTACAGGTGGGGACCAAGCTCAGCCTCGGCGACGGTCGGCCTCGCCCTTTCGGCCTGTAGCGGATCGCCTCCACCTGCAAGTCCGCGACAACATGGAACTGGGGAGATGGTCGCCGGACTACCCTGCTCTTGCAGTTTGGCGCAGCGATCGCAGGATCGGGGGTGAACAAAAACGCCCACAAGACAAGCGCGCCTTACAGCCTCAGCAAGAAGCTGCCTGAGATGGCCGCAGACGCCAATCGGTCCGGCATCGATCCGGCAAACTGCGACAGACGCTGCGCCTGCGCTGGCGGCGGGTGGAGCCGCATGGGCCAGCACTCCGCGAACAATGCTGCCCACTCCCTGCAAGAAGCAATACAGCGCCATGGCGGCGCCGCAAGAGACCGCAACGGTCAGCGCACCCCTCCAGGCAATGCGGCGCGCCCACTGGAACTGCCCCGCACCTCAGTTGGTGCCGATCATCGCAAGCAATACGGTGCCGAAGCCGAAGACGAGCGGAATCATGATGTATTCGAGCCGCGCACCTACGGCATAGCCTAAGGCGCTGGCCTGGCCCACGTGTCCGGCAGTGCCCATGCGAATGACCACCACCAGCTTGTTGATGGCCACGTTTGCAGCGCCCGCCATGCCGACGCTCAAGTCTTTCTGAACAGGCTCCACTTGTAGCGAGTGCCATCGGCACCGCGCTCAGCAAGCCGCAGGCTCGCCCATGTGTGGCCTGCAGGCGATGGCACCAGCCTTGGGCTGTCTTCGTTGCTCACTTCTCAGCGCCCAGCGCGGCCTCCCGCCCGGACAGCGAACCTTGCGACCTCAACAGATCAACCGGGCCATCCAGTGCCTTCCATCCAAAGTGGCCCCCACGCATGAAGCGCGCGTCGTAACCAGCGGCGCGCAGCGCGGCGGCGCTTTGGCAACCAATGTGAAACCCATAAACGCAAAAGGTCACCACCGGGTCGTCCTTCGAGAGCGTGTGGATCCACTCCGACAGACGCTCTGGATCACGCCATGTGGCGCCAGAGACGATGTCATGTGTTTTGGTCGTGTAATGCCGCGGCCGGGTGTCGATGAGCTGCACCCGCTGCCCCGAAGCCAACAGGGCACGAACCTCCTCAGGGCCGATGGACGGCAGGTCATTGAACTCGGGCTGCTGCAGCGTCAGCGGCGGTGCCACATCCAGCGCGCCGACGTATCGCGCTTCGACTGCACTCCACAGGATGTTGCGCATGAACGCGGCGATGTAGGCCGTGTGGTTCGCGCCGAACTCGAGGTGATAGGCATGCTCATACATGTCCAGCGCCAGGATCGGGATGGAACCGGAAACGCTCTGCGTGTGATCGGTCGCAACTTGGTTGATCAACTGACGGTCGCGCGGCAAGGAGCTCAACACCGTCCAGCCCGGTTCACCACCCAGCGACTCGGCCAGCGCCATGAATTCCTGGCGCCAGCGATCGACCGATCCGAAGTCGCGCACCAACGCATCCAACAGCGTGGCAGGTACGGTCCGCCCATCTCCACCCAGGCTTGAGAAGTAGAGCTCGTGCAGCAGCGTTGAGTTGAGCAGGCCGGTTTGTTCGCGCTTCAGTCGGCCCAAGGCCTGTGGTGCCACGGACGCAACATCAAGTTCTGCCAACTCAGCCGTGACCACGTTCAGCCGGCGCAGCGCAGAGCCATAGTTGTGCTCGTAGTGGCTCTCGATCAAGCGCGGCGAAATGCCGTTCAAGGTCCAGGGACGGCAGAACAAGGGCGCGATCGTGTAGGTCATCTCTGATCTCCGTGAGTCAATTCCATGCGTTGAAGAAAGAGCGCAAAGCGGACGTGGGGGCCAAGGAATCGACCTGCACCAAACACAGCGTTTCAAGAAGTTATGTATGACACTCTACACTGATGTAGGATACACGACATGTCTGTTTCAACACCATCGTGGCTTTTGCTGGTTCTTTCGCTCCCGACGTCCAGCGCCACCGCCCGCATGCGCATCTGGCGCGCCCTCAAGTCCTTGGGTTGTGTGGCGCTGCGCGACGGCGCGTATCTGCTGCCTGCTGAACCCCAGCACGCCCGGGCTTTGCAGGGCCTGGCCGACGAGGGCGCGGCCGAAGGGGGCAGCGCCTGGCTGATGACCGTACAAGCCCAGTCTGCAGACGAGACCGCGGTTTACCGTCAGCTCTTCGATCGCAGTGACGACTACGCCGAGCTGCGCAAGGCATGGAAGGAGTCAAACCGCGGCCTGGGTGCGCTGGGTGCGCCCGAACTGGCACGGCTGCAGCGCAAGTTGCAGCGTGAGTTCGAAGCGCTTCGGCTGATCGACTTCTTCCCGGGCGAAGCGGCTGTTGAGGCCGAAGCAGCGTGGACCGATCTCAACAAGCGCATCGAAGGCCTGCTCTCACCCGACGAGCCGCACGAAACCAGGGGCAGAGTCGCCAAGCTCGACCCCAGCAAGTACCAAGGTCGCACCTGGGCGACGCGGCGCCGCCTGTGGGTTGATCGGGTGGCCAGCGCCTGGTTGATCCGCCGCTTCATCGATCGCGAAGCGCGTTTTCAGTGGTTGGCCAAGCCCTCCGACTGTCCCAAACGGTCCCTTGGTTTCGATTTCGACGGCGCCCCGTTCACGCACGTTGAAGATCGCGTGACCTTTGAGACCCTGATGTCCTGCTTCGGGCTGGAAGGCGACCCGGGTCTGGTGCGTCTGGCGGCCATCGTGCATGCGCTTGACATCGGTGGCGAGCCTGTTCCCGAGGCCAAAGGCTTCGAAGCCGTGATGGCCGGGGCTCGCGAGCGCCTGAGCGACGACGACGCCTTGCTGGCCGAGATGAGCAGCGTGCTCGATTCGCTGTACGCGCATTTCGTTCGGGAGTCCCAGCGGGAGAGCGAAAAGGCCAGCAAACGATGAGCCAAACAGGCGCGCTCACGGCGGCGGGCCTCCGACCGGTCGACAAAACCTTTGGAGCACCTCCATGACCAACTCGCATTCGCCCTCGATGGCGCTGCTGTACCCCGGTGACCGCGCCGCGCGCGACCGCGCCGACCCCGCGGAGAGCCGCTTTGCAGCCCTGTTCAATGCACTTGCGGCAGCCGGCGTGCACGCCGAGCCGGCGGTCTATCACGACGACTTCGCCGATGAAGTGGCAACACAACTGCGGCGGGTGCAGCTGGTGCTCGTCTGGTGTAACCCGATTGAAGGCGGTCGCCGACGCGACCGGCTCGACGCGCTGCTGCGCGACCTTGCAGCTTCAGGCACCCACGTCAGCGCACATCCCGATGCCATCCTGCGGCTGGGTACCAAAGACGTTCTGGTCGAGACCCGTGACCTGCCCTTTGGCAGCGACGTACACCGCGTGGACAGCCTGGATCAACTGGCGGCGGAGTTGCCGCTTCGGCTGCAACGCGGTGCGCGCGTGCTCAAGCAGCACCGTGGCCACAGTGGCATCGGGGTCTGGAGGGTCGAGTTGCTGGGAAGCGACGCCAGCACGGGGCTGCTCAAGATGCGCCACGCCCAGCGTGGCAGCGCCGAAGAGCTGGTGAGCCTGCCCACCTTGCTGGAACGCATGGCGCTCTACTTCGAGCCAACGCAAGGCGGCCACATGGTCGACCAGGCTTGGCAGAACAGACTGGCCGAGGGCATGGTGCGCGCCTACCTGGTGGGCGATCGCGTCACGGGCTTCGGCCAGCAGGCCGTCAACGCGCTGCATCCGACCGAGCAGCAACCGGGGCCACGGGTTTATCACGGGCCGGACTTTGCAGAGTTCCAATGGCTGAAGCAGCGGCTTGAATCGGGGTGGATTGAACTGCTGCGACAACAGGTCGGCCTGACACGCGAGCAGTTGCCCTTGCTGTGGGACTGTGACTTCATGGTGGGCGAGCCGACGCCAAGCCAGGAGCGCGCCTACGTGTTGTGCGAAATCAATGTCAGCAGCGTCTCGCCGTTTCCGCCGTCGTCGATTTCGCCGCTGGTCGACGCGGTCAAGGCGAAGTTGAGCGCAGGCCAGCAGCGAGGGTGATCGGCCCGGAACCGCACCGTAAACCACCAAACAGGCTTGCTTCATCAGGCGCATCACGCCGGTGAACGGGCGCCACGCTATCGGGCGTTGGCCCTGGCCTCGCGGGGCCACAGTTCGCAAAACCACACCACGGCAATGGCGGCCAGCAGCAGCAGCCCCAAGGCCACATACAGCGCCACCAAGGACCGGTAGCCAACGGCCGCTATCAAAGGGCCAGCGGCCAGCAGCCCGATGGGCAGCGTGTAGATGGCCAACATGCGCGCGCCCATCACACGGCCGCGAAAGCGTTCGTCTGACGTGCGCAGCAAGATGATCGACAAGCTGATCATGCTCAGGCTTTGGGCCACGCCAGCGCCCATCAACAACACATAAGCCACCGGCACACTGATGGGCAGCGCAAAGCCCAGCAGGCACAAGTACCAGACCACCGCCCCCAGCATCATGGTGCGGGCCGAACGCAGGCGCGTGCCCCAGTTGCTCAGGCCCAAGGAACCCAGCAGCGCGCCGCTGGCATAACTGGCCACCAGCCAGCCCAGGCCTTGCTGATTCAGCTGGAACACCTCTCGCGCCACATAAGGCATCAAACCGCCGGTCAGCGGAAAAGCAGTCAGGTTGACCAGCGCCGCCACCGCCATGGCCGCGCGCAAGCGGGGCGTTTGCCAGACGTGCAGCAGGCCTTCCTTGAGGTCACGCCACGGCGACGGCCGCACCGCAACTGGCGCTGCAACTGGCGCTGCAACTGGCGCTGCAGCTGGCTCCGCAGGTGGCACCGCCGAGGCTTGTTTCGATCCCACCCGCAACGTGAGCCAGGCCCCCAGCAGGTACAGGCTGGCGATGACCATGTAGGCGCTGACCATGCCCAGCGTGGCCATGAAACCGGCCCCGGCCAAGGCGCCCCCAATGCGCGCCGAATCTTGCGTCGTGCGCGAAATGCCCATCGCCGACACCAGGTGCTGAGCCGGCACCGCCGCGCTGACCAGCGCCGTGCGCAGGCCGATGTCGGTGGGCTTGATCAAGCCTGCAAAAAAGGCCACCCCCAAGACCACCAGCGGATTCAATTGATGGGTGGCGGCCAGCAGCAGGATGACCCCAGCAAACAGTGCGTAGCTCAGCCGCATGAAGGCCAGCACGCGGCGCAGCCCCACACGGTCGCCCAGCATGCCCAGCAGCGGCGCGACCAAGGTGCCCACGTACAGCAAGGCGCCATAAGCGGTGAGCAAAACCACCGAGCCCGACTCCACCAGCACGTACCAGCCCAGGATCAGCGTTTCCATTTCCAGCGCCCATGCCGTGCACAAGTCGGCCGGCCACTGGAAGCGAAAGCTGCGCGTGCGAAAAGGCGCCAGCGCCGAGTTCTCACCCACCATCACGTGAACCGCATCGGGGTTGCCCAGCGCCACAGGTCACAGCGGCGGCAGCAGCCCACGCAGCTTTTGCGCCAACTCGTCCGCCTGCCACACCGCCACGCGCTCGGTGGCTGCCAGTTGGCGGGCCGGTGCGCTCAGCTCACCCAGCGCAATGACCAAGGCGTCTGGCGCTTCGGTGGCTTCGCGCGCCGTTTGCAAAGCACGCAGCGGCTCCAGCCCCAGGTGCGCCGACTTCCAACGCCGGGCCGCCACCAGCATGCGGCGGCCCGCGCGTTCAATGTCGAAGTCGTAGGCCTTGCCCTCCACACGCTGCACGCTGAAGCCGTCGCGCTTGAAGGCCGCTTCCAATGCGCTGGCAAAGGCCGGCCAGGCCATCGCCGCGATGGCCTTGGCGCTGTGTTCCACCAAGGCCGGGCTGGGCTTGTCGCGACCGCGCCAGGCAGCCATGGCGGCGATGACGATGAACGGAAAACCCGATACCGCCCCCACCCCGCGATAGGCCACGGGCAGCAGGGCCATGGCCACGCCGCCCAAGACCACGCCAATGAGCAGACTGATCCACCACGCCGAGCGCAGCAGCACGGCGAACAAGGAGTTCGGGGCCATCTTGAACTTCACGAAACAGACTCCTGGGCTGGCACGGTCGAGCCAAGGAGTCTAAGCGGCGACTTCTTGTCAACAGGGGTCTGGCAAAGTCGACTCCGCGTGCGGCTCCAACATCAACAACGCCGCGCGTGCCCAATCGATCGGCCGCCCAGGCGCAAGCCTTGCCAGGCTCACTGAACCTGCGGGTGACCGCCTGGGGTCGTGTGCAAGGCTTGCTTCTGACGCCGGGCTGCTGGGTAAACCACCGTTTCTTCCAGCGCGATGTGGTCGCGGTACAGGGCCTCAAACACCGGCAAGGCGGCTACCAGCATGGGCAGGTCGTAGCCGTTGTAGCCCTGGGCCACCGCCAGCACATGGGGCTGCAGTTCGAACCAGTCCTGCTCCAACCAGTGGTGGTCTTGCTGCAGGCGGCGCACATGGCCAACCAGTTCCAGGTCGCCGCCGGCCAGCAGGCCCGGGAAGACCTGGGTCTCTTCTTCTTGGTGGTGGTTTCGCCCCGGTCCGTCAAAGAAGGTCAGGATCTCGCGGGCGCTTTGGCGCGCGGCTTCGTCCAGCCCCTGTTCCTGCAGCCGCGCCACCAGTTGCTTGAAAGACTCCAGCATCTGCAGCGCGGCACGGTGGGCGGTGTCGAGCGACTCGAACTCGGGCCAGACGCTGCTGGCGGGGCGCAGGCCCCGCACGGGCCGCTTCGCAATGCTGGTGTTCATGGGCATCTCCTGTCGTTGGAACTATTTTTCGCTCTAGCCCGTAGCCGCCGCCTTGCGCAGGATCAAGACACAGCGGCAAATCGGCCACGCGCCTATCGGGCCAGCATGCGCGCCAGTGCCATCCACTGCGGGTCCACCGGCCGTGTGCGGTTGACCACCTCGCTCAGCGGGGTGTGGCAGATGTGCCCTGCCACCACACCCACCAGCACACCGGCTTGGCCGAGCATCAGGCGTTCCACCGCCGCCGCGCCCAGCCGGCTGGCCAGGATGCGGTCAAACACGCCAGGGCTGCCACCCCGCTGGATGTGGCCCAGCGTGGAAAGGCGCAGGTCAAAACCCAAGCGCTCCTCATGTAATTTGAAGTAGCTGGCCAGGGCCTGGGCGTTGTGGCGCGCACCTTCGGCCACCACCACGATGGCGTGGCTCTTGCCTCGTTGCCGCGCCTGTCGCAGCTCTTGCGCCACGGCCTCGGGCTCCACTTCCACCTCGGGGATCAACACCGCTTCGGCACCGCCTGCGATGGCCACCATCATCGCCAGATAACCACAGTCGCGGCCCATCACCTCGACCAGGAAGGCACGCCCGTGCGAAGCGGCGGTAACGCGCAGGCGGTCCATTGCTTCCAACGCGATGTCGGCCGCGGTGGTGGCGCCGATGCTGACATCGGTGCCCACCAGGTCGTTGTCGATGGTGGAGGCCACGCCCACCACTGGCAGGCCTCGCATCGACAGCGCGTGGGCCCCCGTCTGCGAGCCGTTGCCGCCGATCACGATGAGGCCCTGGATGTCGTGGTTGCGCAGCTGCGCCAGCGCCTGCGCTTGCCCTGCGGGTGTCTTGAGTTCGGCGCAGCGGGCGGTGCCCAACATCGTTCCACCACGCTGGATGATGCCGCCCACATCGCGCGGTGTCAGCGGCACCCAGCGGCCGCCAATGAGACCGGCAAAACCATCCTGCACACCCACAACCTGCAGGCCCTGGGCCGCACCGCAACGCACCACGGCGCGCAAGGCCGCGTTCATGCCGGGCGCGTCACCACCACTGGTCAACACAGCCAGCCTGCGCAGGGAACCGCCTGTTGTCATCATGTTGGCCCCGGGCAGGGCAGAGTCGTACACAGGCCATGATGCGCAGCACCGAGCACTGGCCGGCTTGACTCAGGTCAAGCCGGGAACGGTTCAGCCCCAGTTGGGTGGCGAAGGGATGCTGCCCACCAGGGTGGACAGCCCTTCGGCATAACGCTGGCGCAGTTCCATCCAATAGGGATCGTCTTTTTCCAGCGTGGCCAGGTTCTTGGCTGAAAAGCTGCCAGCGGCATAGCGCATCAGGTCGATCGGCGCGTCTACCGACAGGTTGCTGCGCATGGTGGCGTCAAACGACAGCAGCGACAGCTTGGCCGCTTCGTCCAGGCTGGTGCCATTGTTCAAAGCGCGGTCCAGGATGGGCTTGCCGTACTTGGTTTCGCCCAGCTGCAAGAAGCGCGAGCGATCCGAGGCTTCGACAAAGTTGCCTGCCGAGTAGATGTGGAACAGGCGCGGTGCCTCGCCGGCAATCTGCCCGCCCACCAAAAAGGTGCCATTGGGGTCGCCAAAGGGCTGCACAAAGCTGCCGTCGCGGGCCAGCACTTCACGCAGCTTGTTACCCACCAGCTGCGCCACGTCAAACATGGAACGGGCCGCGTGGATGTCCTGGGCCAGCAGGCCGCTGCCCGAGCTTTCGCGCAAGGCCGTCACCACCGCCTGCGTGGTGGCCAGGTTGCCGGCTGACAAGACCACCACCACGCGCTGGCCGGGCACTTCAAAAACGGCCAGCTTCTTGACCAGGGCCACCTGGTCCACGCCAGCGTTGGAGCGCGAGTCCGAAGCCAGCACCAGGCCTTCAGGCAAGAGAATTCCAAGGCAGTAGGTCAATCCATCCTCCAGAATCGTTCGGTCAGAATCAGGGCCAACTCGCAACCTGACTTGCAGCCTCAAGCCAGCCCGGGGCGCCCCTACAAGAATCGCACAGCATGCTGAAAAGACAAGAACTTTCTGAACTGCTGAGCGCGGTGCAAGGCGACATCCTGGCCCAGTTTGGCAGCGGACGGGTGGCCGACTACATCCCGGCCCTGGCCCGCGTCAACCCACGCCAGTTTGCTTTGGCGGTGGTGACCTGCACCGGCGAAGCGGCCAGCGTCGGTGACAGCACCGTGCCCTTTTCCATCCAGAGCGTGTCCAAGGTCTTCACCTTGACGCTGGCGCTGGGCCGCCTGGGCGACCAGCTTTGGCAACACGTGGGGCGCGAGCCCTCGGGTTCACCGTTCAACTCCATCGTGCAGCTGGAGCGCGAGCTGGGCATTCCGCGCAACCCGCTGATCAACGCCGGCGCACTGGTGGTGACCGACGCGCTGATGGCTCAACGGCCGCCGCAGGTGGTGATCGCTGAACTGCTGCACTTCATGCGCGAACTGGCCGACGACCGCAGCGTCAGCATCGACGATGAGGTGGCGCAGTCCGAAGCCGACACTGGCTTTCGCAACGCCAGTCTGGCCAATTTCATCCGCGCTTTTGGCAACCTCAGCAACCCAGTGGTCTGCGTGCTCCAGACCTACTTCCACCAGTGCGCGCTGAGCATGAACTGCGTGCAACTGGCGCGCGCCGGATTGTTTCTGGCCAACGATGGTGTGGACCCCTTGCGCAACCAGCGCGTGGTGGACAAACAAGCGGCGCGGCGCATCAACGCCATCATGATGACCTGTGGGCACTACGACGCGTCGGGTGACTTTGCCTTTCGGGTCGGGCTGCCTGGAAAGAGCGGCGTGGGCGGCGGCATCTTGGCCATTTCACCGCGCCGGGCATCGATTGCGGTGTGGTCGCCGGGGCTCAACGCTTCGGGCAATTCGCTGGTCGGCGCTTTGGCGCTGGAGAGCCTGTCCAGGCGCACCGGCTGGTCAGTGTTTTAGCCAACACGGGCAGCAAGACCACGGTCATGGTTGATCCCAAGCACCTGCCTGCTGCCGCTGCCGCTGCGCCTTCCGGCGCCTGGAAAGCCTTCAACGGGCCACGCGCCAAAGGGCCGCTGGCCGGCATGCTCTCGCTCGACGACTTTGAATCAGCCGCGCAGGCTGTCTTGCCGCGCCCCATCTTCGGCTATGTTTGCGGCGCTGCAGAGAACAACCAGTCACGCGACGACAACCGGCTGGCCTTTGCGGAATGGGGCCTGCTGCCGCGCGTGCTGCAAAACGTAGCTCAGCGCTCGCAAGCGGTGCAGCTGTTTGGCGCGCAGCACCGCTCGCCTTTTGGCATTGCGCCCATGGGCATCGCGGCGCTGTCGGCCTTTGAAGGCGACCTGGTGATGGCCCGCGCAGCAAGGGCTGCCGGCGTGCCCTATGTGCTGAGCGGCTCTTCGCTGACACCGCTTGAAGAGGTGATGGCCGCAGCGCCCGGCAGCTGGTTTCAGGCCTACCTGCCGGGTGACCCGGCGCGCATCGACGCCTTGATCCGCCGCGTGCAGGCCGCCGGCGTGCAGACGCTGGTGGTCACGGTGGACATCCCGGTGGCCGGCAACCGCGAGAACAACCTGCGCGCGGGGTTTTCAACACCGCTTCGGCCCACGCTGCGCCTGGCCGTGGACGGCCTGCTGCGCCCACGCTGGCTGCTGGGCACGATGCTGCGCACCTTGGCCGCACGCGGCATGCCGCACTTCGAGAACTCGTTTGCCGAGCGCGGCGCGCCCATCCTGTCGTCTCGCGTGCAGCGCGACTTCGCCCAGCGCGACCACTTCGACTGGAGCCACATCGAGCACATCCGCCAGCAGTGGCGCGGCCAGCTCGTCATCAAAGGCCTGCTGCACCCGGCGGACGCCGAACAGGCTCGCCGCGTAGGTGCCGACGGCGTGATCCTGTCCAACCACGGCGGTCGGCAGCTGGACGGCGCAGTGTCGGCCCTACGCACGCTGGCGCAGGTGGCCGCGGCCGCGGGCCCCATGGTGGTGATGATGGACGGCGGCGTGCGCCGTGGCAGCGATGTCATCAAAGCGCTGGCGCTGGGTGCACACTTCGTCTGGGTGGGTCGGCCGTTCAACTTTGCTGCTGCCGTGGCGGGCCAAGCCGGTGTGGCCCACGCCATCACGCTGTTGCAAGACGAAATCGACCGCAACCTGGCCTTGCTGGGTGCCCGGGCCTGCAGCGAACTTGGGCCTCAGCATTTGCTGCCCTGGCGACAGACCGCGCCGCCACGGCCCCTTTCACCCACCTCTTGAAAGTTCACTTGAACACACACCTGAAACTCGCCGCCCTGCTGGGTCTGCTCATCACCAGCGCCAGCCTGTCGGCGCAGACGCCCCAAGGGGTGATCAAGGGCAGCGCCCTGGTGCACACCACCGAGTCGGCCAAGGCGGTGGTAGCCGGTGCGCAGGTGGCGCTGCCGGCCACGGTCACCGGTGGCCTGCCGTTTGCGGGCCCGTTTCGCAGCCTGCCCGCCAACACGCAGGGCCGCGTGCCGGTGGTGGTGTTTCTGCATGGCTCTTCGGGCTTGAAGCTGGCAGCCATCCTGGAATGGCAACAGTGGCTGGCCAGCCAGGGCGTGGCCAGCATGGCACCCGACTCTTTCGGCTTGCCCGACCGCTTGACCTACACCTCGCCGATCGCCAAAGACACCTACGAAAAGATGCACGCGCTGCGGGCCTCGGAAATTGCCTTGGCCGTGGCGGCACTGCAAGGCACGCCCTGGGCCGACACGCGCCAGCTCATCCTGGCCGGCAGCAGTGAAGGTTCACCGGCCGTGGCCCGCCACAGCGGTGAAGGCTTTCTGGGCAAGGTGATGTTTGCCTGGAGCTGCGAGGACAACTACTTTGTTGAAGCGCACCAGACCTTTGTCAACAAGGACCTGCCGGTGCTCAACGTCATCAGCAACACCGACCCCTTCTTCTCGGCCAGCAACAGCTGGGTGGGCAACCCGGCCGCCAGAGGCCATTGCGGCGCAGCGCTGAAGGGCAACAGCCGCGCGAGCATCGTTTTGCTGCCCGATGCGCCGCACACGCTGATCAACCTGCCTGCCGCACGGCAAGCGCTGATGGGTTTCCTGCGCGACGTGCTGCCCCGCTGAGCGGCAGTTGCCGAACCGGCACCCAGCCCGGTTCGGCAGTGTCCACACACAGGGGACCCCATCGTGACCGGGGTCACCTAAGGGACTGCGGCACCTTGCCCTTGGGCGCAGAATGGCCCCCCTTGCGCAACCCCGGGGCCACACCATGAACCACCTCAGCGGCATCGACGCCGCCTTCTTGCACCTGGAGTCGCCCGAGATGCCGATGCACGTGGGCTCTTTGCACGTGCTGGAGCTGCCCCAGGGCTACAGCGGCGACTACTTTGAAGATGTGAAGGCCTGCCTGGCCGAGCGGCTGCACACCGCCGATGTGTTCACGCGCAAGCTGGCACTGATGCCCTTTGACCTGAGCAACCCGGTGTGGGTCGAAGACGACGACATCGACCTTGAACACCACGTGCGCCACATCACGCTGCCCAAACCCGGCAGCAACACCCAGCTGCAGCAATATGTGGCACGGCTGCACTCCACGCTGCTGGACCGCAGCCGCCCGCTGTGGGAGTTTTTTGTCATCGACGGCCTGCGCAGCGGCGAGGTGGCGCTGTACATCAAGGTCCACCACGCGCGGCTGGACGGCCAGGCCGGCGTGGCCCTGG
>JAYTVT010000044.1:0-20517 GCA_043743835.1 Betaproteobacteria bacterium
CGCGCGCCTGCGCAGCACGCAGCCGCGCCAACTCCATGCGCTGGGCCAGCGTCTGGCGTTCAGGCGTGGACATGGATGGCGGTGGCCAGTGCACGCACCGGCAGGTTCAGGGTGGACAGCGATTCGGCATGGCCGGTGTAGAGCACGCCGCCGGGCTTGAGCTGCGTGAGCACGCGGCGAACGATCTGCGATTTGGCGTCGTTGTCAAAGTAGATCAAGACGTTGCGCAGGAAGATCACGTCAAACTGCGGCAACTGTGGCAGGTCGAGCATCAGGTTGGCGGTTTGAAAGCGCACGCGGTCGCGCACGGCCTTGGTCACCAGCACCTGGCCTTCGTGGGCGCCTTGGCCCTTCAGGCAAAAGCGGCGCAGGTAGTCGGGTGGCACCATGCGGGCGCGGTCCATGGAATACAGGGCCTTGCGCGCGCTGTCGACAACGGCGCTGGACAGGTCGGTGCCAATTACCTGCCATGGTGACTCACCCAATCGATCGCTCATCAACATGGCGACGCTGTAGGCTTCTTCACCGGAGGAGCTGGCGGCACTCCAAACCATGAACTCGCCCTTCGCACCGTGGGCATGCGCATCCAAGCGTTCGGCCAGGTCGTTGAAGTGCTGCGGCTCGCGGAAGAAGTAGGTTTCGTTGGTGGTCAGGCGGTCGATCACGCGGGTCATCTCGGCGGCCGGGGCGTTGCCTCGCACCAGTCGGTCCACATAGGCGTCCAGGTCACTCTCGCCGGCCTCTTGCGCCAGCTTTTGCAGGCGGCCAGTGACCAGCGCGTGTTTGCTCTCGTTGAGATGGATGCCACTGACGCTGTGGAACAGCTTGGTGATCGCCAGGAATGCTTTGCCAGAGAGAGCGCTCATGTGGACTCCAGTGCAAAACGAGGAACGGACTTCTTCTGACGCCCTGGCGGTCTGCCTGTCGAACCTGCAACGGTGTCTGTGTTTGCCTGGCCAAGCTGAAAGCCAGCCATCAGCGCCTGCAGTTGCTGGGCTTGGGTAGACAGATCGTTGGCCGTCTGGGCCAGTTCTTCGGACGCACCCGCTACCTCCTGGCTGGTATCACTCAAGTGGCTCATGGCGCCCGTGACTTGTGCCACCCCTTCGCTTTGCTCGCCGCTCACAGCGGCGATTTCTTGCACCAAACCGCTGGTCTTCTGAATTGACGGCACCATGCCCGACAGCAGGGAACCTGCTTTGTCCGCGAGCTTTACCGAGGCGGTTGCCAACGCGCCAATTTCTTGTGCAGCAATCTGGCTGCGCTCAGCCAGTTTGCGAACTTCGGCCGCTACCACGGCAAAGCCCTTGCCGTGCTCACCTGCGCGCGCCGCCTCGATTGCAGCATTCAGCGCCAGCAGGTTGGTTTGGTAGGCAATGTCGTCGATGACCCGAATCTTGCCGGCAATGGACGTCATGGCCTCCATGGTCAGCTTCACGGCTGTCCCGCACTCTTCGGCCTGTGCAGCGGCCGTCGTGGCAATGGCGTCGGTTGCACCTGCGCTGTCGGCGTTGCTCTTGATCGATGTGCTCATCTCTTGCAACGAAGCCGTGGTTTCCTCAATGCTGGCGGCTTGTTGCGACGCCGACTGCGAGAGCCCTTGGCTGGTCCCGCTCAGCTGCTGGCTTGCTGAAAGCACCCGGTCGCTGGCCTGACGGACCTTCAATACCGACTGAGCGAAGTTGGCCACCAGGCTGTTGAGCTGTTCACCCACCTGACGGTGAAAGCCTTGATGCCCCGCCAGGTCCATTTGTGCGGTCAGGTCACCGCCAAGCGCTTGCTTGACCACCAGATCCAGTGCGGACTGGGCGTTGATTTCGTCGTGGATGTCGACCCACTGCCCCACGGTGCCTGCACGTTCACCCGTTTTGTCGGTGATCGGCGTGGTGATGACGTTGTAGCGCCGCCCGCCCAAGGTCAAGGCTGAAGCGGTGCGTGCCTGCAGTGCCTTCAGGCGAAGCAAGGCAGCGGCAGAGTCGGCGTAGAAAACCCCAATCGAACCGCCGACCACGGTGTTGGGGTCGAAGTTGGGTTGTTCCGCCCGGAAGGCGGCTGCGTCGCGATGCAAGACTTGCTGCATGGCCTCGTTGATGTAGCGCACGGTACCCTCGGCGTCGGCAATGCGCACGGGTATGGATGTGGCGTCCAGCGCCGATCGGATTCGGTCGGCGTCCTGCAGTTGAGTCTTCAGTTGGTGATGGCGGCGGCTCAGTTGGGAGTGGGTCCAGCAACGAACAGCGGCCAAGCAGCACAAAGCAAGCACGGGCGCGGCGGTTTGCAGTGCGCTGCCGCCAGTTGCTGAAAACACAGCCAGCAACCCCAGCAGGGACACAGAGGCCATTTCCAAGGCAAGGTGCCCGCGAACTTCGGACAGGGGAAGCATCTTCAGTTCCATTCGAGTTCAGTGGGCGATATGGTCGGAAATGAGTTGCGAGAGATCACGGGTGGACAGGATGTGCTCCAGCGCCAGGACGCCAATCAAGACGCCTGAGGCGCGGGTCATGCCCTTCAAGAAAGTGGGCGCGACCGTGGTGCCTATCGCCGGTGCGGGTTCTATCTCGGCGCTGGTTCGGTCAAAAACGTCAAACACGGCGTCTACCAGCAGCCCCATCGCCGTGGCCTTGCTGTGGGCGCCGTCGTCGGGGTCTGAACTGGGTGAAACCTCGACCACCACAACACAAGACCGCCGGCCAATTTCCGTTCGACTGCGGCCCAGGCGGGCAGCCAAGTCCACCACTGGAACGACCGCCCCGCGCAAGTTCATCACGCCTCGAATGAAGCCCGGGGTACGCGGCAGCGGGGTCATGCGAGCTACCTGCAAGATTTCGCGTACGTCTTCGATCGGCACAGCCAAGATGTCAGTGCCAACCGCCATGCGAAGCAAAGAACACGTCGCGGAAGAGGATTCGCTTGTCGACGAAGGGCGGATCGCGCCGCTGGGCCTGCTGGCCACTGCAGTGCTCATGGTCCGCGCCTCAGAAGTTGGTGAAAGATGCTTCGTCCACCGCGGCAGACGCTGTCTGGCCCGACGCTTTGGCGGGACGACTTGCCTTGGCGGCGCCGCCCTGACCGAAGCGCAGCGCGCTGTTGTTGGCTGCTGGCGCGACTTTGGCGCGTGATTTCGCCACGGGTTTGGCACCGTCGTCGTCAGCCAGGCGGAAGAAGCCCATCAGGTCCTGCAACTGCTCGGCCTGCGCCGACAGCTCTTCGGCCGTTGCCGACAGTTCTTCAGAAGCGCTGGCCGTTTGCTGCGTGGCTGAGCTCAGGTGGTTCATGGCGCCAGTGATCTGGGTCACACCTTCGCTTTGTTCACCACTGGCGGCGGCAATCTCTTGCACCAGTTCGCTGGTCTTCTGGATGGAAGGCACCATGCCCGACAACAGCGTGCCAGCCTTCTCGGCCAGGCCCACCGACGTGGTGGCCAAGGCGCCAATTTCTTGCGCCGCCACCTGGCTGCGTTCGGCCAGCTTGCGCACCTCGGCGGCCACCACCGCAAAGCCCTTGCCGTGTTCACCGGCGCGTGCGGCTTCGATGGCGGCGTTCAGCGCCAGCAGGTTGGTCTGGTACGCGATGTCGTCGATGATGGAAATCTTGGTCGCGATGGACTTCATGGCGTCCATGGTCTGGTTCACCGCCGCGCCGCCGTCTTGCGCTTCCTTGGCGGCCTTGGTGGCGATGCCGTCGGTCACGTTGGCACTGTCGGCATTGCCCTTGACGCTGGCGTTCATCTCTTGCAGCGAAGCGGTGGTTTCTTCCACGCTGGCGGCTTGCTGTGAGGCCGAGTGCGACAGGCTCTGGCTGGTTTGGCTGACCTGGCTGCTGGCGGCACTGAGCTGGTCGGCGGCTGCTCGCACCTCGCGGATGGTGCCGCTGACGGTGTCGATCAGCTGGTTGAATTTGTTGCACAGGTTGGCGTGGAACTCTTCTTTGTCGTCGAGTGCGATGCGGGCCGTGAAGTCGCCCTGGGTGGCACCGTCTACTGCTGCGCCAATCTCTTCGGCCACCTGGGTGGCGGCGTGGCTGGCCGCTTCGGTGGCGGCCAGGCGGGTCTGGTCCTCGGCCTGGCGTTCGCGCAGCTTGGCCTGCATCTGCGTGAAGCGCTGCAGCAGCTGGGCGGCTTCGTCCTTGCCGGCGTCGTTGATGGCGAAGTCCAACTGTCCATCAGTCACCGCGTTGGCAGCGTCCACAGCGTGGCCCAACGGTTTGGTGACCGAGCGCATGATGGCTATGCCCAAGAGCAAGGCCAGCAAAGCCAAGCCCGCGACTTCGGCGACCAGCAGGTTTCGCTCCTTGGTGATCGATTGGATGCGGTCATGCAACAGGGTTTGCATCGCAGCGATAGACTCCGTGGTCACCTTGTATTGGGTGTCCACGGCGATGGTGCCGACCTTGAAGAATTCAGCCGGAGCCAGGCTGAGCTTGCCGGGCTCCACGACATCGGTTTGCACTTGCTTGAAGAAGCCGGTCAGGGCCTTGCTGGCCTCGTTTTCACTCACAACCGTCTTCTTGATGGCGGCGCTCAGCTCTGCGGCTTTGCTCAGCTGGGCCGCTGCGCGGCCCTGCAGGTATTGCGCCTGCTGCACCTTCAAGGACATGGCGGCGCGTTCAACCGGGCTTGCCTGTTTGCTGGACAGGAGAGCAGCGCCTGTGCCGCGGGTCAAGGCCAGCGTCTCGGCCAGGCGCGGCAGGTGGTCGACGATGGCGGTCATCATGAAGTAGGTCTCGGCCACGGGGTCGAGCGAAAGGCCCGAGGCGTCAGCTACGGCGTCGATGGCGGCAATGTTGCGCTCCACCAGGGCCGTGTGCGCCGTCAGGCTGTCTGGGCCGCTGATCTCGCGTGCCTCAACCTGCTTGCTCAGCTTTTGCCAGTCGGCGCGGAAGATTTTGAATTCGTCGGCCACCTTGCTGTAGTTGTGGGCCACCAAGGCCTTGGCCAGCAAATCGGCTTGTGCGCCCACCTCGGCAGCGCGGCTGCGCCGGTCATTTTCTGCGGCTGCGTTTCCCGCCAGCACCATGGCCGACAAGCCTCGGTGGGCCTGCAAGGCGGTTTGCAAGGGCAGCATCAGTTCCACGGTGTCAATGCCTTTGTCCTCGGCTAGAGCGACGGCCAGCTCACCGTTTTTGTACTCAATGACCTTCTGCAGAGGAAGGGCTGCCAGCACCGCGCCTATGGCACCCAGTACGGCAAACTTTTGCCAGAGCTTCATGCTGCGAAGAACGTTTTTCATGATGTGAGCTTTCTGCGGTGAATCGGTGAGCTTTCAGGCAGTGCGTGCCAAAGCAAGATCGGGTGATGGGGCGCGTGCCGCGGTGGCACCCGGACGCGTGGCGGCGGCCATCAGGCCCTGCATGTCGAGCACCAGCGCCACGTCGCCAGAGCCCAGAATCGTGGAACCCGCCAGCGCTTCCAGCGGTTTGAAGATGCTGGCCAGCGGCTTGATGACGGTTTGGTGCTCGCCCAGCAGGCGGTCCACCACCAGGCCGATTCGCACCGCACCTTGGCGCACCACCACCAAGCTGCGGCGGCCGTTGTTTTTGCCGCCATGGGTGTGGGCGCCACCAACAGGCGCGCCGTTGTGGGCACCGTAAAACAGCGCCAGGTCCAGGTAGGGCAGGACCTCGCCGCGCAGGTCAAAGGTGCCGCAGGTGCGCTCTGGCTCGGCCCGGCATTCGTGCGGCACGTCAATGCACTCAGCTACCACCGCCAGCGGCAGCACGTAGTGCACGCCGCCCACCAGCGTCAGGAAGCCGTCGATCATGGCCAGCGTCAGGGGCAGGCGGATCTGGGTGGTGGTGCCACGGCCGTGGGTGCTGGCCAGTGAAATCTGCCCGCGCAGGGCTTCGATGTTGCGCTTGACCACGTCCATGCCCACACCGCGACCGCTGATGTCGGTGACGGCGTCGGCGGTAGAGAAGCCCGGAGCAAAGATCAGCTGCCAGACTTCGGCGTCAGACAGCACGGCGCCTTCGGCAATCAGCCCGCGTTCGGTGGCCTTCTTGACAATGCGCTCGCGGCCCAGGCCGCGGCCATCGTCGCTGACTTCAATGACGATGGAGCCGGCCTCGTGATAGGCGTTCAGCCCCAGGCGGCCGCCACGGGACTTGCCGGCGGCGACGCGTTCTTCGGGGGTTTCAATACCGTGGTCCAGGCTGTTGCGCACCAGGTGCATCAACGGGTCGCCGATCAGGTCGACCATGGACTTGTCCAGCTCGGTGTCACCGCCAGTGACCACCAACTCGATTTCCTTGGACAGCAGCTTGCTGGTGTCGCGCACCACGCGGTTGAAGCGCGAGAAGGTTTCGCCCACCGGCACCATGCGCAACGCCAAGGCGCCGTCGCGGGTGGCTTGCACCAGTTCAGAAACCCGTTGGGTCGCTTCCAGGAAGGCACTGTGGCCTTCTTGGCTGGCCACCATTTGCGCGCCCGATCCGGCGATGACCAGTTCACCGATCAGGTCGATCAAATGGTCCAGCTTGTCGGCGCGCACCTTGATGTGCCGGGTTTCTTCGGCGCGACGGGGTTCGTTTTTGCTGCGTCGGTCGGCTTCGCTCTGGCGGCGGTTTTCTGCGGGCGGTAGAGCAGGTGTTGCGCCAGCCTTGGGCGCTTCTTGGGTGTGCGCAGCGACCTGTGGTGCTGCGTTGCGCGCCTGTGCGGCAGCGTGGCCTTGCAGGTCCACACCCATGGCCAACCACATCGATTGCAGTGCGCCTTGTGCGGCTGCATCGTCGCCGCAACGCTGCAGCAGCAGTTGCTGGTATTCCTCCGCCGATGCGCCGGGTTCCAGGATGCACAGAGCGCAGTCGTCCATCGCAAACTCAAACACCTGTTCGATGTCGGCGCGCGGGTGTTGGCTTTCCAGGCGCAGTTCCAGCCCCAGGTGGCAGGACTCAGCGTCCAGGTTCTTCAGTGTGGGTACGGCATCGGCCAGGGTTTGGCGCGCAGTGATTTGGCCCAGTGTGGCCAGGTAGCGCAAGAATGCCAACGGGTCCAGCCCGTTGCGCAGCGCGTCGGCGCCAAAACGCAGTGAGATGTGCCAGGCATCATTGCCTGCACGAGGCGTGCGGGCTTCGCTCGCTGTCACGGCGGCCGTAGCGCCAACAGCCTGCCCTGCCGGTTCGGCTGCGCCGCGCAGCGCGCGCAAGCGCTGCCCCAGCACCTGGCTGCGGGCCTGCACGGCGGCGTCGGTTTGGCCGCTGCGCACTTCGTCCATCAACGCGCTCATCTGGTCCAGGCCCTCGAGCAGGGCGGCTGAAATGTCTTCGCTGACCTTCAATTCACCCGAGCGCAGGGCTTCCATCAGGGTCTCGACCTCGTGGGTGAAGCTGACCACCGCGTCACAGCCAAAGAGGCCCGCAGTTCCCTTGATGGTGTGTGCGGCGCGAAAGGCGGCGTTCAGGTTTTCGGCGTCTTCGGGTGAGCTTTCCATCACCAGCAGCGCTTGCTCAAACTGCTGCAGCATGTCGGCCGCTTCGTCCAGGAAGCCAGCGCGTGCGGCGGCAATGATGTCGGCGTCGTCGTCCAGGGCCATGGGTTCTCTCCGGGTCAGCTTGGCAGCAGATGGCTCAAGCCAAAAACGGCCAGAGCCTCGCGGACGGGCGCGCTGGGCGTCCGCAAGACCAACGTGTTGCCGCGCTCGACCAGGCTGCGTTGTGTGGCCAGCAGAAGTTGCACGCCGGCGCTGTCGATGTCGGTCACGCCGCTGAGGTCCAGGGCCAGCTCGCCGCCTTGGGCGTGCAGGGCATCAAACAGCAAGTCGCGTGTGGTGGCCGCAAATGGAATGGTCAACTCCGGGCCTAGGGCCATGGTGTGGCATGTCGTGGTCATCAGTGGGCCAGTCGTTGCACAGCGGCCATCAGCTGAGCCGGCGTGCAGGGTTTGTTGAGGAAGCCTTGTGCGCCATGCTCGCGGGCGGCCTGTTTCACATCGGGGCGTGTTTCGGTGGTGAGCATCAACACGGGGGTGGACTTGTAGCGCGGGTGCTGGCGGACATGGCGCAAGAAGTCGATGCCGTTCATGCGGGGCATGTTGATGTCAGACAGGATCAGGGCCAATGGCTGGCCGTCCAGCCTAGCCACGGCGTCTGCGCCATCCACCGCTTCCACCACCTGATAGTGCTCGCGCTCCAGCACCGTCCGCATCAGCATGCGGATGCTCGGCGAATCGTCGATGAGCAAGATGGGATGCGGCATGGCGGGCCTCGTGAAAGCTCAAACGCAGAGCTTGTTGACCGCGTCAACCAGTTGTGAAGGCTGAAACGGTTTCGTGATCCAGGCTCGGGCGCCGGCGGCCTTGCCTTCGGCCTTTTTGGACTCCTGCGACTCGGTGGTGAGCATGATCACCGGCGTGAACTTGTAGGACGCTGTGGTGCGCAGGTGGCGCAGGAAGGACAGCCCGTCCATGTTGGGCATGTTCACGTCGCAAACGATCATGTTCAGTTTTTGCCCGTTGAGCTTGCTGACAGCGTCTTTGCCGTCCACGGCCTCCACGGTGGTGTAGCCGGCCTTTTGCAAGGCCAGTTTCACCACAGTTCGAAAGCTGCCCGAGTCGTCAACGATCATCACGGTCTTGCTCATGGTCTGTTCCTGGTCAGGGGCGGGTAAATGAAGGTTTAGAAGAACTCGACGGCGGCGGTCTTGTCCACATGCACGTTGCCGTGGTGGATGGAGCGCTGCTCGTCCATGGTGTAGCTGGCTTCCAAAGCGGCCAGCCATTCGGCGGCGTCGCTCTGGGTTGCGCGCGGGTTTTCTTGCACCCAGCGCGCGAAGTTGCTCATGTCGTTGGCCACGATGTTCAGCATCTGGCTCACGCGGTCACCAAACTGAAACTGCACAAACACCTCGTCGAGCTGTTCGCGCAGTTGCTGGCTGGCCTGCTGCACCGCGTCGGATCCCTGCAGTGAAGCGCCCATGGCGCCCAGCATGGCCGCCAGCGCTTCACGGGCACGAAGATCGATCTCCAGGCGCAATTCTTCAGGTGTGGTGTCACACACTTCGGATTGGCGTCGCACCTTGCGGATCGACCCCAGCAGCCCCAAGACCACCCGTTCCACCTGGTCGCCGGTTTCCGACATGCGGGTGGCCAGCGAGCGCAGTTCCACGGCCACAGCTTGCGCGCCGCCCTCGGTGCCGGTACGGCTGCGGTTGGCTTCAATCGAGGCATTGAAGGCCACCAAACGGGTGTGACGAGCGATCTCGCGGGCTTGTTTGGCCAGCTGTTGCAGCTCGCCCAGAGCGTCGGCGCAACGTGTGAGTTCAGCCACGGCGGCGTCGCGTTCGGTAAAGGCTCGGGCGCTGGCGCCTGTCAAGGCGTCCAAGGCAGGCGCTTCGCGCCGCACCGATTGGTCCACGGCACCAGCTTCGGCCTTGACTTCAAAGCTGGCCAGGTTTTGCGTGAGCGTGTGCAACGAATCCGACATGTTGCTGAAGACGTTGAGGATGTTGCCCAGACCTTCCGTGGTGGCGGCCCCGGTGACTTCCATCTGGCGGCTCCACACCGGTACCACTTCAGAGACCATGACTTCGGAGCCATGGCGGCCCGCAGCGTGTGCGGTCGGCCTGGAGGCTTTGTTGGTGGGTCCGGCTGCGTCGCTGCTTGGTTTTGCTGGGCCGCTGCGCCGCACCAAGGCTGCCCAAGTGCCCGCCAATGCCAACGTCAGGCCCAAGATGGCCGGCCAGCTTCCCAGCCAGACCAGCGAAGCGCCAGCCAGCACCGCGGCCCAGCCCACGGCGCGCGTCCAGACTGAAGCGGCGGCGGGCCTTCCTTTGGCTGCTGGCTGCACGGTCGGTCCTGGGATCGAAGCGATGCTGGTGGTCATGGGTCTGCGTGTGGTTTGCCGTGGGCAGTGGTCGAACGCACCCGCATTGGCGGTTCGGATTCACCCTTGGCTGCTGTTATCGGCACAGGTTCTGGATGCTGAAGTCGCGCCACCGGTCCGTAGGGGCAAAAAGCGGCGCAGTCAGGGGGTATTTCCTTTCGCTGCATGGAGCGACATCGTGTGCACACTGTCGCCAGGGCGAGAGCCAGCTCAAGTGCGCTGTGCCAAGGCCGAAATACCCCGCATGGGGGGCTTCCTGGAGCCTCTCGGGGTTGACCTTGGGGCCGGCCCTACATTCATGACAAGGACAGATCCATGACGCTGAATTCCCTGCGCCTGCGTTTGCAGGCCCGCGAAGCCTTCCATCCCGTGGCTTGGTGGAGCGATTTGCAGGAGTACTTCCGCTACCACGGTGTATGGGCGCCTGGTGTGCGGGCGCTGCGCTTGCTGACCATCCGCACCAAGGTGCTGCTGCTGATGGTGATCTTGTCGGCCCCGGTGGTGCCGCTGACGCTGGACTTTGTGATGCGGCAGAACGACACGGTCAACCGGGTTGATCAAAAGCTGGCCGGCTTGCGGTTCATCCGTGCTGTTTCCACATTGGGTGTGCGGTTGACTCAGCCCCAGAGCAGCGCTGATCTGCAAACGCCTTTGGGGCCTGATCAACGACAGCAAGCCTACGCAGAATTGCAAGCGGCGTTCCTGGCCGCCGCGGATGTCGGCTTGGCGGTGCGCAAGCCATGGGAGCAGGCGCGCCCTGTGGTTGAACGCGCGCTGCGTCTGCCCTGGGACAGCTCGGCCGAGGTCATTGCGGTCAACAGCCTGGCGATCCAGGCTTTGGTGGGTTTGCGCAACGAAGCGATGTCTGTGGCTGCCGTACACGCCAGCGCCGACGTCACCATTGAAAGAACGGCTCGCATGGGGTTGGACGAGTTGCCGGCCCTGCAGATTGCATTGATGAACCTGCGGCTGGAGCTGCAAAAGGGTGCGGCCGGTGCACCTACCGCTGGCGACGTGGGTGCGCGCTTGGCGGTGGCGGTGGCGCAGGCCAGTTTGTGGGCAGAAGCGGACCGGCTGGCCCGGCGAGTTGATCTCATCACATCAGATGCGCCCGCCGAAAAAGTCAGGGCGACTTCGGTGATTCCACTGGCACAGCAGTATCTGGCTGGTGTGCGCCAGCAAATGCCCCAGGCTGACACGCCGCTGGACCTGGCGACGATGAACGCTGCGTACGGCAAGGCCCGATCGGAGGTGAGTGAGTTGCGCCTCAAATCCACTGCTGTCCTGGAGCAGCTGTTGGTGGCTCAGCGCGAACAGGCTGTACGCAACCGCTTGGGGCTCTTTGCCTTGCTGGCCTTGGCGACCGCTTTGGCCAGTTACCTGTGCTACTGCTTCTTCCTGGTCATGCGTGGCGGCGTGGCGCTGATCAGCCAGCAGATGAAACGGGTAGAAGACGGCGATCTCAGTGCCCGCCTGGCGCCCTTGGGCGTGGACGAGGTGGCCAGCACCATGGTGTCGATGACCACGGCCCTGGTGCGTTTGTCGGACCTGATGGCGTCGGTGCGCCAAGGCGTTTCATCGGTCAAACAGGCCGCTCAACAGGTGGCAATAGGCAACGGCGATCTCTCCCGTCGCAACCGCGCCACTGCGGAAGGCCTTTCGGCGGTGGTGGACGGCGTGGCGCGCAATGCCGAGCAGTTGGCAGCTTGCGGGCGCCAGGTGGAAACCGTGGTGGGCCTGGTGCAGGCACTGCGGCTGGAGTCGGCGCGCAACCGCAAGCAGATGCACCGGCTGCGCGAGCGCATGGGCTCTTTGCGCGGCAAGAGCCATGAGATTGGTGAAGTGGTGCGGCTGATCGACAACATCGCCTTTCGCACCAACATCCTGGCCCTGAACGCGTCGGTCGAAGCCAGCAAAGCCGGCGAGGCTGGGCGTGGCTTTGCGGTGGTGGCACTCGAAGTGCGCAGCCTGGCCATGCGCGGAGCCGACGCGGCGCGGCACATTGGTGACATCGTGGCGAGATCCACCGACGACATCGAACTCAGTGGCGCCTTGGCTGAAGAAACCGGGGTGGCCCTGGCCAAGGCCGACGTGCATGTGGACCAGATTCATCTGGCCATGGACACGGTGGCCGAACTGACGCGCAGCGGCGAGAGTGAGTCCGGTCAGTTGCTGGTGCAGTTGACGGGTATCAAGGAGGACACCTCGCAGAGCCTGCACCAGGTGGAACAACTGGCTACCGCGTCGGATGCGCTTCACTCGCAAGGCGAACGCTTGGCACACAAGGTGGCGCAGTTCAAACTGTCTTGACACGGGCGGGGCCTAGGCCCCGAATCGGCTAGCGCTTCAGGCGCTTTTGGCGCTCACGGCGCTGGGGGCAAAGTGTCCGAGTAGGCATTGGCCCGGCGTGACGGGCCTTGACGCAAATGCCACATCAGCCGACTGGTGGCATCGGGCACGCGGTCTGCGTCCGTTGCCCGCCGGCCTTGCCCAAGGCGCACGCCGTCGTGGGCTGCTGCCGGCGGGGGTGGCGCATCCTGGATGCGCCGACGCAGCAGCGCGGCTGCCAACAGCAGGCACAGTCCGGCCGCCGCTGTGCCGACCCAGGCGCGCTGGTTCTTCAAACGGCTGAGGCGCTCGTCCAGGGCGTTGCTGTGCGCTTGCAGGTGGTCTTGCGCCACTGCCAAGGCCAGCGCATGGGCGCGTGTGCCTTCGAGCTCGCCGGGTGTCCCTCGGGCCGGTGCTTGGCGCAGAGCCAGCAGGTGGGGAGTAGCTGCAGGTGGTGCAGCCGCGCTGACCAGGTCCATGACCTGCAGCGTTTGCTCAATCAGCAAGCGGTGATCGGCTTGACTGGTCTTTCCGTCCACCGACCGCGACTGGATGCGGTGGGTCAGGTCGCGCCAATCCAGGGTCAATTGGCCGGCCTCCCCCAGCGCCTTCACCCACAAACCTGCCGACAGGGTGCTCTTCAGGTCCCACAGCGCGGTGTCCACCACCGACTGGCGCAGCTTGCGCTCGGGCTCCAGCTGCAAGCGACCGGCCAGCAGTCGCTGGCACAGGTCGCTGTGGCTGAGCAAACCTCTTTGCACGGCCACGGCCTGTGACAGTGGGTCGAGCAGGGCGCGCTCATGGGCCATCAGCTGCAGGTCCTGGGTCTGGTGCCGTATGACTTGACCCAGCGGCAACAGGACCATCAAGCCACCCACAGCCCCCAGGGCGGCGGAGCGCCAGCTGGGGCGCGGTGTGGGGCTTCGGTCGGACATGGGCAGGCGATGAGGTCTCGCCAGCGGAGATGCCAGCACTCAGGTGCTATCGGCACACCACGTCAGGACTTGAGCGCCCCTCAGCATTCGACGATGTTCACCGCCAGGCCACCGCGGGCCGTTTCCTTGTACTTCGTCATCATGTCGGCGCCGGTTTCGCGCATGGTCTTGATGACCTTGTCCAGGCTGACAAAGTGGGTGCCGTCACCGCGCAGCGCCATGCGGGCGGCGTTGATGGCCTTGACGCTGGCAATGGCGTTGCGTTCGATGCACGGTATCTGCACCAGCCCGCCCACCGGGTCGCAGGTCAGGCCCAGGTGGTGTTCCATGCCGATCTCGGCGGCGTTTTCCACTTGTTCTGGCGTGCCGCCCATCACCGCGCACAGCGCGCCAGCGGCCATGCTGCAGGCTACGCCCACTTCACCTTGGCAGCCCACTTCGGCGCCGCTGATGCTGGCGTTTTCTTTGTACAGCATGCCGATGGCGGCAGCGGTGAGCAGGTAGTCGATCACGCCCTGGTCGCTGCTGTGGTGCACAAAGCGCGCGTAGTAGTGCAGCACGGCTGGCACGATGCCGGCCGCGCCATTGGTGGGCGCCGTGACCACGCGGCCGCCAGCGGCGTTTTCTTCGTTGACGGCCAGCGCATAGAGGTTGACCCAGTCCATCACCTGCAGCGGGTCGCGCAGCGCGGCTTCGGGGTTGGCGGTGAGGTCACGGTAGAGCTGCGCGGCGCGGCGCTTGACCTTGAAGCCGCCGGGCAAGATGCCGTCGGTGGCGCAGCCGCGGGTGACGCAGGCTTGCATCACGCGCCAGATGTGGAGCAGGCCGGCGTCGATCTCGGCGTCGCTGCGCCAATGCCTTTCATTGCGGCGCATGACTTCGGCGATGGTGCCAGGCTTGCCGCCTGGCAGCGCACTGCCCACTTCGCGCGCCCGCACCAGAAGCTCTTCACCGCTGTGAAAAGGGTAGGGCAGAACGGTGGTGTCTGGCGCCAGCACCTTTTGCTTGGCACCGTCGGCCGCCACTTCTTCGCTGACCACAAAGCCGCCACCCACCGAGTACCAGGTGCGGTTGGCCAGCTCCAGTCCTGCGGCGTCAAACGCGATGAAGCGCATGCCGTTGGCGTGGAAGGGCAGTGTTTCACGGCGGTAGAACTTCAGGTCGTCTTTTTCACTGAAGGCCACGTTGTGTTCGCCCAGCAAGGGCAGCGTCTGCGACTTGCGCATGGCGGCCAGGAGCGTGGGCACGGCATCCACATCGACCGTGTCGGGCTCGTGGCCAGCCAGGCCCAGCAGCACCGCTTTGTCGGTGCCGTGGCCCTTGCCGGTGGCGCCGAGCGAACCATACAGCTGGCTTTGCACACGGGCCGTGCGGGCCAAAAAACCGGCCTGCTGCAGGTGCCGCGCAAACAGCCTGGCGGCGCGCATGGGCCCCACCGTGTGGCTGCTGCTGGGGCCGATGCCGATCTTGAAGAGGTCGAAGACGGAGACGGCCATGTCAGCTGTCGTAGTCGGACAAAGGCACGCAGCTGCAGAACAGGTTGCGGTCGCCGTAGACGTTGTCGACACGGCCCACCGGTGACCAGTACTTCTGCCGTCGCAGGCTGGCCACCGGGAAGGCGGCTTCTTCGCGCGAATACGGGTGTGGCCAGTCGTCCTTGAGCAGTGAGGCCGCCGTGTGCGGCGCGTTTTTCAACGGGTTGTCTTCGCGCGCCCAGCTGCCATCCTCCACTTTGGCAATCTCGTGGCGGATGGCGATCATGGCATCGCAGAAGCGGTCCAGCTCGGCCAGCGGTTCGCTTTCGGTCGGCTCGATCATCAGCGTGCCGGCCACCGGGAAGCTCAGCGTGGGCGCATGAAAGCCGTAGTCGATGAGCCGCTTGGCCACGTCTTCAGCGCCAATGCCGCTGCTCTTGGCCAGCGGGCGGATGTCGATGATGCATTCATGTGCCACGCCGCCGCCCTTCAGGCCCACGTGGCCGCCGCTGTAAAGCACGGGGTAGTGATCGACCAAGCGCGCGGCGATGTAGTTGGCGCTGAGGATGGCCACCTCGGTGGCGTCACGCAGGCCGTGTGCACCCATCATGCGGCAGTACATCCAGCTGATGGGCAAGACGGCGGCGTTGCCCAGCGGCGCAGCACTGACCGCGCCCACGCTGTGCGGGCCACCCACACCGGCGGTGCGGTGCGCGGGCAGGAAAGGCACCAGATCGGCCACCACGGCCACCGGGCCTACGCCCGGGCCGCCACCACCGTGTGGGATGCAGAAGGTCTTGTGCAGGTTGAGGTGGCTCACGTCGCCACCAAACTCGCCCGGTGCGGCCACACCCACCAGCGCGTTCATGTTGGCGCCGTCCACATAAACACGGCCGCCATGCTGGTGCACCAAGGCACACAGCTCCTTCACCCGCACTTCAAACACGCCGTGCGTGCTGGGGTAGGTGATCATCACCGCGGCCAGGTTGGCGCTGTGCTGTTCGCACTTGGCCTGCAGGTCGGCCATGTCGACGTTGCCCATCGCGTCGCACTTGGTCACCACCACGGTCATCCCCACCATCTGGGCGCTGGCCGGGTTGGTGCCGTGCGCACTTTCGGGAATCAGGCAGATGTGCCGGTGGGCTTCACCGCGGCTGGCGTGCCAGGCCTTGATGACCAACAGCCCGGCGTACTCGCCCTGGCTGCCGGCGTTGGGCTGCAGGCTCACGCCAGCGTAGCCGGTGGCTTGGCTCAGCCATGCGCAGAGCTGCTCGTTCAGTGCCCAGTAGCCAGCCAGTTGCTCGAGGGGCGCAAAGGGGTGCACCTGCGCGAACTCGGGCCAGGTGATGGGGATCATCTCGCTGGTGGCGTTGAGCTTCATGGTGCAGCTGCCCAGCGGGATCATGCTGCGGTCCAGCGCCAGGTCCTTGTCGCTTAAAGACCGGATGTAGCGCAGCATCTCGGTTTCGCTGTGGTGGGTGTTGAACACCGGGTGCGTCAGGAAGGGGCTGGTGCGGCGCAGCGCCACCGGGATCATCGGCTCCACGCCTTTCTCGAAAGGCGCCATGTCGGGCAGCGCCTGGCCCGGCTGGGCAAACAAGGCCCACAGCGCGCGGATGTCGTCGCGGGTGGTGGTTTCGTCCAGCGCAATGCCGGTCATGGTGTCGCCCCACTCGCGAAAGCGGCGCAGGTTCATGCCGGCGGCCACGGCCTTGGCGACGATGCTGGCGGTGGCCGCGCCGGTGTCGATCACGATGGCGTCAAAAGCGGTCTGGCTGCGTACGGCCACACCCATGTCGTTCAGGCCCTGGGCCAGCATGGCGGTGTAGCTGGCCACGCGCTGCGCGATGCGCTTCAAACCCGCAGGCCCGTGGTAGACCGCGTACATGCTGGCGATCACCGCCAACAGCACCTGCGCGGTGCAGATGTTGCTGGTGGCCTTTTCGCGGCGTATGTGCTGTTCCCGCGTTTGCAGGGACAGCCGGTAGGCGGGGTTGCCGTGCGTGTCCACGCTAACGCCCACCAGGCGGCCAGGCAGGCTGCGCTTGAACTCGTCGCGGCAGGCCAGGTAGGCGGCGTGTGGGCCGCCACCGCCCATGGGCACGCCAAAGCGTTGCGTGGTGCCCAGCGCGATGTCGGCGCCCAATTCGCCCGGTGGTGTGATCAGCGTCAGCGCCAGCAGGTCGGCGGCCACGATGAAGGCAGCCTGGTGAGTGTGGATGCGTGCGGCGTCTTCGCGCACGTCGTGGATGCTGCCGTCGGTGGTGGGCATTTGCACCAGCACGGCAAAGTAGTCACCGCCGGCGATCAAGTCGTCCCACTCCTGAGCCGAGTTGGCCAGCACCACATTCAGGCCCAGCGGCGCGGCGCGGGTCTGGATCACTTCAATGGTTTGCGGGTGGCAGTCGCCGGCCACCACGAAGGTGTTGCTCTTGCTCTTGACGCTGCGCTTGGCCAGCGTCATGGCCTCGGCTGCTGCGGTGGCTTCGTCCAGCATGCTGGCATTGGCGATAGTCATGCCGGTGAGGTCGCAGACCATGGTCTGGAAGTTCACCAGTGCTTCCATGCGGCCCTGGCTGATCTCGGCCTGGTAAGGCGTGTAGGCGGTGTACCAGGCTGGGTTCTCCAGGATGTTGCGTAGGATGACGCCCGGCGTGTGGGTGCCGTGGTAGCCCATGCCGATGAAGCTCTTCAGCACTTGGTTCTGCGATGCCAGCGCCTTCATCTCGGCCAGCGCTTGGGCCTCGGTGAGCGGCGCGGGCAGGTCCATGGGCTTGCTGCGGGCGATGCTGCGCGGCACGATGGTGTCGATCAGCGCACGGCGGCTGGCGGCGCCGATGACCGACAGCATGTGCGCTTCATCGTCGGCGTAAGGGCCGATGTGGCGGGCGGCAAACTCGGTGCTGTTTTCCAGCTCACCCAAGGGTTTCAGGGCAGACATCAACATAAGTGAGGTTCCGGCGGAGAAGATGGCGACAGAGATGGCGACAGAGGGTTGGGCTCAGTGGGCGGTTTGCAGGGCTGGGCGCAGCAAAACAAGCCCAGAAAGACTTAGAGCGACTTGAGCAGCTTGTCGTAACCCGGCGGGTCCATCAGCTGGTCAAACTCTTCCATCTTGGTGATGTGCACCTTGAAGAACCAGCCATTACCCAGCGGGTCGGTGTTGGCCAGCGAGGGGTCGGCGCGCAAGGCTTCGTTGACTTCCACGACTTCGCCTGTGACGGGCATGTACAGGTCCGCGGCGGCTTTCACCGACTCCACCACACCGGCGATGTCGCCTTTGTTGTAGCTGCGGCCCACTTCGGGCAGGTCCACAAACACCACGTCACCCAGTGCGTCTTGCGCATGGTGGGTGATGCCAACAACAGCGGCTTCGTGGTCTTCGATGTTGATCCACTCGTGATCAGGCGTGTACATCGTGGTCATGACAAGGGCTCCTGTGGGTGAAGGTGAAAGATCAGCGCCGGATCAGCGCTTGTAGCGGTGTGGGTTGAAGGGCATGGCCACCACGCGCATGGGCAGGCGTTTGCCACGCACCTCGGCGTAGACCTCGTGCGCAAGCGCGGTGTGGTTGATGGGCAGGTAGGCCATGGCCACACATTGGTTGACCGTGGGCCCCAGCGTGCCGCTGGTGACCGTGCCCAGCTTGTGGCCGTGGGCGTCAACGATGGCTGTGCCTTCGCGCACCGGCACCCGTTCCAGGCCCAGCAGACCCACGCGCTTGCTCGGCGCGCTGCCCGCCAGATGAGCTTCGATGACTGCCGCGCCCGGGTAGCCGCCGGCGCGCGCGCCACCTGGTCGGCGCACTTTTTGAATGGCCCAGTTCAGGCCGGCCTCGATCGGGCTGGTGGTCTCGTTAATGTCATGGCCATACAGGCACAGGCCGGCTTCCAGACGCAGCGTGTCGCGTGCACCCAGGCCAGCGGGCTTGACTTCGGGTTGGGCCAGCAGCGCTTGTGCCAGAGCCACCGCCTGGTCGGCAGGCGCCGAAATCTCGAGGCCGTCTTCGCCGGTGTAACCCGAGCGGGTGACAAAACAAGCGATGGCGGCCAGATCAAACAAGCCACCGGTCATGAAGACCATGGAGGCCACGGCCGGGTTCAAGCGAGCCAGGGCGTCAACGGCCTTGGGGCCCTGCAGCGCCAACAGGGCGCGCTCGGGCATGGGCACCACTTGGCAGCGGTGGCCGATGTGGGTTTGCAGGTGGCGAATGTCGGCTTCCTTGCAGCCGGCGTTGACCACCAAAAAGAGGTCACCAAAGCCGCGCCCCGCCTGGGCGGTGTCGGGCTTGACAATCATCAGGTCGTCCAGCAAACCGCCGCTGGCGTTGGTGAAAAAGGCGTAGCGCTGTTTGCCCACGCCCAGGTCCACCACGTCCACCGGCACCAGGGTTTCCAAAGCGGCGGCGGCATCAGGGCCCACCAGGCGCAACTGGCCCATGTGCGACACATCAAACAGCGCTGCCGACTCGCGGCACTGCTTGTGTTCAGCCATCAGGCCGCTGGGATACTGCACCGGCATGGCATAGCCCGCGAAGGGCACCATGCGGGCACCCAGGCTGACGTGCAGCGCGTGCAAAGGGGTTTGCTGAAGAGCGGCGGGGGTGGTCTCGGGCATGAGGATCCTGGGCGAAGGGCGTCGACGCAAACACGGCCAGTGGCGGTGTCCCGGGGCCCTCGCTGTCCGCTTTACCTGAGAGATTCGGCGCAGTCGCATCCGCAGCACGTGCTGCAGACCCACAGGCCTTGCCCCTTCGGTGGACCACATCGACCTGATCGGGCGGTGGCCTCTCTCCAGTGAGGTGAAAGTCAGTCCTTTTGCCTGAGCGTTCGAGGCCCGCGGTGTGCCGGTGTCCTCTGCGCCTTCGGCGGCTTCTCGGGGAAGCGCTCTCCTGACGGGCGGCAGTGTAGCAGCGCTCAGGGCGCCCTCCGATGCCCAACCCAAGGCCTCTGGTCTTGGCATCATCTACCCCCTCAAAGGAGCCCCGCCCATGTCCCAAGCCGCCCACTTCGCCCAGCTGATGCAGTCACACCGGTCTATCCGCAGTTACCAAGATCGACCCATCGAAGCCGGGCTGATCGACAGCGTGCTGCACCAAGCGCTGGCCGGCAGTTCGAGCAGCGGCAACCTGAACATGGTGTCGGTCATCAAGACGCAGGACGTGGCGCGCAAGGCCACCTTGTGCGAACTGCATGGCAACCAGCCTATGGTGCTGCAAGCGCCTTTGGTGCTGACCTTTTGCGCCGACAGTTTTCGCACCCGTGAATGGCTGGCGCTGCGTGGCGCGCGGCTGGGCTTTGCCGACCTGGTGAGCTGGCACACCACCGCCTTTGACGCGATGATCCTGTCGCAAACCGTGGCGCTGGCGCTGGAAAGCCACGGCCTGGGCATTTGCTACATGGGCACCACGCTGTTCCGCATGCGCGCCATCGCCGACTTTCTGGAAATGCCTTCGCATGTGCTGCCCGTGACCAGCCTGGTGGTGGGTTGGCCTGCCGAAGCGCCGGCCCAGCGCGACCGCTTGCCCGCCGCCGCCTGGATTCACGAAGAGCGCTACCAGCGCCCCACGGCTGCCGACATCGAAGCCCGCTTTGGTGAACGCGAAGTGCGTGGCCGCGAGCGCTACCTGTCGATGGGCCCAGAGATGGCCGCGCTGTGGGCCGAGCACGGCATCACGTCTTTGGCGCAGTACTACACCAGCAAGATCAAGTACGACCCGGATCGTTTTGTGTCGTTTTCGCAAGACATCGAAGCCTTGCTGCGAGAGCGGGGATTTTTGGTTTGACCGGTGCTGCTTGGACGGCATGCCTAGGCTGATTGCCGGTTGCCGTCATTCGCGTCAACAGGGGGTCGATTGGTTACTTCGGCTTGCGGCGCATTGCGGTCGTTCGACGAACCTGCATCAGCGCGTCGCGGCAGGCGGTACCCTGTGTGGGCTCATGCTGTGTCGGTCGGCTTCGCCGA
>JAYTVT010000045.1:0-20232 GCA_043743835.1 Betaproteobacteria bacterium
AGCGACGACCGACGCAGTGGCGCGCCCCGGCACACCCGGACAGCCCTTTGCCGCGCCAATGCATGCATGCCAAAGAACGGCTGCTATGCGCCGCAAGCCGAAGTGACGAATTCACCAGGACAGACGCGAAAGAACGCGAGCGGTACCGCACGATCGACCCGCGCCAGCAGGCGCGGGCATCGACCAGCGGCACCTGGGACCTCAGCGTGGGCCGCTGGCAGCCGCAGTGCTGGGGGACAAACCTGTCGGGGCCGAAGGTGAAGTGACGCTTGATGCTGGCGTTGCTGGCAGCGGCGTGCCCATCTGCGCGTAGATGGCCTGCGACAAGGTCAACAGAGTCTCTCTCGGCAACTCACCTACCAAGGCGTAGCCGGCACCCTCTTCGACCCAGTAGAACATGCCGACCTTGCCCTGCTGCTCGTAGCGAAAGGCGGCTTGGGTGCCTTCTTCGGGCCGGCGCAAGTAGACGGTAACGCGGCGCGACTGCGCGTCCTGGTACAGCAGTTGGGCGCTTTTGCCGGGGCCGTCGGGCAACAAGCGGCCGCCCACCAACTCAAAGCCCTGGGCCTGCAGATCGAACAGCTTGACCGGTATGTTGATGCGCCTGGTGAGCCAGCGCGACAGGTGCTCCTCCTGCGCCTTGACCTCGACCGCATGGCGTGGTTCGGCCACGTAGACGCTGTGGGCAAAGGCCGCGCGCTGCACCCAGCCTTGGGCAGAGCCAGCGGCCAGTTGAATGCGCTGCTGCGCCAGATGGGTTTCGTGTCGTTGCTGCTGCCATTGCCAGACGCCCGCGCCACCGGCCAGTGCGCCCGTCAGCAGCAGACCCGCCGCTGCAGCCGCGACGGCCCAGCGGGGCTGGCCTTGACGGCGCCACACGGTGGCCAACAGTTCGGGCGGGGTCGGCTCGCTCAGCGTTGGCGTGAACAGCTCGCCCAGGGCTTCGCGGTCGGCCCGCCAGGTGGCCACACGGATCTGGTCTTCGGGGTGGTCCTGCAGCCAGTTCTGCACCCGCTGCTGGTCGGCGGCGTTCAGCTCGCCGTCGACGAATGCGCTCAGCATGTCGTCGGTGACAGGGCCCGGGGGGAAGGACAGGTGGCTCGTGGATTTCATGTTCAGACCACCCGCTTGAGCTGTGTGGTGGCATTCGGGCGCACCGATGGCGCGTGTCCGTCCAGGTAGGCGCGCAAGGCAGCACGGCCGCGGCACACCCGGGACATCACGGTGCCGATGGGGATGTGCAGCACCTCGGCCACCTCGGCATAACTGAGTTGTTCGACGCAAACCAGCAGCAAGGGTTGGCGCTGCTCCGCAGATAGTTGGGCGAGCGCGGCTTCGAGGTCCAGGCGCAGGCCCAGCACGTGGCTGTTGTCACCTTGTTTATCGTCTTGCGCGCGTTGCAGGTCAGCGGGGTCGGTCACGGTCATGCGGGACTCCCTTCGCAAGGTGTCCAGGTGGGCGTTGTGGGCGATGGACAGCAGCCACACGCCCATTTCGCGCTGCGGGTCAAATTGCTGCCAGTGGGTGAGTGCGCGCTCCAGCGCCTGTTGCGACAGGTCGTCTGCCGCTGCGGGGTCGAAAGTCAATGCGCGTGCGTAACGGCGCAAGCGTGGAATGGCGTCCAGCAGTTGGCGGCGAAAGGCTGGCGGTGCGTCCACACTTGAGCTTACGCCGAAGAACGACGGATTATTCCCAGCAAGGTTGGGCTTTCGACTCGTCCGAACAGCCGATCAGCGCCGTCTGGCGCCAGACCTCAACCCATGGCCAGCGTGTCGCAGAAGCGGTTCAAGGTGGCGGCTTCATCCGGCGGCAGCTGGCCAGCCAGCAACAGGGTGGCTCGCTGCACGCCGCGCAGGCGGAAGTAGAGCTCGTCCTCCACAGCCTCGACTTCAGCCGCGTCAGCGCTCAGCAGTGCGCTGGGGTTCCACATGCCGCTTTCGTTCCAGCCTGCACGCAAGCGGCCGATCAGGAATTGAGACAGGGCCAGGGCCTGTTTCAGGGCCGGTAGCTGGGCCGTTTGCGCCAGCACGGCCACCTGGTTTTCGGCGGCTGTCAGCACCCCACCCAAAGCTTCCAGGCGCCCTTGGATGTCTGCCGTTTCCATCACGGCCGTAGCAGCTGTCTGTGACGCCACCGCATGGCTGACCTTGCCAACCCAGTTCAGGTCGAACTCCCCAGGCACCGCGCGCAAGGCCACACTGGCGTGCAGCAGTTGCCCGTAGTCGCCGCGGATGGCGTTGAGTGTGGCCTCCGTCACCGCCAGCAGGCGGCCCATGGGCGACAGCTCGCTGCCCTTGAGCGCGTGGGGGTAGCCCGAGCCGTCCAGCCGCTCGTGGTGTTCGGCCACCGCACGGGCTACCGCACTGGGGTAGTTGGTGAGTTGCTTGATCAGCAGATGGCCCACGTGCGGGTGCACCACCAACTGCTGGTAGCTGATGAAGTCGAGGTCGCGGTCGGCATCGGCTTCGCCGTACTGGGGGTCGATGTACATCTCGCCCAGGTCGTGCACCAGGCCGCACAGCATGGCCACCCGGATCTCAGGCGTGTCACCGCCGTTGGCGACCACCAAGGCGCCGTTCAGCGCCATGGCGGCCACGGCGTGGTCGTAGGCCTGCGGGCGCGCGGTCTGCACGGCGGTCAGCAGCAGCTGCACCACCGGGTGCAGCGGCAAGTGGCTGGCTTCGCGCACCAGCTTGGGCGCGTGGGGGCGCAGCAGCGGGGCCAAGGGCGAATCAGCCACCACCAACTCTTGCAGCGAACGCACCAGCGTGGCTCCAGTGACGCCGTCTTCGGCCATCAGGCAGCTTTCCAAGGGCTGACGCAACTGGCGGTCGAGCAGCTTGCGCTGCAACGCCGAGGACACCGGCTGGTTGCTGGCCCAGAGTTTGATGCCCGAGATGTCAAAGATGTCGGTGGCCGCGATGATGCGTTTGGTCTCGCTGGCCTCCAGGATGACGGCCAGGGCATGCGGATTGGCATGGCCAAAGGTGTTTTGGACGGCGGTGGATGTCTGCATGGTGGGCTCTGGCGGGGTTTCGTCTTGGCTTTATCGGCCAAAACAGACCCGACATGAGACCCGGAACCTGCAAATGCTTCAGGCGCCTGGCGCCGGCGCAGTCACCGCGGTGGCGACGGTTTCCAGGCCAGCCAGCGTTGCCACCAGCTGATGGGACCTGGAGCCCTGGCCGCTGGCTGGCTGAAACGCTGGCGCGGCGGGCGTTCCAGCAGTCGCAGCGTAGTCGTAGGGGCGGTGCGCGGGTCCATAGCCAGGACTCTATGGACTTGCACACTTGCAAGCAATGCCATGAAATGCAACTAGAGTCTGCATTTCCGCAGTTTTGGAGCCACATTCATGTCACAACTGGAGTGGAGCGACCTTCGCCACGCGCTGGCCATAGGTCAGCTGGGTTCGGTGGCGGCAGCTGCGCGCCGGCTGGGCGTCAACGCCACCACGGTGCAGCGGCGCCTGGACGCGCTGGAAGCCACGTTGGGCGCGCGCCTGTTTGAGCGCGCTCGCGCGGGTTGGTACCCCACCGAGGCCGGCGCGGCCGTGCTGGAGCAGGCCCGGCGCATGGCCGACCAGGCCGAAGAGATCGAGCGCCGCGTGCTGGGTCGCGACCGCGAAATGACCGGCGTGCTGCGCCTGAGCACGGCCTTTGTGGTGATGGAGCATCTTTTGCCCCAGCCCTTGGCCGACTTTGCGCGGGCCCACCCGAGCATCGAGGTGGAGGTGATCGAAAACGCAGTGCTGATGGACCTGGCCCGCCGCGAGCCCAACGCCCCGGGCATGGCGCAGTTGCAGGCCGACGTGGCCTTGCGTTTGTCGGCCAGCGTGGCCGATCACCTGGTGGGGCGGCAGCTGGGCATGACGTTTTGCCGGGTCTACGCGCTGCGCGGCGCCAAGTCCTTGCCGCAGACCGTAACGCCCTTGAACGAGCTGCTGCGCGACGCGCCCTGGGTGGCCTTCGAGCGCGACAGCGTGCACCGGGTTTACGACCGCTGGATGCGCCAGCACCTGTTGCCTGCCCAAGTGCGCGTGCGGGTGGACATCTTCAATGCCGTGGGCGCCATGCTGCGCACCGGTGTTGGCGTGGGCATCTTGCCCACCTTCATGGAAACGCGCTTGCCCGAACTGGTTGCGGTGTCGGACGTGATTCCTGAGCTCAGCGTGCCGGTGTGGATGCTGACCCACCCTGACTTGCGCGAAACCGCGCGGGTGCGGGCCTTCATGCGCTTTGTGGGTGACGCGCTGGCCTTGCGTTTGAAGGCGCAACCCCATTGATGCTCAAACTCTGGTCAGGCTGACAAGGCCGGGGCTTGAAACCGAAGCCCCTGGTCGCCACCTGCTGGGGATGAACGACACCCGCATCCAACTGCCTTGCCCACACTGCGGCGCTACGAACCGGCTGCCTGTGGCCCGCATCGATGACGCGCCCAGCTGCGGCCAGTGCGGCCAAGCGCTGCTTGATGGCTTGCCTGTCGAGCTGACCGACGCCAACTTCGACGCCGTAGTGGGGGCCACCCAAAGGCCCGTGCTGGTGGACTTCTGGGCGCCATGGTGTGGGCCGTGCAAGGCCATGGCCCCGGCGTTCAAGCAGGCTGCCGGGCAATTGAAGGGGCGGGCGTTGCTGGTCAAGGTCAACAGCGACGACAACCCGGGCCTGAGCCAGCGCTTTGGCATCCGCAGCATTCCCACCTTGGTGCGTTTGCAAAGCGGTGTTGAACGCCGCCGTCAGTCGGGCGCCTTGCCTCTATCCGCCATCGTGGCCTTGGCCACGGCTTGAGCCGCTTCAGCCTTGGTTCAGCTGTGGGTGGGCCGCCGTCTGTGGTGAGGGCTTACCAACGCGGGTTGCCAACGCACAGCCGCTTGACGTTGCTGTCGTTGCAAGGTCATCACTTCACCGCTTCCACCGTCAACAAGGCGGCCCCAAAAGCGTCGGAACAACTGGCTGCGCCTGCTTTGCCGCACTCGCGTGACGGTGTGCCGTTGGACAACACCCACTGCAAGCGAGCGCGGCCACTGCCGTCCAACAAGGTCTTCATGAAAGGCCCGCTCTTTTCTTGGGCCAGGCCCTGCAAGTCGCGGGGTGCGTCGGTGACCATCACGAGCAGGGTCTCCGTGCCCACCGGCCCGCCGGCCACCACGTCCCAACCCGGGCCTGGCAGGCTCACGCGTTGGCCGGCTCGCACGCGGTTGTCGGTGGCCAAGTCGTTGGGGTAAAGCAGGTACAGGCTTTTGCCGTCGCTGCCGGCCAAAGCGATGTAAAGATGCCCGTCGCGTGCAGGGGTGATGTCCATCTCGAGTGTGTCGCTGCCGATCTTCAGGCGCTGCTTGCGCAAGGTGGCCACCACACGGCGGCTGCCGTCGCGCTGTTGATGCAGTTCGCTCAAGACCTCGGCCGGTGTTGCCAGCCGAGGGGGCGGTGCCGCAGGCGCAACCGGTATCGCGGGCCCGGCCGCAGGCGCGGGTGCAACTGCAGCAGCAGGCGTGAGCGTGGCCGACGGCAGTGAGGACAAAGTGCTGGCAGCGGCGGCCGGCACCGCAAAGGCCGCGCCCATCCAGGCCGGCACGAAGTTGCCGTTGCCGGCAACCGTCATCTGCTGGCCCAGGATGCCCGGCTGCCCGGCCAGGCCTGCGGTGACTTTGGCTTGCGCACAGCGTGTGACTTCGTCGACGGTGATGGCACCGCTGCCGTCCAGGTCCTTGGCCTGGCCCAACAGACAGTCGCGCCAGCCCGCGGTGGCAAAACCGCCTTGGGTGCTGCTGTCGAAGCTGACTTCATCGGGCCGACTGGCCGCCACATGCACCACGTTTTGTGGCAAGGCTTGTTCTTGCTGCATGACCAGGGCCAGGCTGCGGGTGCGGAAGTTGCTGGGCTGCGAGCACATGGCCGGCGCGCCGGCGCGGGTGAACTTGGGCGTGATGGCCGCGCCGCCGATGTTGAGCGAGCGGGTGCGAAACGGGGCCCCTGCCACACCGCCTGAAAAGCAGGCGTCATAAAAGACCAGCATCTTGTCGGCGCGCTGCGCCAACGGCGCCAGCCGCTGGCCCATTTCCACATTGGTCAACACCTGGCCGTCGGTGGCCAGCAGGCCTTCGGTGCAACCGTCTTGTTTCACGCTCTCGTCAAAGGTGCGTGTGCCGTGCCCCGAGTAGTAGATGAAGACCCGGTCGCCATCGGCCACCCGGGTGTTGAGCGCCGCGATCTCGGCGCGGATGCGCTCGGCGGTGGCGTCCTGGTCGCGCAACACACGGATGTTGGCCGCCGGTATGGCCATGGCGGCGGCCATGCGCTGGGCGCTGACCATGTCGTGCGGGATGCCCCTGAGCGCGGGCACGTTGGGGTCCAGGTATTCGCCGATGCCGATCACCAGCGCGTGGCGGGTGTTGCGCACCGCGGGTGTGGACTGGGCTTGGGCTGTGGCCGCCAGCAGGCAGGCACTGGCCAGGGCTGCCAGGGGCAGCAGCTTCAGCAGCGGCCAACATGTTGAAGAAGCGACCGAGCGCATGTGCATCACTCCAGCGTGACCACGCGCACGCGGCGGTTGTCGGCAGACAAGGGATCGCGGGCGTTGACCAATTCGCTGGAGCCCTTGCCCACGGCCCGCAGGCGCGACGGGTGTACGCCCAGCGCCACCAGGTACAGGCGCACCTCGTCAGCGCGCTGCTGTGACAGCAGCTGGTTGGTGGCGGGGTTGCCCCGGGCGTCGGTGTGGCCTTCGATCACAAAGCGGTGAGCCTTGAGATCGGCTGAAGTCATGGCAGCCACCAGGTTGCCCAGCACGGGGCCGCTCTCAGGGCGCACACGGGCCGAGTTCAACTCGAACTGGATGGCCAGCGACAAGCTGGGCGCTGGCTCGGCCGCCACGAGGCCGGCTGCCGGCGCTGGGCTCACCGGCCGAGGCGGGGCCGCTGGCGTGGCTGGCGTCGGTGCGGACACCACCACCGGCGGCTTGCTGGGTGCGGGCGGTGCAGGTGGCGCAACGGTTGAGGGCGTGGGCGCGTTGGTAACGGCTGGCGTCGTGGTGGTGGGTGTGGTGTTGGCTGCCGTGGACGTTGCGGCAGTGGGTGAGGGGGGTTGGGCCAGAGCAGGTGCCGGAGCAGGTGCTGGAGCAGGTGCCGTGGCTGTGACAGGCGCAGGTGTCGCGACGGGCTGCGCCGCGGTGGTGGCGCCTGGGCTGCTGGTGGCAGCCGCCGGGGTGCTGGGCGTTTGGCGCACCAAGAGGTTGCGGTTGCGTGAAGGCTTCAGCGCTTCGATCATGTCGCGCGTTTCCGGTGCCACAGCAGCGTTGCCCTGGGCCTGCGCGGGTGGTGCGTGCAGCACCAGGGTCAAGGCCAGGGTCAGGGCCAAGGCCAAGGGCAAGAGCGGCCCCACTTGCAAGGCGGGGTGGCGGGCGGCATCAGCGCGCATGGGTTCGTCCTTCGTGCCGGATCTGCGCTTCCATCAAAGTGACCTCTCCGGGTTGGTAGTCGTTGCTGCCTGCAAAGGCCAGGTGGGCATCGGGCTGGCTCAGGTTGACCAGTGCACGTGGCGCCACCACGCCCAGCGCCCGAGACAGTGTCGTCTGTTGAACAGGCGCCGCCGCACAGGCCGGCAGCTTGCCTTGGAAATCCGCCGCCCAACGCTTGCCAGCCGCTTCGGCCGGCAGGCAAGGGTAGAAGTAAAAGCGCAATCGTTCCAGCCCGGGTTGGCCCTGCAACTGGATGCCTTTGTCACGCGGCAGGCGGTTGAGTTGGTCAACCAGCACGGTGTAGGTGCCCAGATCGGCCACGCGGCCCTTGGGGTCGATGTTTTCCAGCCTCACCTGGCCGGGCAGGCTGGTGGAAAACTGCAGCACAAAGACGTCGCCGGTGCGCAGCATGGCGCCACTTCCACCCACGGCCACTGGCCGCAACACCGCAAAACTGCCGGGATCGAGTTGCTCCATGGCATAGCCCAACGCGGGCACCATGGCCGTGGACTTGGCGCTGTCGGCGCCTTGCAGTGCACCCTTGTGTTGCAAGGCCAGCCGCCTGAACAAACCGTCTTGGGCCGCTGTGTTCGCGTCGGCACTGGGTGCCACTTGGCTGGTCACCCGGCCCAGCACCTGCCCCAACAGCGGTGACAGTTTGGCCGCGGGCTCCGCTGTCGACGCCGCGGTGGCCTGCGGCTGAGCGGGCTGAGCCATCACTGGCGCTGCGGCCGTCAGGCTGGTCAGCCACAGCGCCTGCGCCGGGCCTCTGAGGTTCACGAGGCGGCTCCAACCCGGATGCGCAGTTCTTGCTCGGCCGTGTTGCCTTGGTCGTCTGCTACCTGCAGGATCAGGCGGTGCTGGCCGTCGGGCACCACCGCGCGGTCAACCACCACCCCGGTTTCGGTGACGGTGGCGTGCTTGCGCAGGCGGTCGGTGAGGTCAATCTTCAGCAGACCGTAGAGCACCCGAAAGCTCGACGGCACGATGCGGGTTCCTGGGGTTGGCGTGAAGGCCAATTCAATGCGCAAGGGTGCTGCCACCGCTGCGGTGCTGCTGGTGGGGCTGAGCACGCGGATGCCCGGCACGTTGCCTTTGGGCGCCGGCAGGTTGCGGGTGCGGATTTCGGGCGGCGCGTTGCGCTCGGCGGTGGCCGCTTGTTGGGCCTCGGCGGCGGTGATGAGCTCGAACCCGCCCGCGCTTTGGGCTTGTGCAAAGCCTGTGCACCACAAGGCCATCGTCAAAACGGCTCCAGAGAGGCAACGTGCGGATGTGGACATGGTGATTTCCTTCCTGCTTGAATTCAGCGCCCCGACTTGTTGGCGGGGAGACGCCTTGAATGAATTGGACAACGAGGCCGCAGTGTGCCCAATGATCCCGAGGGATACCGCTGGGGTCCTCACCCGGAGACCCCGGATGTGGGTGGCGCCAAGGCGTCGGCTACTGCGGCACCGGCAACCGCAGGCGCCAAGTGCCTCAGGGTGCCCACCAAGGTGGCCAAGGCCACCGGCTTGCCCAACAGGGCACAGCGTTTGGGCATGGGCAAGGTGCCCATGGCGGCGATGCGGCCGGTGACGATGACGGCCGGGACCAGCATCTCCCACTCCGAGCGAAGTTCTGAAATGGCGGCCACCCCGTCGGGTTTGCCACTGCCCAGGTCCAGGTCGAAGACCAAGGCATCGGGGAAACGCGGCTCCTGGTCCAGCTGCAGTTTCAGCTGCTCCAGCGAGCCTGCGTCCACCAGGGTGGCACCAGCGCCTTCCAGCGCCGCACGCAAGGCCGCACGGGGGCCGGGCTCGTCGTCCAGCAGCGCCAACAACCAGCCGTCCAGGCGGCTGCTGTCGTTGAAGGCCCTTGGCGTTGGACCCGGCGTAGCCAATGCAGGGCTTGCGCGGCGCAACGGAGGCGGCACCAGCACACGAAACCGGGTGCCGCGACCGGGCGTGCTGCGCAGCGGTGCCAGCTGCAGGCCCAGCTGGGCGGCCAGTCCGCGCACGATCGCCAGCCCCAAGCCGCGACCGCCGCGCGAGGCACCGTCGGCGCCGTCGAGTTGCACATAGGGCTCGAACACGGCTTGCAACTTGTCGGCGGGGATGCCCCGGCCGTTGTCCAACACGTCGATGGCCAGGCCCGTCTGAGCCTGGCCCTGACCCTGGCCGGTGCCATGGGGGCGCACGGCCAGCACCACCCGGGCTGGTTTCCCGGCTTGCACCCCCAGGCTGTAGCGCACCGCATTGCCAGCCAGGTTTTGAACCAGGCGGGCCAGTTGGGTGCGGTCGGTGTGAACCCAATGGTGCAGGCCATGGACGCTGACCCGCAGCGTGCTCAGGGGGTGCGTGGCCTGCAAGGTGGCGGCCACGCCGTCCAGCACCTCGCGCAGGTCCACCAGTTCAGGATGCGACTGCAGCGCACCTTGCTCAATGGCGCTGAATTCGCTGAACTGGTCCAGCATGGCCACGGCGTCGTCGGCGGCTCGCATTTGCTGGCGCAGCAGATCGGCGCGGCGGGCGGCTGTGCCGACGTTGTCGCCTGGCCGGCTGGCTTGGCCCCGCAGCGCTTCGGCGTACAGCCGCACGGCCTGAAGCGGTTGGCGCAGATCGTGGCTGATGCTGGCCAGCAGCTGCGTGCGCGCGCCTTGCAGCGCGGTCAGTTCGGCGGTGCGCTGGTCCAGATGGGTGATCAGGGTGTCACGTTCGGCCAGGGCGCCGTACAAACGCCGGTCGCTGGCGCGCATGTGCATCAGGTCGATCCACACGAACATGCCCACCAGCACTGGCGAGACCAACCACAGGCTGGGAAAGTCGGACAGCGAGAGCTCCCAACCCACCATGGCTGCGCCGTGGGCCAGCAACAAGGCCAGACCACCTTCGCGCCAGCTGTGCCAGCCCAAGGTGGCCACCCCCACCAGCAGCAGCAGCGCCAGGGACGACGCGCCGCCTCCCACGGCGGCGTGGGCCGAACCCAATGCGGTGCCACATACCAAGGCCAGCATCGGGCCGGGTTGGGCGCGACGGGCCAGCGCTGCCAAGAGGGCCAGGCACATCAGCGCCCAGCCCCAGGCCAGCTGGGCCTCGCTGAGGTGGGGTGAGCGTGTCAACCGGCGCATCGCCTCCAGGGAGGCCAGGTCGTAGGGCAGCAGCCAGGTTCCCCAGGTCTGCATGGCCAAGGCCACCACGCCTACGGCTACCAGAGCCAGGCCCAAGCGACGGCGTCGCCGGGGCAGCTGTTCATGGATGGTGGCTGCACTGCCGCCCCGACCGTCGGGCGCGGCTGCAGCCCCGTCAGCCGAGCTCATTCTTCGGAGCCAGCCCGCATGGACGGCACCCGGTAGCCGCGCTGGCTGAGCAGCACCAGCAGCTTGGTGCGGTTGGGCGCGCCCAAGGCCTGCAGCGTGGCGGTGACGTGCTTCTTGACGACCACCTCCGAGCGGTCCAGCAGCCGTGCAATCTCTTTGTTGCGCAGTCCTTGCACCACGTAGCCCAGGACCTCGATCTGCCGTTCGGTCAGGCCCAGCGCCGACAACTCGGACAGTTCACGCCCACCGCTGCCATCCGCGCCCAAGGACGGCACCGCCGCCATGCCGCCCGACACCGACTGGGGCAGGTGAATGCGGTGTTCCACCAGCACATGGTTGAGGGCGTCTTTCAGCTCGGACGGCGACGCGGCTTTGCTGATGAAACCCATGGCGCCGTTGTCCAGCGCAGCCAGCACGGTGTCGCGGTCGTCCTGGGCACTGAGGATGACCACCGGCACGTAGGGAAAGTCTTCACGCAAACGTCGCAGGCCCGCCATGCCGTGCACGTCGGACAAGGTCAGGTCCAGCAGCACCAGGTCAAAGCGACCCGCGGTCTTCAGCAGGTGAACGGTCTCGCTGAGCGAACTGGCCAACTGCACACGCAGGTGGGGCAGCACATCGGCCAGCAGCAGTTGCAAGCCGTGGCGCACCAGGCCGTGGTCGTCGGCGAGCAGCAAGGAGCCGTGGGGGTTCATGGGCGTGTTCATCGAGTGGAGGGGTGCTGGATGTTGAAGAGTTCACGAACCGGGGCACACGGTACCAAGGTATACCGCCAAAGCGCCCAAACGTATACCTTGGTGTCCTGTTCTCGAAGGGGCGGCGGTGGCGAAATAGCACCCATGCCAAGCGCCGCTGGGCAGCACCCACAGGAGAGAGCACCATGATCCGCAACGCCAAAGCCTTCGCCCCCCTCGTGGCCTCCGTGGCCGCTGCTGTTGCCGCCGCTGCGGTTTCGATCGCCCTGCTGGGCGCCTCACCGGCCCAAGCGCAGAGCACCGACCAGGTCAAGGTCGACTTTGCCCGCGCCGTTTACCTCAGCTCGGCCACCCAGGTCCACAACGAGCGCCCGCAGCCCATGCTGCGCGCCGTGGTGGTCTTGCGCATCAAGCTGGGTGACAACGACCAATGGCAGGCCGAAGTGTTTCGCGACAACCCCGACCAGCCTGAGATGACCCGCGCCGCGCTGGAATCGGTGGCCCGGTTGCCTGCACCGGTGGGTTTGAGCCCGAAGGCGCGGCAACTCTTGCGCACCGACGGCCTGGTGGAAGCCTGGCTGTTTGAAAATGACGGCCGCTTTGCACTGAAGAGCCTGGCCAAGCCGCAGCGCACGGCCTGAAGCCCACCCCCCCAGACTTTGCAAGGCCGCAAGGCGTAGCATTCCACCCATCACCGTTTCACCCGAAAGCACATCATGAAACTCTGCAGCAAGTTCACTCCCCTGGTTTTGAACGTGGCGCTGTTGGCCGCCTTGTCGGTCGGTGCAGTTCATGCCCAAGAGCGGGTGTTGCGTGAAGGCCAAGTCACGCAGCAAGCCCTGATCGACGCCCTGGCGCCAGCGGCCAAGCCGGCCGACGGTGCCGCCTCTGGCGCTGATGACGGCGTCCGCACCCGCAGCTGGAAACCCGGCGTGCGCCCGGCTGCAGCCGCTGCTGCTGGCACGGCAGCGGCGGCCGCTCAACCGGCCCGTGCGTCCATCCTGGTGACGTTTGTGACCAACTCGGCCGACCTCACGGGCAACGCCAAGAAAGCACTCGACGTTTTGGCCAGTGCCATGAAGTCTGAAAGGCTGGCCAGCGTGCGCTTCACCATTGAAGGTCACGCCGACCCGCGTGGCAGCGAAGACCTGAACCTCAAGCTCAGCCAGGCCCGCGCTGAAAGCGTGCGCGGCTATCTGATGGGTTCACATGGCCTGGCGGCCGAGCGTGTCAACGCGGTGGGCAAAGGCTCCAGCGCGCTGATGAAGCCCAGTGAGCCGGCGGCGCCTGAGAACCGCCGCGTGACGATCGTGGCGCAGCCCAGCTGACCCAAGAAGGCCGCAGTGGCCGCCGATGCTGCGGCCTTGGTTTGATGTTCGTCGGCATTCGTTGAAGTCACCCTTCGCCCTTGGCGGTCTGGCACCTCCAAGGGCTTATTTCTGGACGGCTGCACTGCGCCGCGCCGCCAGCGCCACAAACCAGTCCACACAATCGGCATTGGCCATGGCGTCGCGGTTGAGCACCTGGGCTGCATTGGCGCCCATCAGCAGTTTTTTCACTGGCAGCTCCATCTTCTTGCCCGACAGCGTGCGCGGGATGGCCGGCACCTGAAAGATGTCGCTGGGCACGTGGCGCGGTGACAAAGCCACCTTGATGGCCTGCCGCAAGCGTTGCTGCAGTGCTGCGTCCAGCGTCAGCCCTTCGCGCAGCACCACAAACAGTGGCATCCAGCTCTCGCGGCCCAGGTATTCCAGGTCGACCACCAGGCTGTCCAGCACTTCGGGCTGGACTTCCACCGCGCGGTAAAGCTCAGCCGTACCCATGCGCACGCCGTGGCGGTTGATGGTGGCGTCGCTGCGGCCGTAGATCACCGCGCCGCCGCGCGGCGTGATGCGGATCCAGTCGCCGTGGCGCCATGCCGCAGGCTTCCCGTCTCTGCCGGGGAACATGTCGAAGTAGCTGTCGATGTAGCGCCGGTTGCCTTCGTCGTTCCAGAAGTACAGCGGCATGGACGGCATGGGCTGCGTACAGACCAGTTCGCCGACTTCGTCCGTCAGCTCGCGGCCGTTTTCACTGAAGGCGGCCACCGCCGCGCCCAGGCAGCGCGCCTGCATCTCGCCGCGCACCACCGGCAGGGTGCGCACGCCCGCGACAAAGGCGCCGGCAAAGTCGGTGCCGCCGCTGATGGGGTTGAGCCAGATGTCCCGGCCGTTGACCTGGGGGCATTGGTCCCAGATCCACTGGTAGCACTCGTCGGACAACGGGCTGCCGGTGCTGCCAATGGCGTGTAGCCTGGACAAGTCGCCCTGCTGCTGCGGCACCACACCGGCCTTCAGGCAGCTGGCGAAGAAGGCTGCCCCCGCGCCGAACCAGGTCACACCGGCTTGGGCGGCAAAGCGCCACAAGGTGCCCCAGTCGGGCGCCTTGGCGGGGCCGCCGGGGTTGCCGTCGTAGATGCAGACCGTGGTGCCGCCCAGAAGGCCGCTGACCTGCCCGTTCCACATGATCCAGCCGGTGCTGCTGAACCAGTGGAAGCGCTCACCTGTGCCCACGCTGGGCGCAATGTCGTTGTGCAGCGCGCCGCCCTTCAGTGCTTCGATCAACACACCGCCGTGGCTGTGCACGATGGGCTTGGGCAGGCCCGTGGTGCCGCTGCTGTAGACCACCCACAGCGGGTGGTCAAAAGGCAGCCAGCGGGGTTGCCAATCGTCAGGGTCGCCGGGGTTTCCGGCCGTCCAATCGGGGAAGTCATGGGTGGCCAGGCCTTCGCGCGCAAAGTCTGCAGCACGGGCGGCTTCGTCCACGTCGGCCAACAGCACCAGGTGTTGCACGCTGGGCAGCTGCGCCAGCACCTCGCGCAGCACGGGTCGGCGGTCGTGTGTCACACCCGCCCAGACCTGGCCATCCACCGCCACGAGCACCTTGGGCGCAATCTGGCGGAAGCGGTCGAGCACGGCCACCGGCCCCATGTCGGGGCTGCACACGCTCCAGATCGCACCCACGCTGGCGCAGGCCAAAAAGGCGACGATGGTGGCTGGGATGTTGGGCAGGTAGGCGCAGACCCGGTCGCCCGGTTCCACGCCGGCAGCCTGCAAGCGCGCGGCAAACGCGCCCACCTGGCGCTTCAGTTCGGGCCACGAGATTTCCTCTGGCTTGGCCATGCGCTCGTTCTGAAACACGATGGCCGGGTGCCCAGCAGCGTGGGCGCTGGGCGTGTGGCGCAATGCTTGCTGGGCGTAGTTGAGCTGCGCGCCGGGGAACCAGCGGGCGCCTGGCATCACGGCGTTTTCCAGCACCGCGCGGTGCGGTGTGGGGGACTCGATGTCGAAGAAGTCCCACACGCTCTGCCAGAAGGCGCTCAGGTCGGTGACGCTCCAGCGCCACAGGGCGTCGTAGCTGTCGAAGTGCAGGCCCCGTTCGCGAGCCAACCAATCGAAGTAGGTCGTCAGGCGGGCGGGGCGCGTTTGGCCGTGGTTCAAAGGCAGGTTCATGCGGCAACGGTAAGCCAGGCCGCCGCGGTCGCCAACTGGGGATCAATGGGGTCGCCACGGGGCGGCAGTCAGCTAGAGGCGACATGGGTGCCTTCTGACGCACGCGCCAAAGGAGCCAGCCCTGCTGGCTTGCAGCATCTGCCACGCGCCCCGATTGCGGACCTGCCATGGCGCGCTTGCGGTGAGTGCTTCAAGCAAAATGGAAGCGCCACATTGGAATGAGAAACCGTCATGCCGCACATGTTGTTCATCGTCGAACCCCTGGGCCAGCGCGAGGAACGCGGCCTGGATGGGGGCAAGCTCGCTTACCAGCAAATGCTGGACTACACCGATGCGTTGCGGCGGGCCGGCGTGCTGATGGCCAGCAGCTCGCTGGCCACGGCTGCCAAGCGGCTGCAAGCCCCTGAAGGCGCCAGCGCCCGTGTGCTGGACGGCCCGTTCGCCGAAGCCAAGGAAATGATTGGCGGGTTCTTCCTGTTGAACGTCGCCACGGTCAACGAAGCGTTGACCTGGGCTGCACGCTGCCCGGCGGCGGCCTGGGCCACGGTTGAAGTGCGCGAAACGGGGCCCTGCTTCTTGTAGACCCCGTGGTTTCCCCAGGGCCAGGCCTGCGGTGTCGAAAGCGGACCCTGTTGTTCGTCGTGGCTCTGAAAGGGGCGAATCAAGATGCGCTTCATGATCATCGTCAAAGCCACCGCCGACAGTGAAGCGGGCGTGATGCCGCCCGCGTCTTTGCTGGCTCAGATGGGCGCTTTCCACGAAGAGTTGGCGCGCGCCGGTGTGCTGCTGGACGGCGCTGGGCTCAAAGCCAGCGCCCATGGCTGGCGCGTGGCGATCGGGGCCGACGGTCAACGCCAGGTTTTGGACGGGCCTTTCACCCACGAGCGCGACCTGATCGCGGGCTACACCTTGATTCAGGTGCGGTCCCGGGAAGAGGCCGTCGAGTGGTCGCGCCGTTACCCCAACCCGACGCTGAACGGCAGCGCCTGCCAGATCGAGGTGCGGCAGCTGTTCGAAGCTGAAGACTTCTCACCCGCAACAGGCTGACAGGCCACGCAAGGAACCTCATGCACGCACAGATTTTCGTCAACCTGCCGGTGGCCGACATGGCGCGGTCCAAGGCCTTTTTCAGCGCTTTGGGCTACACCTTCAACCCCGATTTCACCAACGACCAAGGTGCCGCCCTGGTGCTGGGGGACCGGATCTACGCCATGCTGCTGACGCGTGACTTCTTTGCCAGCTTCATCAACAAGCCGGTGGCCGATGCCAAGACCAGCACCGAAGTGCTGGTGTGCCTGAGTTGCGAAAGTCGGGCCGAGGTTGACACCTTGGTTGCCAAGGCCGTGGCGGCTGGCGCCCAGGTGCCGCGACAGCCCCAGGACCACGGCTTCATGTACGCACATGGTTTCGAAGACCTGGACGGTCACATCTGGGAGTTGGTTTACATGGTTCCAGCACCCCAGGCGCAATAGGAATTTGGTGCTTGGACCCGCATCCACGCCCGCCTTGGCTGAGCGCCTTCGCGACCTCGCCAAGCCGATCGCTGCAACGGCTGTAGCGCCCTAACGACGTGCAAGCCACCCACGCGGCCACCTCGGATGCCATCGCCACCGTCTGGCGGCTGGAGTCGGCCAGGGTCATTGGTGCGGTCGCCAGGCTTACCCACGACCTGGGCTTGGCGCAGGAGTGTGCGGGCGACGCCCTGGTGGCCGCGCTGGAACACTGGCCGCGCGATGGTGTGCCGCACAACCCCGGGGCCTGGCTGACCACCGCCGCCAAGCGTCGAGCGCTCGATGGACTGCGGCACCGCGCCATGGCCGCGCTGGAGCACGAGGCTTTGGCCCAGGACGACGAAGCTCGACAGGCCATGTTCGAGCCCAGCGTCACCGACATCCTGATGGCCGCCGAAGAGGATGTGGTGGGAGACGATGTGCTGCGCCTGGTCTTCACCGCCTGCCACCCGGTGCTGGCGCGCGACGCTCAAGTGGCGCTGACCTTGAAGCTGGTGGCGGGCTTGCGCACCGACGAAATCGCCCGCGCCTTTTTGGTCAGCGAAACCACGATGGCCCAGCGCATCGTCCGCGCCAAGCGCAGCTTGAGCGATGCGCGTGTGCCCTTCGAACTGCCGGGCCGCGATGAATTGGGCGCGCGACTGGCGGGCGTGCTGGAAGTGGTCTACCTGATCTTCAACGAAGGCTACGCCGCCACCAGCGGTGACGACTGGCTGCGCCCCGCCCTGTGCGACGAGGCCTTGCGCCTGGGCCGCATGCTGGCGGCCCTGGTGCCCGGGGAACCTGAAGTGCACGGCCTGCTGGCTTTGATGGAAATTCAAGCCTCGCGATCGGCTGCGCGCGTGGATGCGCAGGGGCGCGCCGTGCTGCTGATGGACCAGGACCGGCGGCGCTGGGACCGCTTGTTGATCCGGCGCGGTCTGGCCGCGCTGGCGCAAGCCCAGGACCTGAATCGATCAGCCGGGCAGCCCATGGGCCCCTATGCGCTGCAGGCGGCCATCGCAGCCTGCCATGCCCGTGCGTGGCAGCCGCAGGAAACCGACTGGCCGGCCATCTGCGAGCTGTATGACGCGCTGTTGCTGCAGCAGCCGTCGCCGGTGGTGGCACTGAACCGCGCGGTGGCCATCGGCCAGGCCCATGGCCCGGCGGCGGCGCTGCCCTTGGTGCAAGCCCTGCTGGCGCAACCAGCGCTGGCGCAGTATCACTGGCTGCCCAGCGTGTTGGCTGATCTTTTGGCCCGCCTGGGCCGTATGGACGAGGCACGCGCGCAATGGTTGCGCGCCGCCGAACTGACCCGCAACGCACGCGAACGCGAACTGCTGCTCGCCCGCGCGCACCACAACCAGCCTGAAGGAGGCCCGTCATGAGCGTTTATGTCGATGGTTTTGTGATTCCTCTGCCCAAAGACAAGGTGGCCGCCTACCGCCGCATCGCGCGCAAGTATGGTGCGCTGTGGATTCAACACGGCGCACTGGAGGTACACGAGTGTGTGGGCGACGATGTCAAGCCGGGCAAGCTCACCTCGTTTCCGCAGGCCGTCAAGCTCAAGGCCGATGAGGTGGTGGTCTTTTCGTGGATCGTCTTCAAGTCGCGCCGGCACCGCGACGCGGTCAACAAGAAGGTCATGGCGGACCCGCTGATGGCCCAAGTCAGCCCAGAGCAGATGCCCTTTGATGGCAAGCGCATGTTCTGGGGCGGCTTCAAAGAAATCGTTCGCCTTTGAACGCGGCGGCCGGTTGACAACCGACCCGTCATTTCACCCTCGTCAAGGACAAGCCATGACCCGAACACCAGCCGCTGCCAAGACCGCCCCCAAAACTGCCGCGCGCAACAAGCCCAGTGCCGCCAAACGCCAGGTCGTTTTGGTGGCCACCCGCAAAGGCGCCTGGTTCTTTTACAGCGACGCCAAGCGCAAGACCTGGACCGCCGACGGCCCGCACTTTCTGGGCCACACCATCAGCCATGTGCAGCTGGACCCGCGCGATGGACGCACCTTGCTGGCGGCGGCCAAGACCGGGCACCTGGGTCCCACTATTTTTCGCTCCACCAACTTGGGCCGCACCTGGAAAGAAGCGCAGCAACCACCGGCTTTTGCGGCGCCGCGCAACGCGCTGCCGGCACGCTCGGTGGACCATACCTTCTGGTTGACGCCGGGGCACGCCAGTGAAACCGGCACCTGGTACGCCGGCACGTCTCCGCAGGGCCTTTTCCGTTCCGAAGACGGCGGTGTGACGTGGTCGCCCTTGCCATCCGTGAACGACGACGCGCAGTTCCGCGGCTGGATGGGCACGGTGCAGGACGGCACACCCGACGGCCCCAAGCTGCATTCCATCATCGTCGACCCACGTGACCCGGCGCACTTGTATTTCGGCATGTCGGGCGGTGGTGTGCACGAGTCGCGCGACGCGGGCCGCAGCTGGTCCACGCTGGTTCAGGGCATGGAGGTGGTGGAAGGCTTCACGCCCACCGACATCTCTTTCCACGACCCGCACTGCGTGCGCCTGTGCCCCAGCCAACCCGACCGGCTGTACCAGCAGAACCACTGCGGCGTTTACCTGCTGGACCGTGCTTCGACCATGCCCGGTGGCGCGGCCAGCGACACCTGGCAGCGCATCGGCCGCAAGTTGCCCAAGCGGGTGGGCGACATCGGCTTTCCCATGGTGGTGCACCCGCGCGACCCCGATACCGCTTGGGTCTTCCCGATGGATGGCACCACCGTTTGGCCGCGCACCAGCCCCGACGGCAAACCGGCCGCCTATGTCACCCGCAATGCGGGCCGCACCTGGCAGCGGCAGGACGAGGGCCTGCCCCAGAGCCAGGCATGGTGGACATGCAAGCGCCAGGCGATGACCGTAGACAGCCAAGCCAACCCCGCGCTCTATCTGGGCACCACCAGCGGTGAACTTTGGATAGGCCGCGATGAGGGCGCACGCTGGTCCAACATCGCGCGCCACCTGCCTGAGATCTACGCCGTGGAAGTGGCCGAACTGGCATGACGCCGTTGGCTCCATCTTGTGCGCGGGGCGCAGCGCGATGAAGGTGCTTATCCCCGGCGCACTGCGCTCTTACACCCGCGAGTCACATGTGGATGCGCAGGGCCTGACCTTGCATGAGCTGTTTGCCGACCTGGACCAGCGCTACCCCGGGCTGCGCTTTCGGGTGGTGGACGAGCAGGGCCTGCTGCGCGCCAACATGCGCATCTTTGTCAACGGGCTGGGTGTGCGCGACATGCAGCATGCGCTAGCGTCGCAGGACGATGTGGCTGTGGTGTTGGCGCTCAGCGGTGGGTGACCAGCCGTACCGACAACACCAGCGCTTGCCTGGCGCAAGAACCAACGCTGGCGCATGGGCAGGCGTTGAGCTCTCTGCCCAGGCCCCGGATGAGCTGATACCCGTTTGCGTAGATTCGCACCCATCCTGGCTGGTACGCCAGTTCGGCTTGCGGCGCATTGCTGACTTTCGATCTGCGGCAGTCTGTGGCGATCGCGTGCGCTTGGGATGCCCTGCTGCGCTCATGCCCGGCGCTTGCGCACCGGGCGCTCGCCAGGCACAAACAGTCCACTGGACTGTTTGTGTCCGGGCTCTCTCCCCCGCGCCGGGCTTCGCGCGCCGCTCCTCCTAATACTTCGCTCCGCAGGGCACCCCAATCGCCCGCTCAGGCACCGGCGGTGGCGTGCCGACTCTCTTGGGCCGCCTCCATGGTGGATGGACGAGGGCAATGGGTACCGGGCGCAGCGAAGTATTAGGAGGAGGGACCGGCGAAGCCGGTCCCGGGGGACATGAGCGGA